>CAMWMR010000007.1 GCA_947175425.1 uncultured Porphyromonadaceae bacterium
TTGAATTTTGGTTATGAGGGAGGTGCGTTACTGTGAAGTAGCGCACTTTCATTTTTTTCATAGCAATTTTGCCTGCGGATTTGTTTCTTTTTAAAATACTGCTTAATTTTGAAGCAGGAAAATTCACTCTAAAACTTAATCGCCATGATAAGCCCTTTAGCCTACGTCGACCCGAAAGCCAAAATAGGCAACGACGTTACAATCCATCCCTTTGCATATATCGATGCCGATACCGTTATCGGCGACGGCTGTGAAATTATGCCGTATGCCTCTGTAATACACGGCACTACACTTGGCAAAGGTGTTAAAGTATACCAAGGTGCAATTGTGGGAGCCGACCCTCAGGATTTCCGTTGGAAAGGAAACCCGTCGTTCTGTTTTGTAGGCGAAAATACGGTTATACGCGAACATGTGATTATTAACCGGGGAATATACTCCCAGGGAGGTACGTCTGTCGGTGCCGAGTGTTTTGTATTTGCCGACAGCCACATCGGACACGACAGCCACATTGCCGACAAATGCGTTGTCGGAAACAGCGTTAACATTGCCGGTGATGTCACAATCGACTCCGGAACAATTCTATCGTCTAACGTTGTGGTTCACGAAAAAAGCCGTATAGGAGCTTTTGTCCTGATTAAAGGAGGTACTCGAATAAGCTCCAATGTGCCGCCTTTCGTAATTATGGCGCACAACCCGATTAGCTACTATGGCGTAAACGCAGTGATAATGCGCAAACACGGAGGTTTCACCGAGGAAGAAATCGACGATGTGGCAAAGGCTTACCGTCATATTTACCAGTGCTCAACTTCGCTTTTTAATGCGCTCAAACGCATTGAAGCCGATATAGAGGATACGCCCGTAAGAGCCGAAATTATTCGATTCATACGCGAAAACAACCTCAAAATTGCCGGCGACCGTTTCGATATGGATTAATCCCCGGCACTTCACAAAATGATTGTAAAAATTTATTAGCCAATGATATAGAATTAATTATCCACATATAATGAAGTGTTTGCTTCTTGACTGACGTATTCTGAAAAATCGCCAATTTAACAGCAATATCCGTCGCAGCAAGAGGGAAATGCTTGCACCATCAGGTGTAGGCCTTTTCTTGTTGTACGGATACAGGCGTTTGGCGATGCCCTCGGAATAGCAACAGGAAATGCTTACGCCTCTTTTTACTTTATAGGGTTTCTGAACAATGTGGACATTATTGCTTTTTTAATATTATGACTTCAAAAAACTTCAACGACACGGACAATTTCTCCTTCGCACATGCGGATGCGGAGGAGAATAACTCCCGTTCCGGAATCTTTCCGGCTTGGACAGGCGCCTACAACAGGCTGCAGCGGCAATCTGTCGGCGACAACACCGCCGAAGATGCGACAAAAGCGCTCGATGCTTTGATGAAAGCAGCCGAACACGGAAACAAGTCTGCAATGATTAACGGGTTCGACATTCTTTGGCAGGCCGGCGAGCACGAAAAGGCGCTCCAATGGCTCGAATTCGTCAACAAGCTGATGCTCAAAAACGTGAAATGCCTCTGGAACGAGGCCATGCTCCACTTTTTCGGCAATGAAATTGCAGGCTCGCCCGTCAAAAAGGACAAGCTCAAAGCCCTGCATATACTTCAGTACATTGTGGAACACTACTACGATTTCAAGGACAACGACGAGCTCCACGTAGTACAAAAAGCATATATTTTCATGCTCAAGCACAGCGTACACGAGTGCGGAGCATTGCCGTTGTGCTCTTACGAATTGTGGAAAGCCGGACGACGCGACAATTCCGAAAATTACTCCGAGACAGGGCTGCGCTGGTGCCGGGCACTCCAAAAATGCCGCGAGTTGCCCGACGGTATAGGTGCCGGACGAATAGTTTTCAACTGCCTCGACGAACTGTACATGGACGATATGTGGCTGCTTGAGCACGATGCAGCCGATACTTGCGGTTTTTTTGTGCGAAAAGGCGAAAAGAATCGTACACTCGACGGTGCTGTACGCGCCTCGGTTGGATGTATGGGCGCATGGCAGTCCTATCTGTTCCTGTCCTCGGTACGCATAAAAAATCCGGGAAAAAGACCCGTGTTCTCTTCCGCCTCGCTTGCCGAAAAGCCGGCGCTCCCCGAAAACTACAAAATCGAGCCCTCGGTCATGCCACAGACGGGCGAGCGCAACAGCTTTGTAATTGAATGCACATGGCTTGGCGACGACCAAAGCCTGTTCCGCGAAAAATCGGTAATACGCTTCGATTCCGCCGCCGGAATCCCCGTAATGCACGTCCTCTCACAGGAAAGCATATAAAAAAGAGGCTGTGCACGCACAGCCTCTTAAAATCGTATATAGCAATTATTATTTTGCTACGAATGCAATGTGGCCCGGGATGTCGCCGGTTGTTGTGTGCCAGCGGAGATTGCCGTTCTTGTCAAAGTAGAACAGCTCGCCCGACGATACATAATTCTTTGCATCGGTAACAATTATGTCGCCTGTGCAGGGATTTACGGCAATGGCATAGGGAGTCTGGATTTCGGCCTGTCCGGCTGCAGAGAGGAAGCTTTCGGGATAGAAGGTATAGCCGTTTTCCAGAGGAGCAATGCTGTTGAAGTTGTATGTCGCCTGCCAGTTTGCATCCCATGTGGTGCCGTAGAAACGGAAATAGCCGTCGCCATAGGCGATGTTGGCGCAGGGAGCGTCGATTGTTGCGTCGGCGGCATACTTGCCGTCGGCCTGTTTGGTAAAGCGCATAATCTGCGAGGGGATGTCGGCGTAGTTGCCGCGGGTGGTGACGTAGAGGTTGTTGTAGGGGTCCATGCGCAGGTGGTGCATGTTTACGCCGGCTTCGATTTTATATTCCACCGACATGCTGTTGAGGTCTACCACCGAAATTGTGGTGTCGTAGTCGGGAGCCTGGAACTGTCCGGAGTTCGCAACATAAAGCTTGTCGCCGTCAACAACAAGTTCTTCGGGCTGGAGACCTACGCTCACAGTGCCTGTAACGGTGAGGTTTTCGGTGTTGAAGCGAATTACCGAGCCGTTATCGCCGTTGCCGCCTACAAAGCTGCTCACATAAGCGTTGCCTTTGTCGTCGAAAGCAATGTAGCGGGGCGAGTTAATGTTCACCTGGCCGATGCGTTCGGCAGTAAGGGCGTTGCACACTTCCACTTTGTGGCTGCCGTTGACAACAATATAGAGCTTGTCGCCGTGTACGGCTATATCGTTGCCCACATCGCCCAGTTCAAGAACAACGTTAGGATTGGCCTGCGCGTATACGTTGCGGGCATAGGTGCAGGTGAGATAATCGTAATAGTCGAGGGTACATTTGTTTTGGCCCATGTTGCCTTCGTTAAGCACGTAGAAACCGCGCATGTTGCCGCCGGCATCGGGTTTTTCGTTCTCGATTTTCACGCCTTCGTATTGAGGAGTTACATCGTCCTCGGCGCAAGAAAAGAGCAGTGTGGCGCAACAAGCGGCCATAAAGAGGTGTTTTGCAGTCATGTGATTTTTTGTCAGTTTTTTAATTTCGGGCGCAAATATAATGCTTTATGTCCGATGTGGCGTGTACACATATCCTAAAAATCAATAAAAAAATCGTCAGAGTTGTGCAATATCAATTATTATTGTATTTTTGCACCTGAATAACAGCGTTTAACCCACATTAATTTCCTGAATATGGATAATCTGGAAACTCCTGCCCCTACGGCTACCGTAGTAGAGCGCATAAAGTACCTCATCCGTCTCACACGCCAGACTCAGGCGGGTTTCGGAAAGCAGGTGGGTGTCGACCCCGCCACTATGTCGAGAGTAATGAGCGGCAAAGGGCGTGTAACCGATTCGTTCATAAACCGTATTGTCGTTAACATGAACGTTTCCAAGGACTGGCTGGTTAACGGAACCGACGTTCCTTTCCCGCGCAGCTCCGGCAATCGTTCCAAAGAGTCCGACCGTCCTGCCGGTGCTCCGGTATACAACATCGACGTTACCGCCGGCACAACGCCGCTGAGCCGTATGTTCACCGAGGAACACATTGCAGGCTTTGTCAATCTTCCCGGAATTAACCCCGAACTGCCGATTGTGCGCGTGAGCGGCAACTCAATGGCTCCGAGGCTGGCTCCCGGCTGCTATATTTCAATACGTCCCATGGCTCCCGACGCGCCTTTGGCGTGGGGACAGATTTATGTTGTGGTGCTCCCCGATTTCCGCCTTGTAAAATACGTGCGCCGAAATCCCGACCCCTCCAAGGTTACTCTCCACAGCGAGAATCCCGACTACGACGATATTGAAATAAACCGTTCCGACATTGAGGGATTATACCTTGTGGAGAATGTTATAAACCATGACTTCCTCACGTAAGCCCTTTGTGCCGCTGCCGGCGTGCAACACCCCGGGATGTATGGAGGCGGGCTGCGACGAGGCCGGGCGAGGCTGTCTTGCCGGGCCGGTTTTTGCCGCCGCCGTAATCCTGCCCGACGATTTTTCGCACCCCTGGCTTAACGATTCCAAGCAGCTGAGCGAGAAACGCCGCATGGCCTTGCGCGATATAATAAAAGCCGAAGCTGTGGCATGGGCTGTGGCTTCGGTGAGTGCCGAAGAAATCGACCGCGTGAACATACTCCGCGCCTCCATTTTGGCAATGCACCGCGCTTTGGATGCCCTTGAGGTGCGTCCCGGAGCGGTTATTGTGGACGGAAACCGTTTCATGCCTTACGGCGACACGCCATGGACAACTTTCGTGAAAGGTGACGGACGCTTTGCAAATATTGCCGCGGCATCCGTCCTTGCAAAAACCGAACGCGATTTGTTCATGCTTGAGGCTCATTCGCAGTATCCGCAATATGCGTGGGACCGCAACAAAGGCTATCCCACAGCCGACCACCGCCGCGCAATAGCCGAATTCGGCGCTTCGCCGCTGCACCGCATGAGTTTCACGCTCCTGCCTCCCGTACAGTCGGAATTTGATTTTTGAAATCCTCTCAAAATCGTAACATCATTCAAAAGTATAAAATGAAACAGCAAATTCCCGTGCTGCTGCTCACCGGTTATCTGGGCAGCGGCAAAACGACACTGCTGAACCGCATACTCACAAACGAGCGCGGCATACGCTTTGCCGTCATTGTAAACGACCTTGGCGAAGTGAACATCGACGCTTCTCTCATCCAGAAAGGCGGAGTTGTAGGGAAAAAGGACCAAGGCGACCTTGTGGCCCTGCAGAACGGCTGCATATGCTGTACCCTCAAAATGGACCTCGTGGAGCAGCTTGCCGATATTTCACGCACCGGCAAGTTCGATTATATTGTGATTGAGGCGTCGGGTATATGCGAACCCGCTCCTATTGCACAGACCATATGCACAATACCTTCGCTTGCCGGCGAGTTCGGCGACGCTCCGCTGCCCGTGTTGGACTGCATTGTGACCGTTGTGGACGCCTTGCGCATGAAACATGAGTTCGGCTGCGGCGATGCGCTGTCGTCGGAGAATCTCACCGAGGACGATATCGAGAACCTGATTATTGAGCAGATTGAATTCTGCAACATGATTCTGCTCAATAAAATCGATGAGGTTACGCCCGAGGAAGTCGCTCATATCAAAGCAATTATACGTGCCTTGCAGCCCAAAGCCCGCATTGTGGAATGCAATTACTGCGATGTGCCCCTGGCGGAACTGCTGAACACGCACATGTTCGATTTTGAGGATGTGGCCACTTCGGCAGCCTGGATTCATGAAATAGAAAAAGCTCCGAGCGCTGAGGAAGAGGAGGAAGCTCACCACGAGCATCATCACGACCATGAGCATGCCCATGAACACGAGCACGAACATCATCATGACCACGATGACGAGTGCGACCACGATGCCGCTCATTGCCATAATCCTCATTGTCATCATCACCACCACCACGGCGAAGGCGAGGCCGAGGAATACGGCATTGGAACTTTTGTGTACTATCGCCGCAAAGGATTCGATATTAACAAGTTCGACCACTTTATTGCCACTCAATGGCCAAAGAGTGTAATCCGTGCCAAGGGCGTGCTGTACTTCAAGCACAATCCCGATATGTCGTACCTGTTCGAGCAGGCCGGTGTGCAGAAAAAACTCACCGAGGCCGGTTACTGGTTTGCCACAGCTCCCGCCGAGGAACTCGAGCAGCTCATGCGCGACGAGCCGGGACTTGCCCGCGACTGGGACGAAACCTACGGCGACCGTATGGTTAAGCTTGTTTTCATAGGCCGGAACATGGACCGCGAGGCTATTTCCGAGGCGCTTGACAAGTGCATGTAAACACTTTAAATACACTCATAAAAAGGTTGTTTATGCTATAAAGTTGGCATAAACAGCCTTTTTTCTTGTGCTATACCCAAGTTTTTTGTAATTTTGGAGAGTTTTGCCCGTTGTGAATATCGGGAACTATTATAACCTAAATGAATCAGAACAATACAAATGATTATTCGCTGCTCCGCAATATGGCCACCGAATTCAGTTGCTTAGAAGGCAACTGCGGTTTTGCCCATATTGCCAGCGACCTTACTTATATTCCGGAGCAGGTGCGCAATCAGCGCCATCGTATCGAAGGCACTGTTATATTGATTCTTGTCAAAGGCAAGCTTACTGCACAGCTTGATACCGACGAATACGAAATGGAAGCCCCTGCAGCAGTTGTGCTGCATCACGGTTCTTCCCTTCAGATTCAATGTAGCAACGAGGAGCCGGTAGATGCATATATACTTGCGTTTTCCCCGCAGTTTATTCAGGAGATAAATATTTCGTTCACAGCTATTTCGGGCGAAGTGCTCATAAGCAACCGAGGACCCATGCTTCCGCTGGAGGAACGCGAGGTGCCGCTGCTGCTGAGGTATCTGTCGCTTATCCACACATCAATGACCGACAGCCTTAATGTGCAGCTTACAAAGCACCTTGTGTCCAGCCTCAGCTCGGCCTTGTTCTACCAGCTCATGCAGCTGTTGTACAAGCGGGTGAACATTACAGGAACAAATGCTCCGCGCCGAAGCACCTATGTGAGCGATTTTCTGAAGCTTGTGCAGGTTTATTTTACTACCGAGCGCTCGGTAAGTTTCTACGCCTCCAAGCTGCTTATTTCGCCAAAATATCTGTCCATGCTTGTAAAGGAGGCCACGGGGCGTTCGGCTACTCGCTGGATCGACCACTTTGTCATTACCGAGGCCAAGAATCTGTTGCGTTACTCGGGCAAGAATGTGCAGCAGATTGCCTATGAGCTGAATTTCTCCACGCAGTCGTCGTTCGGCAAGTATTTCAAGACAATAACGGGCATGTCGCCCACCGAATTCCAGAAATCGTAATGTCGGCGCGTCTTTCCATAATCATACCCGTATATAACCGCGAGGGTATTGTTCTGCGCACGCTGGAGAGCGTGGAAAGGCAGACACTGCGGCCTCTCAAGCTTATTCTTGTTGACAACGGCAGCAAAGACGGTACTCTCGCTGTTCTCGAACAGTGGCGGCAGGAGCATGCTGCGCCCGGTTTTGAGGTGGAGGTGTACTCGGAGCCTGTGCCGGGTGCCTGCGCCGCCCGCAACAAGGGGTTGCAGATGGCCGATACGGAGTTTGTGATGTTCTTCGACAGCGACGATGAGATGACTCCCGATCATGCCCGGGATATGCTCGAGGCGCTGGAACGTCCGTCGCGGCCGGATATAGTGGGGCGTGATGTAAGTATTTGTTTTCCCAAAGGTGTGAAAATCAAGAGGTTTTACACCCGTAATGTGTTGTGGCACAATCTTATGCAGGGCTCTATGGCTACGCCGATGTATGCTGCCCGAACCGAGCTTTTTCGCCGTGCGGGAGGCTGGGACAACAGCGTAATGGCGTGGAACGATATAGAGCTTGGCACGCGCCTGTTGGCGCTGTCGCCCCGCATAGAGCGAATAGCCGGTGCGAGCGGAGTGCTTGTGCATCCAACCGAACAGTCGATAACGGGTACGCGTCTGTCGGCACACCCCGAATATCGCCCGCATTCGCTGGATACAATCGAGAGCAATCTCAAGTTATCTCGTCAACAACGCTTTGTGCGTCTTCGGCGTGCACATCTTGCGGGAATTTATGGCGCAGAGGGAGCCGCTGCCGAGGCTGAGAAGCTTCTTGGCGTAGCCCTCGCAGGAGAGCCGTCGGCCTTCTACCGCCTGTTGTTTCGCCTTACCGCGGCGCTTACGCGGCGTCGCATTCCCGGGGCACTTCGTCTTTTCCGAATATTTTTTTGAAAGTATACAAAAAAAGGGGCTGCATTTGCAGCCCCTTTCGGTTATGAGGGTGGCGCTTAGTCGATAAGTTCGTCAGCTTTGTAACCACCCATTTCGCGGATGGCGTTTTTGAGCATGACGTACTGTTGGAACAGATGGTTGACGGGCACTTCGTCCTTGGTGTAGTCGTGCATCGGGCTCTTGAGGAAGAAGCTGAGGAAGTACTGGATGCCGTAGCGTCCGGCACGGGCAGCGAGGTCGCTCAGAAGCACGAGGTCGAGACAGAGGGGAGCGGCAAGGATTGAGTCGCGGCAGAGGAAGTTGATCTTGATCTGCATGGGGTATCCCATCCAACCGAAGATGTCGATGTTGTCCCATCCTTCCTTGTTATCGTTGCGGGGAGGATAGTAGTTGATACGAACTTTATGATAGTAATTGGTGTAAAGGTCGGGCTGTTCTTCGGGCACGAGGATAGATTCCAGGGTAGAGAGTTTGGAAACTTCTTTGGTGCGGAAGTTGGCGGGTTCGTCGAGCACGAGACCGTCGCGGTTACCGAGGATGTTTGTAGAGAACCATCCGGAGAGGCCGAGGCAGCGTGTGCCGATGATGGGAGCGAAGCCGGATTTAACAAGAGTCTGGCCGGTTTTGAAGTCCTTGCCGGCGATAGGCATTTTTGTTTTTTCGGCGAGTTCCCACATTGCGGGTATGTCGACGGTTGTGTTGGGGGCACCCATGATGAAGGGAGCGCCTTCAACGAGAGCAGCGTAAGCGTAGCACATTGAGGGGGCGATGTGTTCTTTGTCATCGGCCTTCATAGCGGCTTCGAGGTCGCTGAGCTTGTAGTGAACGTTTTCGTCAACGGGAACGTAAACTTCGGTAGAAGCAGCCCAAAGCACAACCACGCGGTCGAGGTTGTTGTCGGCTTTGAACTTGCGGATGTCTTCGCGGAGCTGTTCCACGAGTTCCCAGCGTGTACCGGTTTTAACGTTGTCGCCGTCGAGACGTTTTGCGTAGTTGTGGTCGAAAGCAGCGGTGAGGGGTTTGATAGCCTCGAGCTCTTCGCGCACGGGGTTGATGTCTTTTTCCTTAAGAACCTCGGCGTTGATAGCTGATTCGTAAGCGTTAGCGGGATAAACGTCCCATGCTGCGAACACGATGTCGTTGAGGTCAGCGATAGGAGCGATTTCGTTATATTTGAGGTACTTTTTATCTGCGCCTTCACCGACACGGATACGGTCGTATTGTGTCATGGAGCCAACGGGCTTTGTAAGGCCCTTACGAGCCATGAGAACACCGGTGATAAAAGTGGTGGTAACGGCACCGAGGCCAACTACCATCACACCAAGTTTGCCTTGAGCCGGTTTAACTGTAGTTTCGCTCATTTTGTGTGAATTAATGATTATTGTGTTATTATAATATTCTGATGAAAGGATGAGGTCGGAGACAACATCACAATCCGCCTTCGCGGATTTCACGGCTCAAAAGTAGCAATATTTATGCGATTGCAAAAATGTTTTTACCTCAATTTTGATAAATTATTGTTATAATAGCATAAATATTTGCCAAGAGTGTGAAGATATGTAAAAATGAATGTGTTTATGTTCGATTATAGTTAAAATGGATTAATACAGCATTGCGAGTTCACTTATGGAATCGATGCTTTTTCCGGAGTGTTCGGGTGTTTTTTCGCCGAACCAGGGACGTCCTTTAATCCATATTGTTTGGCAGCCGAGGCTTTGTGCGGGCACGATGTCCTTGGAGATGCTGTCGCCGACGACGACAACTTCCTGCGGTTTGAGGCCGAGTGCTTCCACACCGAGGCGGAAAATAGCGGGGTCGGGCTTACGTACACCCACTACGGCGCTTTCTATGACGTGGGGGAAGAAGTGTGCGAGTCCGTATTGTTGGAGCACGCTGTTTATGTTGCCGTAGAAGTTGCTCACGAGGGCAAGGCTGTATTTTTGGGAGAGGTATTCGAGCACGGGAATTGCCTCGGAAGTGCACCGGCGTGCGCGGTCGTCGCAGTATTCGGCGATTTGTTTTGCAAAGGCGGGAATGTCGGCGGGACTGACCATGCCGTCGGCGGCGAGTTCGTTAAGTTCTATTTCCGCTTTTATGCGCATCATCTGTGCAAAGTTGTGCTCCGGCATTATGTGTCGTTCTTTGGCAAGCAGTCGTTCGGCGTACACATATGCCTGACAGAAGCGGTCGAGCGGAATTTCGGGAATCGGCAGAGTTGCGAAAGCTTCGCGGATAACGGGCGCCCAATGGTCGCCGTTATTGTCGAGAGTACCCCCGTAGTCGAAAATAAAGCCTTTAGTTTCCATATTTACCTTGTTTGAGTTCGAGGGTGAGGGTGCGACAAATTTTTTCGTGCCGGTTTCTCATATATATAAGGAGTAGATTGAGCACAATCAGCTCGAAAGCGAAGTAGAGCCACGGCATTCGGGCGAAAATAGCGGCGAATAGAGCTATTGTGCGCCAGTTGAACGACAGGATGTTGGTGTACTTCATCAGCGGGAGGCTGAGGCGTCGAAACTCGTCGCGGAATGCCTGCGGAGCTGCCGTTCCGGGGAAACGTTTGGCGAGTTCGGCGCGAAGCTGTTGCATTGCGGGGGTTGTGGCTTCCTGGTTTACGGTATAGTTAGTGTAGAACAGGAGTACAATTTTTTGCCAGAAGTTTTTTGTCCAGGAAAGCGAGGCGAGTTTCTTTTTGAGTTCTGCGGCGTTTTCCAGTTCGCTGCCGTTTTCACCTTTGAGGAAGTAGAGGTGGAACTGGCGGTAGTAGTCGGCCATGGCCGCCTGCTTGGCGTGGCATATTCCCGTAACTACGGCAATGAGCCAAATAAGCCACGGATGAGCCATGAAGAATGTTGAGGTAATGTTTTCGCGCAGGCAAATTGCGAGGTATATGCAGAAGAACCAGATGTCGCCGGAGAGGCCGTCGAGAATACGTCCGAGTCGGGAATACTGTTTAGTCATTCGTGCGAGCTGACCGTCGGCGCTGTCGAATGAGTTGGCCCACATGAGCAGGAGCATTCCGGCGATGTTAATCCACAGGTTGTTGAAGTAGAAAGCAATGCCGGCACCGATTCCGAGGAAAATCGATGCAATGGTTATTACGTTGGGCGTCACGCCCAGTTTTTTAGCCAGACATGCCCAGAAGTATCCTATGGGGCGGTAGAATGCAAGGTCGATACCTTCCTCGGTATCGAGGCTTTTGAGTGAATTCTGATATTCGGTTGAATTAACCATTATTATTTGTATCGTCTGAGATCGTAAGTTTTTTCACGCAGGTATTTTCCGAGTTCTTCGGGAGTGGCACCGTGCTGCATTTGCTCTTCAACAGAGATTGGCTGCCCAACGCTGACGTGAATTTCCTTACCGTTCTTTTTGAAAACTTCGGAGGGTAGCATAATTGAGCGGAGCGGCCAGCACAGGTGTCCCATTATGTTGAACATTGTGCTGTTGCTGCCGTGGAAGTATATTGGAATAACGGGAACTTTTGCGCGGTGTATAATCTGTAGAATGGATTCCTGCCAGGGGCGGTCCTGGAGACCGTTGTTCCATGTTGTTTTGCTCATAGCGCCGGCGGGGAAGAATCCTACGGGCTGTCCGTTGCGGAGCTGCTTAATTGCGGTGCGTATACCGTTGACGCTTACGGCACGTTTTTCGGGGTCGTTTGATGCCCAGGCGTCCACGGCAATGAAGTTGGGGCGCATAGCCGTTATTTTGTTCAGAATCATGTTTACCATAACTTTGAACTCGGGGCGATAGCGGCCGATGAGGCTTATAAGCGTAATACCGTCGAGAGCGCCGAAGGGGTGGTTGCTGACGGTGATGAACGGACCTTCGGGGAGGTTTTCGAGCACGTCCATTCCGTCGACGCGCAGAGTGTTGTGGAATTGCTCGGTGAGGAGTCGGTGTGTGAATTCGGGGCCGGGGGTGTCGCAGCATGCGCTGTGGACACGGTTAACCTTGTCGACAGAGAGCATGTGCAGCAGGGTGCGTGCAATTTTGGGATGTTTTGCAAGCGCCGGAATCATTTGGCCGAGGTCGTCGGCATTGAGCACGTCGGGGCGTATTTCGTAATTGCTGTAGTCGGGCATTTTAAATTAGCGGGATATGTAGGCGGTATAGCTTTTCACAAAACGGGCGAAAGCCGGAATGCGCATAAGCAGATACTCGAAAATGAGGAATCCTGCAATGGCGGTGGCTATTCCGCCGAGGACGTCCAGAATATAGTGATGAGAAGAGTAAACAGCGGTGAACCATATTCCTGCCGTTACAATTCCCAGAATTATTTTCCACGCGAGGGGCGATTTTGTGCGGAGAGCGTAGATGAAAGCCACGAGTGTATAGGCAGAGTGGAGCGAGGGCATTGCCGCAAAAACGTTTGAGTTGCGGGCGTAGAGACCGTCGAAAACGTGCCAGCCGGTGAGTTCGTCGAAGCGACCGAGTCCTGCCACATCGCCGGGAGTGCCGGGAACGGCTTCAAATCCGTGCAGAGCCACGTACCACGGCGGAGCTGCGGGGTGGACGTAGTAGAGGGCGAAGCCGAGGAGGTTTACAAAAAGGAATACCAATGCGAAATGGAGGTATCCCGAAGTGCGCTTTGAGAAGTAGAGCCACAGGCCGAAAATAATGGGCAGCGGTACCCAGCAGAGGTAGAACACTCCGGCAAAGAAGTCGGCAATCGTGCAGTGGTGTATAGCAAAAAATTCGTTGGGAGTGAGGAGTGTTCCGTCGGCTCCGGCAATTCCGAACAAGGCTTTCTCGGTTTCGTACAAGTCGCGAGTGTCGACGGGCGCTACCATGTAGTTGGGCACGATGTTCATCCAGTCGTAGCTTATGCCGAAAATGAAAAACGGCAGGAGGGCTATAACGAGCTTTCGAGAGGGAGCGCTGATAAAGAAAAGAGCGAAAATAAGTACAGCCATCACCACGTGTTCCGGACGGAATCCGATGAACAGGGCGGTGACGGCGAGCCATAGCGCCAAAGCGCCGGCACACCACAAAGCTTCTTTTGTGCGGGGAACAGCTATTCTCATTCGGCGTTTGCTTTGGACGCCTTGAGCGAGAGGCTGCGTCGGCAGTGTTGTATGCGGGCGAAAGCGGTGAGGTTTGCGAAAACGGCAATCACTGCCATTGCCACAACAAGAATTGTATTGGGGTCGAAAGAGTTAAGAGAGTCGCGACACATTCCGTATATTCCTGTTGCGAGAGCGGCCACGGCAGTAACTACAACGCGTTCGGGGCGCTGCATGAAACCTATTTTGCATTCAATGTCAAGCCCTTCGGCGCGAGCGCGGACGTAGCTCACCATTATAGAACCTACGAGAGCGAGGAAAGTTATTACGGCACCCCATATGTTTCCGCAGCAGGCGAGATAAGCGGCTATGCCTCCGAGGGTGAAGAGCTCGCAGTAGCGGTCGAGGACGGAGTCGTACATGGCACCGAATACGGAAGTCATGTTGCCGAGGCGTGCGACTTGTCCGTCGAGCATGTCGAAGAGCGAGAAACCTATTATAAGCGCGCCTGCCCATGTTATGCGGGCAAAATCAACGGGTTGTCCTTCGGCCACATCAACGCCAATCCACACAAACATTGCAGCGGCGGCAATGTTTCCGAGCAGACCGATTGTTGTTACCATGTTTGGAGTGACACCCATTGAAATGAGCAGTCGTACAAAGGGGTTTATGACAGCGTATATACCCTGCTGCAGGGAATCGCGCAGACTTTTGAAGAATATTTTTACTGACATTTGACGAAGTTATTTTGCAGAACAAAGGTTAAAGGGGCGAACAATATACTTGTCGATTGCGAGCGGGCGGTAAACGACATATCGCTGGAGGGCGAAGTTCCAGAACCACGACACCATGAGGCTGATGAACAGACGAGAGCCGACAAAAATAACGTTTTGTGAAATTCCCGCCTGTGCCGGCCATTGCCACGACTGTGCCCAGGCGTAGAAATATTCGGTTCCGAATGAGTTTAGGAGCAGGCTTCCGATCCAAACGAAGAGATATTTCACCACAACGGCGCGCCAGTCGCAGTTATCGGCACGGAAAGTGAATTTGTAGTTTATTATGCAGTTAATCACTCCTCCGCAGAATGCTCCGGCGGCGGTAGCCCAGAAAGGGGGCAGTAGCGAGAGGGAGAATAGGCAGAAGCATACAATGTAGTCGGTCCAGCTGGCGAGCTGTGACGAAACTATCGAGCGGAGGTATGTTATTATCAGAGAGTTGCTTTTAAGCAGCTTGTCGCCGGTTTTTTTAAGCCATTCCATGAGGCGTGATAACGAATTGGTTAAGGAGAAGTATAATTACGGCGGAATAAATTCCGGCAAGGACATCATCGGCCATCATTCCGTATCCCCGCGGCAGTTTTTCGGTAGCGCGTATTCCCAGGGGTTTGAAAATATCGAAGAAGCGGAACAGCGCGAGCGAAAGCACTATTTCCCACCAGGGGCAGAAGGGCAGGACGGGGAGTAGCGAAATCCATTGTCCTACGGTTTCGTCGACGCATGCCACAACGGGGTCGGGTCCCCAGTATTTTTCGGAAACGGAGCTTGCCCATGTTCCGAGAATGCCGAGAACAATTATGGCCGCAGATGTTACAATCAGCGTTGCAGCAGTTCCGGCCCACAGGTAGAGGGGCAGCCACAGCACAATAGCCATTAGAGCACCCCATGTTCCGGGAGCGACGGGGAGGAATCCGGCTCCGAAACTTGTTGCAATGAGTTTGGGGAACAGCGGGAAGTTTTTTCCTTCGGGAGGCAGAACGGTGGATTTGCGGTAGGGATTAGCCATTTTTCTTCTGATGCTCCTTTATAAGGTTCATTATGAGACGAGCGATGTGCGGCGCTGCTTCCACGCGGCAAGGAGCGAAGCTTGGCCAGTCGTTGAAATCGATAATGGAAATGTTTCCTTCGGGGCTTATGATGCAGTCGCCTCCGTATATTTTAATATCGAGAATGTCGGCGGCCTTGGCTGTCATAGCCTTGAGTTTTTCTTCGCTGAAGCGATAGTTGTGCTCGACGCCGTTAATTGCTTCGTCGCCGTACTTGCTGTGGTTCGCGCTCATTGGGTAGAACCAGTAGAAGAAACCGGTACCTGTCACACCGTAGAATTTGATGAGGTCGCCCTCGAGGTGCTTGTTGATTACAGCACGTTTTATTCCGCGGAGGAAGAATTCCTGGAGGACCTCCTGGGCTTCCTGCGAGTGGCGGACATAGCAAACATCCTCTTTGTGCATTGCGTGGAAGTCGCCTCGTTTAATCCAGCCGCGTTCAATTCCTGCGGCGGCGAGAGCGTCGCGTATGCCTTCGTTGGTGTTTACGATTATTGAAGTGGGGTAGGGGATGTTGGAGCCGAGGAGAATTCGAGTCATTCTCTCGCGGGTGCAGTTTTCGATGCCGAATCCCGAGTTTATGACGAGCGCCCCCTGCTGTTCCAGTTTCTGGAGCAGGGCAATTGAGCGTTGTTCGCGGCACATGTTGAGGATAACGGACTCTTCCACAGCCCCGGAGATGAATTGTTCCTCGCTGTAGATTTTCACTTCACATCCTCTTTTGCGGAGTTGCTCGGCTACGTTGTTGAATATTGCGGCGTCGTTGCCTATATGGTTCGGGGAAAACACGCCTGCGCGCATAATTCCCGCAATTTTGATTTCAGCCATAAAAATGATGTAGAAACTGAGCGCAAAGATAATAAAAATCGTCTTAAAAGCAGTGCTTTGTGTGTAAAAAACGGAAAATGGCGACAGCTTTGGTGCTTATTTGGAAAACAAAAAAACGTCCTCCGGGCGGTGAGGACGTTTTTGTGCGTGAGATATTTTTTTCAGATATCGCCGTGCTCGTGGAGGATTTGACGGGCTTTTTCAAGGTCGGCTTCGGAGACAAGTACCTGCGAAGGCGCCCATGTTGCCCCTGCGCCGTACATGGTGCCCATTATGTTGCTTGGCATCCATGCGTCGATTCCGTTGTTGCGGAGTAGTCCGATGGCTATGTTGGCGCTGATTTCGTTATCGAATTCGGCAGCGAGAGCGGCGTTGTCGTTCATTATTTTACAATGAGGAGGTTGTAGTTCTTTTTGCCTTTCTGGACGATTATGTATTTTCCGTCGAGAAGCATGTCGGAGCTTGCCACAGCCTGCGGGTCGGCAACTTTATCTTTGTTTATAGCGAGACCGCCGCCCTGTGTGAGCTTGCGCATTTCGGCTTTTGAGGGGAAAATGGGAGCTTTGTCGACAAGGAGGTCGGCGAGGCGAATTCCCGCTTCAATGTCGGCACGTTCCACTTCGAATGTGGGCACTCCGTCGAAAACGTCGAGGAGAGTCTGCTCGTCGAGGTTTCGGAGGGCTTCGGCGGCTTTGTTGCTGAAAAGAATCTGTGAAGCTTCTTCGGCTGCCTTGAGGTCTTCGGCGCTGTGTACCATTGTTGTTATTTCCTGAGCAAGACGGCGCTGGAGAACGCGGCGTCCGGGGTCCTGCTTGTGCTCTTCGATAACGGCGTCGATTTCCTCGCGGGTGAGAGTTGTGAAGATCTTGATGTATTTTTCGGCATCGTCATCGGCCACGTTGAGCCAGAACTGGTAGAATTTGTAGGGCGAGGTGAGACGACGGTCGAGCCATACGTTTCCGCTTTCGGTTTTACCGAATTTGCTTCCGTCGGCTTTTGTTATGAGGTTGCAGGTAACGGCAAATGCTTCGCCGCCCTCGGTTCGACGGATGAGTTCGGTACCTGTGGTGATGTTGCCCCACTGGTCGGAGCCGCCAATCTGGAACCGGCAACCCATTTCGCGGTACAGGTGCAGGAAGTCGTATCCCTGAACGAGCTGGTAGCTGAATTCGGTGAATGACATGCCTTGCTGGTTTTCTCCTCCGAGGCGTTTTTTCACGGAGTCCTTGGCCATCATGTAGTTAACGGTGATGAGTTTTCCTACGTCGCGGATGAATGCGAGGAAGGAGAAGTTCTTCATCCAGTCGTAGTTGTTCACCATAACGGCTGCGTTTGGCGCGTCGCTTTCGAAATCGAGGAATTTGGCGAGCTGTTTTTTAATAGCTTCCTGGTTGTGACGCAGAGTGTCTTCGTCGAGGAGTTTGCGTTCCTGGCTTTTCATCGAGGGGTCGCCAATCATACCTGTTGCACCGCCAACGAGCGCAATGGGACGGTGTCCGCAGCGCTGGAAGTGTTTAAGCATCATCACGCCCACGAGGTGGCCTATGTGGAGGCTGTCGGCAGTGGGGTCGATACCGAGGTATGCCGTAGCCATTCCTTTTTTAAGTTCGTCTTCGGCGCCGGGCATAACGGTGTGGAGCATGCCGCGCCATGTGAGTTCTTCTATAAAATTCATAATTTAAAATTCGGTAAATGCCAGGGGCATAAGCGATTTTACAGAGGGGAGTGTGTATACTTCGTTTTCGCCGAGTAGCATGACGGGAACGTTGTGTCCGGCGAGAGTTTCATATTCAAGCAGAGCCTGGCGGCACGCGCCGCAGGGAGCGACGGGATTCGGCACGCGTTTTTTGTCGGTGCCAACGGCGGCAATTGCAATGGCAGTGAATTTGGCCTGCGGATAGTTTGCGCCGGCGTAGAAGCAAGCCGAGCGTTCGGCACAAGTTCCGGAGGAAAATGCAGCGTTTTCCTGGTTTGCGCCTGTTACAATTACACCGTTGTCGAGGCGTATTGCCGCGCCCACGCTGAAATTGCTGTAAGGAGCATATGCTCCTTTGGTGGCGTTCCATGCGGCGTCGGTGAGCTCGCGTTCCTCGGGAGAGAGTTCGTCGTAGCCTCGGGCGGTGATTTTGGTGAGGATATCTATTTCTTTCATTGTTTTATTGCTTAATAGAGTGCAAATTTAGGGTTTTGCGGTCTAAAATTAAAATTCTTGGCTCAAAAATTTTCGTATTTTGATAATAAGCCGTATTTTTGCAATTCGAAAAGCTATGTGCGGCCATTGAAGTCCACGTCATTATCACGAAAAAATAGAAACAAAATATAACATGGAAAAGAACACACAGGTTCCTCAGGAGCAGGATCAGTCGGAACTCATTCTGGCTAAAGCCCGTAAAAACAAAAAAACCATTGTCACCTGTCTTGTCGTAGCAGCCGTTCTTCTTGTCGGTGCGCTTGTATGGATTTTTGCCGCCAACAGCGGCGAACGCAAGGCCGCCGAACTTGTAGGCGCCGCCGATATGGCACAGAACGACTCGGTAGCCACCGCGCTTTACATGGAAGCTGCCAAAGCCGGCTACAAGGGCGGTAACCGTGCCCGCGCCATGGTTGGTATCAAGCTTTATAACGAAGGCGAGTATGAAAAGGCTCTCGAATACCTTGACGATGCTTCGCTCGACGACAATATTGCCGCTGCCGGTATTTATACACTTCGCGGCGACTGCCATGTTAACCTCGACCAGCTTGACAAGGCTCTTTCCTGCTATCAGAAAGCTGTTTCCAAGGCCGACAAGAACCCCGAAATCGTTCCTTTCGTGCTGATTAAGGAAGCCAACATCTACCGCGAGCAGAAAAATTATGCGGCAGAAGCCAAGGCTTACAAGACTATAATCGACGAATATCCCTCCTACGTACGCAACGTACGCACCGATATCCGCAAATACTACGAACGCGCCCTCGCTCAGCAGAACGCTCAGTAAGCACAGCGTAGATATATACCTTTTAAGGGGCTGCAGTTCACATGGAAGTGCAGCCCTTTTTGCAAGATAACACACACTTTTGCAATGAAAACAGCCGATAAACTGGAAGCTTTGGGCACGCGTCCCGTGGGGCGTCTGCTGTGGGAGTACAGCATTCCTGCCGTTACAGGTATGCTTGTAATGGCATTGTACAATGTTGTGGATCGCATCTTTATAGGCCAGTGGCTTGGCGCGAATGCCATTTCCGGACTTGCCGTAACCTTCCCGCTAATGAATCTTGCCACGGCAATAGGCGTGCTTGTCGGAGTGGGTGCAGCCGCGCGCGTATCGATTGACCTTGGCGCCGGCGACAAGCCCAAGGCCGAGACGGTTCTTGGAAATGCTTTTACCCTGACATTCCTCAATGCGGCGGTATACATTGCTGTTTTTGTAATTTTTATAGACTCGTTTCTGCGGGCTTTCGGTGCCAGTGATGCGACATTGCCTTATGCCCGCGATTATATGCTGACGCTCACCCCGGGACTGCTGCTCACCAATGTGGCTTTCGGCTTTAACAATATAATGCGTTCGAGCGGTTATCCGGGCCGGGCCATGATGACCATGCTTATAGGAGCGGGAGTTAACGTTGTTCTGGACCCTATATTTATTAAGGTGTTCGGATGGGGTATTGAAGGCGCGGCGTGGGCTACGGATATTGCCATGGGAGTATCGGCCTTGTTTGTTGTTTGGCATTTTATGAGGCGCGATGTTACATTGCGTTTCCGTCGGGGAACTTTCCGGCTCAGGTGGAGGCTTGTGTGGGGAATTGTTACCATAGGAGCGGCACCGGCGCTTATAAATGCTGCGGCATGTTTAATCAATGCGCTGATAAACAATACTCTACTGCGCTACGGGAGCGACCTCGACATCGGAGCCGCCGGCATAATGATTACCGTAACTTCGCTGCTTGTAACCACTGTTTTGGGTATATGCCAGGGACTGCAGCCTATAATAGGCTATAATTACGGCGCCAACAAGCCTCACCGCTTGCGCAAAGCCTATTTTCTTGCCATGGGTGTTGCCTCGGCCATAACATTGGCGGGCACTGTTGCCATTCTTGTATTTCCCCGCGAGATAGCCATGGCGTTTACCAACGACGAGCAACTCCTCGATGCCACCGAACGCGCCCTCACCAAGTGTATACTGTGTTTTCCCGTTGTGGGATTTCAGATTGTATCGTCGTGCCTGTTCCAAAGTCTCGGCAAGGCGGGCAAGTCCATTATTCTGAGTTTGCTTCGTCAGGTTATATTTCTTATTCCGCTGCTCATGTTCCTTCCGCGTGTTATGGAGCTTGACGGTGTGTGGTACTCTTTCCCGATTTCCGACGCGCTGGCCACGATAGTAACGATATTCCTTGTAGTGTGGCAGCTCAGGCATATTCATTATAAAGTAGCGGCATTGAAAGAGTAGTACAATTTTCGGGGAGAAACGTCGTTATATAGATGTTGAAAAATGAAGCGACTACTCCTTATATATATATACACCGTTTTTGCCGTTCTTTGCTCCTTTGCCAAAGGGCCTGTAAAAATTTCGGGACTTATTACCGATGCCGAGAACGAGCCGCTGGAATTTGTAACCGTCAAAATAGCGGGAAAAGCTTTGGGGACGAGCAGCGGTCTCGACGGCCGTTACACTCTCACCGTTCCGGAATCGGATACAATACGCATTGTTTTTTCGTGCATAGGATTTGAAGAATCGCGCCGCCGGCTTATTGACCCGTCGGGCGAGGTGACCGTCAATGTTAAAATGACTCCGGCCACGTATGCCCTCAAAGGCGTTGAGGTAACCGACTATCAAAAACAGACCGGCGGCATGCAGAAGATTGACGGAGGCGACTACAAGCTTGCACCCGATGTTTCGGGCGGCAGTGTCGAATCGCTCATCACCACCATGGCCGGTGTAACATCGTCCAACGAAATGTCGTCGCAGTACAGCGTGCGCGGCGGTTCCTACGACGAAAACAGTGTATATATAAACGGTATAGAAGTTTATCGCCCTCAGCTTGTATCGTCGGGACAGCAGGAAGGTCTCAGTATTGTCAACCCCGACATGGTTGGCGCCATAGGATTTTCCACGGGCGGTTTTTCGGCACGCTATGCCGACAAAATGAGCAGCGTGCTGGATATTACCTATCGCGAGCCGGAGGCTTTTGAGGGTTCGGTTTCGGCCTCGCTCATGGGTGCTTCGGCAACCATAGGCACTGCCTCGCGGCATTTCTCGCAGCTTCACGGCGTGCGCTACAAGCAAAATTCGTCGCTGCTCGGTTCAATGGACGAAAAAGGCGAGTACGATCCCCGCTATCTGGATTACCAGACAAATATGACTTATACTTTCAACGACAAGCTGAAAGTATCGTTCCTGGGCAATATCGCCGTAAACAATTACAAGTTTATTCCTCAGAACCGCACTACCAAATTCGGAACGTCGACCGACGCCAAGGAATTTACCGTTTATTTCGACGGGCAGGAAAAGGACCGTTTTGAAACTTATTTCGGAGCTGCAACAATTACCTACAAGCCCCGCAAAGCCCATGAATTTGCCTTGCTCGCGGCGGGATATTTTACCAACGAACTTGTATCCTACGATATTTCGGGCGAGTACTGGCTCGACCAGGCCGGCACGGGCGGCTCGGAAGGCAACGAGGGAATAGGCGGCGAGCTTGGAGTGGGGCGCTATCACGAGCATGCCCGTAACCGTTTCCGTGCATCGGTGTTCACCTTGGGTCTGCGCGGAGCATCGGGCATAAACAGCCATAACATAGAGTACGGAATCAATTTTAATCACGAGACCATACGCGACCGTTCCCGCGAGTGGGAGCTGCGCGATTCGGCGGGATATTCGCTTCCGTTCGACCCCGATGCGCTAAGGGTTATCTATAATTTGAGTTCTTCGCACGACCTCAGCTCCAACCGTGTTGCCTTCTATGCGCAGGATACTTATCGCCTCGATACCGATGCGGGCTATTTCAACTTTAACGGCGGCATACGTTTTTCCTACTGGGACTATAACCGGGAATTTCTTGTTAGCCCCCGTGTGAGTGTTGGCTATGTTCCGTCCAAGCTGCCGCGCCTGTCGCTTCGTTTTGCAACGGGACTGTACTACCAGTCGCCTTTCTACAAGGAGTACAAAATGCCTGTTGAGGATGCCGAAGGGAATATACGCGTGCTGCTCAACAACGAAATCCGCTCGCAGCGTTCGTTCCAGCTTATTTTCGGCGCCGATTATACTTTCCGTGCATTCGAGCGTCCTTTCAAGCTTTCGGGTGAGGCTTATTATAAAAACCTGAGCAACCTTATACCCTACGAAATTGATAATCTCAAGATAGTGTACTCGGGGCAGAATCTCACCAACGGTTATGCCGCGGGAGTGGATTTCAAGCTTTTCGGACAGTTTGTTCCGGGCACCGACTCGTGGCTGAGTTTCTCGCTGATGAAAACGCAGGAAAATCTTAACGGTGTTAAAGTTCCTCGTCCCACCGACCGCCGTTACAGTTTCGCGCTGTTTTTCACCGATTATTTTCCCAAGTTTCCCAAGCTTAAATTCAATTTGCGCGGAATATTTTCGGACGGACTTCCCATGACGGCGCCCCGCGGTTCGCGCGACAAGGGTTATTTCCGTGCACCGGCCTATAAACGTGTGGATATAGGGCTTGCCTATGCGCTTATATCCGCGCCCAAGGACGGAGAGCCTTGTACCGGGCTTAAAAAGGTGTTTAAATCGGCTTGGCTGGGTGTGGATATATTCAATCTGCTGGATATAAGCAATGTAAGTTCATATTACTGGGTAACCGATGTGAACCGCTTGCAGTATGCCGTTCCCAACTATCTAACCCGCCGCCAGATAAATGTGCGCCTGTCGGTAGAGTTTTAAGAGAGGGTAGTGCGCCCGAAGTATTTCTTTATGCGGAAACTACCCTTGAATGTAGCGCAAGGTCAGCGATAATTTTGCAAAATGAAGGTTGACGCTGCAGATTGAGCATGTTTAAAGAGCTTCGTGAACTTTTGCTATTATTTTTTGGTTTTTTAAATTAGAAAGCGTAACTTTGCAGGGCAAAAACGGGAGTGGCCCCCGCTTTTTTCGCTCCCATCCATTAATTTATTAAGACAGCGATTTACGCCGGTTAACCCCCTTGGCGGGAATTTTTCCTGCGGGTTCTCTTCTCAAAATTCCTTTCCGGTTGCCGATATCGCAAACAATCCACCACACCGTATTATGCAGGCATGCGCTTGATGCGTGTCCTTCGATATACCGAATTTTAGAATGTACAATATTTCCCAATTGAACGACATGCCCGATGAGCAGCTCAAAGCAGTTGCCGAGGGTATGGGACTCAAAAAAATAGACCTTGGCAAGCGCGAGGAACTGGTTTATCGTATTCTTGACGAACAGGCCGAAACCCGTGCCGCCGCAGGAGCTTTGGAACAGCGTCGCCGTGCCGACAAGCGTGCCGAAGCCGGAGAAAACCAACCCAAAAAACGCGGACGTAAAAAGAAAGAGCCGGAAGCTGCAGCCCAAGCCGCTCCTGCCGCCGAACCCAAGGAAGAAGCCGCACCAAAGGCCGAGAGCGCTCCCGCCGACAATGCTCCCGCTGTTGTGGAACGCAAGCGTCGCGGCCGTCCTCCCAAAAAACGTGTTGAGGAAGCTGCACCCGAAACTCCCGCAGCTCCCACCGAAATAAACGAACCGGCTCCTGCCGAAACTCCTGCTCCCGCCGAGCAGGCTGCTCAGCCCCTTGCCGAGGCCGCTCCCGAAAAGGCTGCCGAAGCGCCCGTGGCCGAGACAGCCGAAAATGCTCCCGCCGCCGAAAGCGTCCCCGCACAGGAAACTCCGGCTGCCGAAGCTCCCGCACAGGACGCTCCGGCCGAACAGGCTGAGGCTCCGCGTTCCCGTTTCCTGCCTTCGCGCGACAGTTCGTTAGGCGAGTTCTTCCCCCGCAGCGAGGGGCGCAAATTCGTTCCCCGCTCGCAGCGTGAACGTGAAGCCGCCCAGGCCGCCGCTCCCGCGCAGAATGCCGACAACGCCGACCCCGAACGTCAGCACCAGCCTCAACAGCACCCCGCACAACAGCAGGGTCAGGGCAAAAAGAATAAAAAGAATCGCCAGAACCAGCAACAGCAGCAGGCTTTTGTGCCTCGTCCGCGTTACGATTTCAACGGCATTCTGGAGGCTACAGGCGTGTTGGAAATTGTTCCCGAGGGTTACGGATTCCTCCGCTCTGCCGATTTCAACTATCTGCCTTCGCCCGACGATATTTATGTTACCATGCCTCAGATCAAGGCTTACGGCCTGCGCATGGGCGATGTTGTGGAGGCAAGCATTCGCGCACCCCGCGAAGGCGAAAAATATTTCCCGCTTACCGATGTTAAGCGCGTGAACGGCCGCTCGCTGGAATTTATTCGCGACCGTGTTGCCTTTGAGCACCTCACCCCGCTTTTCCCCGACGAAAAATTCAATCTCACCGGCGGCCGCTCCTGCACCGTATCGACCCGCGTGGTGGATATGTTCGCTCCTATAGGCAAAGGTCAGCGCGGTTTGATTGTGGCGCCTCCCAAAACAGGTAAAACCCTGTTGCTTAAGGATATTGCCAATGCTATTGCCGAGAATCACCCCGAGACCTACATTATGATTCTCCTTATTGACGAACGTCCCGAGGAGGTTACCGACATGCAGCGTTCGGTAAATGCCGAGGTAATTGCATCGACTTTCGACGAACCCGCCGACCGTCATGTAAAAATTGCCGGTATTGTAATGGAAAAAGCCAAACGAATGGTAGAGTGCGGCCACGATGTTGTTGTGCTGCTCGACTCTATTACCCGTCTTGCCCGCGCCTATAACACCGTTGCTCCGGCATCGGGTAAAATACTTTCGGGCGGTGTGGACGCCAATGCGCTTCAAAAGCCCAAACGTTTCTTTGGCGCGGCGCGTAACATTGAAGGCGGCGGCTCTCTCACAATTATAGCCACAGCCCTCACCGAGACAAGCTCCAAAATGGACGAGGTTATTTTTGAGGAATTCAAGGGAACGGGCAACATGGAACTTCAGCTCGACCGCAAACTCTCCAACAAGCGCATTTTCCCCGCTGTGGACATTATGGCGTCGAGCACCCGTCGCGACGACCTGCTCCTGCGCAACGAAACCCTCAACCGCATGTGGATTCTTCGCCGCTTCCTTTCGGACCGCAACTCTATCGAGGCCATGGAATTTATCAAGGACCGCATGGAACGCACTCTGGACAACGACGAACTGCTCCGCACAATGGGCGATTGAGAGTGTAATCTCAGAAAATATTTTCAAAAAAACGGTGGCGCGAAAAATGCGTTGCCGTTTTTTTATTCCAATAAAATTTATAACTTTGCGCTGTTATGGAAAATGTTATTCAATACAGCGGTGTGGAGGTGCTCCGTAACGAGCACGTGGCTCTAAAGGATGTGAATCTTACGGTGATGCCGGGGGAATTCGTGTATCTTTTAGGCCGTGTCGGCAGCGGAAAAACATCGCTTCTCAAAACAATGTATGCCGAGGTTCCCGTTGCGGCAGGCAATGCCTGTGTAATGGGTTACGACCTCAATTCCATAACACGCAAGGACATTCCTTTCCTGAGGCGAAAAATAGGCATAGTATTCCAGGATTTCCAGCTTTTGCCCGACCGCACGGCATTCGACAACCTCGATTTTGTTCTCCGCGCCACGGGCTGGAAGGATGCCTCCGAGCGTCATGCCCGAATCGACGAAGTTCTTCGGCTCACCGGCATGGCCACAAAGGCGTTTAAAATGCCGCATCGTTTGTCGGGCGGCGAGCAGCAGCGCATTGTAATTGCGCGGGCGCTGCTTAACAGTCCGGGGCTTATTCTTGCCGACGAGCCTACCGGTAATCTCGACCCCGAAACGGGGCAGCGCATTATGACGCATCTTTACGATGTTGCCAAGCAAGCCGGAGCCGCTGTGATAGTGGCCACGCATAACCACGCATTCCCGCATTCATTTCCCGGACGTGTGCTCCGCTGCGAGCGAAAAATGCTTGTGGAATAGCGGGGCAGCGGCTGCTTTTCAGGGGTGAATGGGAAAATTTTTCAGGACTGAAATCGAGCCTGAAAATCAAAAGGTTGAAGCGCCGGAATTAAACAAAAGTTATACATAGCCTTGTTGCGCTCAATAAAATTTAACAAAATATATTTGGCGCGATGTTTTAATATTTGCTAATTTTGAGCGCAAACCTAAAAATCACAAGCTATGAAAAAGGCATTTCAACTTTTTTCAATTCTTTTTGGAGAATCGGCTATTATCGGTAATCCCGGTAAATCGGAATCAGCTTGTGCTTTTGCATGCTGCATCGAAACACTTAAAAACCAAACAATTCCGGCAACAAGCTGTCAACAATACAACTATCTGCCTGTAACCGTCCACGATTAAGCGGCTTGTCCTTATAGGGCAAGTCAATGCCAATCCATGAAAAACTATCGCCGGAATATTCCGGCAAGCTGTAAACATTAAACACAAAGAACACAATCCTTGAAACCACTGCTCTCATTTTTGCAGTCTATTCTGTTAATAACCAACTTAATAATTCACATCATGAAGAAGTTCCCTTCTTTATTTTCAATTCTGATTGCAAGCACTGCACTGTTTGCCTGCTCCGAAGATCCCGAACCCGTTCCCGCCTGCGGTGTGGCCGAATGCGACTCTATTGCCGTTGCCGACCTCATCACCGCTTTCAGTCTTGACGAAACCGCAGGGCTTAAGGCCAACGACATTGACACCTGGAAAGGAGTATCGCTGCAATTTTTCCCGATAGAGAAAAAATTCCGCGTTGTAGGAATCGAGTTCAACAACGCCAGCCAAAAGAAAGGTCTGGCCATTCCGGCAACGGTGGCTAACCTCACTCACATGCAGTCGTTTATCCTCAAAGTTACCGACTGCACCAAGCCGGTTCTCGACAACGCTATTTTTACTCTTCCGTTGGAAAAGCTTGTTGTATGCGGCACTTACGCCAAGACGGGCGGCGCAAACGAGCTTCCCTACAAATCGATGGGCGATGTTCCCGCCGATTTAATGAAGCTTAAATCAACTGTAAAAGATCTTCAGCTCTCGTTGCGTCTCGGTGGCGATATTCCTGCCGAACTCGCTGATTGGAACGCCAATATCAATCTTTCGGACAACGCATTCACAGGTATGGTTCCCTTGTTTGTCCGCGACTTCAAGAACCCGCTGGATCTCTCAGGCTGCCAGTTTACCGATATGGATTGGCGAATTTATACCGAAGAAAAAGGTAATATTCCCAACCTTACCTACAATCTGCTTCCTGTGGATGTTTCCGACGACATTATAGAGAAGTTCACCGAAGTTCTGCGCACCAACTATTTCCCGCAGTATAATCTTCAGGGTGAAGTCCTTCCCGGCAATCTTCCCGAAGAAGAGCCCGAAGAACCCGAGGAATCCGAAGACGCCGAATAAAACCATTAATTGCGTACTGTACCTTGCAGTACGGTACGCAATTAATTACTCCTTGAGCCATTAAAACAAACTATATACCATCAATCTAATTCATTTTCCAAAATGAAAAAGCTTATTGTTTTTTTTACTGTTTTGCTTGCGGGCACTGCATTTTTTGCTTGTTCGGATGATCCCGAACCGTTTCCTGCATGCGGTGTCGACGAAGGTGACTCTATTGCTGTTGCCGACCTTGTTGCCGCTTTTAGTTTAGATGAAACTCTCGGTCTAAAGGCCGATGATATAGACACATGGGAAGGTGTGTCGTTTGAATTCGATGCTGTTGAAAAGAAATTCCGTGTTGTAACACTCGAGTTCAAGAAAGCCAATCAACAAAAAGGACTTCCTCTTCCCGGTACAATGGCAAATCTCACTCATTTACGAGAATTTACGCTAATAGTTGGTAGTTGTATCGGACCGATACTTGACAACTGCATATTTGATCTTCCTTTGGAAAAGCTTACTCTGCGAGGGCAGTATCCTGAACCGGGTGACAAAAATTTCGAACCCGATAAAGAGACCGGATTGCCCTTTAAACCTATGGGAGAATTGTCAAAAGACGTTGTAAAGCTTAAACCGACAATTAAAGAATTGTGGTTGGAGTTACGCCTCGGTGGCGAGATTCCGGAAGAAATAACTGAATTGGATGCCAAGATAATTCTTGCAGGTAACGCATTTACCGGTAAAGTGCCTCTCTTTGTGCGCGACTGTAAATATCCATTAAATTTGGCTACCTGTCAATTTACAGAGATGGATTGGCGAATTTATAGCGATAATATTGGAAATATC
Source organism: uncultured Porphyromonadaceae bacterium (assembly GCA_947175425.1). GTDB lineage: Bacteria > Bacteroidota > Bacteroidia > Bacteroidales > Muribaculaceae > CAG-873. Next base: position 28,175 of record CAMWMR010000007.1, read on the forward strand.
CCTAAGCTTTATAACAATTACATGACGAGGGATGTCCCCGAAGAAGTTAAAGAGAAATATATGGACGTTTTGCGCTCCGACTATTTCCCGCAATACGAACTTCCGGTAAATACAGAAGAATAGAATATTAATCAATTACATAACATGTTATGAAAAAGTTTTTGCTTATATTATGTATAGCATGTATAGTGTGTGCATGTAATGAAGAACTGCCGGTGAGACAGCCGCTGCAATCTCCAAGCTCAAGGAGCTTTGTAACCCAAGGAACGCAATCAGTTTCCAATCCCGATTTGATTGACAATTGGGAAAATGTTAAGGAAATCAAGCTAAACCGCAGTACCGATAATGTGGTGGCTGCCCCATGGGCTGCAGGTACCCAAAGCCCGCTTTCGGAGGCTTTTCGTACCGATATTAAGAAAGCCAATGGTTGGACAATGCTTTTTCATTCTTTTGAAAAAGTAGGGAAAGACGCAGGACAGAACTATATGTGCTTTTACAATTATTTCACCGGAGTACTCAAAGTATTCTATTATTATGAATACAATGTTGGCGCTTCCATGTCGCAGTGGGTATTGAAGTATGACGGTGTAGGATTACTCCAAGTATTGGATAATCCCGGATTCTATTGCCTTGCCGATGATCAGCCTTCAACGAATACATCCAATACATTGTACCTTTCCAATGAAAGCGGTGTTCAAAATGGAGCACTGACTCAAGGGTGGAATGGCTTTGAATATCAAGTGCCACGCTATAGTATAAATCAAAAGCCCTTATCATCCTTTTCAATCAATTCGGTGTCAAGTTTCTATACGAATTACCAATTTGTGGGAAATGCTAAATTTGATACTTCAGGGACTATAACTTCTTTAACAACGCCTCGTCCTCAATCAAGGGCTGGCGAATCAGAACAAACGGAACAATCAAGTATTTATGCTTTGAATCAGGAGAAAGCCCAAAATCAGGTTAAAAGTTTAGGTGGAGTTATTGAAGTCGGCCAACATGTTGCCGAATTCTTTGGCCCGGTAGGAAAGGTTGTTAGTCTTGCCTTGGGTGCAGCCAAAACAATCTTCAAAAAGAGTACGGCAATGGAGTATGTAACAGAATCCAATGCTCGTTTCGAAAGTCTCGGTACGATGTCTCTAACAGGGGCCGGCTCTATTCAAATTACAAATAACGTATCACCAATTGCGTTTAATTTCAGTGATGTCTCAGCTTCAAATGTAGTTGCTTCCGCACAATTGAATTCGTCCGAGCCATTTACATTAGGAGTTTGGACAATTAAGAAGCGTCCCAAGTTGTATGTAAATCTTATAACACCTGTGACAATGGACCGTATAGACGATTCCAATGAGGATGGTCTTGAGTTCTACGGTACTACTGTCTTTCCAGAGGTTGTTCGATACGACACTCCCGAAGTTGTGTTTAATCCTATTATCAAGCAGTATATCAAAAGTTACAATGTGTCTGTTAAGTGGGTTGATTACAAGCCTGAAAACGAGACATATACAAATTATTATAATAATTCTTTCAGAAAGCCTTTTGCTGCTGATAAATTAATAGCAGGAAAGATGCCATATTCGTTATATGAACCGACTGAATACAAACAGTCTATATATCGAGTAACATCAATTCGTTCACGCGATGTAGACAGCAACACAAGGTACTACTTTAATTGGAAGAATATTGTTACAGGCAGAACAATTGCCTATGTTACAGTTTCAATGAATGTGAACTATTTAGGCAATCAATTTACAATTACTGAAACTCGTCGATATGAACCCGAGCTTGCTGTGGATCCGGGTTCAAGCATGAACATACTTCACAATCCGCCATATTACTATGTGATAAACAGCGGATTGGATGGTGCTGCGAATTATTAAGATTGATTATATTTCAGTAGTGAAAGAGAGCGGGGTGCGTTGTGAGACGCGCCCCGCTTTTCGGTTAAACAACAGTAAATTCAAACGCGCCTGAGCGCGGAATGGTATGTGTTTTTAAATAAAATCGCGAACCATATGTTCAAGTTCTCCAAAAGGCTTTGCTCCGCTGTCTTTCCAAGCAACTGCGCCGTCCTTGAAGAGGACGTAGGTAGGATAGGAATCTACCTTATATGCTTTCATAAGGTCTTGATTGGCCGTGCCGTCAACGGCAACTACATTAGCTTTGTCGGCCAGGCGCTGACGGAGCTGTTCCAAAGTGGCGAGCGACTCCTCGCATTTTGCGCATCCGGGGCGATAGAACTCCACAAGAGTGGGTTTTGCCTCGGCCAAGAGTTGCGAAAGATTTATATTGTTAGGTGTCATAATAATCGGAATTTACAATAAATTAAAATTCATCGCTTTTTGTTTTCTGATGGTCGCGAATGCGCTGTTCCAGTTCTTCGGCCGACTGCACGCCGACAGTACGCCACACCGCCTCGCCGTTTTTGAACAGAATCAAGGTAGGCACCGATCGCACATTGTACTGTGCAGCGAGGCGCTGTTCCTTGTCGATGTCCACTTTGAGGATGTTTGCCATGTCGCCGACACGCTGTTTAACCTCTTCGAGTATAGGGCCTTGCACACGGCACGGGCCGCACCAGGTTGCGAAAAAATCTACCAAAGTAGGTTTGTTTTGCTGAATAAGTTCGTTGAAATCGCTCATATGTGGATGTGTTATAAAGTTACTTAGTCAATAGAGAAAACGAACGAAGTATCTTAAAAGTTCAAAGTATCGGAAACTGTTTAAAATTCATATTACTTTGCTTTTGAGAGTCTTGTCGGTGTCTTTTTGTTTATTCTTCATTTTGTGGCTACAGCTGCGGTCTCTCATCACAAACAAAAATCCATGCGGCAAACCCTCTCAAAAACTGCATCATAATAAATTTAAACAGTTTCTTAAAAAACTTGCATTTTTCAAGGGAAATTCCTATTTTTGTAGTTAATTGCGCTTATTAAACACTGCGGTACTATGGAAACAACAGTTATGCCCAATCCCCGTGAAGATGACAAGATGATAGAGGCTGCCTATGGCGAGCTTCTGGAGGGTTATCTACGCAGCAATCACCGTAAAAAAGTTGAGATAATAGAGCGAGCCTTCAAGTTTGCGCGGGAGGCTCACCGTGGTGTGCGGCGTCGGTCGGGCGAGCCGTATATAATGCATCCCATAGCCGTGGCTCGCATAGTATCGCAGGAAATAGGGCTTGGTTCCACAAGCATTTGTGCTGCGCTGCTGCACGATGTTGTTGAGGATACCGAGTATACCGTTGAGGATATAGAGCAGAACTTCGGGGCCAAGATAGCGCAGTTGGTTGAAGGGCTAACCAAAATTTCGGGCGGTATTTTCGGCGACAAGGCCTCGGTGCAGGCCGAGAATTTCCGCAAGCTGCTGCTTACCATGAGCGAGGATATTCGCGTTGTGCTTATCAAAATGGCCGACCGCCTGCACAACATGCGCACTCTGGGCTCGATGGCTCCCAACAAGCGCTATAAAATTGCCGGCGAAACCTTGTATATATACGCTCCGTTGGCGCATCGTCTTGGCTTGTTTGCAATTAAGACAGAGCTTGAGGATTTGAGTTTCAAGCATGAGCATCCCGATATTTACGACGAAATAGAGCGAAAAATACGGCAGACACAGGAGCGCCGCACAATGGTGTACTCCGATTTTTCGCTGCCCATAAAGGAAAAACTGGACAGCCTTGGAATTAAATACGAGGCAAAGGCAAGGCTCAAGAGTATTTATTCCATATATAAAAAAATGGAGGCCAAGCACCTGCCCTTTGAGGAGGTTTACGACCTCTATGCCATGCGTATTGTTTTCGACTGCGAGGACCAGAGCATGGAAAAAAGCATTTGCTGGAATATCTACTCGGCTATAACCGACCTTTATCAGCTTCATCCGGGGCGTACGCGCGACTGGATTGTCACTCCCAAGGCTAACGGTTACCAGGCGCTTCACCTCACCGTAATGGGTCCCGACGGCAACTGGATTGAGGTGCAGATACGCTCGCGGCGAATGGACGAGATTGCCGAAAAAGGCTTTGCCGCCCACTGGAAGTATAAAATCGGCGAAGGCGACGAGGAATCGGAGCTTAACGCGTGGCTAAAGACTATTAAGGATATTTTGGACAATCCCGAACCGAGTGCAATAGATTTTTTGAGTACGCTGAAACTCAATCTGTTTGCATCGGAAATTGTGGTTTTTACGCCTGCCGGCGAACTTGTTACGCTCCCCTCGGGGGCTACCGTGCTCGACCTTGCTTTCGAGCTTCATTCCGAGCTTGGCCTGCATTGTATTGCCGCAAAGGTAAACCACAAGCTCATGCCTCTGCACTGCGAGCTAAAGAGCGGCGACCAGGTGGAAATCCTCACGTCCAAAAATCAGGTGCCCCAGGCCGAGTGGGAGAGTTTTCTTGTAACGGCCAAGGCTCGTACGCGCCTGCGCAAGGGCTTGCGCGCCATGCGTCAGCCGCTTATCGCGCAAGGACGTGAAATGCTTGCCAGGTGGCTTGAGGAAAACGATATACCCGACACCAACCTTGTAATTACCAAGCTGCAGGGCCTTTGCCATGTGGGTAATCGCGACGATTTGTGCATGCAGCTTGCTTCGGAGGAAATTGTGCTGGGCGATTTTCTGTTGAAACCGCTTCGCAAGGCTGCCGCGCTGCCCGTGCAATCGTCGGGACTGTTCTCCAAAATTGTTGCCATAGGCAAAAAAGTAACCGCAACGGTAACGCCCTCGTCCAAGGAAAAAGAGCTTCCTGCGCCGGAAGTCAAGCCTGTAAATACCAAGCAGATATATCGCCTGTGTACAACTCCCGACGGTTCCAATTTCCGCTTTGCCGAGTGCTGCTCGCCCATTCCCGGCGATGATGTAATGGGCTTTGTGGCCGATGACGGCATGGTTGAGATTCATGCGCTTGACTGTCCGAGGGCACAGGTGCTCAAAGCCGGTTTCGGCTCGAGCATAGTGGCCACCGAATGGGCCACCGACGGCGATATACGCTTCCTTGCCCATGTGCGCGTTGAAGGTATCGACCGCCACGGCATTCTGCAGGACATTACTTTGCTCATATCCACGCACATGGGAATTGACATGCGCAAGCTCACAATCGAGGCAAAGGCCGAGGTGTTCGAGGCCGACCTGTGGGTGCGCGTGTGCGATGCCGATGTTGTAAACGACCTTTGCCGCCGAATCAAAGCGATTGACGGCGTTACTTCCTCTACACGTATAGTTTGACGTATGGACAATAAAAACAAAGGAATTCTGCAAAAAATTCTTGTGGCGCTCGCCGCTACAATTATAATTGTATATTTTTATCCTCACCCCGAGGCCAACCGCTACAATTACGAGACCGGGCGCCCGTGGAATTATACCAAGCTGATAGCTCCGTTCGACATTCCCATTCATCCCGACTCGGCAACGCTTGAAGCTGCCCGCGATACTCTGAACTCGCGCTTCGTGCCTATTTTTACGTTTAACCAGCTTATTATCGATACCATTGTGGAGCGTCTCCCCGATGCTCCGGGCACGAACCTTAAATCGCGCCTCGGCTCGGAGCTGCGCAAAATCTACTCCACCGGCGTTGTGGACATGCACACAATGGAACAGATAAACTCGGGACGACTGCCAAAGGTGCGCCTGCTGAACAAAAATGTGCTCAGCGATATGTCCACGGCAGGTATGTCGTCGCCGCGCGATGTGTATCTAATGCTCGATTCGGTGCTTACCGACAGCACCATGCACCAGTATTTTGTCCGTGCCAATCTTCACAACATTTTGCGGCCCAACTACACGCGCGATGAGGAGGAGAGCCGCCGGCACTACGAGTACGATTATTTAACCCTCACCGCCGACCGAGGCATAATCCTGCAGGGACAGACCATTATAGACAAAGGTGCCATTATTACCTCGCAGGATTTTACGAACCTACGTACCTACGAGAGCATGCTCGCGCAGCTGAACACCAATCAGAACCAGAGCAAGCTGCTCATGCTTGCGGGGCAGGCGGTGTATGTTGGGCTCCTGCTTGCGGCGCTCATGCTGTACTTCTATTTCTTTGTTCCGTCCATTTTCTCCAATATTCGTGCGCTGGTGTATATGTACACCCTTGTCACGCTGTTCTTCCTCATAGCAGCCGCGCTCAACTATTTTGTTGCGCAGGGCATATATATAGCCCCCATGATGATAGTGCCCATTCTTGTGCTTGTATTTTTTGACGGGCGCACGGCACTGTTTGTATCCATAACCCTTGCGCTGGTGTGCGCCGGCATAACGGCGTTTGCGCTGGAATATCTGCTGCTTCAGTTCTGCGCCTGCTGTGCCACGGTGTACTCGTTGCGCGAGCTTTCGCGCCGTGCCCAGTTGTTGCGCACCTCTCTTGTTGTGGCGCTTGCCTATGTGGCGGCTTATGTGGGACTGGACTTGCTTATGAACGGCTCCTTCGACGGTGTTACCTGGCGAATGATTGTTTTCCTTTGTGTTAATGCCGCCCTCACGTCCATGGCATATATATTGATGTCGGCTGCCGAGCGTATATTCGGATTCATGTCGGTTGTTACGCTTGTAGAGCTCGCCGATATCAATGCCCCGCTGCTCATGCGGCTGTCCAACGAGTGCCCCGGCACTTTCCAGCATGCCATTGCGGTGAGCAATCTTGCCTGTGACGCCGCCCAGAAAATCGGCGCCAATGTTCAGCTTGTGCGTGCCGGCACGCTGTACCACGATGTGGGCAAGCTTGCCAATCCGGCGTTTTTTACCGAAAACCAGCACGGCGTGAATCCCCACGACGCACTGCCTCCCGAGCGCAGCGCCGAAATTGTGATAAACCATGTGTCGGACGGTCTTGCCCTTGCCGAACGCGCCGGCCTCCCCGAGGTGATACGCGATTTCATACGCGAGCACCACGGTGCGGGAATGGCCAAGTACTTCTACATTACCTATTGCGCCAAGCATCCCGGCGAGGATGTGGACAAAAAGCCGTTTACATATCCCGGCCCCAATCCCCGCAGCCGCGAAACATCGCTGCTCATGATGGCCGATGCCGTGGAAGCCGCCAGCCGCTCGCTGAAAGACCACACCCGCGAGGCCATTGCCGAACTTGTGAATAAAATTATCGACGGACAGATTGCCGAGGGACTTCACAACGAATCAACCCTCGAGTTCCGCGATATTGCCCGCATTAAGGAAGCGTTTATAAAACGTCTCATGACAATTTACCATTCCCGCATAGCATATCCGGTTATGCAGCGCCCCGAAGGCAACACACAATAAGCCTGCTGTGTAAACGTTATATTTTTGATGTGGAAGGCTCATGAAATAGCGCGGCGTCTATCGCCCGCACTTGTGCTCGCGGTCGTTGTGGCCGTGACGGCGCTGTCGGCATGCTCCACCAAAAAAAACAATGCCGCAACGCGTAATTACCAGGCTTTTATCACCCGTTATAACATATACTATAACGGCGATACCCACTACAAGGAAACTTTGGCCGATATGGAAGACAAATACGAGGACGATTATTCGCGCCGCGTGTTCATGCACCCCGTAGAGGCCAAAGCCGAAACATCGGCCCCTCAGCCGACAGGCGATTTCAACCGCTCTATCGAAAAAGCTCAAAAAGCCATTCAGCTGCGCTCAATAAAAAAGAAGCCTGCAAAAAAAAGCGGAAAAAGCAACAATGCCGCCTACAAGGCATGGATGAAGCGTGAGGAGTACAACCCCTTCCTGCACAATGCCTGGATGATGATGGGACGAAGCCAGTACTATAACGGCGATTTCCTTGGTGCCGCTTCCACCTTTTTCTATATAAGCAAGCATTTCGGCTGGTTGCCCGCAACGGTTACGGAAAGCAAGCTCATGCAGGCTTTGAGCTATATTGCGCTCGGCTGGAATTTCGAGGCCGAAATGATTCTTACGAGAATAAAAACCGACGAGCTTACCGACAATAAGTTGCGGCGTCTGTATAATTTCGCCTATGCCGATTTCTATATTCATGCCGACGATTACAAAGAAGCTCTCCCGTTTCTTCAGGCTGCTGTAAAAGGTGCTTCCGGCGCGCAGAAAACGCGTTTGAATTTCCTCTTGGGGCAGGTGTACAGCCATTTGGGAATGAACAAGGAGGCTTACAAGGCTTTCGGCGATGCCGGCGCGGCCTCCTCGGCCTCGTACCGCACAAAATTCAATGCCCGCATCAAGCAAAGCGAAGTGTTTACGGGTTCCGACATCGAGCCGGAAGTAAAGGCGCTGCGCCGCATGACCCGCTACGACCGCAACAAGGATTATCTCGACCAGATTTATTATGCGATAGGCAACTTGTACCTTTCGCGTGCCGATACCCTAAAGGCTATAGAGAACTACGAAATCGCCAACGAAAAAAGTACGCGTAACGGAATCGACAAGGCTATAAACCAGCTGCGCCTGGGCGAGCTGTATTTTCAGCTCCGCAATTATGCCAAAGCGCAGCCTTGCTATGCCGAGGCCGTGCCCCAGCTGCCCGAAACCTACGAGGATTACAAGCTGCTCAAACGCCGCTCCGATGTCCTCGACGAACTGGCCGTGTACTCCGAGAATGTGAATTTGCAGGACTCTCTTCTGCGCCTTGCCGCCATGCCCGAAAAGGAGCGCGACGCCGTTATTGCCAAAATTATTGAAAGGCTCAAGGAACAGGAAAAAGCCGATGCCGAAGAAGCCCGCAGGCAGGAATATCTTGCAGGTCGTGCCGCTAACGAAAATACTTTGCAGGATAACAGCACGCAGTCGTTTACCATAAACTCCGACAATTCCTGGTACTTCTACAACACAGCCACAAAAAATGCCGGAAAAACCGAGTTCCAGAAACGTTGGGGCTCGCGAAAACTCGAGGACGACTGGCGCCGCCGAAACAAGACGAGTTTCAATATGTCGGATTTCGATTCTCCCTCCGAGGATGAGGACGAAGCCGGCGATGACAGCAATGAAAATGCCGGAACTGCGGAGGAGAAAAAAGAAAACGAGGCTCTCTCGCAGTCCGACGACCCTCATTACCCCGAATATTATCTGGCTCAGATTCCTTTCACCGACGCCGAAAAAGCTACCGCTCACGAAATTATTCAGGAAGGACTCTACAACATGGGTGTGATTCTCAAGGACAAGCTTGAGGATTATCCTGCCGCCATGGCCGAATTCGACCGCCTGCTTACCGATTATCCCGATAATGTATATCGACTCGACACCTATTATAATCTCTACCTCATGAAGATGCGCGAGGGTGATACCGCCGCCGCCGAGCACTGGCGTCAACTTATTCTCAACGCATTCCCCGACTCGCAGTACGGCGTTGCCATGCAGGATCCCATGTATATGGAAAAACTCCGCACCATGGACGAGCGTCAGCAGCAGCTCTATCAGCAGACCTTCGACAACTACATGTCCAATAATAATGCCGCCGTGCACAAGGCTTATGCCGATATGGCCAAGAATTATCCTCTCAGCCCGATTATGCCAAAATTCATGTTCCTTGACGCTTTGGCATATGTTACCGAGAACAAACCCGAGGAGTTCAACGCCACCCTGCGCGAGCTGCTCGAGCGTTACCCCGATACCGACATAACTCCCGTGGCAACGGCATGGCTCAAAGGTATGGCGCAGGGCCGCAAGCTGCAAGCCGGTATTTCCAATATGCGAGGTATGATTTGGGATTTGCGCCTGAGCAACGACAGTACTGCCGTCGACGGCGAGCAGGGAGCCGCCGAATTCAAGCTCAGCGCCGATGTGCCTCAGATTCTCGTATTCTCTTTCCCCACCGATCGTGTTTCGTCCAACGAACTGATATACGAAATTGCCCGCCACAACTTCCGCTCGTTCGTGGTTAAGGATTTCGACCTCGAGCCTATGAATTTCGGACGTCTCGGCATGGTGCTCGTCAAAGGCTTTGCCAATATGGAGGAACTTAACCACTACCGCAAGGTTATGGCCGATTCCGAAACTTTCCGTCTGCCCGCCGGCGTCCGTCCCATTGTTATAAGCGAGGACAACTTCGGCATCCTCATTAACGAAGGCCGTTCTTTCGAAGAATATTTCCGATATCTGGACGAGCAGAATTATGTCGATGCGCAAGCCGGATTGCTTGTCCCCGAGGAAATAGAGACCCTTGAGGAAGCCGAGGAAAATGCACAGGCTATTATTGAAAGCATAGAGGCCGAGGAACAAGCCGAGGAACAATCCACGGACGTCCCCGAACAGGCTGTCCCCCAACCGGAACCTGTAGCGCCTGCCGCTCCTGCTCCCGCAACTCCTGCCGCTCCAAAACAGGAAGTTCCCGCACCGGCTCCTCCGTCTGCCAAGCCTGCTCCACAACCGTCCAAGCCTGCGCCTGTTCCCATGCTCCCCGGCAGCGAAGGCGACGACGACCCCCTGCTTGAATAAGCTGTCCGAATGAGTATGTTAACATTATATTGCACAATATGTGTGCCACACTCACATCATTAGAGCTTTTTTTTGTAAATTTGCAGCTCAATAAGCTTTAATGAACACTCTCGAGAACATTACGGCTAATTATAAAGCCGACTTAGATAAACTGAACCAACGTATCCACAATCGTCTGGACAGCAACAATCCGCTTCTGGGCACTATTGTGCGTTCGTTGTTGCGCACCAAAGGGAAGCAGATACGTCCGCTGCTTGTACTTATGAGCGCCCGCATGTGCGGTGAAATAAACGAAAAGGTACTTGCGGCCGGTGCCGCCGTGGAATTGCTGCACAACGCATCGCTTATTCACGACGATGTTGTGGACAACTCCATGACGCGCCGTAACATGCCCACTGTCAATGCGGTGTGGGATAATCATGTGGCCGTGCTCGTAGGCGACTTTTTTACGGCGTCGGCCATGCACGAGGCTATCTCTACCGGCGATATACGCATTGTGGACGTGCTGTGCAAATTAGGCAAGGATTTGTCGATGGGCGAAATCGACCAGATTTGCAATGCCCGCGAGCATACTTTGGACGAAAACACTTACTATCGCATAATCGATTATAAAACAGCCTCCCTTTTCCTTTCGAGCGCTCAAATGGGCTGTCTTGCCGTCGGCGCCGACGAAGAACATACCAAGGCGCTCATGGACTATGCGCTTTACTTTGGCCGCTGTTTCCAGATTCGCGACGATATTTTCGATTATTATCCTGCCGAACTTGTTGGCAAACCTACCGGCAACGACCTCCGCGAAGGCAAAATTTCGCTGCCATTGATATATGCCTTGTCAAAAGAGGACGCTCCCGGGCGCGCCGAGGCTCTCGAACTTATAAAGCACGATGCTTTGACCGATGAGCAGATTGCCGAACTTCAGGCTTTCGCGCGCGATAACGGCGGTATTGATTATGCCTGCAATGTAATGCGCGACCTGCGTGTCCAGGCTTTGGACGGTCTTGCCGTGTTCGGCGACTGCCCCGAATGCAAGGAGCTTGCAACGCTGTTCGACTTTATTATTGAACGTCAGTTCTGATATATGCAGGGCAAGGGCAACAAGCATTTTTTGTATGGCATGCGTATGCTTCTGTGGGGAGCTTGCACATGTATGCTCGCTGCCTGCGCAAGTATAGGACGTCCCGAAGGCGGCCCCCGCGATGAAGAACCTCCTCGTTTTGTCCGTGCCGATCCTGCCCCGGGCGCTACAGGCGTTAAAAAGAATCGTCTGACTCTGTTTTTCGACGAGAATATCCAGTTAGATGATGCCTTTAACAAGGTTGTTGTGTCGCCTCCGCAAAAAACTCCGCCCTCGGTAAGTGCTAACGGGCGCCGTCTCACAGTGGATTTGCGCGATACCATACTGGAAAATACCACCTATACCGTCGATTTTTCCGATGCTATCAAGGACCTTAACGAAGGCAATATTCTGGACGGTTTCGCTTTGGATTTCTCTACCGGCGATTCCATCGACAGCTTGCGAATTTCCGGCATAGTGCTGCAGGCCGAGAATCTCGAACCCGCTCAGGGCATGCTTGTCGGTGTATATTCTCAATTTTCCGATACCACGCTTACAACTCTTCCGCTGGAACGAATTGCGCGGACAAACCAGTACGGCCAGTTCACCGTGCGCAACCTCAAGCCCGGCGAATACCGTGTTTTTGCAATAAACGATTTGAACCGCGACTACCATTGGGACCGCTCGGAAGACGTGGCGTTTCTGGACTTTTCGGTGAGTCCGCGGGTAGAAAGCATTGAGCTTACCGACACCCTTTATGCCTCCGACGGTGCCGACTCTCTTGTCAACCGCAGCGGCGTCCGCTATCTTCCCAACGATATTCTGCTCTCGTGGTTCAACGAGAATTACAAGGCTCATTATCTTGCCGATTACAAGCGCCCCGTACGCAGGCAGATAACATTGAATTTCGGCGCTCCCAACGACGAGCTGCCCGAGATTGAGATAGTTGATGCTCCCGACAGCCTGAAAAACCGCAGTTTTGCCGAGCTGAGCATGTTCAAGGCAAACGCCACCCGCGACTCAATTCTTTATTGGCTGCGTCCTGAGCTTGCTGCCGTGGATTCGCTGCGCCTTGCCGTAAGTTTCATGAAAACCGATACAAACGAGGAACTTACATGGACAACCGATACCTTGCGCTTTTTCTTCCGTGACCAGAACAAGAAGAAAAAAGACAAGAAAAAAGAGAAAGAAGAGCCGGCATATACTGTCGACAGCATTACCGGCGACACTATATTTCTACCCCCACAACCGGAGGAATGGCTTGCCATTACATTAAAAATGAGCGGTTCGCAGGAATTGCATCGTCCTCTGCGTTGGGAAACATCCATGCCGCTTGCTTCGCTGGATACTGCCGGCGTGCACTTTGAAATGTTGCAGGACACACTATGGACACCGGTTCCTTTTAAAATTCTTCCCGACAGTACCAATGTGCTCCAAGGGAGTATTATCGATAATAAATGGGAACCCGGCGAAAAGTACCGCTTAAGCATCGACTCGCTTGCCGCCGTAAGTATCTATGATGTTTGGAACAAGCCTTTCAAACAGGAATTCACTGTAAAGAAGCTTGAGGATTATTCTTCGCTTGTTGTGAAACTGACCGGCATTGATACGCTGAGTGTTGTTGCCGAGCTTCTTAACTCCAATGATGTGCCGGTGTACCGTTCCTCGAAGCCTGCCGGAGCAACAGCCGCCGAATTTAAATTCCTCGAGCCGGGGACCTACTACCTGCGTCTGTTCATCGATGATAACGGCAACGGCAAATGGGATACCGGAAATATCGCCGCCGGACTGCAGCCCGAGGAGGTATATTACTTCGCCAAGAAGCTGGAACTCAAAAAGAACTGGGATATCGAGCAGGAATGGGATATATACGAGTTGCCTGTGGATGTACAGAAACCGTATGCCATAAAAAAGAACAAGCCCAAGCTTAAACGCGGCGAACAGGAACCAGTGGAGGATGAGGACGATGAAGACGATTTCTACAACAACCCGTTCGCTCCCGGAAGAAACAATTACGGTAACGACCCCTTGCGTTACCGTTGACAAGTGCTTATTTCCAACATTCGGTTTTATCGGCTATTTCCGCAATTGTCGAACTGCGGTAAACCGGGTCTTTGCCTTGGCGGCGCTGCTCCTTGTAATCCTTCAGACATCGCACGGCATATTTCCCGAGCACGGTTATAGCCGCGATGTTGCAAAATGTCATAAGCGCCATTGTAATATCGGCAAATCCCCACACAAAACCAAGCGAGGCTATGCCGCCGATGAACACCATGGCAGCCACGGCAATGCGGTATACTCCTATGAGCACCTTGCTGCGACGGATAAAAAGCAGGTTCGTTTCTCCGTAATAATAATTGGCCACAATGGATGTGAAAGCGAAAAAGAAAATCGCCACACTCACAAACACCGAGCCTATGCCGCTGTAACCGAGAGCGGAGTCAATGGCCGTTTGTGTAAGCACAATGCCGTCGGCATTTCCGGGGCCGTAGGCAACGCCGCTGCACAGAATAATGAATGCCGTGCAGGTACACATTACCAAAGTGTCGGTAAAAACTCCCAGCGCCTGAATAAGTCCCTGTTTTGCCGGATGCGATACATCGGCGGTGGCGGCTGCATTGGGTGTGGAACCTTCTCCGGCCTCGTTGCTGAACAGTCCGCGTTTTATACCCATAATCAAAGCCATTCCCACTCCTCCGCCAAGCGCCTGCTCAAATCCGAAAGCATTCTCGAAAATCATTTTCAGAACATGAGGGAATGCGCGGAAATTGAGAACTATTATAATTACGGCAAGAATAATATATCCCAATGCCATTACGGGAACAACAACAGCGCTGAACCGGGCAATACTCTGTATGCCGCCCCATATAATAACGGAGGTAAGTGCGGCAAGTACTACAGCAACCCATAGGCTGTCGGTTCCGAAAGTGTTTCCGAATGCGTCGGCTATTGTATTGGCCTGCACCGAGTTGAAAGCGAAACCGAATGTAATTGTAATGAGTATTGCAAAAGTAACTGCCCATGCGCGACTGCCTATTCCCTTCATTATATAATATGCCGGGCCGCCCATGTAGGATTTTTCGCCGTGAACCTTATACAGCTGGCCGAGAGTGGATTCTACAAATGCCGAGGCTGCGCCCAAAAGGGCTATAATCCACATCCAGAAAATGGCTCCCGGGCCTCCCAATGCTATTGCTGTTGCCACACCGGCCAGATTTCCGGTGCCTACCCGACTGGCAAGAGATATCATAAATGCCTGAAACGATGATACCGTTCGGTGCCGTCCGGCGTTTGGATGTGCATCGTGTCGGCGTCCCGAATCGGCCAGAAGCCGGAACATTTCGCCAATCATGCCGAACTGCACGCCACGGGTGATGAAAGTGAAATAGAATGCAGCGGCAAGAAGCACCGCAATAAGAATATAGTTGCTTATAATTTCGTTTACGCAGGCAAGAGCGTTTTCCATAGTATCAGAGTTTTTACAAAGTTACGAATTTGGGACGTCGTAAAGCAAAAAAAATTGATTAAATTTGCACATATGAAAACCAATCCCGTGCTTGAGGAACGCGCATTGGCGCTCCTCGCCCGTTTCTACGGTTATCGCTCGTTTCGTGCCGGTCAGTTCGAAATAATTGATGCGGTATGTTCCGGCCGCGATGCCGTTGTGCTCATGCCTACGGGCGGAGGAAAATCGCTGTGCTATCAGCTTCCGGCCATGTTGATGGACGGATGCGCCATTGTTGTGTCGCCGCTGATAGCCCTCATGCAGGATCAGGTGCAGGGTCTTGTATCCAACGGTATCCCTGCTGCGGGCGTACACTCGAACCAGCCCGAAGACTATAACAGGCGTGTTCTCGATGCAGCTTTCTCAGGAAAAATTAAACTGCTGTACATCTCGCCGGAGCGCCTGCTGACGGAAATCGACACATTCGGCCGCCTCAAGGTAAGCCTTGTGGCAGTGGACGAGGCTCATTGTATTTCGCAGTGGGGGCACGATTTCCGCCCCGTATACACGGACCTTGCGCGAATTAAGGAGCAATTGCCGGGCGTGCCGGTAATGGCACTTACGGCTACCGCCGACCGTCTTACACGCGATGACATCATAGCCCAGCTGAGACTGTCGGCTCCGTATTGCTTTCTCGGTTCGTTCGACCGTCCCAACATAAGCCTCAAGGCATATTCCAATCCCGGGAAAAAAGAACGTTTGCGTTTTATTATGAACATGGAGAGGAAATATCCGCAGGATTCCGGAGTGGTGTACTGCCTCTCGCGCAAAGGTGCCGAGGATACAAACGAGGCTCTCAAGGCATTGGGAGTGCGCACTGTGTGCTATCATGCAGGCATGACTCCCGCCGCCCGCGATGCCGCCATGCAGGATTTTCTTTCGGGACGCGTGAATGTGGTTTGCGCTACAATAGCGTTCGGCATGGGTATCGACAAAAGCAATATACGCTGGGTTATCCACAATAACCTGCCGGGGAACATTGAGAGCTATTATCAGGAAATAGGGCGTGCCGGGCGCGACGGAATGCCGGCCGAGGCGGTTCTGTTTTATTCCTACGGCGACCTTATAACGCGCCGAAGCTTTGTTGATGAATCAGGACAGAAGGCAATAAACAAGGAGAAACTGGACCGCATGCTCGCCTATGCCGAGGCAAGGGTGTGCCGTCGGCGCATTCTGCTGAGTTACTTCAGCGAGGAACGGGCGTGCGATTGCGGTAACTGCGACAACTGCACAAATCCCCCCAAACGTTTCGACGGTACCATAGAAGCCCAAAAGGCTTTGAGCGCCGTGCTGCGTACGCGTGAGGCGATAGGGCTGTATACCACAGTAAATATTCTGCGCGGAGCCTTGCGTGCCGACATACGAAGAGAGGGATACGACCGCCTGCCCACATTCGGAGTCGGCAGCGAAATACCGCAGGACGAGTGGGTGGATTATATTAACCAGATGGTGCAGTTGGGCGTATTCGAAATTGCCTACGACAAAGGCAACCGCCTCAAAGCAACTCCTTACGGCATGAAAATATTGCGGGGACAGGAAAAACTTGTCCTCTCGGAGTATGTTCCGCCCGAAACGGCAAAGAATGCCAAGAGTAAAAAGGCGCCGGCTCCGGCAGTTTCTCAAAATCCCGAGGAACAACTGTTCGGTTATCTCAAGACTGTGCGAAGCGATATCGCACGCATGGAAAATGTTCCGCCATATATAATATTCACCGACGCAACCCTCATGGATATGGCGAAGCGTCAGCCCGCAACTATCGACGATATGCTTCAGGTTAGCGGTGTGGGCGAGAAAAAAGCCGTAAAATACGGACGTCGGTTCATTCGCGAAGTACGTAAGTTCCAGGGACTTTCGGCCTCGGAAGGTGCGGGAACGAGTCTTAAGGAAACCCTTATTCTGTTCAATGCCGGATGTACGGTACAGGAAATTGCCGATACTAAAAACATAAAGCCCGACACCGTATACTCGCATTTCGCGCAGTTAATCGACCGCGACCTCATAACCGCCTATCACGCAATAATCAGTGCCGACGATTTCAAGACAATATCCTCCGAAATATCGTCTAACCCCACAGGATACAACGATGTGCTTAAGGAGCGTTATCGTATTTCGGTGGTGACAGTTGTGCGCAGCATTCTTGCCGCAATAGAGCGCAAACGCGAGCAGATGAAATAAGTAAATTTTTATCCAAAGGTTTGATTATTGGAGTTTTTGGCGTATATTTGCATTTATGAGCGATTTCGCAAAAAAAGATATAGGCATTAAAGAGGCTCAGCAGCTTGTCGACAAGTGGATTACTACTGTCGGCGTGCGCTATTTCTCGCCGCTTACCAACATGGCTGTTCTTGCCGAGGAAACCGGTGAAGTGGCGCGGATAATGGCCCGGATGCACGGCGACCAGTCGGTGAAACCGGGCGAGAAACTCGACCTTGCCGACGAGCTTGCCGATTTGCTGTGGGTGACAATGGCTATCGCAAACCAAAACGGAATAGACCTCGCTGAGGCTTTTTACAACAATATCAACAAGAAAAACGTTAGGGATAGTGAGCGACACAAGGCAAATCCCAAATTGAAACAATAATTACTTAACTATTTATACAACACTACCATCATGGCTGAAAATCTTGACAAATATCAACAGGCCATTGCGGCCAGCGCCGTAACCGACAGTGACGAAAACGTCAGTGCCGCAATTGCTAAAATTCTTGAGGAACACGAAGCTGAAAACAACACTCCCGAAGTTCTCAAATTCCTCTTCAACTCCATAGACCTCACAACTCTCAAGGCTACCGACTCCCAGAGCTCTGTAGCTCAGTTCACCGAAAACGTAAACAGTTTCGCCGAACGTTATCCCGAACTTACCAACGTTGCCGCAATATGCGTATATCCCAACTTCGCATCGGTTGTACGTGCCGTCCTCGAAGTGAGCGATGTAAAAATTGCCTGCGTTTCGGGCGCCTTCCCCTCCTCGCAGTCATTTGAGGAAGTTAAGATTGCCGAAACCTCGCTGGCAGTTGCAAACGGTGCCAACGAAATCGACATTGTTCTCAACCTCGGTTACTTCCTCGACGGCGATTATGAAGCCGTAGCCGATGAAATCGCCGAACAGAAGGATGCATGCCGCGAAGCTCAGCTCAAGGTTATTCTGGAAACCGGAGCCCTCAAAACAGCAGCCAACATCAAGGCCGCTTCCATTATCTCCCTCTATTCGGGTGCCGATTTCCTCAAAACCTCTACCGGTAAGGAATATCCCGGAGCAAGCCTCGAGGCTACCTACATCATGGCCCAGTGCATCAAGGAATACTACGAGAAAACCGGCAACATGGTAGGCTTCAAGGCTGCCGGCGGTGTTTCCACTCCCGAAGATGCAGTGAAGTACTACACTATCATCAAGGAAGTTCTCGGCGAAAAGTGGCTCGACAACCGCTACTTCCGCATCGGCGCTTCCCGCCTTGCCAACAGCCTCCTTTCCGCTATTGTTGGCGAAGAGGTTAAACAGTTCTAAGAATAAACACATTCGTTGCCGGCGGTGAATTGTGCCGCCGGCACTACTTCTTCTTTGGAAAAATTGCAGCTATGAAAATTTGGATTTATCTGGACGGTCAGCAACAGGGTCCGTTTGAACTTGAACAGCTCATGGACATGGAAGGCTTCGACGAAAACACCAAAGTGTGGTTCGAAGGATTGCCGAAGTGGTATCCCGCCGGCACGCTCGACGAACTTCGTCCTCTGTTCGACAGCAGTACTCCAATGTCTGGCGCAGAGCCGGTACACACTGAGCCGCAGCGGGAAAACGAGCCTGTAGCGGAGGAAGAACATCGCGAGGAAGAAACCGCATCCGATTCGCAACCCGACACAAGCCGCTTTGCTCCCGGAGCGCGATATGTTTATCCCGCTCAATTGGATGAACCGTGTCCGCCGACATATCTGGGCTGGTCGATATTCCTGCTCATTTGCTGCTGCTCGCCGGTAAGCCTTGGCGCTTTGATTGCCTCGCTGTGCGTGAGCAGTTTCTATAATTCGGGCAAACTGGAAAAATCCAAAAAAGCATCGGAATGGGCGGCATGGCTCATTATGATTTCCATTGCTTTGGGCATGCTGCCGGTGATGTTGATGTCGAGCCTTTACTAAGGCATTAAAGCTGCAAAATTGACAAGCAAAACTGTACGCATAACAGCGGCCACGGCAATTGTTGTCGTGGCCATTGCTGTTCTAAGCGCTGTGGTTTGGTACTATTACAGCCATAATCCCGCACACGGAGGGGTGAGCTGCATTTTCCATAAACTTACAGGATACGATTGCCCGGGGTGCGGCAGTCAGCGGGCTTTCCACGCCTTGCTGCACGGGCGTATTGCCGAAGCGTGGCACTTCAATGCTTTTGTTTTCTTTGCCGTTCCAATGGCTTTATTTTACGGTATTACCGAGGCAGGCCGAAATCGTTGGCCCGCTTTCCATGCCAAAGTGACAAGGCCGTTTGTCATAGCCGTTATACTTGCGGCTGTTGTGCTTTACTGGATTTTGCGCAACTGTTTATAGTCCTGCAAACTGCATAGAGCAGAGCGGCGGCAACAATGGTTGCTAATGCTGTTATGCCGAATGCGCTCCATTGAGGCAGCTGATTAAGGTGTGTGGCAACACACAGCTGCACGATAGGGTAGTGCACAAGATATATTTCGTAGCTTATATTATGTCGTCCGCCGGGAAGTTTTATTGAGCGCGGATAAAGCGACAGCGCCATTACAATGGTACTTATGGCGAACGGCAAAATAAAAATGCGGCCGTAAGGGATGAAAATTGCCGCTGTTTCCAACACCAGCGCCAATATAAAATACAGAGGAAGGCGCCTCATGAAATGCTCTTTAAGAAAATATATGAGCATGCCGGTGTAAAAAAACGATAGCTGCCCGAAAATCTGCCTTCCGAGAATATTGAACAATTCCCTGCCCGTTTCCTGATATAGCAGAGTGAATGAAAAGCGGTAAATTACCGACATAGCTATTATTGCAAGCGCAATAATAATTTTATGTCCGCGCAGTCGGGAGGCGAGCCACACAAAAACGGGAACTGTAAAATAGAGCATCCACTCCACTTTCATGGTCCACAGCGAACCGTTAACGGCATGCGACACAAATTCATCGCCTGCAAAAACGCCCGGCAGACACGGCGAGAGCCAGTTCATGAAGCTTATGTTGGCGGCAAGGTATTTGTAGAAATCGCTGTTGCCGAAGTATGAGGCAAGCGGTAGTGTACTTGCCGCGGCAAGTGCAAGTGCGAAAAAAACAACGGTAATAAGGTAGGGCGGCAGGATGCGTCGTGCCCTCATAAGAGCGAAGCGCACCGCATTGTTGTGCTTGGTATAGCTGCGGTACATAAGGAAACCGCTGAGGGCAAAAAAACCGCCCACGGCATTGTAGGAGCTTATAATGAAAGGTATATCATGTCCGGCAAGCTCGTTGAAATGCGCTATGAGCACGGCAAAGGCCAGCAGATACCTCACGATATCCATATTGGGGTAAATCTTTGCTTTGGTGCTCATGGTATGGTAAAATACGAGCCGGGGGAATGCATAAGTCGCCCACGGCTCGTAACTGGTTTAATATTGTTCGTTTTCGTTGGGAAAATCGACGTTCTTAACGTCGTCCACATAATGTTCTATGGCATTGTGGATTGTTTCGGATAGAGCGGCATAACGGCGCAGAAATTTGGGCGCGAAGCCGTCGTTCATGCCCAGCATGTCCTGAAGAACGAGAACCTGTCCGTCAACGCCTGCTCCGGCACCGATACCTATTACAGGCATTGCCACCTGTTCGGCCACACGTTTGGCAAGTTCGGCGGGAATTTTTTCAAGAACAAGAGCGAAGCAACCCATTTCGTCGAGCATGCGGGCGTCCTCAATGAGTCGCTGAGCCTCGGCCTCTTCTTTGGCTCGGATACCATAGCCTCCGAATTTGTTTACCGACTGGGGAGTGAGTCCGAGATGTCCGCATACGGGAATGCCTGCTGCGAGAATGGCAGCGATAGATTCGCGTATTTCACGTCCGCCTTCGAGCTTGACAGCCTCGGCGCCGCTTTCCTTCATTATTCGCACGGCCGATTCGAGAGCTTTCATGGGATTACTCTGATAAGAGCCGAAAGGCATGTCGCACACCACCAGCGCGCGTTTAACACCGTTGGTAACGCATTTGGCGTGGTAAATCATTTCATCCAGTGTGATGGGCAATGTTGTTGCATAGCCGGTCATTACATTGGCGGCGGAGTCACCCACAAGAATCATATCTATGCCTGCCTCGTCCACAAGGCGGGCCATGGTGTAGTCGTAAGCGGTGAGCATGGCGATTTTTTCGCCGCGCTTTTTCATTTCGGCAAGACGCGAAGTTGTTACTTTGCGTTTGTTGTCTACAGTGTTGGTTGACATTTATAATTGAATTTTTACAACAAAATTATGCGCCGTAGCGCAATTTCGAGGCAAAGTTATGTAATTTTTCCCTTATAGCCAAGCACTCCGTTACCCGGGCGGCAACGGAGTGCTTTGTATGGAGTTTTATCGTTATCGCAGACCCATGGAAGCGAGCATTTCCACAGCTTCGGAGGCAGTGAGGCGCCGGCGTTCGGCAATATTGGCGGCAAAGCGGTGTGCCACATCCTGAATGCCGCTATGGCGGAAAATGCGATCCACATAGCTGTGGCAAGACTCGAAGAGTCGTTCCGATTCATCGTTTTCGAGGCCGCAGTGTTCTTTTGCATCCTCAATTAGAGCCTTGCGCAAAGCTGCTATTTCGTCGGCTCCTATTCCGGTATGCGACAGTACGTAGCGGCGGCAGGCTATGTTTCCGAGAGCCATGGACGTTTCCATGCGCAGTTCGGCAAGAGTCTGTTCCCAGATTATTTTTGCCGACATTCGCGGATTGCCCTTCGAACCGAAAGAGTTGCTCATCAGTACCCATTCTCCGGCGGGGCCGTCGAGGTCAAGAGCTTCGAGATTGTCCTCGCCGTCCATGGCAACAAGGGTTATTACCATGCCGGCAATTCCGTAGGTTTTGTCGCGTTCATCGGCAAAACCAAGTGTTATTGTGTTCATTAAAAAACGATTAGTTAATAACCATTATTTTTGCGACGGCGCCGCTTGTCTTGCCCGAGGAGTTTTGGGAAGCAAATACAAGATAAACGCCTGTTTTAACACGGTTGCCGTTTGCATCGCATCCGTCCCAGCTTATCATACCGCCCTCGGAGGTTCCCTGGTAGAAAACGTTTCCGGCAATGTCGGCGATTTTGACAAGCGAGTTGTCCATGAGCCCGGAAACGGTAATCCAGCCGGTATATTCGGGGCGCACGGGGTTGGGATATGCGTACACTTCGGAGTAGTCGTCGGCAGCGGGCGATGAATCGCTGTCGTACGATACAAGGCCGTTGGCAGTTGCAAAGTAAACAGTGTTGCTGTTGGGAGCGCAGGCAACGCTGTAAACCGTGTTGGAGGGCAGTGCGGAGTTGTCGGTTGTGAAATGCTGTATTATTTCGGTACCTTCGGCGTTAACCAGGTAAACTCCGGAAGTTTCTGTGGCAAACCACTTGCGGTTGGAATGGTCGGTGGCGATTTTGTAAATTTTCTCGGAAGAGAGCAGGTAATCGCCGAAACCGCTGCCGTCGTTACGCGGAACAATGGTTCGGCGCACACGATTGCTTGTTAGCAGTTCGGGAAGATTGTCCACAACAAACGGTCCCTGAGCTGTGCCTATCCACACACGGCCGTCGTGGTCTTCCTCCATGTCGATTACAAAGGTTGTGTTCATTGTGTTTCCGTCCTGGTCAACAAGCGACATGTGGTGCATATGCTTGTCGTCGGAGAAGCTCAGCGGGGTGTTGTTGTTGTCTTTTACAACAATACCGGGATTCCAGTTGCCGTTGGTGAGCATGCTGTAATTGGGATAGCGTTTGCTGAAGAACACGAACATGTCGAGATTCACGATATAGGAGGAGGGGAAACTCACCTGAATCCAGTCGGAAGCTTTGATGTTCTTTATGTCGCGGCGTTTTGCTGCCGGAAGCACCTGATATGCCTTTGTGGGGTCGCTTTCGGTCCAGGTTCCCACCCAAAGGTTGCCGTCGTTGTCGATGTTCACATCAAGGGTGTTGGGCACCCAGCCTCCGGGATCGGGGACAAGAGAGTTGGTGTGGTTTATGAGCTGTACAACTTCGCGGTCTTTAATAACGAATACACCGCCCACAATGTTGGCAATGTAGTACATGTCCTGGTCGTCGGGGTCTACGGCAAGATGAGTACAGCCGCCAACCATTTTTGTGGTGTTGCAACGCCCCTGGTGGTCGTTGAAAATTTGAGTAGTCGTATTGGAAATCACATCGGGCTGAGTGTTGTAGATGTGTCCGTCCTTGAGCATTGACACAAAGGAGATGTAGTCGTAAACACTTGTTGTGCCGGTGTGATACTTGGATACCTCGTAGTTGTTCACATAAAGCCGTGTACCGTCGGGGCTGAAGTTCAGTACTGCGGGTTTGGGCATTGTAATGCCTTCGGGAGAATAGGCCTGCATGAGCATTGAAGGCGTTGCCGACGACATGTTGAAGCGTGTCACGCCCTCGGGGGTGTCGTACCACATTGAGCGCTTGCCCATTGTGGAATAGGTGCCGGTAATTTTTGCCAGTGAGGGAGGGGTAACTTTTTCAATCTCACCGTTCTCCGACACGAAATAGGCTGCCGATGCATCGGTCACTGTCACCCCTTCGGCTGCGGGACGTATGGTAAGAGGTGCGGCTATGGATGCGACAGCGGCAATGGCGCGGGTATTGTTGGCGAAATCGAAGGTGTAGGTATACAGCTTTTTATCGGTATGGATATACAGCAGCGTGTTATCGTTGAGCTTTTGTGTTGTCGTGCCCCAGAAACCGCCGGTAGTGTTGAATTTTTCCAGCTGGTTGTGACGGATATCGTAGGGCGCGGTGTACATGTTCGTGTTGCTGACAATGGCAATGTAGTCGCCCATTGAAAAAACGTCCGAAACGGCTTGGTTGTATATGCCCGATTCTATAACCTGGTGTTTTTTGTCATCGAACACTACAAGACCGAAGTCAGTACCTACAAAAATTCGGTTATGGCCGAAAGCCACGGCGTTTATATTGTGTGATGTAGTTACAATGGCATCCTTGATTTCGGGCAGATAAACGGTGCTTCCGTCATCGTAAAGGAGGTCGATGTTTCCCGATTCGTAAGCCACGAGGAGATAGCTGCCGTCGTAGTTGTAATGAATGGAGCTTATCGGCGATGAGTCGGAAAGCTTGTTGAAAGCGTTGTAGGCGTAGGCTTCATTGTC
This sequence comes from uncultured Porphyromonadaceae bacterium, assembly GCA_947175425.1. Taxonomy (GTDB): domain Bacteria; phylum Bacteroidota; class Bacteroidia; order Bacteroidales; family Muribaculaceae; genus CAG-873. The sequence continues at coordinate 52,440 of CAMWMR010000007.1, forward strand.
GCTGTCGGAAACGGAATACAGATTGTTTCCCGTGAACAGATAGGTTCGTTCGGGAGTTTCTATAACATCGTCGTACGATTCACCGACAGTGGGGTACACAGTCCAGCGGCCTGTTTTTTGCTGTGCGCCGGCCGGAAGTGCCACGGCAATCAGTAACGCCGAGAGGAGAAAAAGCGCTTTTTTAATCATATATGTTTGAGGATATGTTGTTTGATTTAAGATATTCCACCAATTTACGAACGGCTTTACCGCGATGACTCACGGCATTTTTTTCGTCGGGGGCAGCTTCAGCGAAAGTTTTTGTCCATCCGTCGGGAGTGAACAGCGGGTCGTAGCCGAAACCGGCGTTTCCGCGCGCTTCGGTGCCTATTGAGCCTTCCACCGTGCCGAAGAAAGTTTTGTGAGAGCCGTCGGAGTCTACAAGCACCATGGCGGTGCGGAAACGCGCCTTGCGGTCGGTGCGTCCGTCGAGTTCTTTCAACAGTTTTGCGTTGTTTGCGGCAGCACCGTGGCCTTCGCCGGCATAGCGTGCGCTGTATATTCCGGGGGCGCCGTCCAGGGCGTCGACTTCCAGTCCGGAGTCATCGGCTATGCAGGCATATCCGAAGTGTTCAAGAACATATAGCCCTTTCAGCAGTGCGTTTCCTTCGAAGCTGTCGGCAGTTTCGGGAATATCGGCGGTGCAACCGATGTCGGCGAGCCCGAGGATACGATACTCGTTGCCGAGCATTTCCCGGAGCTCGCGGAGCTTGTTGGCATTATTGGTTGCGAATACTATTGTAGACATCAGTTAATTAACGAGAGACAGCACTTGATATTGTACTATACGACAACATTAACGATTTTGCCGGGCACCACAATTACTTTGCGTATTGTTTTGCCGTCGAGCCATTTTGCAGCGGCTTCATTGCTCAGAGCTGTCTCCTCAATTGTTTTATTGTCGGCATCGGCTGCAACGGTGATGTTGAAGCGGGGTTTGCCGTTAAAGGAAACTGCCATGGTGACAGTGCTTTCTTTGAGGTAATCCTCGTTAAACTCGGGCCATTTTGCATTGAAAATTGAACCTTCGTTGCCCAGTGCGGTGTGCCAGAGTTCTTCGGCTACGTGGGGAGCGAACGGCGCCAGGAGAATTATAAGGTCGGAAAGCACGGTGCGGGAAGTGCATTTCTGCTGAGCCAGCTCGTTGACGCAAATCATGAATGCCGCAACGGAAGTGTTGAAGGAGAAAGCCTCGATGTCGGCGCTCACTTTCTTTATGAGCTTGTGGAGCGATTTGAGGTTTTCTGCGGTAGGTTCGGTATCTTTTACAAGAAGTTCCTCGCCGCGCCAGTAAAGATTCCACAGCTTTTTGATAAAGCGGTTTACTCCGTCGATTCCGTGGGTGTCCCAGGGTTTGCTCTGTTCGATAGGGCCGAGGAACATTTCGTACAGGCGCAGAGTGTCGGCTCCGTAACGTTCCACAATGTCGTCGGGGTTGACGACGTTGTGCATGGATTTCGACATTTTTTCCACTGCCGAGCCGCAAATGTATTTTCCGTCTTCAAGAATGAATTCGGCATTGGCGAATTCTTTTTGCCAGCCGCGAAGCTGTTCTATGTCGAGAACATCGTCGGTAACCATGCTAATGGGAACACGGATAGGTGTTGTGTCGTAGTTGTCCTTGAGTCCGGCGCTGACAAGCGTGTTGGTGTCCTTTATGCGGTAAACAAAGCTTGTGCGGCCCTGAATCATACCCTGGTTGATGAGCTTGCGGAAAGGTTCGTCCTCCACGATATATCCGTAGTCGAAAAGGAATTTGTTCCAGAAGCGGCTGTAAATCAAGTGGCCGGTGGCGTGTTCGCTACCGCCGACATAGAGGTCGACTTGTCGCCAGTAGCCTATTGCCTCGGGCGATACGAGAGCCTCATGGTTGCGGGGATCCATGTATCGCAGATAGTAGGCCGAAGAACCTGCAAAACCGGGCATGGTGTTGAGCTCCAGTGGATAGCCTTCGGGAGTACACCAGTTCTTGGCACGTCCCAGCGGGGGCTCGCCGGTTTCGGTGGGCAGATATTTGTCGATTTCGGGAAGTTCGAGAGGCAGATTGTTGTATGGAGTGGGGATACCGTCCACATAACAAACGGGAATAGGTTCGCCCCAATAGCGCTGGCGGCTGAAAATTGCGTCGCGCAGGCGGTAGTTCACCTTCACTTTGCCTATGCCGCTTTTTTCGATAAATTCTTTAGTGGATGCAATGGCTTGGGGAACAGTGAGGCCGTTGAGGTTAAGCTCGGGTCCTTCCGAGTTTATCATTATGCCTTCCTTGGCATCGAAGCTTGCTTCGGAAACATCGGCGTCCTTGATAAGAGGAATTATGGGAAGATTGAAATGACGTGCAAAAGCGTAGTCGCGGCTGTCGTGGGCGGGAACGGCCATAATGGCGCCTGTGCCGTAACCTGCAAGCACATAGTCGCTTATCCACACGGGCACTTTCTTGCCGGAGAGGGGATTTATTGCATAGCTGCCGCTGAATACGCCGGTTACGCGCTTGTCGATCATGCGTTCGCGTTCGGTGCGGTGCTTTATGGACGACAGATATTCGTTCACGGCCTCACGCTGTTCGGGAGTGGTGAGCATGTCGACGTACTTGCTTTCGGGAGCAAGTACCATGAATGTTACGCCGAAAACAGTGTCGGGGCGGGTAGTGAAAATGTCGAGGACAAGGTCGTCGCGTCCGTCAAGACGGAATTTCATTTCGGCGCCTTCCGATTTGCCAATCCAGTTGCGCTGGGTTTCTTTTATGGAGTCGGACCAGTCGATGCGGTCGAGACCCTGCAGGAGTCGTTCGGCATATGCCGATACGCGCAGGAACCACTGCCACATCTGTTTCTGTTCAACGGGATGTCCGCCGCGAACCGATACGCCTTCGCTCACTTCGTCGTTGGCAAGTACGGTTCCGAGAGCGGGACACCAGTTCACCATGGAGTTGCCGAGATATGCCAGACGGTAGTTCATGAGCACGTCGTTGCGCTCTTTTTTGTCCATTGCATTCCATTCTTCGGCGGTAAATTCCATGTCTTTGCCTGCTGCCGCACGTAGACCTTGTGTGCCTTTTTCGGCAAAACGTTTTTCGAGTTCTTCCACAGGCATGGCGCGGTCGGCGTCGAGGTCGTAGTAGCTGCCGAACATTTTGAGGAATGCCCACTGGGTCCATTTGTAGAACTCGGGGTCGCAGGTGCGTATTTCGCGGTTCCAGTCGAAGCTCAGACCAATGTTGTCGAGCTGAGTGCGATAGCGTGCCACATTTTCGCGAGTAGTCACTTCGGGGTGCTGTCCTGTCTGGATGGCGTACTGCTCGGCGGGAAGACCGTAGGCGTCGTAGCCCATGGGGTGAAGCACATTAAAGCCCTGCAGGCGTTTGTAGCGGGAAAAAATATCGCTGGAAATATATCCTAACGGGTGTCCTACGTGCAGACCGGCTCCCGAGGGATAGGGGAACATGTCCAGGACGTAATACTTGGGTTTGGAGTGGTCGATTTCCACTTTATATAGTTCGGCATTCTGCCATGCCTGCCTCACGCGAGGCTCAATATCTTTGTGGTTATATTCCATGGGTGTCGGTTATTATGAAAGTTGGAGCATGCGGTCGATAGCTTTACGAGCTTTTTCGGCCTGTACGGGGTCCACGTTAATTTCGGGGGTTTCGTCGCGCAGCGCGTCGCGCAGTTTCTTGAGAGTGTTGAGCTTCATGTAGGAGCATTCGTTGCATCCGCATGTGCTGTCGGAGGGCGGAGCGGGAATAAAAGTCTTGTCGGGTGCGCCCTTTTGCATTTTGTGCAGGATTCCGCTTTCGGTAGCCACTATAAATTCTTTGGCATCGCTTGCAAGCGCATAATCAAGCAGTACGGCTGTAGAACCAACTTTGTCGGCCAAAAGAATTACCGGACGCTTGCATTCGGGGTGCACGAGCACGGGAGCGCCGGGGTGTTCTTTTTTCAATCGTATAATTTCCTCGGCGGAAAAACGTTCGTGCACATGGCATGCGCCGTCCCAAAGCAGCATGTTGCGGCCGGTGACGGAGTTGATGTATGCTCCCAGATTACGGTCGGGGCCGAAAATGAGCTTTGCGTCCTTGGGGAAGCTGTCCACAACCTTGCGTGCGTTTCCGCTTGTAACAAGAACATCGCTCAAAGCCTTTACTTCCACGGAAGTATTAACATAGCTTATTACCGTGTGGTCGGGGTGAGCGGCTTTGAAGGCCTCGAACTCGTCGGCGGGACAGCTGTCGGCGAGCGAGCAGCCGGCGGCGGTGTCGGGAACAAGAACCTTTTTGTCGGGACAGAGCACTTTCACGGTTTCGCCCATGAAGTTTACACCGCACATCACAATTATGTCGGCGTTAGCGGCTTCGTCGGCGGCACGGCGCGCAAGAGCAAGGGAGTCGCCAACGTAATCGGCAATGTCCTGTACCTGTCCGTCCACATAATAGTGTGCGAGAATAACAGCGTTTTTCTCGGCTTTGAGACGCAGTATTTCGTCACGGAGCTGTTCGTCGGGAGCAGCGGCGCTTATATTCTTACAATCCATTTTTTTGCGCAAAATTATTATACTGCAAAATTAATCAAAAAATTGCGATTTCAACTCCTAAGTATTCAAGAAAGTGACACTCGCTGCTTTTGAATTTTTCAAAAGCAGCGAGTGTGGAGTTTGGGAGTGAAATGTTAAATGTTGAGAATGCTCACCGGCGAGGGATGCCCGTTAAGGAACACGGCAGCGCGAATCTGCGTGGGGCGCACCGGATACTTGTCGATATCCACTGTTTCGCCCGGCATGACTATGGGTGAGGAAATGTCGGGATTGCTGCCGTCGGTGGTGTAGCGTATGTCGGCATCGGGATAAGGACTGTTGAAAAGCAGCAGGTGGCCTTGTGTGAGTTTTATTCCCGGCTGACGAACATGGTAGCGGATGCCTTCCTGCTCCCAACGGTTTATGTAGGGCAATACGGCGGCATGGAATTCGGCCTCGCTGTAAGTGCTGTCGGGGTTCCATGCGCGTTCGGCAAGTCCGAGCATTTTGGGCAGCATCATAACTTCAAGAGTTTCGGAGTCTCGAAGAGTTTCGGCAAAAATTTGTCCCTGCACACCGAGAACATTGGCGTTTTTCAAAGGACACAGACGTGCGGGATAGCCTGCCAGTGCGTCGAATTCATCTACAGTACCTCCCCAGCTGAGTCCTCGTTCGTAGGGATGATAACTATAGGTCATATCGAGATAGAAATGCGTTACATTGCTCAGTACAATGGGATATCCGCCCTTGGCCATGGCTTCTATTTCGGGAGCCACACCGGTGCGCGGAGCTACTGTCCAGCAGTTCACATTGTAAACCTCCGGGGCGACGGCGGCGTTATATTCGGCGGGTTGGCCGAGGCCTATGTCCTGCCAGCCCGATATTTTTACGCCTTTTTTGTTGAATATGTCGGCCACTTTCTTTACAAAATAGCCGTGTACATCCTTTTCGGTGCGCAGGCCGTTTTCTTCCATAAGCTTCTTCACGGCGGGACTTCCCTGCCATGCTCCGCGAGGCACTTCGTCGCCGCCGATGTGTATTGCGGGCAGTTCAACGCCTGCTTCCTTGTAAGCGGCTATAATGTCATCGGCCACGGCTTCCATGAGTTTGTAGGATCCGGGCAGAGCCGGGTTCATTACGTTGTCGTGGAACGACTGCGCCGAGGTGTAGCGCGAGGTGTCGGTTGCAGCTCCCTCGTTGATTAACCATGAATTGTCGCCGGTGCGACGGGCGCGGAGTTCCATGGCTTTGATGGCCGCGCGAGCGTGTCCGGGCGATTCTATTTCCGTTATCACTTTAATGCCAAGTGAGTCGGCAAAGCGCAGCATGTCCACATAGTCGGCGCGGGTGAATTTGCCGTTGGAGCTGTTTGAGGTGTTTGCCGGATTGCCGTCGCCGGTAAAAATCTGTTCCAGGAAAGTTCCGTCGGAGCCGGGAGTGTATCCGCGTCCGGCACCGATTTCCATAAGTTCGGGAAGCGAGGGAATTTCCAGTCGCCAAGCCTCGTCGTCGATAGGGTGGAAGTGGAAAACATTGAGCCCGAAACGTGCCATGAGCGTGAGCACGCGTTTTACTTCTTCGGGAGTCTGGTAGTTGCGGGAAATATCCAGCATAAGGCCGCGATAGCCGAAAGAAGGCTCGTCCTCTATGCGAGCCTCGGGCATTGTGCGGCGTCCGGTTCCGAAAGCTGCACGGAGTCGTTCGCCTATGCGGGCATGCTGACGGGCGGGAGCCTCAACGGTTACGGTGCCGTTGGAAACGGTCATTACAAAAGCTTCGGGATTCTCGCCTGCCTGCTTGTCGATGAATTTTATATCGGCGAAATCCACTTCGGTATCCGCGCCGCCGAGTGTCACCTTCTTGAACGACGGAATAACATCGTAAGCTCCGCGGACTGCTCCGCTAATCTGTTCGTTACGGGAATAAACGGTATCGCCGTAAGGCATGAGGTCGTGTCCGGGCCGAGAGTATCCTTCGGGGACGGCGGTCATGTCGGCACGTTTTATGTCGAGTCCCACGGTGCTGCCGTCGCTCATTACAAGATGTGTGCCGTCGGGTCCGTAGCATATTGAGCTGATAGTCCCGCGTGTATCTATTTCAAAAACAATGGTATCGTTGCCGCTTGCATTTTTAAAGCGGGGGCTGCCTATGGCATAGTATCCGGGAACGATTTCAATGAGAGTGTCGGCGCTGTCGGTCAGCTCCATGCGGCGTGCGAACTGGTTGAAAGCGAGTCGCTCGACGCCTCGGAGGTCGCCTGTAAGTACGAATTTTTGTATGTAATGGGCCGGCAAAGAGTCTTCTACAATGTTTAGTGCCGACCATTCAAGTTCGGGAGCTGTGTTCTGCCGATTTTCGGAGCACGACGATGCAATGCCGAGCATACCGGCTGCGCATGTTGCTAATACAACTAACGATTTCATAATGGTACAGATGTTTAAGGTAAATTGTGTAATAAATATAGCCCGCAGCACACAAGGCGTTGCGGGCATTTTGAAAGCTTAGAAAAGTTTTGCCACTTCGGAGGGAAGTTCGGCACGGTTGGCCACGCGCTTGCGCAGGTCGCCGTTGCGGTCGATGACAAAAGTCATGGGAAGCGCTCCCACATTATAGTCGAGCAGCGGCTGGCGGCCTTCGGCGGGAGAGTTCCACACGGTAATCCACGGGAGATTGGCGGCGGCTTCCTTCCATGCCACTTCGTCTTCGTCAAAGGCTATCTGATATATTTCAAGACCTTTGTCGTGATATTTCGAATAAAGCTCGAACAGCTCGCGGTTGTAATCGGGGGAGCCGTCGGCAGTGTAGGCGGTGAAACTCAGCAGAACAACTTTGCCCGGCTTTGCCGTTTCAACAAGTGAGTGACGCACGCCTTTGTTATCGTAGCGGTCGATGTCGAAAAGTCCGCGCGATTCAAGCTCTATAACTTTTTCTTCTGCTGCAGGCAGTTTTCCCATAGCGCTGCGACCGCTGACGTAGGTGTTCAGCAGGGCTTTTCCGCGGGTGTCGTCGGGGCGATAGGAGGCAAATACCTGGGCTGCCGCTCCGTAGGCACGGTTGCCGAACGATTCGTTGGCGTCGAAAACAGGAACGTTTCCAATTGTCTTGCCAACAGTGTAGTAGGCGACAATGCCGGTAGTGTCGTTAATGACATATCCAACAAGTTCGCGGCGGAGTTCTTCCATCGGTTTTCCCGAACGGCACAGGCTGTCGACCTGCGACATTTTGCCGGCAGCTTCCGAACCGCCGAGGGAGTGTGCCGAGGCAAAACCGTCGGCACTTGTGCGCACTGTCACATTTGTGGCCGAGTCGGCAGGGAAATAAATGCTGCCTTTGCCGGGGAGGGTGAGGCGCATAATTTCCGGACGCGAAGGAACTTCGGAAGCACGGTATTCGAAATTTCCGTTCTTGTCGGTGGCTACCGAGTCGAGTACATACCAGCGTCCTGCGTTGTTGGCTTCAACAGCCATAGCAGTGCCTTGGGGTGCTCCTTCCACAACACCGCTCACGCTCCATGCGCTTTTTTCGGTGCAGGCGGGAACAGCCATTATTGCGGCGCACAGCGCCAGAAGTTTAGCTGTTTTCATATTTTTCGGCTATAGCTTTGGCAATCTCGGCCATGCGGGCAGGCTCCAAAGAGTGTTTTTTATGAAAATCTATATCGGCCTCGCTGTTTATGGGCACAAGATGGATGTGGGCGTGAGGAACTTCCATTCCCAGCACGGCGCTTGCCACACGTTTGCACGGCACGGCTTCGCCCAGAGCTTTTGCAACGCGTTTTGCAAAAAGCTGGAGGGAGAGATACTGCTCGTCGCTGAGGTCGAAGATATAGTCGGTTTCATGTTTGGGCACAACCAGAGTATGGCCGGGAGCCATGGGGTTGATGTCCAGAAAGGCGAAGTTGTTTTCGTCCTCGGCCACACGGTAGCAGGGGATTTCGCCGGCGATGATTCGAGAGAAAATGGATGCCATGGCTCAGATTCCTATTTCAAGAATTTCAAAGCGCATAACACCGGCGGGAACGGTAATTTCCACGATTTCGCCCTTTTTGTGGCCTATAAGACCGTGGGCAATGGGGGTGCTGATACCGATTTTTTTCTCGCGCATGTTCGCTTCGGAGTCGGCCACGATTGTGTACTCCATTTCCATGCCGTTGTCCACATTGCGCATGCGAACGCGGTTAAGGAGCTGAATTTCGTCGGTTGTGAGCTTGCTTTCGTCAATAATACGGGCGTTGGCCACGAGATCCTTGAGCTGGGCAATTTTCATTTCCAGCAATCCCTGGGCTTCCTTGGCGGCATCGTACTCGGCGTTTTCCGAGAGGTCGCCTTTGTCGCGCGCTTCTGCAATGGCGCGGCTTATTTCGGGACGTTTTACGGATTCAAGGTAGGCTAATTCTTCCATTTTGCGGTCGTAGCCTTCTTTGGTCATATAGGTTATTGCCATATCTTTATTTTCGTTTTTGAGTTTTATTACAATAAAATAAAAGAAACCCCAATGCCGTCGGGCAATCGGGTCCTCCTTAAAAATTAGTTCTCATTATGTTTGTGTGCAAAGTTACGCACATTTTATTTTAATGTGTACGTCTTTGGCCTTAAAATTATTTAAATTATTTTGAAGGCGCAACGAAAATGCTGTCCACACTCACTGTAACTTCAAAGGGACTGGCGTTTGCGGAGCGTTCAGGAACTGCCGACCGTACATAGTAGAAACTTTGCTGTATGTCCCACGAGGGCAGACTCACCTGGCGGGTCTCGCCTGCGGGAATGCTCACTTTTACAGTGCGGTGCTGCCGGTGCAGCTGGCGGCGCGATGTGTCGTAATAAGTGAGGGTAACAGCCATAGCCTCCACTTGATTTTTGGAGTTGTTGGTGGCGAAGAACGATTCGCGGCGCGAGCGCAAGGGTTTGTCGTAGCCGTTGATGTCCACAGTATGCGGTGCCGGCGATGCAATGGTGTCGAGATTTGCCGCGCCCTCGCTTGCCGCTTCTTTTTTTGCCTGCGGAGCTTTAAGCCCGGTACGGGTGGTTCGCTGTGCCCAAGCGCCGAGAATGGAGGCGCAGAATACAATGACGAGGAGACAGTTTTTGGTCATAATGCGGTGACGGGATTATAGGGTGAAGGAGAAAGACGAACGGCGCCGTCGAGATTGTCGGGACGAGTGTCGGTGCGATGAACCGATACGCGGAACAAATAGGGCAGCAGCCTGAACACGTTAACACTCCAGCTCTTTTTATAAGGCTTCAGCAGCATGCGTCCTTCGGGGGTGAATTCGGCGGTGAAAGTGCTTCGCAAAGTGCCTGCAGCGCCTTTTTTGCCTTTATGCACGCGGTCGGCAAGGGCGAGGTCGTAGACGTTCGGCTGAACCGTACGTTTCAACTTGCCCACGCAAGTGCCGGGAGCGAGCGCAAAATCGGGGGAGTCCAGAATAATCACATCCATATTCCCCGATGCGTCGGGAGCATTCTGTAACCTTACGATTGCTCCTCCTGCGGTCATTTGCCACACGCTCATGTGCAGTTCCTGTTTTGCCGGGGAACTGCACATGAGCGTTGTCTGCAAGGGCTGTGCCGATGCACCTGTGGCAATAATGGCCGAAATGAGGAGGAGTACGGTTCGGTACATCAGATGCTGCTGAATTTATAGGCAAAGCCTATCGAAAGAATTTCCTTTACCTGAAGTTTCTTCCATTTCAGGTCGGCGCACTCGGGAGTATTTGTGTCGTAACGCACATGGACGTAGACCTGAGTGGAAAGGAAACGGTTGATATCGAACGACAGCTTGTTTTCCCAGTCGACCTGTGCCGATTCGTAGTTGGTGAATGCAAACACGCGGCTGCTGAACGAAATATTATAGCACATTTGCCAGAATAATTTAAGTTCGGCGCTGGAACCGAAGCTGTGCTTTATTATGCGTCCCGGCTCTATATCGTACAGTGTGGGGTCGATGCCTCGGTTGATACAGGTCTTGAGCGAGTAGGAAAGCGGGGCTATGGATGCATCGAAGGTAAAAGTCTTTTTGGTATTGGCATAGTTGTAGGTCATACCGATACCGGCGGTAAGTTCGCCGGGAGAGAGAAATGCCGAGCGCAGATTGTGCGAATTTGTCTCGAACGAGTTGAGAAGCTGTGTCTTGAACTGTGCCGTCAGCGAGTAGTACCAGCGTTTTGCAGCCTTTATACCGAATGTGCTGTTTACTTGAAAAAGGTCGTCCGATATATTGTAATTGTGAATGGTATCTTCGGGAGCGCTGTTCATGCCGAGCTTGTACTGTGCCGTTGTTTCGAACAGCAGATTGGGATGAAACTCGGGATTGAGTTTCACGTTGTACAGTATGTTGGCAAGCATGTTGAGGTTGTTGTTGCCGCCCTGATACCAGTTAGGTGATACATATGCTTGCGAGAACTGCAGCAGTGCGTTGAAAGTGCGCAGCCAGTGTGTCTTTTTCACTTCCGAAGCGTGGAGTGTGGGAGCAATGTCGCGTGTACCTGTAGTTTCGTGAATTACAATGGTGTGTTCGGTGGGATCTACAACCGCATTGAAGTGCTTGGGTGCCTCGGGAAGAGTGTTTATGTTGTAGGGAACCAGTTCGGGCGAACCGAAAAACAGTGCGCGTTTAAGTTCGCGTATACGGCGTTTCATGGCTTCGCCTTCCTCGGCCCAGCGCAGCGATTCCACACCGCTGAGTTCGGCGTCAAAAGGTTGGTAGTCATCGCCGTATTCAAATCCTGTATATACAGCCGGCATGAACAGATAGCGCGGAAGCGGCTGTGCGGCCATTAGCTGCTTGTAGTCGGAGGGATTTATGGAATCCATAAAGCTGTCCACATCCTCAAGTGCGCGGAACAAAGCCGCGGTATCGGTGAGAAGTGTGTGACGCTCGGGCTTTTGAAAAACAGGAGCTGTTTCGACTGCAATGGCTGCGGAGTCGCTCACATTTGCGGAGTGAAAGAACATGGCCTGTGCATTCGCCGACACAGGCAACAGTGAAATGAATGAGAATATTAAGCTGAATACAAGAGGTTTGAATGCTTTTTGCGGCATATGTGATGAAATTATTTAACGGCGGTGTACAAAGTGCACACGCCAAAAAACAATGAATGGTAGGACGCCTTGGAAAATCCCGCCTCGGTCATAAGCCGGGTCATGGCGTCGCGTTGCGGAGCTGCGGCGATACTTTGCAGGAGATAGCGGTAGGCATCGCCGTCGCCGGCTACAATACGTCCGGCGGTGGGAATTAGCAGACGGGTGTATATGGTGTATAGAGGCTTGACGAACGCATTTGCCGGGCGCGAAAGTTCCAGAACAGCCAATGTTCCGCCGGGTTTGAGTATGCGGTGCATCTCGCGGTAGCCTGCGGCAATATCGGCAAAATTGCGCACGCCGTAGGCAACTGTCACGGCCCGGGCGCATTCGTCGTCCAGGCCGGTGCTCAGGCAGTCGGCTTGTTCAAAGCTCAGCCGGGAGCCGCACTCGCTGTTGGCAGCCTTTTCGCGGGCTTTCTCAAGCATGCCCTCCGAAAGGTCAATGCCGTGTATGCGGGCCGAGGGCATTTTGCGTGCCAGTGCCAGAGCCACGTCGCCGGTTCCGGTGGCAAGGTCCACAATAGCTTCAGCCCCTGTGGCCGATACGGCTTTTACAAGCCGGCGCAGCCACAGACGGTCAAGCCCGAAAGTCATGGCGCGGTTCATAAAGTCGTAGGCAGGTGCGATGGCATTGAACATGTCGCGCACCTGCTTGCCTTTTTCGCGCGTATCGCCGGCGTAAGGATTTACGTTCTCTACTTTCATCCCCTCGCCTCAGAGATTGAGGTTGGCAAGGAAGTCGAGTACGCCTTTTTCTATGCGTTTGGCGGCGTCTTCTTCCGCTGCGGGAACGAATTTAGTGCCGGTGAGGTGCTCGTAAAGCTCGATGTAACGTTCCGAAATGGAGCGGCATACCTCGGGAGTCATTTCGGGAACGGTTTCGCCGGGGCGACCCATAAAACCGTTTTCCATGAGCCACTGGCGCACGAATTCCTTGGAAAGCTGGCGCTGGGGCTTGCCCTGTGCAAAGAGGTCGGCATAGGTGTCGGCGTAGAAGTAACGGGAGGAGTCGGGGGTGTGAACTTCGTCGATGAGCATTACTTTGCCGTCGTGCTTGCCGAACTCGTATTTGGTATCCACAAGGATAAGACCTTTTTCGGCGGCCATCTGCGTGCCGATTTCAAAAAGACGCAGGGCGTATTTTTCCATAACCTCGTAGTCGGCTTCGGCAACAATTCCCTGCGCTATAATTTCTTCGCGGGAAATGTTCATGTCGTGGCCTTGGTCGGCTTTGGTTGTGGGGGTGATTATGGGGCGGGGGAGTTTTTCGTTTTCGTGCAGACCCTCGGGGAGTTCGACACCGCAAATGGAACGGGTGCCTGCGGCATAGTCGCGCCACGCGCTTCCGGCGAGGTAGCCGCGAACAATCATTTCAACACGGAAACCTTCACAGCGTACTCCGGCAGTGGCCATGGGATCCACTTCGGCGAGTTTCCAGTTGGGAATTTCCTTGGCGGTGGCGTCGAGGAAGTAATTGGCTATCTGGTTGAGCACTTGTCCCTTGAAAGGAATGCCTTTGGGCAAAACAACGTCGAATGCCGAGATGCGGTCGGTGGCAACCATCACCAGGATGTCGTTTTCAATAGCGTAAACGTCGCGCACTTTGCCGTGATAAACTGCTTCACTTTGTTTGGGAAAATGGAAATCGGTGCTTGTGAGGGTCATGTCGGTTTATTATTTGTGGTTTAGGTTCTTGTTCAATAGCATGATTACGGCTGTTGCTCCTGCTGAGGCGGCTCCTGTTCCTTGGCGGCTTCGCGTGCCTGTCGCTCGCGCTCGGCCTCTTCGGCATCGTGGCGTTCGTAGGCTTCCACAATGCGTTGCACAAGGGAGTGGCGCACAATGTCCTTTTTGGCGAATTCAACGCGTCCCACACCGGGTACTTTTTCAAGAATCTTGAGAGCCTGTACAAGTCCCGACTGTGTGCTTCGCGGGAGGTCTATCTGGGTAACGTCGCCGGTAATAATCATTTTGGCGTTCATGCCAAGTCGTGTGAGGAACATCTTTATCTGATGCACGGTAGTGTTCTGTGCCTCGTCCAGCACGATTATGGCATCGTTGAGAGTACGCCCTCGCATGAATGCAAGCGGCGCTATCTGAATAACCTTGCTCTCCATGTATTCCTTAAGCTTAACGGCGGGAATCATGTCTTCCAAAGCATCGTAAAGTGGCTGGAGATACGGGTCGATTTTATCTTTCATGTCGCCCGGCAGGAAGCCCAGCTTTTCGCCGGCCTCTACGGCAGGACGCGAAAGAATTATTTTGCGTGCCTGTCGGTTTTTAAGGGCACGCACGGCAAGGGCTATGGCTATGTAGGTTTTACCCGTGCCGGCGGGACCGAGGGCGAATGTGAGGTCGTTTTGTGCAAAGGTGTCGACAAGCAGTTTCTGGTTGGGCGTGCGGCCGCTGATAGGCTTGCCGTTTATGCCGTAGATGATGACGCCGTTGTCGGTGGGCTGTTCGCGCGGAGCTTCGCCCTTGATTATGTCTATAATGACTTCTTCGGTGAGCGTATTGTAACGTTCGGCATAATTGCTCAGTTCCTTCATTTTGCTCTCGAAGACAGCTGTTTCATGCTCCTCGCCGATGACACGGATAACCGAGCCGCGGGCAGATATTCGTAACTTGGGAAACAAGTTCTTGATAAGCTGCATGTTGGCATTGTTTACGCCATAAAAACACTGGGGGTCTGCGTTGTCGATTATTACTATCCGTTCTATCATAATGCGAGGCTTTGATGTGATGACAGCCTTTCGGGTGCAAAGTTACAAAATTTCCTGCGCCCGCAACGGCAATTTCTTATTTTTTAAACAAATGAACCGCCCGCTTGGTTTGCAGTGAATTTTCAACCGAGGCGATTTCCGAGCCACTCGAGCATTACGACATACATTTCGCTGCGGATTTCTTTTTTGGACAGAGCGAGGTCGTGCAGACCGCCTGCAAAGCTTACTTCGGTAACATTGTCCCCGAGCTGCCGGCCGTAGCGCGATATGCTTTCCACGTCAAGAATTGCATCGGCTCGGAAATATTTTTCCCTGTCATCGCCTTTTTTAACCGATTCGGAGGAGTGCATAAGTAATACCGGTACATGAAGCTCGCGGCGGCGGAGCAGTTGCTGTCCTGCCTGAATTGCGTGCACCCAGCCCATGTCGGGGTCGGGAAGAATATCGGGTTTCCAGTCGGTGCGATAGTCCCATTCGCCGCCATATTTCGCCGAGAGTGTCTCGGCATATCCTCTGTCGGGTTTCTGATGCACCCTTATATTGGGGAATATGCGGCCTAATGCACTCACAAAAGGAATGACGGCTTTTTTCATGAATGCCGGCAAATTCCAGTCGAGGAACGGACTGTTGAGCATGAGCGCCTTGATTAAGGGTGAAGGCTTTTCCGACATATAAAGCGATGTTATAAGGCCGCCGGTGGAGTGTCCCAAAAGAGCTATTTCCCGCATGCCGTGACTGCGCATTATTTCAATGGCAGAATCAATGTCGGGAAAATATTCGTGCAAATCCCGCACCCGGAACATTTTCTGTCCCGGCAGCAGCGAACGCCCGTATTTGCGCAAATCCACGGCATAAAAATTGTAGCCGTTTTCGGCAAACATCTCAGCCATTTCTTTTTGCAGGAAATAATCGCTGAAACCGTGGACGTACAGAATTGCCTTGGCGCTCTCGTGTTTCGCCTTTTTGAAAACAAGAGTGCTGCGCACAGCTCCGCTGTAATCGTCGTGCTGTGGCATATATATCATTTCAAAACCGGTGAGCGGGTCGGTAACTATGGGTGTCATACGTTTATAACGCTTGCTGTCGAACCCGGGTTCAGCGCACTGCTGTAAGGCCGCCGTCAACAGGAAACAGACCGCCCGTGCAGAACGACGAACGATTTCCGGCAAGGAAATATACAAGCTCGGCAACTTCTTCGGCTGTGCCCGCGCTCCCGCGTTCGAACAAAGCGTCCTCCTCGGCCCACAGTTCCTCTACGCTCATCCCGCTTTTTGACGATACCGACTCAAAAAGCTTGTCGACCAGCGGAGTTTTTATCGTGCCGGGACAAACCGCGTTAACACGGATACCGAACGGAGCAAGATCGGCCGACAAATTTTTTGTTATCTGCCCCAAAGCGCCCTTGGTAAGTCCGTAGGCAAAATTGCCGCGTTTGCCTATCACCGACTGGTCGGAGGCATTTATTACAATAGTACCTCCGTTTGCCTTGAGGTGCGGCACCGTAGCGCGGAGAGTGTGGAACGTTCCGTAAATATTGGTTTTCACAACAAGGTCGAATTCCTCCTCGCTAATATCCAGAATAGTGTTGCGGCGGTGTATTCCGGCGTTTGCAAAAACACTGTCGATGCGTCCGAAACGTTCTATACAGGCCGCCACGGCAGCTTCAACCTCTTTGTAGTCGCGTGTGTCGGCATGAACATACAAAGCCTCCGGCACATGATTTTCAATAAGTTCGGCAGCAGCATTGTCGTTTATATCTATAAATGCAACCTGCCAGCCGTTGGCTGCAAAAAGTTTAACCGAAGCGGCGCCTATTCCCGTTGCGCCGCCGGTAATAAATACCACGCCTTGTGTATTGTTATGCGATATTGTCATGATTTCTTGTTTCTGAATTGCACAAAGTTACGAATACTTTTGCCAAAGGAGTGCATTTGTCCGAAAAATATCGTAACTTTGCATTATGCATGGAAAGGTATATCTGTTTCCCACTACAATGTCGGCAGGAGCACCCGCGGAGGTGCTTCCGCAGCGTAATATCGACCTTATTCGCAATGTACGCTATTTTGTGGTGGAGGAACTGCGCACGGCGCGCCGCTTTTTGAAAGCCTGCGACCGCAGCATCGATATCGACGCTCTCAATTTCGAAGTCCTCAACGAGCACACTCCTCAGCAGGATGTGGAAGCTATGTTGCGCCCTGCTTTGGAAGGAAACGATATAGGTGTGCTCAGCGAAGCCGGATGTCCGGCAGTGGCCGACCCGGGTGCCGACCTTGTTGCCGTGGCACAGCGCCGCGGTGTGGAGGTGGTGCCGTTGGTGGGGCCGTCGAGCATTCTGTTGTCGCTCATGGGCTCGGGCTTCAACGGACAGAGTTTTGCCTTTACAGGTTATCTGCCCATTGATGCCGCAAAACGTGCCGAGCGTTTCAAGCAAATGGAACGAGACATTCGTGTGCGACGCCAGACACAGATTTTTATAGAAACGCCTTACCGCAACAACAGGCTTGTTGCCGAACTTTGTTCAAAACTCCCGGGCGAAATGCTGCTTTGTGTTGCATGCGACATCACGGGACAAGACCAGTCCATACGCACCATGCCGCTTAAAAAGTGGAAAACGAGTCAATATAACTACGATAAAAAACCGAGCATATTCCTGCTTTACAGCTAAAAAATAATGAGCCGCCGACGTCAAAAACGAAACCAACAGGCCTACTGGGGTACACAGCCCGGGCTTTTCGACGCGCCTGCCGATGACGTGGCAGCTCCTCTTGCGCCAATGTCGGACGATGCCGTAGATGCTCCCGAGCAACTGCGGTTTATTTCGTTCGGAAGCGGTTCCAGCGGTAACTGTGCTTATATAGGAACGCCCTCGTGCGGACTTCTCATAGATGCGGGTGTCGACAATAATTTTGTTATCGAATCACTTGCACGAAACAGTATCGACCCAGCCACAATTCGCGGTATACTCCTCACCCACGACCATAGCGACCACGTGCGCTATGCCTACGCATTGTTGCGTCATAACCGCTCGTGGCGTCTTTTTGCAACACCCAAGGCAATGAACGGTTTGCTCCGACGGCATAATATGTCGCGGCGTGTAGCCGATTATCATCAGCCGATTTACAAGGAATTCCCTTTTAATGCCGGTCCTTTTACCGTTACGGCTTTTGAAACAAGCCACGACGGTACCGACAATTGCGGATTTGCCGTGCAGATGAACGACAATATTTTTGTTGTGGCCACCGATACGGGTACAATAACCTCGCGGGCGGATTTCTACATCCGACAGGCACAGTTCCTTATGATTGAAAGCGATTACGATGCTTCAATGCTTGCAAACGGCCGATACCCGCAGTATCTCAAAGCCAGAATATCCTCAACTACCGGACATCTCGACAATGCCGATACCGGGCGCTATCTCGCCTCGGTAGGCGCGGCAGGAATTTTGCGTCGCGTGTTCCTGTGTCATCTCAGCGAGCATAACAACACGCCGCAGATAGCGCTTGCAACAGTGTACGGCATGCTTGAGGAGGCCGGCATTTCCGTTTGCCACGATCGTGAGCCGGCACCGGGCGATACACGTCTGCATGTGAGTGTCCTTCCTCGTCGCGAGTGCTCACCCTTGGTGACGCTGAAAAAAGATTGATATTCAAACACACTATATGAATTTACAAGCATCGTCCACCGCGACGATGTTTTTTTGTATATAAAAAATTAAAAACGGCGCTGCCGCAAGGCAACGCCGTTTTGTTATGGATGTCAGCCGGGATTATTCGGCGGCTGTGATTTCAATTTTGGTAAAGCGAATCTGACCGGGTTTGCCGGCTTCGGCACCGTAGAGTGCTGTATCGCCTACTGTGAAAGTAACGTCGGTTGCATCACCTACCCAGGTAATGGTAGTGTCGCCTTCGGCCTGAGCGGGGCTGAGAGTGCCGGTGCTCGGAGTGAAGGTGGTGTAACGGGTTGTAACGCTGCCAAGAGTGAATACAATCTTTGTCATGCGACCACCCTGAATCTGCAGGCTGTTCTTTGCGTAAAGACGCATGTCGGCGGTATAATCCTGAGGATTGGTGGCGCCTGCGTTTTTGGCAAAGGTGAAGGTGTAGCCTCCGGCTGTTACGGTTGCATCGCCGGCAACTCCGGTAAACGCATCGTGATTGATAACGCCGTCTTCACCGGTGGGAGGTGTTACAGGGTCGTCGGGGGTATCGGGAGTTGTGGGGGTATCACCGCCGGTAGAACCGTTGTAGCTAACAATCATGCTGCCGGTAGTGAACTGAGGTGTGTTGCCCATGTAGTTTACAAGAGTACCGCTTACAACTACTTCAGCGCCTACAGCAAGCTGGCTTTCGGAGGTGAATTTGTCACCGTTGAGCCAGTAGCCGCGATAAACCTGCAGGCTTGCTGAGCCGTCGGTAATGATATAGGTGGCATTGCCGAAGCTTGTGCTGAGCTCGGTGATTGAGGAAATGGTTCCCTTGGCATAAGCTGCCGCCTCACCGGTGGAGCTGAGAGCCGATGCTACTGCAAGAGCTTTGGTAACGTTGTAGGGGCTGGCTGCAGTACCGTCGCCGGTGGGTTCAACTCCGGGGCCGGGTGCCGAAGAGCCTTCAAGAACATTTGCGGTGAGGTTCTTCACGCCGGGACCTCCGCAGTACTTCATGACGTCGCCCTTGATTTTGAGGAGCTTGCCAAGATTGGAGGGTTGGTTGGCAAGAGCGAGATCGGCACGCATGGATGTGGGGAGCTGTACGCCTACGCAGAGGCTTGCATCCTTACAGTCGGCTGTCGGGCCGATTACAAGGTTGGTTGTAGCCGCATTGGCATCGGCTGCGAATACTGTTCCGGAGAGGAGAGTGCTGCTGCCGCCGGTGGGCATATAGCCTACAATGTAGCCCTGTACCCAGATTCCTGTATAGCCGTCGGGCGATACTGTGGTGCTGGAAGGATTGGTGGCTATTACCTGTGCGCAGGTGAACGGTGAGGTTTCGGTGCCGTCACCGCCGCCGGTTACGGGAGGTGTTACGGGGGTGTCGGGAGTGCTGCCGCTGCCGTCGAATACTTTATCGGTGAGATTCTTCACGCCGGGGCCGCCGCAATATTTCATTACGTCACCCTTGATGGCAAGACGTTTGCCGAGGTTGCCGGGGTTGGTGGCAAGCGCGAGTTCGGCACGCATGGAGGTGGGAAGCTGTACGCCTACACACTTCGATGCATCGGTACAATCGGGTGTGGGACCGATTACAAGGTTGGTGGTAGCTGCATCGGCGTCGGCTGCGAATACTGTTCCGGAGAGGAGAGTGCTGCTGCCGCCGGTGGGCATATAACCTACAATGTAGCCTTCAACCCATACGCCGGCACCTCCGTCGGGCGACGCTGTGGTGCTGGAGGGATTCATGGCTATTACCTGCGAGCAGTTCAGCGGAGATGCCTGGGTGCCGTCGCCTGCGGGGATTTCGCCGGTGTCTACGCTTACGCCTTCAAGTTTGAATTCGTCGGCTTTGCCGCTGTTGCCGGTAAGACCGTAAGTATCGAGGAACTTGACAAGGTTACCTTTCACCATGATTTCCTTGCCGAGGTTGGCGGGATTGTCGCGGAGGTTGGCAACTTCCTGGAATACGGAACCGGAAGGAAGCTGTACTACAAGGCTCTTGGAAATATCCTGGGTTGCAGCGTCGGATGCGATTACAAGAGTGGATGCGAGCACGGTGGGTGCTTCCCATTCAATGTCGTCGTTGCCGGTTACGCTTTCAACTTCGGGAGCCACGGCACCTACAATGTAGCCTTTTACCCAGCCCGAAGCGCTGATTCCTGCTTCTTCGTCGGCAATGGCTTCTTCAACAGTGTAGGGATGATCGAGGGTGCCGGGACGGTCGCCTACTTCAATAACGCCCTTGATGTCGTTGAGAATAATCTGCCATGAACCGTTGTAGTAGCTGAGGATACCTACAAGGTCGATGTTGCCCTCGGGCAGCATGTCGTTGAAGAAAGTACAGTAACCGCTGGTGCGCACAATCATGGTACCGCCGTTGCTGTCGGTAAGAGTGCGGTTCTGTTCGTCGTTGGTAGTGGCGTGATAAACCGAGAAGGTTGTTTTGCCGCCTTCAACGAACGAAACGTTGCGGAAGCGTACAATCCGGCTCTGGAATTTGCGGAGACCTTCGTTGGTACCGGGGATTTCGGCAAAGCTGTTTACAACGATAGTGTCGTTCAGAGCAGGCTGGGGAAGTCCGTTAAGCTCGGCGTGGTCGTCGAAGTATTCTTTCGACATGAAGCTAACCTGCCAAGTGCTTCCGTTCTCGTACCACGAGGGGCGTCCCATTTGCTGGAGGCCGGCATATTTGCCTATGTTCATGCCGGTAACGTCCATAACGATTTCCTGGCCCTGACGGTAGTTCAGGTACAGGTTGTAGCTGTCGATTGAGAATGCAAGCGCAGCTGTTTCGTCCTGGATTATAAGGCTTTTGAACACGTTGCCGTCCTCGTCGGAAGAAATGACGCGGCCGTGGATAATATAGTGGGAACCGTCCTCGCGTTCGCCGATTGTCTCGGCATAGTTGGTGGCGTCGTTCCAGTAAATTTCCTTAAGCTCCAACAGGGTGGTGTTGGGCTGAAGAGAGGACGAGGGGATGTTTATTGCGGGAGAGTCCACATCGTCCTGGCAGGCGCAGAGGCCCATGGTGGCCGCACCGAGTGCGACAGCATATACCAAGGATTTAAATTTTTTCATAGCTGGTGCGGCAATTACTTGTTACCGTATACATTAAAGTTCTTGATTTCCCAGGTGTCGGCGCCCGATGCGGAGGAGCCGTATTTGAATGCTACCTGAATCTTTTTGCCGTTGAAAGCTGCCAGGGAGATTTTTCCTGAGTTGGTGAAATCCCATGAGCCGGCGGTGGGCCATACAGAGATTGTGAGAGCGGTCCAGTCGGAAGCACCTTCCTCGCGGGCATATACGCCGCAGAGGGTTTTGAGCGTGGTCTGGAACTTGGCGGCGTGGTCGAAATCGAGTTCGCAGCCGGTGGCGCCGCTAAGGTCGATGACAGGCGATACAAGCCACGATTCGGCTGCAAAAGCCTGAGTGGTATAGGCCGAGGCTTTGGCGCCATAGCTTGCGCCGCCCCAGTTCCATACGTAGTCGAGACCTTCGGGAAGAGTTACATTGTTTATTGTGAAATTGCCGAGCGAGGAGGTAAATGTCTCGGTAAAGAGAACTCCGTCGGCAGGTGTGTCGGGAGTTGTTGTGCCTCCCTGGCCGTTGTAGCTTACAATTGTGCTGCCTGTTGTGAACTGGGGGGTGTTGCCCTTGAAGTTCACAAGAGTGCCGTGAACCACTACTTCGGCTCCGACAACGAGCTGATCCTCGCTTGTGAATTTCGCACCGTCCAATCCGTAGCCGCGATATACCTGCAGGCTTGCAGAACCGTCGGTAATAGTATATGTGGCATTGCCGAAGCTTGTGCTGAGTTCGGTTATGGAAGCAACGGTACCTTTTGCATATGCTTCAGCCTCGCCGGTATCGGAAAGAGCTTTGGCAACTGCAAGTGCTTTGCTCACATTATAGGGGCTGGCGGCTGTGCCGTCGCCTTCTTCTACTCCGGGGATGTCGGGGGTAGTGGAACCGCCCTGGCCGTTATAGCTCACAATCTTGCTGCCGGTTGTAAACTGAGGTGTGTTGCCCATGTAGTTTACAAGGTCGCCGTATATAACTACTTCGGCTCCCACTGCGAGCTGATCCTCGCTTGTGAACTTGGCGCCGTCCAGACCGTTGCCACGGTATACCTGGAGAGTGCGTCCGGTTGCGTTGTCGCCGATTGTATATGTAGCGTTACCGAAGCTTGTGCTGAACTCGCTGATGGATATAACTTTACCCTTTACGTATGCTGCAACCTGCTCGGAAGAGCTCAGAGCTGTGGCAACTTCGAGAGCTTTGGCTACGTTGTAGGGGCTTTCGGCAGTACCTTCGCCGGCAGGTTCAACTTCTTCGCCGGGTTCGGGAGCTTCTCCGTCGAATCCGCTGGAACCTTCGGCGTCGATGAGTACAAGCTGCCAGTCGCTGCCAAAGTAGCTGAGAATACCGGTAACGTTACCCACGCCGTAGGGCATGAGTTCGTTCTTGAACGAGGAGTAGCTGCTGTTGCGAACGGGGAAACGGTTTCCGTCGGTATCGACAATATAGCGGGTAACAGTTGCCGAAGGAGCATATGCCTGTCCGGCTTCAACCCAGCTTACGTTTTCAAAACGGATGAGACGGCTTTGCCAGCGCATTACGTCGGCCTGGTTGGCTTTGGCAGCCACAAGCTCGGGAATGGTGGCAAGAGTGGTGTCCACTTTGGCAGGTTCGGGAAGAGCCGAGTTGTTACGGCATACATGAGCCTGGAACAGGCTGCCGTCCATGAATGTCATGGAGTTGCCGCTGATGGCGCCGAACTGAAGAAGTCCGCTGTAACCGCCGATTGAGAGCCCCGAAGCGTAAACAATAACTTCCTGTCCGAAGGGGAACAGCTGATAGATGTCGTACTCGTTCACCGAGAATGTCATGGCAATCTGTTCGCCGTTGGCGTCAACCGACTGTATTACAATGTTCTTGTAAACGTTGCCGGTTTCATCGCTGGAGCAGACGCGGCCTGTGAATTTAAGAGTGTCGCCGTTCTCGAAGTAAGGAATGGTTACGGGAGCCGAGAGAGAACTCCAGTAATCGGCCTTTACTTCGGCCATGGTGGCGTTGGGAACGTCGTGCACCACGGGAGGAAGAATCAGCGGGGGATGAACAAAGTTGTCATCGCAGGAAGTGAGGGCCGTGGACAGTCCGAGGGCGGCCGCTGCTATATATATGAATGATTTTTTCATCGTTGACATGAATAAATGTTAGAAACGAACACCGATGTTAAGATACATTCGGAAGCCCTGCGCATAGCTGAAACGGGTGGGGAACTGGTTGCGATCCCACGGTGTTGTGCCGGTTGTGCGCAGACGACCCTGCTGGTAGGCGTAGGTTACTATGTCGCGGTTGTTGAGGATGTTGTTGAGGTTGAGGTTCACGTTGAGGCTCACGTTGCGGTTAATGTAGATGAGCTTGCCGATAGAAGCGTTGAGCGTGAAGGCGTTTTTGATTTTGTCCTGCTGCGACAGTTCCTCAACCTTGGCAAGGAGTTCTTCGTAGGAGCTGCCGTACGATTCCCAAAGGGTGGGGAATGCTTCGTGGTAGCGGGGAGCAAGATTAACGTAGGCGTCGCCCTGCCATGTTGCGTTTACGTTGAAGAACCAGCTCTTGGGAGCAGCCCAGTCGATACCGACGTTGGCGCAGTACTGGGGAGTGCTGCCAATGTAGTAGTTCTTGAGGTAAACGGTCTGGGTTGTATCGGGGTACATGTTGTTTTCAAATGAACGTGTGCCCTGGGGATTGCTCTTGTACTGGAAGCGGGAGAACTGGCCTGCGAAAGTAGCTGTTACGCTGGGAGTGATTTTGTAGGCCATACCGAGTTCGAGACCCTTGTTTACGCGGCGTACACCGGTGAGGATGTAGTTGGCGTATGTTCCGTATTCGTCGTCGTAGAAGCCGTTGCGTTCAATTGCGTTGTTGGCGTCGGCGTAGAAAGCGGTAAGTGAACCGCGGAAGCGGCGGTAGCTCCACATGTAGGAGAGGTCGGCCGAGAAGTCGCGTTCGTTTTCAACATTGTCAACCACTGTGTTCTTGATACGGGGAGCAATGAATACCTGGTCGAACAGAGGAGCGCGTGTTCCGTACTCGATGTGTGCTGCAAACTGGTTGCGGCCGTCGAGCTTGTAGGTTGCGCCGGCTTTTACACCAACATTGTCGAAACGGAGCATTTCGCTCTTGCCGAGAGAGTTGTTGGGAGCACGTCCGTTGCGCATTTTGCCGTCGCGCTGGTACTGGGTGTAGCTCATCTGCAGGCCGTAGTTGATGTCCCATTTGGGAAGTGTGATAACATTCTGCAGCCATGCTTCGGCGCGGAGGGCGTGAATATCGTAGTCGTAACCGAAACGGTCGCCTTCCACAACGTGACGGTTGGGATTGTCGAGGTCGTTCTGGAGGTTACCGGGCATGATACCTATTTCGCGGTTGCTGAAGGGGTCGATGTCGAGCCAGAATTCGCCGCCCATGAGGTCGCGGACGGTTTTGTAGTTCGAGCTCTTGGTGTAGTTGAACGATACACCGCCCTGGAGCGAGAGTGCGTCGGTGAGGCGTGTGTTCACATACGAGCTGAACATTCCCACGAGCTGGTGGTTGATACGGTTCTCCATGATGTAGGAGGAGCCGATGTGTTCCGATTCGGGGAGGTTCTGGTTCTGAACGTTGTTGAGGTAGTTGATTTGGTACATGTCGTCCCACTTGATCTGGCGGAATGCGGGGTCGTTGAGCCAGAGGTCGGTGTAGAGCTCGGCGCTTTCCATGTCGTCGCGTCCGATGAAGTAGGAGGGCAGGTATTTATAATAGGAGGGGTTGGGGTCGGTTGCGTTGTAGTAATTGAGCGCTGTGCGGTTGTAGTATACCGAACGGAAACCGGCCGAGGTGTTTACAATAGTGTTGTCCTTTTTGTAGAGCCAGTTGAGAATGGCGGTGGGGTCGAAAGTCTCGGTAATGCGGGCCGAGCGTTTTTTGCCGTCCTGGTAGCCCCAGTCGGGGTTGTAGAGGTTGGTTCCGGCAAGGTCGTAGGCTTCCTGTACGGTAGGACGGCCTGTGGCACGCTGGGTGGGACCGCCGAAAGCAGTAAGAGTCAGAGAGTTTTGGTCGTTGATTTTCTTTTCAACCGAAAGGAACAGGCCTGCCGAGTTGTAGAAAGTACCTTCCATGACGCCTTCGTTTGCATAGCGTCCGATAGCGCTGATTGTGAAGGCCCAGCCCTGTTTGTTAAGGCCGGTGGAGTAGGTTGCCATGGCACGCAGCATGTAGTTGCTGTTAGTGTAGGCGAGTGCTCCGTTGAAGCCGGGGGCGTAGAGGTCGGTTGTGGTGTTGTAGTTTACACTACCGCCGATGTCGCCGAAACCGTAGTTTGCAGCTTCCATGCCAATGGCAGTGCTTTTGTTACGGAATGCGCGGCTTGTCATACCCATAAGGGTGGAGAAGCTGAAGGAACCGCGAATAAGGTCGTTCATCTTCAAACCGTTGATGTACACGCTTTGGTACTGGCTGTCGAGGCCGCGATAGCGGAAGTACATGGGGCCGAAGTTGTAGGAGGCGGTGTTGTAGTACAGGTTGTCGTTCGCGCCTGTGAGTGCGCCGACATTCTGCATGCCGCCTTCGTCTTCGTCAAGAACGGCTTCGTCGAAAACGAGGTCGTAGACATCGGAGTGGAACATGTCCTCTTCAGTCTGTGCGGGAACGAGACGAATCTCGCCGAGGTTGATTGTGTTGTACACGTGCAACAGGTCTTCGGCGAATGATTGATAGCCGTCGGCTGTTACGATGATGTATGCGTTTTCGGCATCATCAAGCGTGAGGCGGAACTGTCCGTTGAAATTGGATACGGCTTGAGCGTTGGAGTCGCGGGCAATGATTGTGGCACCGCTAACGGGACTACCGTTACTACCGTCCACAACCACGCCGAGTACGGTGGCTGCGGATGCTCCCAATGCCGGCCAAAGAGCCGCCACGATAAGAAGTAAAAACAGTCGTAGTTTCATCAGTAAAGATTTATTTTTTTTGAAATGTAGGTTGCTCGAACTTAAGCGGCCAAAATTAATGAAAAAGTTTGAATTAAAGCAAATTCAAGCCATTTAAATTCGCGGGAAAGCGTTAAAAACAGGTTAATACGACTGTGCGAGGGGATAAAAAACAAAAAAACCTCGGTTTTCCGAGGTTTTTTTAACAGTTTATGTGAATTTTGACGAATTACATCATGCCGCCCATTCCGGGAGCTGCGGGAGCTGCAGGAGTCTCTTCTTTTTTGTTGGCAATGACGCATTCGGTGGTGAGGAACATGCCGGCGATGGATGCGGCGTTTTCAAGAGCCACGCGTGTAACCTTGGCGGGGTCGATAACGCCGGTGGCAAGGAGGTTTTCGTAGCTGTCGTTGCGGGCGTTGTAGCCGAAATCGCCTTTGCCTTCGCGAACTTTCTGAACAACTACGGCACCTTCTACGCCGGCGTTGGCGGCAATCTGGCGCAGAGGTTCTTCAATTGCACGTTCTACAATGGCAATACCGGTCTGTTCGTCGTCGTTGGCGCCTTTGAGGTTTGCCAGACGGTCGAGGCAGCGGATGTATGCAACACCGCCGCCGGGAACGATACCTTCGGCCACTGCTGCGCGGGTTGCGCTGAGGGCGTCGTCCACACGGTCCTTTTTCTCCTTCATTTCAACTTCGGAGGGAGCGCCTACGTGGAGAACTGCAACACCTCCGGCAAGTTTGGCGAGGCGTTCGGTGAGTTTCTCGCGGTCGTAGTCGGAAGTGGACTGGGCAATCTGAGCCTTGATTTGTGCCACACGGCCGGCAATCATTTCCTTGTTGCCGTCGCGGTTCACGATTGTTGTGTTTTCTTTGTTAACGGTAACGCGGTTTGCGTGTCCGAGGTCCTGCATGGTGGCATTGGCAAGCTGCATACCCTTGTCGGCGGAAATTACAGTGCCGCCGGTGAGAACGGCAATGTCCTCGAGCATTTCCTTGCGGCGGTCGCCGAAACCGGGAGCCTTAACGGCGCAAATCTTGAGAGAGCCGCGCAGACGGTTCACTACAAGGGCTGCAAGTGCGTCCTGGTCGACGTCTTCGGCAATGATGAGCAGGGGACGTCCGCTCTGTGCGGTAGCCTCAAGTACGGGAAGAATATCCTTGAGGTTGGATATTTTTTTGTCGTGGAGGAGGATAAAGGGCGAGTCCATTACGCACTCCATCTTTTCGGCGTCGGTAACAAAGTAGGGCGAAATGTAACCGCGGTCGAACTGCATGCCTTCCACAACTTCTATTGTTGTTTCGGTTCCTTTTGCTTCGTCAACGGTAATAACACCTTCCTTTTTAACCTTTTCCATTGCTTCGGCAATGAGTCGGCCTATTGTTTCGTCGTTGTTGGCCGAAACACGTGCAACGTCTTCAATTTTCTTGAAATCATCGCCCACTTCTTCGCTCATTTCGCGAATGCCGGCCACAACTTCGGCAACGGCTTTGTCGATACCGCGCTTGAGGTCCATGGGGTTGGCTCCGGCGGTAACGTTTTTAAGACCCACTGTAATAATGGACTGTGCAAGCACGGTGGCAGTGGTTGTTCCGTCGCCGGCGTCATCGCCGGTTTTGGAAGCCACTTCTTTAACGAGCTGTGCGCCCATATTCTGGAACGGCTCTTCAAGCTCCACTTCGCGTGCTACGGAAACACCGTCCTTGGTGATGTGGGGAGCGCCGAACTGACGCGAGATAATAACGTTGCGACCTTTCGGGCCGAGGGTTACTTTAACGGCGTCGGCAAGGGCGTCGACACCTTTTTTAAGCTCTTCGCGGGCTTCTATGTTGAATTTTATTTCTTTTGCCATGACTGAAAATTATTTTTCGATAACAGCGAGCACATCGGCTTGCTTCATAATGAGAACTTTGTCACCGTCGAGGTCGATTTCGGTGCCGGCATATTTGCCGTATAGAACCTCATCGCCTACTTTGAGAATCATTTTTTCTTCGGCGGTGCCGTCACCAACGGCAAGAACGGTGCCTCGAAGGGGTTTTTCTTTGGCGCTGTCGGGAATGATAATGCCCGAGGCGGTTACTTCTTCGGCCGCTGTAGGTTGAACGAGAACGCGGTCGGCAAGCGGTTTAAGTTTCATAATTATTATGTTAAGAGTTATATTTTTGTCGTTTTACAGTATATAATGCAAAAACTTTGCCAAAGCTGTTTTGTCAGTTCCGGCCTGCCATTTTGGCAAACGCAGGTATTATTCCGCAGGATAAAACGTGTCAGAGGCGGCAAAAGTTTGCCACCTCTGACAGTTATAGTATATTATATAAGGAGTAAAACGGCTTACATTTCGTTTCCGTCGGTGTCGTAGTTCTGATACAACAGGTCGTTATAGGGGAAACGTGCCAAATGTATTTCGCGAGCCATAGTGTACAGGCGGTCCTTCAGCTCGTCGATGTTCATTCCTTTTTTTGCCGAAATGAACACGCAGTTGTTGTTCATGCGGTTCATCCAGCTTGCCTTAAGCTCGTCCAAAGTGGCGTTGCAGGCCTCGCGCGGAGTAAGGTCATCGTCGTCTTTGGGTTTGCAGGAGAAGGCGTCGATTTTGTTGAAAACAAGAATCATAGGCTTGTCGGCGCCGTCGCACACATCGCGTAAGGTCCGGTCCACAACCTCAATCTGTTCCTCAAAGTTGGGGTGGGATATATCCACAACGTGCACAAGTATATCGGCTTCGCGAACCTCGTCGAGTGTTGATTTGAACGAGTCCACGAGGTGTGTGGGAAGTTTGCGGATGAACCCTACGGTGTCGGAAAGCAGGAATGGCAGATTGTCGATAACCACTTTTCGGACAGTTGTGTCCAAGGTCGCAAAAAGCTTGTTCTCGGCAAATACATCGCTTTTGCTCAGCAGGTTCATGAGCGTTGATTTGCCCACGTTGGTATATCCTACCAATGCCACGCGGGTGAGCTTGCCGCGATTTTTACGCTGTACGGCCTTCTGGCGGTCGATAGCCCTCAGCTCCTCCTTGAGCAGCGAAATTTTGTTGAGGATTATTCGGCGGTCGGTCTCAATCTGGGTTTCACCGGGGCCGCGCATACCTATACCGCCTCGCTGGCGTTCCAGGTGAGTCCACATTCGGGTGAGTCGCGGCAGCAGATACTGGTACTGAGCCAGTTCCACCTGCGTTTTTGCGCTTGCCGTCTGGGCGCGTTTTGCAAAAATATCAAGAATAAGATTGGTGCGGTCTAGAATCTTTACGCCTAATTCCCGCTCGATGTTAAGCACCTGTTTTGTGGAAAGGTCATCGTCGAAAATTGCCATTGCAATATCGCCGTGATCCTCGATGAACTGTTTTATTTCCTCCAGTTTGCCTTTGCCCACATAGGTTCTCGGGTTGGGATAGTCCAGTCGCTGAGTAAAATTGGCCACGGCTTCGGCGCCTGCCGTATCGGCAAGAAAAGCCAGCTCTGCAAGATATTCGGCGCACTTGTTTTCGTCCTGTTGAGGGGTTATAAGTCCCACAAGGACGGCCTTTTCCGGCTCGGCGGCATTGTTTGTAACGGATGCGGGTTTCATAATGGTACGGAGTTTAACAGTACATTGCTTCTATTTCATCGGCGTACAGCAGATTGATTGCCGGACGCCTGATTTTAAGCGTATTTGTAAGTTCGCCGTTTTCAATGGTGAACTCTTTGGGCAGCAGGGTAAAACGTTTAATCTTTTCAAATCCTGCCAGCCCTTTCTGCAGGCGTTCGATTCGCTCGGCTATAAAGCGTCGTATTTCGGAGTTTTCCACAAGGTCCTCCATGGATGTGAAGGTTATGTTGTGCTTCGTGGCATATTCCTTAAGAGCCTCGAACGCCGGAATTATAATAGCGGTGACATACTTGCGCTGATCGCCGATTACGGCAACCTGCTCGATGTAGCGGTCCTCGCCCAGTCGGCTCTCAATAGCCTGCGGGGCTATGTATTTGCCGTTCGATGTTTTGAAAAGGTCCTTTAGACGTTCGGTAAGAACCAGCGCGCCGGTGTGGTCGACACGGCCGGCATCGCCTGTGCGGAACCAGCCGTCTTCGGTAAACGCCTTTGCATTTTCCTCGGGGCGTTTGTAGTAGCCGCGCATAACGGTGGGGCCTTTTACAAGAATTTCATTTTCCTCACCGATGCGTACCTGTACACCGTCGAGCGTTGTCCCTACGCTGCCAATTTCGTAGCCTACCGAAGGATAGCAGCTCACCGTGGCGGTGGTTTCGGAGAGTCCGTAGCCCACAACAATATTTATTCCGCAGGCATGCAGGAACTCTACGATTGTCGACGACAAGGGTGCGCCGGCAGTGGGGAAGAAGTTTGCCTCGGGAATGCCGATAGTCTCGCGCAGACGCGAAAGCACGTTCTTGTCGTAGAACCGATAGCGCATTTCCAGCAGTGCGGGCACTTTGAGGCCAAGACGCACGTATTCCAAATTACGCTTTGCTCCTACTTTGAGGGCGCGTTCAATCATTATGCGCTGCACGCCTTTCATCGAGCCGATTTTCTCCTGAACGGCTGAGTAAACTTTTTCCCAAAAACGCGGAACGCTGCACATGCACGACGAGCGGGCGATTTTTACGCCTTCCTGAATTCGCTTGGGCTCGGGATTTATGCGTACACGCATACCCTCCGACAGGCAGAAAAATGTCCAGGCCTTTTCAAAAATATGGCTCAGCGGCAGGAAGCAGGTGGATGTGTCTTCGTCGGAGAGAACGTCAAGCCTCCGGTGATGCATCTCCACGGCGGCGTTGAAACATCCGTGTGTAAGTATTGCGCCCTTGGGCTGGCCGGTTGTTCCCGATGTATATATGAGAGTGGCAATATCATCGGGAGTTGCCATTGCAGTTCGGCGTTCAACTTCATCGCGGCAGTTCTGCGAGGCGGCGGCGCCCAGCTCAAGCAGTTTGGAGAAATGTATGGACGAGTTATCGTCGTTGTCGAAAACAATGCTTTCGTCAACGGCAATAAGCTTTATAACCGACGGACATTGGGCAATTACCGTGCGCATTGCACGGTATTGTGCCGCCGCGCCTACAAATACAAAGCGGGCTTCGGCATCGTTTACAATAAAAGCCGCCTGCTCGGGGCTGCTGGTGGCGTATATGGATACGGGTACGGCTCGGTTACGGAAGCAGGCAAAGTCGGAAATTACAATCTCGGGGCAGTTGTTGGAAAATACCGCCACCATCTGCTCCTCCTGTAATCCGAGAATTTCTAAAGCACAGGCTACCTTGTCCACTGCGGCGGAAAAATCGCCCCAGCCGGTGGAAATGAGGCGCTTGTTGTCGAGGTCGATGAGACTGAATGCCTCGCGATCAGCGCCATAGCGTTCCAATTGGTGCCTTACAAGATTTGTTAATATGTTCGACATTTTTAGTGTGCGATACGTTTAATTTTTGCAAAGGTACTGCCTTTGCCTTTCAGTATTAACAAAATGAGTGATAAAAATGACGTGTCGTTAACATATCTTCCCAAGCTGAAAGATTTATGTTAAAATAATTAAAAAGAAATCTGCACCCAAAATTTGTTTATTTAAGCGGGAAAGTTTAATTTTGCATGGATATGGCGCATGGCGCACGCGCGCGCTGCCCTTTCTATGTGTTAAAACACTATACGACAAAACAATATATGGCAACAAAACCGTTTCACTATCAGGAGATGTTCCCCCTTGGCCCCGATACGACCGAGTACTATCATCTCACTTCCGATTATGTCCACACCGAGAACTGGGGCGGACATGAATTCCTTGTAGTAGACCCCGAAGCTCTCACAGTCCTCACCCGTCAGGCTACTCACGACAACGCTTTTATGCTCCGTCGCGAGCACAATGCAATGGTTGCGAAAATTCTTTCCGACCCCGAGGCAAGTGAAAACGACAAGTTCGTGGCTCTCACCATGCTCCGCAATGCCGAAGTGGCCGCAAAAGGCCAGCTGCCTTTCTGCCAGGATACCGGTACAGCCATATGCCACGCATCCAAAGGTCAGAATGTGTTCACCGGATGCAACGACGAGGAAAAAATTTCCTACGGTGTATATCTCACCTACACAACCGACAATCTGCGCTACAGCCAGAACGCTCCGCTCACCATGTACGACGAGGTGAACACCGGATGCAACCTCCCCGCGCAAATCGATATTCATGCCACCGAAGGCGATGAATACCACTTCCTTTTTGTTGCAAAGGGCGGAGGCTCGGCAAATAAAACTTATCTCTATCAGGAAACAAAGGCAACTATCAATCCCGACAAGCTTGTTCCTTTCCTCATCGAAAAAATGCGCTCGCTCGGTACCGCTGCCTGTCCTCCCTATCACATCGCGTTCGTAATTGGCGGAACTTCTGCCGAAAAGAACCTCGAAGTGGTTAAAAAAGCATCCGTAAAATATCTCGACAATCTGCCCACACACGGCAATGAATACGGCCATGCTTTCCGCGATATCGAACTTGAAAACACGCTTAAAAAAGCTGCCGAAGAACTCGGCCTCGGCGCTCAGTTCGGCGGCAAGTACTTCGCTCACGATATTCGTGTAATCCGTCTGCCCCGTCATGGAGCTTCATGCCCCATCGGCATGGGCGTAAGCTGCTCGGCCGACCGCAATATCAAGGCTAAAATCAACCGCGAGGGTCTTTGGATTGAAAAACTCGACGCAAATCCCGGCGAACTCATCCCCGAAGAATACCGCACTGCCGAAGCAGGCACCGTTGTGGAAATCGACCTTAACCGCCCCATGCCCGAAGTTCTTGCCGAACTCTCCAAATATCCCGTTTCCACACGTCTCAAACTTCGCGGAACAATTATCGTAGGCCGCGACATCGCTCACGCCAAGATTAAAGAACGTCTGGACAAGGGCGAACCCATGCCTCAGTATCTCAAGGATCATCCCATTTACTATGCCGGTCCTGCCAAAACACCCCAGGGCATGCCCAGCGGTTCGTTCGGCCCCACAACCGCCGGACGTATGGACAGCTATGTCGACCAGTTCCAGGCCGCAGGCGGTTCAATGATTATGATTGCAAAGGGCAATCGCTCGCAGGCTGTTACCGATGCATGCAAAAAGCACGGCGGTTTCTATCTTGGAAGTATCGGAGGTCCTGCTGCAGTACTTGCTCAGAATTCCATCAAAAAGGTGGAACTGCTCGAATACCCCGAACTCGGCATGGAAGCAATTTGGAAAATCGAGGTTGAAGATTTCCCCGCATTCATTCTCGTGGATGACAAAGGCAACGATTTCTTTACTCAGATTAACGAAAAATGCAAAATCTGCGGAATGAACAAGTAATCCGCCCTTGACAATATCAGGATGTGCGACAGGGTGGAATGCCCCGTCGCACATTTTTTATAAATTTTACTGACTGACATATGAAAAACCGAATTATTCGATTTTTAGCGGCTTTTCTTTTTGCGCTTCCGGCAATATTCCCTGCCTCAGCTGCCGACAACCCTGCTTTTGTCGAGCCGGATTTCGCTTTCCCGCAGAATGTTATAAGCGATGCCCGCAAAGCCATTTCCGAAGCCGACAAAGCTCCAGCACAAACAGGTCCCGAACGGCTTGGAGCTCTCACCGAACTCATAGCCGCGGAGGCTGCCGTAGATCCAGACAGTCTGTTTGCATTGCCGGGAATGCTTGAAAGTCAGGCTGCCGTTGCAGGGCTTCGCCCGTCGGACAAAGCTATGATAAAAGCTTTGGAAGCAGCCGTTCTCATGCGCATATATAATGCAAAACCATACGTATACAATAATGTAAAGTCGCCGCTTCTTCCTTATCCCGCAAATGTGGCTGAATGGAGTGCGGCTCAGTTCTGCAACCGTATACAGGAGCTTTATAATGAGGCGTATGCCCTCGCGGCAACAGCTCCCGAATCTGTTTCTATGTATGAGCGGGCAGTTAACTGTTCGCCCGAAACGGCTGTTTATCTTCCCGAGGTTCCCGCATTGCTGCGCGACATGGCAGTGACTGCTGCCGGAAACTTTGTGCGGAACAATGTTTCGTCCACAGCATATCGCGACAGCATATGTTCCGCTGCAATTGCCGACAGCAACGGTGCTCCCTATATATATTGGAGTTGTAAACAGGCCGGATTCTCCAACGACAGCGAAACGGCTTACAAGGAAATTTATCTTGTTCATCGGAATGAGGAGGCGGCTCGTCTGGCCTTGCAGTACTGGAGCGAAAGCGTAAGCGCATCGGCTCGTAACGCAATGAAGCCCGATACCTATATGGTGAATCTGCTCAAAGAATCTTTGGAGAAGTTCCCCGAGTGGTATAATAACAACGCCCTCCGCAATGCCTTGGCAACAATAACCTGCCCGAGGGCAAGTTTCAGCGTGCGCGAGTTTGTATCGCCCGGCTCGTCGGTCGATGTAAAATGGAAAAGCGTCTACGCCAAAAATGTGATGTGCAAGGTATATAAAACCGATGGCAGAGGCTACAACACAGCTCAGCTTGTTGAAAAAATGTCGCCGCTATATACTTTGACCGCCGAAACTCCGGTTGAAGGATGCGACAGCCTTTTCAGTTTTGAGGCATCCGCTCCCGGGTATTATGCCCTTGTTCCCTTTGTGGACGGCGACCCTGTAGGTTCCACAGCGCCTACTTTTGTATATGCCACACCCCTCTTCCCTATGACACTGACAGGAAAGGACGGCAATGCCGCCGTGATTGTGGACCTGGACAACGGAAAGCCGCTCAAGGGTGTGGAAGTAAGCCTTAATTACAGAAAGAACGGAAAGGACTGCAAGGAAACTCCAGGCGCTACCGACTCAAAGGGTATTCTGAAATTCGGCTCCGAAACCGGATTCACCGGCTCGATGCAGCTTGAGTACCTGTATAAGGGCTTCTCCTACAATATGTCCGACAGGATGTATGTCTATAGTTATGAAAATCCGGCAATTGCCGATACTGCCGTAAGGGCAATGCTCGTTTTGGATCGTCCGCTGTATCATGCCGGCGATACCGTGAAATGGGCGCTTGCCGCAGCAATGCGTATGGAGCAGAAAAATCCTGAGGCCATTTCAGGCAAGAAGGTGAAGATTTCACTTTATGATGCAAATTCGCAGCTTGTGGCCGATACAATGTGCGTAACCGATGATTTCGGTCGTGCCTTTGGCAGTTTCGTTACACGGAAGGATGCGCTTACAGGCTCATATCGTATTGCCGCATCCGTCGGCGCTAAGAACGCCGCTTCGCTTTCGTTCACGGTAAGCGATTTCAAACTGCCGACGTTTACAGCGGAAATTGTCGAGTTGCAACGCGGAGTAAATGGCGATGTTACCGTACGCGGTCAAGCTCGTACATTCTCGGGTATGCCTGTAATTGGTGCTAAAGTCGACGTCACTGTCAAAGGAATGGAAATGTGGCGTTGGTTTGGCGGTGCCGAAGTCTCCCTCGGCTCATTCTCTGTTCTTACCGATGAAAAAGGTTGCTTCACGGTTGTGATTCCCGCCTCGGTTTTGAGCGAACCGGTAAATAACGGTGCGCCTTTCCGCAATTTCGTCGCGGATGTGGCTGTCGCCGCACGCGACGGCGAAGTACAGTCGGCTTCCAAGGGATTCACCCAAGGCAAACCCTACATTCTGTCGCCGGCCGAAGTTCCCTCTTTTGCCGATTCTTCCGATAAATTCGGAATACTTGTAAAGGCTTTGGATGTCAACGGCGAGAGTCGTCCGCTGGCTTTGAAGTGGTCGCTGGTCGATAACGACGGACAGCAGTTGCTCGACGGTACCATGACAGCCGGTGAAAAATCCGCGCTCGATATAAGTGCCTTGAGCGCAGGAACCTATAAAATGAATATTTCGTCCGTCGATACGCTCCTTGCATCGCCCGTGCAGACAGGTGATATTATTGTATATAACATTGCGAGTAATGAGGTGCCTGCTCTGGATGTTCCCATGTTTGTTCCCGTTACAAACTGCAATGTGGTGAACGGAAAAATTC
Source organism: uncultured Porphyromonadaceae bacterium (assembly GCA_947175425.1). Classification (GTDB taxonomy): domain Bacteria; phylum Bacteroidota; class Bacteroidia; order Bacteroidales; family Muribaculaceae; genus CAG-873. The sequence continues at coordinate 88,368 of CAMWMR010000007.1, forward strand.
GTGTGGAAGCGGGTGTTGTTGCCGATAAAATTTATCTGTACACAGCATCCGATAAGGCAGGAAGTATAGATAAAATTGAATGCCGCGAGCTTAAACACGGCTTCCATGCAATAGACATTAAAGTTGCCGACGGGTGTAACTCCGTGGTATTGTTCACCGTTGTCGACGGACAGCTGTGCCGCACCGATATTCAGCCTGTTTTCCCGCCCTCACCCAAGTTTGAAGTTGTTGCCGAAAGTTTCCGCGACAAAATAGTTCCGCAGTCTTGCGAAACATGGCGATTCCGTCTTTCGCAAGGAGGAAAGCCTGTTGCCGGAGCGCCGTTTGTTGCAAGAATGTTCAACCGGGCAATCAACTCGCTGACAAATTCTGCCGGAGTGGCGGATATGAATTTCTATTCATCGTCATATCAGCTTGTTCTCAACAGCATTTGGAACGGCTACAGCCGCCGCTTCGGCAGTTTGCCTGTCGGAGGCAAAAACGTTGTGCTTCTTGAAAATCCCTCGTTCCGTTATATAAATGATTATTACGGAGCTGTAAAACGCAATATCCTTATTCGCGGCACAGGTGCGGCTGTAGGCACGGTGAACATGACAAGTTATGCAAAAAGCTCTGCTGCCAATAATTTTGCTGTTGCGGACATGGGCGAAGAAGCTGCCGCCGAAAGTGAAGAAACCCGCCGGGAAAACGTTTCCTACCGTCCGGCTGAAATGTTGCAGGCGCTTTGGATGCCGGCTCTCAATGCCGATGAAAACGGAAATGTAGAACTGAGTTTTACAGTTCCCAACTCTTTGGGTGAATGGACTTTCAATGCCTTTGCATGGAATGCCGACATGGAATTTGCCCGCTTTGCAGCCAATTGTGTGGCTAACAAGCCCGTAATGGTACAGCCAAACCTGCCGCGCTTCCTTCGCCAAGGTGACAAACCCGAGATTTCCGCCACCGTGTTCAATAATACCGGCCATGATACCGATATTTATGTAACTGCCGAAATTCTTGATCCTGCTGATATGAAAGTGATTGTCAGCAAGGATTTTAAACTTGCAGTGGCTGCCGACGCATCGTCGGTTACGCCCTTGGAATTTGAACTTCGCGAGGGTTTGGGAGCTGTTGTTTATCGAGTTAAAGCTGTTGCGGACGGTTTCGGCGACGGAGAGCAGGCTCTTATTCCCGTTTTGTCGGGCATGAGCCGGCTTGTGGAAAGCTCGCAGTTCTATCTCTCGCCGGGCGACAAGGAGTACAAAACGACCGTGGATGTTCATCCTGGCGACAGTATTTCGATTATGTACTGCGGAAATCCTGTGTGGACAGTAGTAAAGGCCATGCGAGGCATTGCCTCAGGCAATCCTTCAACAGCTAATGCTGTCGCCGACCGTCTGTTCTCCGCTTTGGCCGCTCGCCATATACTTGCCGAAAATCCGGCCGTTGCCGAGGCTATACGCGCGTGGGCGGAAAATCCCTCCGAGGAGGCTCTTACATCCATGCTTGAAAAGAACAGCGAACTTAAAACCCTCATGCTCGACCAAACTCCGTGGGTGAATGCTGCTGCCGACAACAATGTCCGTATGGCTGCTTTGGCCGAGTTGCTCAATGGCGCGGATGTAGATGCCAAAATAGCTGCTCTGTGCGAAAAGCTGCAAAAACTGCAGAACAAGGACGGCGGTTTTGCCTGGGGCTCGTGGAGCAACGAATCTTCGGAGTGGGTTACGCGTTATGTCCTCACTGTAATGGGTCTGGCTAAATCGCTTGATTTCTTCGGTGCGGATGATGCGGCTCTCAACGAAATCTGTGGCAAGGCTTTCGGTGCGCTTCAGCAAAATGTGGCCGCTCGCACCGGACTCGAAAGCGATGTCAATTTTGCTCTTATAGCCTCTCAGTTCCGCGAAATGCCAATGGAGGCTTCCTCGCGAGTATTGGTCAACACCACACTGGCGACTCTCGAAAAGGGATGGAAAAAATCATCACTTGCCGACAAAGCCATTGCCGTGCTGCTTTTTAAATGGGCAGGAAAAGATGCGCTTGCAGCACAAATAATGTCGTCCATTCGCCAGTTCGGAGTTATTAAACCGGGCCAAGGCATGTGCTTCCCCTCAGTAAGCGATATGCGCGCTTATGCAACACTCCTGCAGGCTTATGTGGCAATGGATGCTCCCGTGTCCGAAATCGATGCAATGCGCCAATGGGTAATCCTGCAGGCGCAGGCCAACGATGACCTCGCCTCCTGTGCTCCCGATTATATTATAGCTTCCGTGCTCCTCTCGGGCCGTGCGTGGACCGATGCTTCCGTAGCAGGAACTGTTATTGTAAACGGCAAGCCTTTGGATATTGACAAGCAGGAAAGCTTTACAGCTTATTTTGTTAAACCGCTTTCTTTGCAGCAGGGCGAGAATACCGTGGAGATTCATTCGGCAGGAGCGACTCCGTCGTATGGTGCTGTAATGAGTATATCCTCCCAAGCTGCCGAAACGGTTAAAGCGGTAAGCGGTAAAGACATCAGCGTTGAAAAACAGTTCTTCGTTCTTCGTAACGGCGAGTGGGCGCATGCCGACAGTATCGGTCTTGGCGAACGCGTGCGTGTTCAGCTTACGGTAAATGTCGGCCGTGCAATGGAATATGTGGCGATAACCGACGAGCGTCCCGCATGCTTCGAACCGCTGGAACAGCTCCCGACATATGTAATGAACGGAGGCTTGGCCTATTATCGCGAGAACAGGGATGCGTCTACCGATATTTTCATTAGCCGTCTTCCCAAAGGAACGTGGCAGATAAGCTACGAAGTGAGCGCAAATCTTTCGGGACGTTATATTTCCGGCATTGCAAGCGTGCAAAGTCAATATGCCCCCGAACTCACCGCCCACTCCTCCGGCACCGTGATAAACGTGAAGTAACATATTCTACACTAAAATACGACTCGCCTTTCCGGATATTACCGGGAAGGCGAGCCGTTTTATTTGTTCGCCCGACATGGGCATAATCTAACGGGTGAAAGTCCCGAGCGCGCCCCG
>CAMWMR010000008.1 GCA_947175425.1 uncultured Porphyromonadaceae bacterium
GAGGCTCTTATCAACACCGCCTTCGGTATCGCAACCGGTGCTTTCGCTGTAATCTTCTACAACTTCTACACCAACAAAATCGATAACCTCACCTACGCTATCGACGAAATCGGTTTCTCCATCGTGCAGACTTTTGCAGCAACTCACTAATCCCTGTTATCCACTTTAAATCCAACAAAGACAGGTTAATATGGGAAAAGTAAAAATCAAAAAGAAAAGTACTCTCATCGACATGACGGCGATGAGTGACGTGACTGTTCTTTTGCTTACTTTCTTCATGTTGACGTCTACCTTCCTTCAGAAGGAACCCACTATTGTTTACACTCCTTCATCCGTTTCGGAAGAAAAAGTGCCTATGAACAATCTCGTGACAGTTCTCGTTTCCTCCGCCGACAAATCCGGCAAACTCGAGGACCCCACTCTGGCCGAAGGTAAACTCTTCATCTCGTTCACCGGTGACGCCGACTCCACTCTGTCCAGCGAAAAAATTCGCGGCATGATGCTTGACGAAGCAATATCGGTTTACAACGACCAGCACAAGAACAACCGCATTACTCTCAACGAGTCGCAGAAGGCTGCTTTCCGTTCCACCAACATGATTGGCGTGCCGTTTGCAGCTCTTCCCGAGGTTCTTTCAATGTCCGTTACCGAACGCGACAAATTCCTCGGCGACATGACAAACCCCAACGTTGGTATACCTATCAACGACAACAAAGACCGCGACGGTCGCCTCAACGACTTCCAGATATGGCTCAAAGCTATTTATAATGTAGCCCAGCGTATCAACAACGAACAAGGCGAAGGCAAAAGCGCGGAAGAGAAAGCAATGCTGTCCAACCTCTACACCGCTCTCATGCGTAAAGGACAAGGTATTGCTATCAAGGCTGACAAGGACACTCCCTTCACAACCGTGCAGCTTGTGTTCGACAACCTTCAGACTATGAAGCTTAACAAATTCAGCCTCATGACTGCTCTTAAATCAGAAAATGAACCCACTAATTAATGTAAAGTCGATATGGCACAGATAGATACATCCGGGGGCGGCGGCAAAAAGAAAAAAGGCGCCCAGAAGAAGATGGCCATCCATGTGGACTTTACACCCATGGTGGACATGAACATGCTTCTGATTACTTTCTTCATGCTCTGTACTACTATGATTAAATCGCAGACCCTTCAGATTGTTCTCCCAACCAACGAGGACGTGAAGAAGGAACAGCAGAGCCAGGCAAAGCAATCCGAAGCCATCACTCTCATTCTTGATACTGAGTACAACGGCGACAAACCCGCCGTGGATGCCAATACAGGTAAAACCGTCCACAATATCTACTACTACGAAGGTATTGCCGACACAACTTTTTCCACTCCCAACTACCTCCGCAAGGAAGAGTTCATTGGCAACCAGAACCGCGAAGCTCAGGGTATTCGTAAAATTCTCCGTGGCAAAAACATGCAGGTTATGGAGGAATACGAAAAACTCAAAACCCAGTGGAAGAACAAGGAAATCACCAAGGACGAATTCGACGCAGCTGCTAAAAAGAACGCTGCCGACTCACTCAAAACCCGTCCTGTTGTTGTGATTAAACCCGGTCCCAACACCACTTACGAGGGTCTTATCAATGCTATTGACGAAATGAACATCAACCAGATTTCACGTTATAGCATCGAGCTTCCCACTCACACCGACACCGTGCTGCTCCGTCGTTACGAGCAGGATCACGGACAGACAATTATTCGTCCCACCGTTCGCGCCAAGGCTCGCACAACTGCTGCGGCAGCTGCAACCGATGCCGAAGCATCTACTAACTCCTAAAAGTAACTACTATGGCAAAAGACGTAGATCTTACCTCACAAGAGTGGCGCGACATTGTCTTCGAAGGCAAAAACAAGGATTTCGGAGCTTATACCCTCCGCGCATCCTCTGCCTCGCGCCACACCAAAGCAGTCGTTTGGGTTGTTATCGGTGTTGCTCTTCTGCTCGTTCTTCTCATCCTTTCTATAAACGGCGTTTTCTCAAAACCTGAAGAAGAAATGGTATCTACCGCTACTATTCAGGAAATCGCTACAATGGATGCTGAAGAAGAAGAAGAAATCGAAGAACCCGAAGAACAGTTCCAACTTCCTCCCGAACCCGAAGAAGTTGTAGCTCCCGAAGAAGTTGCCAACCAGCAGCGTGTTACCGACCTTCTTATTGTTGAAGACGACAAACTTGAAGACGACAAACAAGTCAAGACTCAGGAAGAAGTTCTCAGCAACGAAGCTCAGACAGGCGCATTGGATATTACCGAAGGTACCAACGACCTTAATAAAATGACTATTAAGGAAGAAATTATCCAGGAACCCAAGGTAGTGGACGATCAGCCCATGAACATTGCAATGGTTGAACAGAAACCCGAGTTCCCCGGCGGTGAAGCTGCCATGTACAAATGGCTCGGCGACAACATCGTTTACCCCTCTGCAGCATCCGAAGACGGTATTTCCGGCCGTGTTGTAGTAGAGTTCGTAGTTGGTAAAGATGGCTCAATCTCCAACGTTCACGTTGTTCGCTCACGCCACCCGGCTCTCGACAAGGAAGCAGTTCGAGTAATTAAGAACATGCCTAAGTGGATTCCCGGCCGTAACAACGGTCAGGCCGTGAAGGTAACTTACACACTCCCTGTTAACTTCCGTCTCCAGTAGAATTCGCTTTTGAATTCCATACCCTCCCCTGCCCGGCGAAACTTTTCGCCGGGTTTTTTTATTTACATTTCCGGATTAAGACCAATACGATACTCATCCCCATTTTGGTATCATGCTAATTTTTCGTAACTTTGTAGTTCCATATAAAGTAATTTCAAGGTAAATACTGCGTTAGGCTGATTTTACACAACAACAGCCTAATTCCGATTTTGCATAAAATTTATTCCCAATCATATCAAATAGATGATAAGACAACTCATTTTCATTCTGATTGCCTTTACCACCTGTTCTGCCACATTGTTTTCCAAAAACACTCACGGAACCGACGCCAATATCATAGGACACGTAATTGATGCCGAAAACGGCGACCACCTCCCCGGTTGCGCCGTAGCAATCCTCGGAACAAATCTCATAACAGTAACCGATGCTTCCGGGCATTATGTTTTCCGCGACCTCAACCCGGGAGCATACACTCTGCAAGTGAGCTGCGTCGGATTTGAGACTACTCAACTCGAAACCGCGCTCACACAAGGACAAACCGTTGAACTCAACTTCGAAATTCAACCCGATGCATTTATGCTGGACCAGGTTGTTGTAACATCGTCAAAAAGCGAAACCCGACGCCGCGAAAGCCCCTCGCTTGTAAACGTCATAAACGGCTCGGCTCTACTACGCCTTGGAGCTTGCTCGCTTGCCGACGGTCTTGATTTCCAACCGGGTGTACGCGTCGAGAACGACTGCCAGAATTGCGGATTCACCCAAGTACGCATTAACGGACTCGACGGCCATTATTCACAGATATTGTTAAACTCCCGCCCCGTATTTTCCGCTCTTACAGGAATATACGGCCTTGAGCAAATCCCCGCCAATATGATCGACCGCGTGGAAGTGATGCGTGGCGGAGGCTCCGCTCTTTTCGGCTCTTCGGCTGTTGGTGGTACAATCAATATCATTACAAAAGACCCCTCCTCCAATTCTGCCAACCTCTCGCATCAGCTCACGTCAATCGGCCCATCAGGTGCATTCGACAACAACACAACTCTTAATGCTTCCGTCGTTACCGAAAACGGCAATGCAGGCCTTTTTATTTACGGACAAAGCCGATACCGCGACGGTTACGACCATAACGATGACGGATTTACCGAAGTGCCCCAGCTCAAAACACAAACCCTCGGCGCTCGCGGATTCTTCAGAACTTCCGACATAGGTAAATTATCTGTCGAATATCATAACACTCACGAGTACCGACGCGGAGGCGACAATCTCAAAGAAACTCCTCATCAGGCAATGATAGCCGAACAAGTCGACCACAACATACATGCCGGTGAAATAACCTACGACCTGTGGCTTCGCGACCACCGCGATCATGTCTCAGTCTTCGCTGCAAGCCAAAATACACATCGACAAAGCTATTATGGCTCCGATATGGATCCCGATGCCTATGGCCGCACTTCCGATGTTGTTATTACGGCCGGCAGCCAGTGGACTCATCCCATGAATCACTTTCTTTTCATGCCCGCAGAACTCGTAGCCGGATTGGAATATTCATTCAACAGGCTTCACGATGTAACCCTCGGCTACGACCACGACATAAAGCAATGTGTCCGCATCTACAGCGCTTATTTACAGAATGAATGGCGTAACGACCGCTGGGGGTTTCTCGCCGGTGCACGCATCGACAAGCACTCCATGATTAACAAGCCCATTGTTTCACCGCGTGCAAATATTCGCTACAATCCCACCAAAGACATCAATTTCAGAGCTTCCTACTCCACCGGATTCCGCTCGCCCCAGGCTTACGACGAAGATTTTCATGTTGCCATTGTAGGCGGTGAACGCGTGGTAACCGTTCTTGCGCCAAATCTCAAACAGGAAAGTTCTCAAAGTGTAAGTCTCTCGGCCGATTTGTACCACCGCTTCGGAAACGTACAGACAAATTTACTCATCGAAGGCTTTTTCACCGACTTGCGCGATGTCTTTGTACTGCGCCAGCTCGAGGGAACCGACGCAATGGGCAACGCCATACTGGAACGCTACAACGGCGACGGCGCCAGAGTAATGGGACTGAATATTGAAGCGAAAGCTTTCTTTTCAAGCCGTTTCAACACTCAGGGAGGCATAACAATACAGCAAAGCCGCTACAAAACTCCCGAACACTGGAGCGACAATCCCGATGTACCCGCCGTTACCAAAATGTTCCGCACACCCGACGTTTACGGCTATCTTACTGCAAACTGGAATATAACCGACAAGCTGACTGCTTCTTTTAATGCCACCGGAACCGGTCCCATGACAGTGCAGCATCTCGAAGGCTCGGGAACAGATGTCGATATGGCTGTACGCACCTCATCCTTCTTCGATGCCTCTGTGAAATTCACCTATTGCCTGCGCCTTTACAACCGTGTGGACCTTGATTTATCGGCAGGTGTAAGCAACATATTCAATTCCTACCAAAAAGATTTCGATATAGGTCCGGCTCGCGACTCAGGATACATATACGGTCCCATGCTGCCGCGTTGCATAAATATAGGCATTGCATTAAGCATCTAATCATACTTGTTTTTATAAAAATAATTAACGCACAAGTATAAATGAGAAAAATGGATTAACTTTGCACTCGTGCACTCAGTACATCCTTTTGAAAAATGAAGAAAAAAACTTTACTTAGCGCTTTTGCGCTCTCGGCTTTCGCAGCTCTTTTTGCAGCTTCCGGCGATAATGTTATCGAGGAAGTTGCATGGATGATTGGCGATGAACCTATATATAAATCCGAAATAGAACAGGCATATCTCGAACTCCAGAACGACCGCACTCCTATTAGCGGCGACCCGTACTGCGTTATTCCCGAAGATATTGCTATCGAACGTTTGTTTCTTCATCAGGCCGACCTCGATACCGTCGAAGTTCAGGAATCAATGGTGCAGATGCAGGTCGACGCTCAAATGAACTTCCTGCTCAACAACCTCGGTTCGCGCGAAAAGATAGAACAGTACTTCCGCAAGCCCTTCCCCGAAATACGCGAATACTACGCCAACAACATGCGTAACAGAACCCGCGTGCAGCAGGTGAGAAACAACCTCACCAAAAACCTGAAGGTTACTCCCGGCGATGTACGTCGTTATTTCGACAAATTGCCCAAGGACAGCATTCCTTATGTACCTCTGCAAGTCGAAGTGCAGATTCTCACGCTCAATCCTCTTATTCCCCGCCAGGAAATAGATGCCGTTAAAGCCCGCTTGCGCGATTATGCCGACCGTGTTACCCGTGGCGAAAGCGACTTCGCCACTTTGGCAATTCTCTACTCCGAAGCTCCCGAAGGCATGCGCGGCGGTGAAATCGGATTCATGGGACGCGGGCAGCTGGTTCCCGAATACGCTGCCGTGGCTTTCAACCTTAACGACCCCAAAAAAGTTTCCAAAATCGTGGAAACCGAATACGGATTCCACATCATCCAGCTAATTGAAAAACGTGGCGACCGTATTAACACCCGCCACATCCTGCTTCGTCCAAAAGTATCCGATAAAGACCTTATTGACGCAACTCACCGCCTTGACTCGGTACGAGCCGATATTGTAGATAATAAAACACTCACTTTCGAAGAAGCCGTCCGACTCGTATCTCAGGACAAAGACACCCGCATGAGCAACGGTGTTATGGTTAACAGCCAGACCGGTACTACCCTCTTCGAAATGTCGCAGCTTCCCCAGGAAGTATCCCGTGCCGTAGCCGCCCTGCAACCGGGCGAAATTTCGCAGCCTTTCATAATGCGCGACCCCAAGCGCGACCGCGAAATAGTTGCTCTCGTACGCCTCACCAACCGCGTAGACGCTCATCAGGCAAACCTCGCCGATGACTATCAGACTATCAAGGACATGTACGAGCAAGCCCGGCGCGAAGACATTATCAACAAATGGCTCAGCAAAAAAATTGCCGATACATACGTCCGTATCGAAGAAGGATGGCGCGGTTGTGAATTCCGCCACGACGGATGGCTGAAAAATAAATAAAAAGCCTCGTCACATCAACCTCCAACGGGCTTGTATATGCTTGGCCGTCGCTCATTCTTTGTTATCGCCGCCGCAACATTGTTATCTTCAGTGATTGCGCCGGCTGCTTACAGGCGTACTGAAGCTCCCGTTATCAAGCCGGCAATTCCAACTGCCGACCGCTCCAATCCCGACAGAGTTTTCCTTGAACAGGCCGATATTTTGCGACAGCAGCCGGCCGATTCGTTCATGACCCTGGTTGGAAATGTAATTTTCACCAAAGGTCCAATGATTATGCGGTGCGACAGCGCTCATTTCGTCGCCGAAACCGAATCAATGGAAGCTTTCGGAAATGTAAGCATGGAACAGGGCGATACCCTCTTTGTTTATGCCGACATCCTGGATTACAACGGACCAGCCGAAATAGCAACACTATATGCCGACCCCGGCAAAAAAGTGCGACTGATAAATCGCGATGTCACTCTCAGCACCGATATTTTTGTTTATGATATTGGAATAGACCTCGGCTATTACGAAGTTGGAGGAGAACTCACCGACCCCAACAACACACTCACCTCACTGAAAGGCGAATACGTACCGGCAACAAAAGAAGCCAATTTTTACACCGACGTGCATCTGTTCTCACGCAACGAAACAGATACCCTCAACATTTATTCCGATACTCTCTACTACAACACCAATTCACACATTGCCGAACTGCTGTCGCCAAGCCGAGTAATAAATGCCCGGGGAACAATATATACCAATCTCGGTGTATATGATACCGACAGCAACCGAGCAACTTTGTTCAGCCGCTCAACCGTAGTCACTCAGCAAGGGCAGACTCTCACTGCCGATACAATTTTCTACGACCGCAACGCAGGTTTCGGCGAAGCCTGGGGAAACGCCGTCATGACCGACACTGTACACAAAGCACAGCTCCTTGCCGACTACACTTTCTACAACGAACTGACCGACAGCTGTTTCGCCACCGGCAAAGCATTGGTAAAAGAATACTCTTCGCCCGACACCCTTTACGCCCACGGCCGATACATCGAAAGTTTCCGAAAACTCGACTCGGTAAACGTTCAGGCCGACACCATTCGAGGAATCAAAGCTTTTACACGAATCGACACATCGCACGTAGCCATCATTTATCCTCGTGTGCGATTCTTCCGAAACGACATGCAGGGTATATGCGACTCTTTGCAATTCACCCAGGCCGATTCCATGCTGCGAATGTTCATAAACCCTGTCGTATGGAACGAGGATCAGCAGATTTTCGGAAAGCTTATCGAGGTAAAACTCAACGACAGCACCATAGAACGTGTCACCCTCCCCGACCAAGGCTTCACGGCTCAGCACATCGAAGGCCCTCACTACAATCAGATGAGCGGAAAAAAAATGGAAGCATTCTTTGAAAACGGGGAAATGCGACGCCTCGAAATCGACGGAAACGTGGAAATTATAATGTATCCCGAAGAGAACGACTCAACTCTCAACAAAATAATAAACGCCGAGAGCAGTTTCCTCACGGCCTGGTTCAAAGGTCGAACAACCGAAAAAATTAAAGTCTGGCCGCAGACAACCGGCACGGCAACACCATTGTTTCTCGCAAAGAAAAGCATCTACTTCCTCCCCAAATTCAACTGGTACGAGGACATGCGCCCTTTAAGCCCCGCCGATGTCTTCATTGTTCCCGCTGCAATGGAAGATTTAATGATTGCCGCAGGCCGTCAAATTCCAATAATAAACATACGACGGCGAGCCGACGAGCGAATAATGCCAATGCCTCGCGAACAGATTGACAACGAAAAGGATATTCAAGATTTTGACACCGATCCTGCCATCAGCCAAAACTAATTATAGCCCCTATTGTTTGTCTTTTTAGCAATTACTCTGTAACTTTGCAGAGAATAAATCAAGCTCAAAGCTGAAAATTCTTTGACATGACCGACACACATAACAACATACACGACATATTCGACGACATACGCCCATACGACGACCACCAGTTTCATGAAAAAATTTCTGCTCTTGTTCATGAACCGGGGTTTGAGCATGCTGTGCGATATATAATGCCCGATGTTGACTACGACGACTTTGTAAACAAACTCGTCACCGTCCAGACTCAAATGGACTTTCAGGTTAAAATCATGGGGCCGTTCCTTGAAATGCTTGTTGCAAAAACAACTCACGGGCTAAGCATGGACGGTTACGAAAACTATAACCCCGAAAACTCGCATGTGTTTATCACCAACCACCGCGATATAGTGTTGGACGCCTCGTTCCTTAACCTGTGCTTTATCCGTAAAAAACTGCCTATAACTCAGGTTGCTATAGGAAACAACCTCCTTATTTTCGACTGGATTACCGACCTTGTCAAGCTTAACCGGAGCTTCATCGTTAAACGCGACACTCGCGTCCGCGAAGCCTTGGAAGCCGCAAAACACCTCTCGGCATACATCCATCACACTGTTACCGATAAAAACGAATCGGTGTGGATTGCCCAACGCGAAGGACGCGCAAAGGACTCGAACGACCTCACCCAGGACGCCGTAATTAAAATGCTTGCCCTGGCAGGCGACGGCGATGCAAAGGAGAATCTCTTGCCCCTCAACATAATGCCGGTGGCAATTTCTTACGAATTCGACCCCAACGACTACCTCAAAGTTCGCGAATTCCTCCTCAAACGCCGCGACCCGCAATACAAAAAATCGCAGCGCGACGACCTCTTCAGCATGGAAACCGGACTCCTCAAACAAAAAGGACGGATTCACTTCCACCTCGGAAAATGCATTAACGACGACCTCAAAAACTCAACTCTCGAAAACCGTGCCGACGTTATTCGACACGTTTGCGAAACCCTCGACAACTCAATTCACAGTGGCTACCGCATTTTCCCCTGCAACTACATAGCCTACGACAAAGTACACGGCACTAACAAGTACGCCGACTGCTACACCGAGGCCGACCTCGAAAGTTTCCGTCACTACATAGCCTCACAGCTCGACAAAGTGGATGTAGAAAACATCACACCGGAAGAACACGAGTTCATGCACCACATGATGCTCGTAATGTACGCCAATCCTCTCAAAAACCAACTGGCGGCTCTCGAAAACAAAAACTGAAAACGGAAATGCGACTCCCTCTCGTCCTCATTCTTCCCGTACTGATCCTCGGACTACTAATGGATTGGTACATATACCGCTCGGTTGCAAAAAACTGCCGCAAACACGCCCGAACATGCAAAAAAATTGTTCTTTGGACGAGCGTGTTTTGCGAGCTGGCTCTTATTCTGTTGATTATATGGCCTAAACGCACCGGCTCCGAGAACAATCTCACATTCCTAATGTGGGGTCTCTACTCATGGCTGTCCGTCTACGTCTCAAAGTTTATATTCATAATCGCCGACCTGATATCGGCAATTCCGGCCCGCTTTTCCGTTAAAAACCGCAAGCCGCGAAAGCTCATCGTTCCCACGGCTCTCGCCATAATTTGCTTTCTTACAATGTGGTGGGGCGCACTCATAAACCGCTTCAACATCGATGTGGTTGAAGTACCGTTTATAGACGAAAGAGTTCCCGACGACTTCAACGGCTTCAAAATAGCCCAGATAAGCGACATTCACACCGGCACTTACGGCGACGACACTTCATTCCTCGAGAAACTTGTCGAACGAGTGAACGAGCTCAATCCCGATGTCATACTATTCACAGGCGACATCGTTAACCGACGCACCGACGAGCTTCTGCCATTTGTCGAAACTCTCGCCAAACTCAATGCGCCCTACGGAGTATATTCCGTTCTCGGAAACCACGATTACGGCGACTATTATTCCTGGGAATCACCCGAAGCAAAGCAAGCCGACCATGAGCAACTCCTCGAACTTCAACAAAAAATGGGCTGGAAATTGCTCAACAATACCCACGAATTCATTCACCGGGGAAACGATTCTATAGCAATCATTGGAGTCGAGAACATCGGCGACCCTCCATTCAACACCTACGGCGACCTCGACCTGGCATATCCGGCCGACCTTGCTGACGACAACTTCAAAATCCTCATGAGCCACAATCCCGCGCATTGGGTTAACGATATTAAGGACAGTCCCGACAAGAACATACCTCTCACGCTCTCGGGGCACACGCACGCAATGCAGATTGAACTCTTTGGAATATCCCCCGCAGCTCTTCGCTACAGCACCTGGGGAGGAATGTACGACGACGGCGTAAACAAACACCGCCTCTACGTAAACATCGGGACAGGCGAAGTGGGAATCCCCGCACGAATCGGAGCCACCCCGGAAATAACACTTTTCACACTCTCCGGCCCGAAGCAATGAATTCCATCGCCTCATCAATAGCGGCAAACCTGCAGCTACCTGTCAAAGGAGTGCAAGCCGTAATAGACCTGTTGGAAGAAGGTGCAACAGTGCCGTTCATAAGCCGATACCGCAAAGAACGTACAGGCTCTCTCGATGAACTGGCAGTCCGCAACATAGAAACCGAGCTAAGCGCTCAACGGCAGCTTCTGGCCAGGCGCGACTTCGTTCGAAACGCAATATGCGAAGCCGGAGCAATGACTCCGGCATTGGAAACACGCCTCACACAGGCCGGCACAATGACCGAACTGGAGGACATATACCTCCCGTTCAAGCCAAAACGAAACACACGTGCGGCAGTAGCTCGCGAAAAGGGTCTCGAACCCCTCGCAAAAATGATTATGGCAGGGAATTTTATACCTGCTGCCGATAACTGCCGCAACTTCATAGGAAAAGGAAAAGCCAACGACATTGACGATGCCATTTCCGGAGCCGCCGACATTATTGCCGAATGGGCCTCCGAAAACACACGTTTGCGAAACAACACACGACGCGTCTTGCGACGCGACGGAATTTACGCAAGCAATGTCGCAAAAGGCAAGGAGCAGGAAATCGAAACCTCCAAAGCCGCAATGTACGCCGACTTTCAAAAATCCGTGGCACGATGCTCGTCACATCAATACCTTGCAATGCGCCGTGCCGAGCGCGAGGGTCTTGTTAAGATAAAACTCCTCGCCGACGACAATACCATATCCCGCGATTTATGCCGCATTTTCACGCCGCAGCACGCAAACGGAACTTGCCGGCAAATCATTGAAAACGCCGTGACCGATGCTTACAAACGGCTAATCCGGCCTTCGATAGAAAACGAAATAGCAGCCGAAAAGAAAAACGAAGCCGATAGTGTAGCTATTAATCTCTTCGCCGACAATCTCAGGCAGCTTCTCATGGCAGCTCCTTTGCACGGAAAAACCGTACTGGCTCTCGACCCCGGATTCCGCACAGGATGCAAAGTTGCCTGCCTTGATTGCGCAGGAACACTTCTGGCACACACTACAATATACCCCGCCGCTCCTAAAAACGACATTGACGGCAGCAGGCGAACAATCCAAGACCTTTGCCTACGGTTCAAACCCCAAGCCGTGGCTATAGGAAACGGAACAGCATCGAGAGAAACCGAAGCATTCATCCGCAACTCGCGGCTATTCGAACCCGACGACATTTACATTGTCGACGAAAGCGGAGCATCCGTATACTCGGCGTCCGACATAGCACGCCACGAATTTCCCGACTATGACATCACCGTTCGCGGAACCGTATCAATAGGCCGGAGGCTCATCGACCCCCTCGCCGAGCTTGTCAAAATCGACCCGCAATCAATAGGTGTGGGACAATACCAGCACGATGTAGACAAAGCAAAACTAAAAGACGCTCTCGACTACACCGTCATGAGTTGCGTAAACACCGTTGGAGTTAACGTCAACACGGCCTCGGAACAACTGCTCGGATACATTTCAGGCATCGGTCCGAAACTCGCCGAAAACATCGTGAAATATCGCGCCGAAAACGGCTTGTTCTCATCTCGCGCCGAATTGCGTAAAGTTCCCCGCCTTGGCGATAAAGCCTATGAACTCGCTGCCGGATTCATGAGAGTTCCCAATGGCGACAATCCACTCGACAACACCGGAATACATCCCGAAAGTTACAAAACAGTATCGGCTCTTGCCAAAGAATGCCGGCTCTCGACCCGCGAGCTCGTTTCAAACACAACATTGCTCGCTCAAATTGATATCGACGACATGGCGGCAAGCCTCGCATGCGGAAAAGAAACACTGCGCGACATCATTGCCGAACTTGCCAAACCCGGACGTGACCCGCGTACCGACAACGACGATTCCCGCTTCAAACCCTCTGTAGCACACATTAATGAACTCCTCCCGGGAATGATTGTGAACGGGCGAGTATGTAACATAACGGCTTTCGGTGCTTTCATCGACCTCGGTATTCACGAAAACGGACTCGTTCACATTTCGCAAATTTCCAAACAACGAATAAACTCGGTTTCCGAAGTCATCAAAATTGGCCAACTCGTCAAAGCAAGAGTTCTCGAAATCGACAATACACGCGGACGCATCAGCTTAACTCTTAAAGATGTGTGATAAATATCATAGTTCAATAATTTGTCTTGGCGGTAATGCGCTTGCCACTCGCGGCGAGATAGAACTCGCCACCGAACTGCTCGCGCAACTGGGCATTATAACGGCACAAACCGAATCGTACCCTACTCCGCCGGAATACGAAGGGGAAATATTCCCGTATCTCAACCGGGTGGTAATGCTGAACACAAGCCTCTCGCTGCAAGAACTGGAAAAACACACCAAAAACTACGAACATTCAAAACGAGCAGGCAATAAAGAAGAAAACCGCGTAAACATTGATATTGACATTGTAACCTTCGACAACCAAACCATACGCCCGGCCGATGCTTCAGCCTCCTATTTCCGCATAGGTATTTCAAAACTCCAGAAACAGAGCCTTACAGTTTAAAGGATGCAAAGGAATACCGCTACGCTCGCAAATATCCTTCAACGCCTTTGCCCGTTCAGCCTCAATATTGCAGCCCGAAACAACAGCTTTAGGCTTGACCAATAGCAATAACGAAGCATAACTTCCGCGAAATCCGTGATCTATAATCAAGAAATCAGCCCCCGGGACAAGTTCCTTCGGTAATTCCTTACCGGCAAATACAACCCGTATTCCTCCGGCCTCAAATTCCCTTGCCGAGGTCTTTTCCACCTCCGCAACATCAAAACCGCACCCGTGGACATATTCCATAACAGCACTGTTCGCACGCAAAGGCATGTGCTCGAATGTCAAAATCTTACCCCTGTCAATCAGCACAGTCTCCGTAGAAAATCGCGAACCGTCAACCAAAAACTGCGAGACTTCTTTCCTTGGCGCACTGCAGCCCGCTGCGCTGAGGAACACAAGCATCACACACACGGCAATCACGCGGTGCGTCCGTCCTTTCCCGTGTATTACAAATGCAAAAGCAACAATGGCTAACGCAAATAAACAAATTGCGCCTTCCTGCAAATACAAGCGTAATGCCGCAGGGCCGCAGTCAATTGCCGTATCACACATCTTTTCCATGCCCCGATACATAAAATCCATGCACCCCGACAAAAACGACACGCCGTAGCCTGCCGCATGAAGCACCGAAGTAATGATCCCCGATACCATAAACACAGGGAATAACAGAACTGCAAGCGCGTTTGCGGGAACCGACAGCAAGGGCAGTTCATGAAACCACGCGAGCAATACCGGCGCTGTGCCAAGCATAGCCGCAAAAGGCGAGATTATTAAACCCGCAAGGCTATGAAATCCCCTGATTCTCCCGGGAACAGGATTCATTGCCCCCGAAAATGTTATAAGACCTGCGACCGCTCCGACCGACAGCTGAAAACCCGGCGATATAATACTCGCCGGATTACACATAACAATAACCGCAACCGAGAGCAACAAGCCGTTCCATGCAGGGCGATCACTCTCCATAAGCACGCATATGTAATATGCCGTAATCATAACCGACGCTCGTTGAACCGAGGGCGACAATCCGCAAAGAATGGCATAAAGCCACACACCGGCTACAATTATCAAATATCGCACTCTGCCATACTTCGACCACACTCCAAGCGGATAACACAGTATTCCTAAAAACAAGGCCAAAAGCCCTACGTGAAAGCCGCTTACGCACAACAGATGCGCAATGCCAAGCGAACGGAAGCGATCCTTTACCCCCGCCCCGGCATGACCGCCGAAACACGACGATACAAGCAAAGCCGACGTTTTTGTATCCATTGGCGTTGAGTAAATACTCTCGGCTATGGAACGACGCACACGGCTCGCCATGGCTTGAAAAGAATCTTCAAATCCTACAATACTCACATCGGCCGGAGTAACTGTCATTCGCCCACAGCTTCCGCTGCCCCGCGTCCCAAGCTCACGCATATTGAGAAACGGTACTCCCGCATATTTGTCGGCCGGTTCAAAAACGCCGTACACCGTCAATTTCATGCCCTCCTCAAGCTGCAGAACAACATCGCTCAATATTATGTCGCAGGGAAATGACGTTACCGAATTCCCCTCTACGGCCTTGACGTCGGCAGTGACAAGCACCGATGCGTTCAATTCGCTCACACGCTTTACACACACCGAGTAATGGCGCGGAACGCCGTCATACATCTCAGCAGGGGGACTATGCCGAGCGCTTTCCCATGCAACTATCAAAGTAACAGCCGCTGTTAGCAACATCCCTGCACGAGAAGCGCCTTTGCCGTATATAAAAACGGCAAAGGCGCAAATCAATGATATTATGCTTAAAATGTAAGCGACCGCAGAATCGGCCGATACAGCAATTGCAGCCGTCACGGCTCCCGCAGCAAGCGGTAGAGCCGGTGCCGACTGCATCAGTTTTTTCATACGGTTTCCAAAACCACGAACAGAGAGGATACGCTGATTACAATCCAAAGCAGAACAGCCTGCAACAGCGGTTTGATACCCACGGCTCGTATGGATTTCAACGAAAGCGACGCACCAATCATAAACAGGGTAAGAACCATACCACGCTTGGCAATCCAAACCATAACATCCACAAACATAGCGGGTAGATTGGCATAGGTGTTTACAACCATTGCAAGCACAAATATGAATATGAACCAGGGTATGGAGATTCGGGCTGTTTTATCGCGGAAAATCACCATAGTTACCAGGGCAAGCGGAATTATCCACAAAGCACGTGTAAGCTTTATAAGAGTCGCTATCTGCAATGCCTCTTCACCAAAGCTTTCGCCGGCGCCTACAACCGAGGAGGTATCATGAATTGCAATCGCTGCCCATGTTCCGAACTGCTGCTGAGTCATGTCGAGCAAATGTCCTAAGGGCGGGAAAATAAACAGGGCTATCGAATTGAGGATAAAGATTACACCGAGCGATACGGCCATCTCATTCTCGTCGGCCTTGAGCACGGGACCAACAGCAGCAATGGCACTGCCGCCGCATATAGCTGTGCCCGACGAAATAAGGTACGACGTCTTGCGGTTGATGTGGAACCACATTCCCAGCAGAACGCCCAAAACCATAACACCCACTACCGATACCACAGTAAACAACATTCCTTCCGAACCACTCTTAAGCGATTCCTGAAGATTCATGTTAAAGCCAAGACACACTACGGCTACCTGTAGCAGATACTTTGATGTCTTTTTGTTGAATTTCGGACAAGGAGCGGGGAATGTGAACGCAAACACAAGACCCAGCAAAAGAGCTATAGGAGCAGTAATGGACCACAGCCCTACCATGTCGAACGGGAACAGTATAAGTACTATGAGCAATACATATACAATCTTGGAAAACTGTTTCATATATTTTTATTAATCGTTTGACCAAATTTTCAACGACTCAAGAGCCTGGATGTGCAACATCTCCTCACCACTCTTGGCCGGGGCGCCTTGCGCTATTGCTCGTTTCATAAACAGCGTCACCGCCGGATTATAAACGAGGTCATACACCCGGTTATTGTGTCCGAGCAATTCAAATGGAAACGGTGCACAAGTATCTTCTGCGGGGAATGTGCCTGCAGGCGTGGCGTTTACAATGAACGGATACTTCTGCAAAAGCTCGGAATTTATATCTTCATAAGCTATAATTCCCTCTCCTTTTTGCTCGCGCGACACACGCAGAACCGCATGCCCCATGCTTTCGAGCGCATACTTCACGGCAAGCGATGCACCGCCGGTTCCCAGCACAAGCGCTCCGCAGTCCGCGGGCATATCTGCTATAAACGGGGCTGCGCTTTCCGCAAAACCCTTTACATCGGTATTATAACCTTCGAGCGATGTCACGCGTCCTGTCGCATCCCGGTTAATCTTAACGGTATTCACCGCGCCAAGCTCTGCGGCTGCCGGCTCTATATAATCCAGAAACTCCTGTATGCTGCGCTTATACGGGGCTGTAACATTAAACCCTTTAAGCTTGGGAGCAAACAGTACAAGGGAATAGAGAGAAGCGGCATCAAGCTTGCGCATCTCAAAATTCTCATACGAACGGTTCGTGCCGTCTGCCTTAAATAATTCGGTAAAAAATGCTTTGGAAAAACTGTGGCCAAGCGGATAACCTATCAGTCCGTAATCCGCCTGCGAAAATTGCTGCTGATTCATTTCAAACCTGCTGTATATGTTCGCCACCTGTCAATCAGCAATTCCATATCGCTCGGCAGTGGCGCTGTAAAAAACATTTCTTCGCCTGTCTCGGGATGTTTGAACCCTAATGTTCGCGCATGAAGTGCCTGTCGCGGACAAAGCTCAAAGCAATTCTTAACAAACGCTTGGTACGACGAGGAGTTTACTCCACGCAAAGCCTTATCGCCGCCGTAACGCGCATCATTGAACAGCGGATGTCCCAAGTGCTTCATATGCACGCGAATCTGATGCGTACGCCCTGTCTCGAGAACGCACTTCACAACCGATACATGTGCAAACTGCTCCATAACTTTATAATGTGTGACAGCACGCTTGCCCTCGGGGCCGTCCAAAGGAAAAGTTGTCATCTGTAAACGATCCTTGGGAGAACGGCCTATATTGGTCGATACAGTACCCTCCGGCGGCTCGGGTGTTCCCCACAACACGGCAACATACTCGCGTTTGGTAGTCTTGTTAAAAAACTGCCGGCCCAGATTGGTCTTCGCATCCGGGGTTTTGGCAACAACAAGCAAACCCGATGTATCCTTGTCAATTCTATGCACAAGACCAAGACGCGGATCGTTTACATCGTAATCCGGTGTATCCCTGAAATGCCATGCAAGCGCATTGACAAGCGTACCATCATAATTTCCGTGACCCGGATGTACCACAAGTCCGGCAGGCTTGTTCACAACAAGCACATAACGGTCCTCGTAAACTATATCAAGCGGAATGTCCTGGGCAATAACCTCGAACTCATACCGCGGCCTATCCATTACAACCTGAATAACGTCATTAGGCTTTACTCGGTAGTTGCTCTTTACCGGCTTTCCGTTGGCAAGTATACATCCGGCCTCGGCAGCCTGCTGCACACGGTTTCGCGACGATTTCTGTAATCGCGCTACAAGAAATTTGTCAACTCGAAGAAGCTCCTGGCCTTTGTCGGCTACAAAACGGAAATGTTCATAGAGTTCGTTTCCGTTAATCTCTATAACCGGCGACGATGCTTCCTCATCAAGTTCTTCCTGAGATGTATAATCCTCGTTCACAGCCTATTCTTCGTCAAAATCCAACATTCCCGACATCATAGTGCTGTCTTCATCAAAACCATAAATGGAATCGACTGCCTGAACAGGTCCACTGCCAACCGACAAGGTTACAGTAGAAGTAACAGGAATTACACTTCCCACTGTCAGCGGTGTATCACCGTAACGTGCCGCTACCACAAGATCCGCAAAATCGGACGGAACATTCTCAACCCGTATATCGGTAATACCTATTCCTCGGAGATAGCTCATTGCCTGTCGCGACGATACATTACCCGACAAAGGCATTGATATTGTAACTTGCTTGGGCGAAAATGCGGTTACGGTTACATAAACCTGACGGCCTTCCTTCACAACGGCTCCGGCCTTTGGCCATGATTCTACAACTGTGCCGGGAGGCATGCTGCGGTCATAAATCGAGTCGGATATTTCTATCGACAGCTTGTTGGCTTTCAACACAGCCTCGGCCTGAGCATAAGTGCTGTGTTTAATCTGAGGTACAACAGCTGTCGCACCGTGCATAGTCCAGAAATCCAGAAATACCATTACGCCCCACACAAGCAGGAAACCGGTAAGGATTATCAACACAATATTGCTGATTAACGGATGCTTTCGGATAAAGTTTACTATCTGATTATTCTTGTTATTTGCCATACTAAACCACACTTGCGTGCATTAATATGCAAAATTACAAAAAAATCAACAGCCGAGCACTCATATCGCCCGATTTTTATCCCGCAAACTATTGATGACGTAAATCTACCTTAAATTCAGACACACCATTAACGGAAAAATGCCCTTAGCCCTCGCTTTCGCTCGTAGATACTTAGCTCAAACAATATATCCTCAAGATACGGGTCTTCATACCCGTTGACTTCCCAATAAGCCTCCAAAAACTCCGGTGGCAAAGGCGGAGGAGAACTCATGGCACGCTTGCGCACCTTGGGCAAATAATCCTCCAACGATCGGTAATAATCCGGCACCTGGTGACACGGACGGATAAGCTGAATAATAATCACAGCATTCTCCAAATGAATAGCCTCGCAGGCCACACGTAGCCAATAGAAATTCCACTCCGTGGTACGGATCCAGATAACATTGAACGTACCGCCACGACAGCCGTACAGGCTGCGAAGAGTCGAATATCGACACCGAAACCTTCTGCGGCAATACTGCATCGCAGGATCCTTTAAATTGTCCGCAATCACGCACAAGTCAGCCCCGTTATATTGATTTATAACGCTCGGATACACATGTTTATACACATAGTTCAGATACTCGAGAATCGTTCGCGTATAATCCACCCCCTTTTTGGACGCAATAACAATTCTCCCTCCTCCCGGACTCTTTCGCGCACGTTCGGCAGCGGTTATAAACTTGAGCTCCTGCTCGTTAAGTTGGCGCCCCGGAATAAAATCAGCATATTTTCTATTCATAACAATTGAAATTTGAAATTTGTGAATAATGGATTTGATTTGTTTTCTGCTGCAAAGTTAATACACCGCGAACCCGATTTTACACCGGATTTCCGACTTACGGATTTCCGTACTTTTCAAAAATCATCAAAACAGCATCTAATCGCAACAACCACCGCCTCTTACAAAAATCCGAAAGTCTGCCACGACCTCAAAACTTTTTTCAAAAAAAATTCATATCTGCCATTTTGGCAGATATGAACCAATCATGAATATTTTTAGCGGATGTCAGTCGTCCAAATCATCAGCCGACGGATTACCGCATTCGGCAATCATCTCGTCGTACGCTGCCCATTCAGGGTCGTTCTCGGCATAAATCTCCAATGGCAGCAAGGGCAGCGCCGCAAGTGCGCGGTTCAAAAAACTGCCAAAGACATCGGTACTAAAGGTATAGAACACCCATTCGCGCTTTCCCGCACCGGTGAAAATACCCGTAAGCAATGCCGCATTTTTTCCCTTTAAAGCCTTGTGAAATGCCTCGGTAGCTTCATCCATTAACTGTGATGTAGCCTCGTCGGGAAAACCCAAGCGGCCTTCGGGGGTATATGGCATTGTAACTTCCACTCGTATATTATTACGCTCGCGGGAGCGATACGCCTCTACATCAAGGCGTCCCGTAACAATTATTGTGTTTCCGTCATCGTCCACCGCCGGCATGGTGAACCATTCATTCTTTGCTGCCATATATTAAAAATTTTATAAAAAGAGCATGGTCGGAGTATAAGCCGGGTTATGTGGCGGTGAACTTTCCGTGAAGGAGTTTCAGCCGGCCGTCTGTCATTTATCTGGCTCATTACGAGCCGTTAGCAGTCTACCCCCCGGCAATGGACGAGCAGCCCTTGAATGCCGGTATACTTGACCTTGCAACCCATAAGATGTGCGGCGTGAAATGTTGCCATCCCACCCGGTGAGCTCTTACCTCACCTTTTCACCCTTACCGTTATCCTTGCGGACACCGGCGGTTATTTTCTGTCACATTACTCTACCGTTACCGATAGCTTCCCGTTAGAAAATATGGTGCTCTGCGTTGCCCGGACTTTCCTCTCGCCGTTCATTCGCCGACGAGCGACAGACCCTCCGGCCATGCCCTGTATGTCAATATCCTTTTAAAATGCCTCGCGTTGAAGCATTTACAAAATCGAGTATCATCTTTTTATTCGCGCTTTCGGGAATATCGCGGTTAATAACTTCAACCGCTTCCGAAACTCCCATTCCGCTGTTAAAAAGCAAACGGTAGATTTCGCGAATAGTTTCTATTGCTTCTGCATCAAAACCGCGACGTCGTAAACCAATTACATTAACACCAGCATAGCTTATCGGCTCACGCGCTGCAAGAATAAACGGAGGTATGTCCTTGTTTACAAGCGCTCCGCCCTGAAGCATTACATAACTGCCTATGTGACAGAACTGGTGGATAAGACTTCCGCCGCCTATCACAGCACAGTCGTCAACTTCCACCTCGCCTGCAAGCTGGCTGGCATTACTTATTATAACACCGTTGCCGACACGGCAGTCATGAGCAATGTGCGAGTAAGCCATTATCAAACAGTTACTTCCCACAATTGTACTGCCCTTTGCAGCAGTACCACGGTTCACTGTAACGCACTCGCGAAGTGTGGTTCCATCGCCGATAACTGCTGTGGTTTCCTCGCCTCGGAACTTAAGGTCCTGAGGAATAGCACCCACAACAGCGCCGGGAAATATGGTACAGCCGCTACCGATGCGGGCACCCGACAAAATAGTCACATTGCTGCCTATCTTAGTGCCCGCGCCAATCTCAACGTTATCGTCAATCGTCGTGAAAGGACCCACGACAACATCGTCGGCTATACGCGCATTGGGATGAATGACAGAGAATTGATGACGCATAAAATCTTATTTATTCTTGATAATCTGAGCCATGAACTCGCACTCGCACACTACTTTTTCGCCTACGAATGCACGACCCTTCATAACTGCCATTCCGCGACGCATAGGTGTCATGAACGATACATGGAAAAGAAGCGTATCGCCCGGCACTACTTTCTGGCGGAACTTGACATTGTCAATCTTCATGAAGTATGTCGAGTAACGTTCGGGGTCTTCTACTGTGCTGAGTACCAGCAGACCGCCGGTTTGTGCCATTGCCTCTACAAGCAGAACGCCCGGCATTACGGGTTCCTGGGGGAAATGACCCTGGAAGAAAGGCTCGTTGGTTGTTACATTCTTTACACCTACTATAAAATTCTCGCTTTTGTCTATTACCTTGTCAACAAGCAGGAAAGGATAGCGGTGAGGGAGCGCGCGACGGATTGCGTTATTGTCCATCAGAGGCTCTGCGTTAGGATTATAGCACGGAGCCTGAACTTCCTGACGCTTGATCTCACTGCGTAATGTCTTGGCAAGCTGAGTGTTAATGGTGTGTCCCGGACGAGTTGCTATAATACGGCCTTTCAGAGGACGTCCAATCAACGCAATATCGCCTATAAGGTCCATAAGCTTGTGACGGGCAGGCTCGTTTGCAGCATGAAGGGGTATAGTATTGATAAATCCGAAGTCGTTTGCATCGTGATGAGGAACTCCCATCATATCGGCCAATGCGTCAAGTTCCTGCTGCGTCTTAGCGTTTTCGTATATAACTATGGCATTCTCAAGGTCGCCGCCTTTGATGAGACCGGCCTTCAGAAGCGGCTCAATCTCACGTACAAAAACAA
Source organism: uncultured Porphyromonadaceae bacterium (assembly GCA_947175425.1). Lineage (GTDB taxonomy): Bacteria > Bacteroidota > Bacteroidia > Bacteroidales > Muribaculaceae > CAG-873. The sequence continues at coordinate 22,440 of CAMWMR010000008.1, forward strand.
ATGTGCGGGCCCACGAAATTTCCTTGCCGAAATCGCCTACATGGTCGAGGGTGGCATACTGGTTCGCGAGTACTGTTGAATCGAAATTAACCTTTACGTCAACACTGAACTCGTCGTCGGGAAGAAGCATCAGTTTGGAACCGGTCTCGGCATCAGTTACTTCAACCTTGTGCTTTACATAGAAAAAGTCTTTGTCTGCATTCTGTTCGCATATGCCAACTTTCTCAATTTCTTCAACAAAAGGCTTGGCGCTGCCGTCGAGAATGGGAATTTCGGGTCCGTCAACCTTGATAAGACAGTTGTCTATTCCGTTGGCGTACAAGGCAGCCATTGCATGTTCTATCGTACTTACGGTAACATCACCCTTGCCTACTACCGTTCCGCGGCAAGTGGATACCACATTTTCGGCTACGGCTTCGATAACCGGTTCGCCTTCAATATCAGTACGTTGTATTTTATATCCGTGATGTTCGGGTGCAGGACAGAATGTGGCTACTATGTGCGCGCCTGTGTGAAGACCTTTGCCTTCAACCGTAAATTCGCCCTGTAGAGTTAATTGCTTCATTACAAGAGATTGAATGATATGTATTGAGGATATTTCGTTATTTTTCTTTTTCAAGTTTTGCCAGCAGTCGCAGCGCATCAGGGAGCTTCTTCCATGCGGCCACTGTACGGGCATACTCGCTCCAGGGTACAGCGGGAGAACCCATCATCTTGGCCCCCTCGGGAATACTTTTCGATATACCCGACTGTGCTCCTATGCTGGTGCCGTCGGCCACTTGGATATGGCCTGCAAAGCCTACCTGACCGCCGACCATACAGTGAGCGCCTATCGAAGTGCTGCCTGCAACACCAACCTGCGACGCCATTACGGTATCATGCCCTACGGTAACATTGTGCGCTATCTGAATAAGATTATCGAGCTTAACACCGCGTTCGATGTGGGTCGCGCCCATGGTGGAACGGTCGATGGTGGTATTGGCGCCGATTTCAACATCATCGTCTATGCGCACAATGCCAACCTGCTCTATCTTATGGAAAACGCCGTTGGCATCGGGAGCAAACCCGAAGCCGTCCGAGCCGATGACAACGCCCGAGTGCAGCACGCAACGCTGACCTATCTGACAGTTATAGTAAATCTTCACTCCGGGATAAACAACTGTATCATCGCCAATTACAACCCCGGGTCCTATATAGCACTGCGGATAGATAAGCACATTCTTGCCTATGCGGGCTCCCTGCGCAATATAAGAAAACGCACCTACATAACAGCCCTCTGGAATTTCTACATCCGGGGCCACATAGCTCTGAGGTTCAATACCTTGAGGACGTGGAGGCTGTATATGACGCGCATGAAGTTCAAGTAAGGATGCAAGAGCGCTGTACGGGTCGTCAACGCGGATTAAGGTTGCCGAAACAGGATGTTCAGGCACAAAATCGCGACGCACAAGAACAGCCGATGCCTGTGTTGTGTAAATATACGGGGTATACTTCGGATTAGCTAAAAAAGTTATATCACCCTGCCGGGCTACTTCAATTTTGGCAAATGTGCTCACTTCGACATCGGAGCGTCCATCAATGTCTCCGCCAAGGTGGCGGGCAATTATATCGGCGGTAAGTTGCATTTGTTTTTGTTACGAGCGGCTGCTGCCGCATAATTTTTGCAAAATTCGTAAAAATTTTCCGAATAGACGCTATACCTCTTCACAAATTTTCTTAAGAAACCTTCGTGAAACAAGGTAAATCTAACAAACGCTGCAAAACAATATCATAAATATTGATTTACAGCGTTGCGTTTTGAGCGGCAAACGGGGCTCGAACCCGCGACCCTCAGCTTGGGAAGCTGATGCTCTACCAACTGAGCTACTGCCGCATATTCGGTTGGTTTTCAACTGTTACACAACTCGCATGTGCACTATTTCGCTCTTAGCCGTGCAACACTTCCATTGCGCTGCAAAGATACGAATTTTTTGGATTATCGTACCTCTTAATCTCTTGAATTAACAAATATTTACCGTACGCTTCGCACTCGTTTTCCATATTATAAACAATGTCGCTGCCGCGAGCGCCACACTGGCTGCCGTGTAGGGTGCGCTCCACATTTCCGGGGCTGCGGTGAGTTGCGACATATCGCCTTGACGCGCTCCATACCAGGCAGTTACAACATAAAGCGTATTATTTAATATATGGGCTGTGACAGGAACCCATATTGAACCTGTCCACAACAAAAGATAACCGAAGTAAGCACCTAATAGCATGCGGGGTACAAAACCGAACAGCTGGAAGTGCATGGCACTGAAAACTATGGCGACGGTCCACACTGCCACATGCCGGTTCATTCCGCCTGTAGTGAGAAGCCTCTGGAAACACCCTCTGAAAAGGAATTCCTCGGCAAAGCCTGCAGCGACGCCAACAACCAGTATATTCGCAACCAGTGCAGCTACGGAAGTATTGCCCATAAGCATTATAATTGTCTCGTTGGCAGCATTCTCCAATTGCCGCGCAAACTGTTCCAATGGAGCTAAAGCCTCGGGGAACGACCAATTGTAATTCCAATATATCAAAGCCTCCATTGCAGGAACGGAAACTATGAGCATGGCAACAATAAGGACAAATACGAGCGGTTTCGACGGTTTCCTAATCGCCAACAGCTGCGCGGGTTTTCGCGTGCACATCGCGGCAGTGGCTACTGCAGGAACTATAAATGCTACCACATCCTGAACAACGGCACATATGCGCATAGCCGCTTCGGGGCGCTGTGCCAATACCTTTACAAGCAATTGCGACACTATGAGTGTTACAATATAACACACTACGTAAAAACAAAGTAACAGCAACAGTCGCTGCGACATTGGAAGGACAAAGTCGGTTTTCTTCATCATATTTTTGTATAGAAAGGCGTTACGAGGGCGAGGTAATCCTTCGACCACACCCCTGCTTCATCACGCAGATTGATTTGTGTTGCCGCTTGAGGGCAATCGATTCGCGAAAAATCCCATAGCAACCTTTTGGGAGGCATGCCCGGACGATTCGACACACGGCACAGCCGGCATAGCTTAAGTCCCAGAATTTCGGCACGGAAAATTATTTCGGATTCGAATTCTGCGGGCGAAATAAATCCGAGTCTGCCGTCGGGCGAAAGCATATCGGCAGCATATCCGATAAGAGTATCGTAGGACAGTTCTTGCTGATGTCTGGCCGTTGCACGCGCCTGCGACGGAGCTTTGAGCCCGTTGTTGAAATATGGCGGATTGGATATTATAAAATCCTGTGGCATCGCACGATAGTCGGCAAAATTTCCTTGCACAAGCCGCAAGCGCTTTGCCCACGGCGATGCCTCGAAATTAGCCTTGGCAGCCTTTGCGGCATCTTGATCCAGCTCCAGGCCTGTTACAACCGCATCGGGGCACATCTGAGCGGCCATAAGCGACAACACTCCCGAGCCGGCACCAACATCGGTAATATTTTGGGCGTGAGGATATGGAGCAAAAAACCATGCGCCAAGCAAAACGCTGTCCGAGCATATTTTCATGCCGCAACCGCTGTCATCGACCTTGAACTGACGGAAATTAAAAACACCCATTGTTATTCCTGCATATGCTCCTTGGTCTCGGGAACATTGATATTGTACTTGTTGAAAATTTCGCGTGCCCGGCGCGAAAACTCGGCGGCACGCCCGGTCCATGACGGTGCCGAAACACTGTCGGCGGTGGTGACGTGGAAATTCTTCGCCGGAGAAGTGCCGGGAACAGTAAACAGCAGCCTGTAATCGGCGCTTTTAAGCACCGGTTTGCCGTCCTCGCCACGGAACAGCTTCACATGCGCCATAGCTCCGCCTCGGGTATCGGGCGTCTTCATATTTGATACAAAATTGCCCAACGAATACACAAGAAAAAGCTGTTTCTCAGGATAATACTTGTTTGCACGGAACTCCATGGGCTGAATAACATGAGGATGTGCGCCTATAATCATATCCACACCCAAAGCCTCAAGGAAATCGGCTGTATTTTTTTGTGCCGCATCGGGCAGTAGCTTGTATTCCGTACCCCAATGGATGCAAACACATACAAGTTCCGCTCCGGCACTCCGAGCGTTTTCAACGTCATTTTTTATAAGCGGGCGGTTTATATAGTCCACTACCACACCGTCGCGAGGCTCTATGCCGTTTGTACCGTAGGTATAGTTTAGAAATGCAATTTTAAAGCCTTTTACATCCACAATCCGTGGCAAAGCCTGCGAGCGAGCGTCGGAATCGGAGTAAGTTCCCAGGTGAGCAAGCCCTCGTTCATCGAGGACAGTGATTGTCGAGCGCAAACCCTTGTGGGAACGATCCAAAGTGTGATTGTTCGCTGTAAGGAACAAGTCGAAACCGGTATCGGCAAGCGCATCCACAAACTCGGGCGGCGCATTAAAACACGGATAACCGGTGTGAGGAGGCGGCCCTACAGGGGTTTCGAGATTTACCACCGCATAGTCGGCCGTCTCCACAATGGTCTTTATACCGTCGAAATATCCTTTATAGCTGTAGGTTTTATCAGGCATGCGGGCGGCATCAAGCTGAGCCTGATGCTGCATTGCATCGCCAACAAAAACGAGGTCTGCCTCCTCGTAACCCAATACGAGTGACAAAAAGGATATAAAGAGCGATATAAATACCGTTATCATGATTTACGGCGTGCGGCCTCCAGGGTGTTAAGCATGAGCGACACAATTGTCATGGGGCCTACACCGCCGGGTACCGGGGTTATAGCCGAACACTTGGGTGCTACATTTTCGTAGTCAACATCGCCGCTCAACCGGAATCCCGATTTGCGTGTTGCATCGGGTACACGGGTAGTGCCTACGTCAATAACTACAGCTCCGGGTGCAACCATATCCTCGGTAATGAAGCCGGGGCGTCCCAAAGCAGCGACAAGAATATCGGCCGAGCGGGTTATGGAGGCCAAATCGGGAGTAGCACTATGACAAACGGTTACAGTGGCATCGCCTTTCGTGCCTTTCTGCATAAGCATGGCCGCAAGCGGCTTGCCCACTATATTGCTGCGGCCTACAATCACCACTTTTTTCCCTGCTGGCGATATGCCGTAGCGGGAGAGCAACTCTACAATTCCGGCAGGAGTGGCCGAGTGGAAGCAAGGCAGGCCTACCGACTGCTTGCCGACATTGACGGGATGAAATCCGTCCACATCCTTTTCCGGGTCAATTGCTTCGATAACAGCCTGTTCATCGATATGTCGCGGCAGGGGGAGCTGCACAATAAAACCGTCAACCTCGGGGTCGTTGTTGAGTTTCCTCACTTCTTCAAGCAGGGTTTCCTGGGCAAGAGGAGCCTCGGGAGTGCTTTCAAGACGGATTAGCGACGACTTGAAACCGCACTCGGCGCAAGCCTTTATTTTGTTTGCCACATAAGTCTCGCTGCCGCCGTCGTGCCCTACAAGAATTGCGGCAAGATGCGGCGCACGCATTCCTGCGGCAGTCATTTCAGCCACTTTTTCAGCAATTTCGGCTTTGATTGCCGCTGAGGTTGCTTTTCCGTCGATGATAGTTGTCATAGTGTTGTATTTTGTAATGGTTTTTCAAAAGAAAACACCCGAATGCGGGCATGCCGTAGACTGGCACTTCGCATTCGGGTTTGATATTTGTCCGTTGCAAGCCGCGCTATTCGGACAGTGCCACGCTGTATGCGGCACCGACATACACAAAAAGCCGACCTGCATCTTAGCCATATTCCGCTATCGGCGACGCTGCTGACGCATCTGACGCATCATTGCGGCGGGATTCGAGCCCATGTTGCTCACCTGATGCATCATTTTGCGAATGTCCTCAAACTGTTTCAGCAGGCGTGTAACATCCTGTACCTTGGAGCCGGAACCTTTGGCAATACGCTGCACGCGTGTGCCTTTTATAACTTCGGGATGTTCGCGTTCGTAGGGAGTCATCGACATGATAATTGCCTCGATTCCCTTGAATGCGTTGTTGTCTATGTCGATATCCTTAATGGCCTTGCCTACACCGGGAATCATTGCGGCAAGATCCTTGAGATTACCCATTTTCTTAATCTGGTTAATCTGCTTGAGGAAGTCGGTGAAAGTGAACTGGTTCTTGCGAAGTTTGCGGGCAATTTCTTCGGCTTCCTTCTCGTCGTACTGCTGCTGGGCGCGTTCTACGAGCGAAACAATGTCACCCATGCCGAGAATACGGTCGGCCATACGCGCGGGGTAGAAAACATCTATGCCGTCCAGTGTTTCGCCTGTACCGATAAATTTAATGGGCTTGTCGACAACACTGCGGATAGAAAGAGCCGCACCGCCGCGGGTATCACCGTCGAGTTTGGTAAGAACCACGCCGCCGAAGTCAAGACGTTCGTTGAATGTCTTGGCAGTGTTAACGGCATCCTGGCCGGTCATTGCATCTACTACAAACAGGATTTCACCGGGGGAAACCGCATTCTTAATGGCCTCGATTTCGTTCATCATGTCCTCGTCGACGGCAAGACGGCCGGCGGTGTCGATGATTACGAGATCGTTATGATTCGTTTTGGCATATTCAACGGCACGTTTGGCAATACCTACGGGGTCTTTTACGCCATCTTCGGTATAAACCTCCACAGCTATTGATTCGGCAAGTACCTTAAGCTGGTCGATAGCTGCGGGACGATAAACGTCGCAGGCAACAAGCAGCGGACGCATGGCACGCTCGCTTTTAAGCTTTTTGGCGAGTTTGCCGGTGAAAGTGGTTTTACCGGAACCCTGCAGACCCGACATAAGAATAATGGCGGGCTTGCCGGAAATTGTGAGCGGAGTAGCCTCGCCGCCCATGAGGGAGGCAAGCTCGTCGTGCACAATCTTCACCATAAGCTCGCCCGGCTTGATAGCGTTGATAACGTTCTGTCCCAGCGCTTTCTGCTTAACGGTATCGGTAAAAGTTTTTGCAACTTTATAGTTTACGTCGGCATCGATAAGAGCTCGGCGGACATCCTTGAGCGTTTCGGCAACGTTGATTTCGGTGATTCGGCCTTGGCCTTTCAGGAGCTTGAAACTGCGTTCAAGTCTATCGCTTAGTTTTTCAAACATATGTCGGGGAAAGGTTGGAAACTAATTAAGGAGACGGTTTGTTTCGGTTTCGGGGAAAATAACTTTGGGAGTGAACTCGGCGGCTTCCTCGGGAGTCATTGTGGCATATGCCATAATAATCACAATATCGCCTTTCTGCACCATTCGGGCAGCGGCGCCGTTGAGGCAAATCACGCCCGAGCCGCGTTCGCCCGGAATTGTATACGTATCCAGACGGGCTCCGTTGTTGTTGTTTACAATGTACACTCTCTCGCCGGGAAGTATTCCGGCAGCGTCGAGGAGGTCGCGGTCAATTGTAATGCTTCCAATATAATCCAGGCGCGCCTCGGTAACGGTAACGCGATGAATCTTGGATTTAAGAACTTGTATAAACATTCTGTCAGTATCTGATATTGTCGATGAGGCGCACGTCGCCGCAATAAACAGTGACACATCCCACTGCTCCGTTTTCGGCTGCTTGTGCCCATGTTTCCACAGGCTGCATTGTGAGCGCATCAACAATAAGGAAATATTCTGTTTCAAGGCCGGCGACAGCGTTAATGCGCCGGGTTGTTTCTTCGGCAACCTGCACGGGTGTCATGCCGTCGCGCTTCAGCGAAAGCGAAGCCTCAAGTGCCTTGCGGATTTCGGGGGCTATGGCTCGGCCTTCGGGAGTGAGACGCACATTACGCGAGCTGAGTGCAAGGCCGTCGTTTTCGCGTACTATAGGACAAGGAACAATTTCCAGTTTAAAGCCCTCCAGCTCCACCATACGGCGTATAACGGCAATCTGCTGGAAATCTTTTTCGCCGAAATAGGCGCGGTCGGGCATTGTGTAGCCGAAAAGTTTGCTCACAATCTGCGCCACGCCGTTGAAATGGCCGGGACGCATTGCTCCTTCCATTACTTCGGCAACGGGACCGAGGTCGAAAACTCGGGTATCCGGTTCGGGATAAATCTCTTCAACCGAAGGAACAAAAGCAAAATCCACGCCGCACTCGGCAAGCATGGCGCAATCGGCCTCCTCGGTACGCGGATAGGTACTGAGGTCGGTGGGGTTGTTGAACTGAGTGGGATTTACAAACACACTCACCACAACAACATCGTTTTCCTTGCGGGCTCGCTCCACAAGCGAGCGGTGACCTGCATGCAAGGCACCCATTGTAGGCACAAGGCCTATGCTCTTACCCTGAGAGCGGACAGCGTCCAGAGAGGAGACCAAAGAGTCTATGGTACGGATAATTTCCATTCTTATTCTATTGTGGGGCAAAAGCCCGCGAATTCCGAGCTGCAAAATTACAATTTTCCCTCCAACTCACAAAATGTAATACGCGTGAAGTTTAATTTCAGGTGCGAAAGTGCACAATTTTAGCCTTATTGTTGTTATTTTTGTGAAGAAATACGCAACATATGTTCACACAGGTATTGATATGCGCTGCCGGCCTTGGCATTGCCTCTCTTGCAGGTTCGGGAATAGGAGCGCTCATGAAGAGAATTCCTCACAACTGGAACGATATTTTCCTTGGTTATTGCGCCGGAATGATGCTGGCGGCATCGCTGGTATGCCTCATCATGCCGGGAATCGAAATGGTTTCGACAAGCAGGTTCTGGGAGCCTCTACTCGGGGTTTGCGCAGGCGCATTGCTCATTGCCGCTCTCGATTATGTTACCCCGCATCTGCACAGGCTCAGCGGAATCGATACCGAACATCATCCGCACAACACTTCGGTGGACAAAGTGCTCCTGTTCGTCCTTGCCATTGCTCTGCACAAGTTTCCCGAGGGTTTGGCCACGGGCGTAAGTTTCGACGGCGCCGACATTAACAACGCCTACACACTGTCGCTTGTAATAGCGCTTCAGAATATTCCCGAGGGCATGGTTGTGGTTACCCCGCTTATTATGGTAGGCGTTGGTGCATGGCGCGTTTTAGGAGTATCGCTTGCTGTGGCTATGCTCGAAATGGCCGGCGTGTGTGTCGGTTACTGGCTCGGAGATATTTCCACGACATTGCTGCCCGGATTTTTGGGTTTTGCCGGTGGCGCCATGTTATATGTGATAAGCGATGAAATGATTCCCGAAACACATGCTCACGGCTTTGAAAAATACGCAAGCTACGCCCTTATAGCCGGCGTAATGACAATGCTGTTCATCGATCGCCTTGCTTGACGCAGCCTCGCTTTTCACACCGAAGCGGAGAAAAAAACAAGAACGGGAGTAAGCCCCGTAATCCAATAGAACCAGCTGTGAACGCCTCCGCGCATGCGGAAATCCATGGGAATGCCCTTGTCGCGCATGGCAAGGAAAAAATCCACATTTCCCTGATAAAAGAAATCGTTGTCGCCGCAATCGGCATACCAACGCACGGTTTTCAACGTCTCCACAATATCGGGCGATGCGTTCTGCACAAACAAAGCCGGATTGTTTGCAATGAGGGCTTTACCGTATTCCGGGTCGGAATTTGATATACGGCTTTGCTCGGGGCGTCCGAGAATACCGCTTATTGCAGCAGCCGTTCCATAAAAGGATGAATATTTTTGAGCATATGCAACGGCAGCCTCACCGCCCATGGATGGACCCGCAACAGCACGGTGTGTTTTATCGGCCACTGTCCGGAAAGTACTGTCAACCAACGGAATGAGTTCCTCATGAAAATATTTTTCGTAATCGTATCCAGGCAAAGAGAAGAACCCGAGATTTTTACCAAGATTGTACTCCCCTTCCCCGGCTCCGTCGGGCATAACTATTATAAGCGGCTTCACCATTCCGGAACGTATGGCTTCATCGGCAATTTCTTTTATACGGCCTGTCTCGCGCCAGGTCTCACACGAGCCTCCGGCCTGATGAAACAGATAAAGTACGGGGTAAGAATCGGTGCCGCTTTCGTAGTCCTGAGGCAGATAAACCATAAAGTTTTTATCTTTTCCAAGAATATCGCTGTGCATTGTACAACGGCACATCTTACCGCCTCCAATCAGCTTCCCGAAAAAAGAATCGAGTATATGCTTTGAAATCAATGTGTACATTATAATTTTTCATTTACTTCCGCAAAAAACGGAATATTATATAACTAAAACATACGCCGGCTTTTTTGGTTTGAGAAAACATTTGCGGAGCCTCGGGCGTTTTCAATCCGTAAACACTACTAATTTTGAAATTATAATTATGGCTAAAAAACGACTTACCGCCGAAAACGGGCGACAAATCGCCGATAACCAAAATGTTCAGACAGCCGGACAACCCGGCCCCGCCACACTACAGAATGTGTGGTATCTCGAAAAACTTGCTCATTTCGATCGCGAAGTGATTCCCGAACGGCGCATGCACGCCAAAGGTTCGGGCGCTTTCGGAACTTTTACCGTTACCAACGACCTCAGCGAATTTACCCGCGCGTCCATTTTTTCACAAGTAGGAAAGCAAACTCCCTGTCTTGTGCGTTTTTCCACTGTTGCCGGTGAACGCGGCGCAGCCGATGCCGAGCGCGACATTCGCGGCTTTGCCATGAAATTCTATACCGACGAAGGCAACTGGGACCTTGTAGGTAACAATACTCCGGTGTTTTTTCTGCGCGACCCGCTTAAATTCCCCGACCTCAACCATGCCATCAAACGCGACCCTCGCACAGGCATGCGTAACCCCGCGAGCAACTGGGACTTCTGGACTCTCCTGCCCGAGGCACTGCACCAGATTACCATAACAATGTCGCCGCGAGGTATTCCGGCCTCGTTCCGCCACATGCACGGCTTCGGCAGTCATACCTACAGCTTTATAAACAAGGATAACAAACGCACGTGGGTGAAATTCCATTTCCGCACTCTGCAGGGTATAAAGAATCTTACCGATGAGGAAGCCGAGGCAATTATAGCCACCGACCGTGAATCGCATCAGCGCGATTTATTCGAGGCCATAGAACGCGGCGATTTCCCCCGCTGGAAACTCCAGGTACAGCTAATGACCGAGGACGAAGCCCGCGAATACCACATAAATCCCTTCGACCTCACAAAAGTATGGTATCACAAAGATTTTCCCTTGCGCGATGTGGGCATACTTGAGCTCAACCGCAATCCCGAAAACTTTTTTGCCGAAATAGAACAGGCGGCTTTCAATCCCGCCAATATTGTGGACGGCATAGGCTACTCGCCCGACAAAATGCTTCAGGGCCGTCTTTTCTCCTATGGCGACGCTCAGCGCTACCGTCTTGGAGTGAATCACAATCTCATACCGGTGAATCAGCCCAAATGCCCGGTTCACTCTTACCACCGCGACGGACAAATGCGAACCGACGGCAATTACGGTGCCGAGTTAAGCTACGAGCCGAACAGCTACGGCGACTGGGCCGACAATCCAGCTCTTAAAGAGCCTCCCATGGCTGTAAACGGTGATATTTACGACTACGACGAACGTGAATACGATGACGACTATTATACCCAGCCCGGCAAATTATGGCGCCTGATGAGCGCGGAAGACAAAGAAGCCACATGCAAGAATACCGCCGCGCAGATGAAGGATGTGCCTCTGTTTATCAAGCAGCGACATATACGCGCGTGCCACAATGCCGACGAGGAATACGGGCGGATGCTTGCCGAGGCGCTGAAAGTCGACCTTGACGAAGCTCTGACAGCCGAAGACCCTGCTCATCCTGCATGGGATAAACGAAAACTCACCAAATAAATAACAGGAGGCGGTTCTTTCGAGCCGCCTCCCTTTTTTGTTCAGATAATTACCTTTTTGTTTCCTACAATATATAAACCTTTGGGCAAATGCTCGGTTGCCATGTCAACCGGGACTTTTGAACGTATTTTTACCCCCTGAATGTTATATACATCAACGAGTCCGTTATTATCGCCTGTATTTCCCGGAATGATTTCGACAACACCGGAACTTCCGGCATCAAGTTTCCATGCTTTCAGGTCGGTTACCTTTACCGATGTTTCGGCGAATACCTCAATACCATCGGCATCCGATTCGGTGGGGAACACTCGTATTGATGTGGCCCATTTGTCGTTGACAAATATGTCCAGTATGGAATGATCGATAAAAATATTGATTTTCAGCGTGCTGCCCGCTGCAGGCTTCTCTCCGAGCGGACAGGTATAAACGCCGTCGTACACACCGCCATCGTTTATAAGGCGCGGAAGAGAGGTGAAATCGGCTGTCAAGGTTCCTGCCGACGGACTGTAATATATTTTAGCCGAAGATTTTCCCGACTTGAATATATTGAAGCCGAACTCGGAAGTACCGACTTCGAATGTGGCGCAGATTTCCACCGCGCGGCCATCCACCGGCGAAAGTTCCTGAGAACCGGCAAGTTCAAAATCGCTTTTTGCGAAAGCTGTTGATGTGCGCAGTCCTGCAAGACCTTCGAAAGGCTTCTGCAGCAAAGTGCCGTCATCGGCCAAAGACCATTCCCTTGGCAAGGAATAACAATGCGCCCACCCGAGTTTCCAATTTGTTACCGACGGTAATTTGTCGGGAACGATTCCAAGTACTATTGTTTTGTTGTTGTATTGATAAATTGTCGGCGACAGCAGTCCGAAACCTTCGCGGGAATTCATTTCTACCGTGCGCGGCTTTGATGAAGCGGCATCGGGGACGAATTTACCATCGGCGCCAATGGAGCCTGTCCAGTATATTGTGCGTACACCTTGCGATGTTCCGAGAGGTGTTGCAGTGAACAGCCATTTTCCGTCGGGCATTTTTGTAATGTTGGGCATTTCCCAGAAAGTTCCTTCGGAAGCAGCCGATGTGGCCGAGAAAAAAGTATCGCCATTATTGCTCCACATACCCGAAAGCGGAGTATAACGGTGCAGGGTTGTTGTTCCAAGTCCGTTTTTGGATGAGCCTACAATTATATAGGCATTATCACCGCTACGGAAAAAATAGGGATCACGGAAGTCATCGGACAAACCCGAGGGACGACCGTTTATAATTGGATTGCCGGCAAACTTTGTCCAGTTGTCGAGTTCATCCGATTCAGGGATTGCCTGAGCGATACTTGCTTTGGCATAATCCACTGCAGTGTACAGAATGTTCGGTTTTCCCCCTGTAATGACTTCATCGGAAAACACACAACCGCTCCAACAACCTTTTATATCGTACGGGGCTCCCGGAGCAAGGGCAATTTTTTCCTCACGCCAGTTGTAGAGATTCTCGCTTGAAATATGTCCCCAGTTGAGACGAGCCATATAAGGGCCGTCGGCATTCTTCTGAAAGAAGAGATGATAGCGACCGTCGGAGTAGTACATTCCATGACATTCGTTCGTCCATCCTGCTGCGGGCATTCCGTGGAAACGCGGGCGCAGCAAATCATCGGCAAAACGTGACGCAGGAATATCCAGATCGGGAGTTTTATCAGTTACCCAACTTTGAATTTCGGCCGGAGTCTTAGCCTCGTCCCAAATAGAAATATCATCGATAAGACCATTGAACGACATGAGTTCAAACGGTCCGTTCATGCGCGATTCGGTTCCCTGCCCCATATATAGCGGTCCCTCAGCAAAACTTATACTTCCGTTAGCTTTTCCGGAACCTACCTGAATTCCGTTATTATAAAGAACTACCGAGCGATTATCGCAATCGACAACCGCCACAAGGTTATTCCACTGATATGTGGGGAGCGGCGTATCTACCTGAACCGACACAGGCCAACCTCCCACATAAGTTTCAAACGAATACTTGCCGTTGAAACCGATATAGAAACCGAATCCGCATTTTTTATCTTTATCAAGACTTGTTATTATGGGAGTTTTTTCCGATGTATCGGTATCAATCTGAATAATAGGATAGCAGGGAACTGCCACCCAAAGCGATACTGTGAGTTTCTTTGCATTTTCAGGGAGTATATTCCCTAATGCGGCATTCACGCGGGAGGTGTAGCCGTCGAAGCGCAGAGCAGTACCAACAGCCCCCGGCAAATTTTCGGGCGTAAAATTGCCCTCAACCGGAAATTGGAGACCTCCGACAGTTTCGGTTATGGTTCCCGAGCGAACCTGCATGTCGAAATGAGCCACCATTTTTGCTTGCGAGCCGAGCACCGAGCAAGCCGCGAGACATGTTAGAAGCGGTTTAATGAATTTCATAAGCTATTTATAAGATATATTTCGGACTTGGCGCTTTTTTGAGGAAGCGTCAAGTCCGAAAAAACAAGTAGTTATTTATTACTTGAGATAATCAAGAATATTTTTTGTTAACTGTTCAATGTTATGCTGGTAAGGATTGGGACCGGAGTTCTGATTCCACTCGTAAGCTGCGAGTCCGTTTGCAATACAACGGCCGTGTTCGGCATTGGCGTTAAACTCTACAAGGCCGGCCACACAGTGGTCGCGTACATGTCCCCATGTTGCCAGAACAAGAGAGTTGGTTGTCATTTCAAAATTCTTGATTACATCGGGATAATTGCCTTTTCCGTAGATGTTGCAATCCCACAGGCAGTTATGGTCTTCGCGTTGTCCCGGGCCGATAAGAGGCAAGTTTTCGTAGCCATAATTATTGGGGTCTTCGAGAGTGATACCTTTGAAAATTGCATGCGCGGTGCGATCGTAGAAACCCTGGTCGCTACCATTGCGGAAGTCCCATCCGAGGTAGGGGTTTATTACCCACACATCATCACCGCTTCCTCCGTCACCGTTACCATATACAGTAGGAGCCATATTTGCGGTGACAAAACCGAGCGGAACAGTCAGCTGAGTAGCCATATTGGCAAGGTAGAGGCTGCCGCCGTTGGCAGAGTATTGGCGCAGAGCCTCGATAACCGCATTGTCGGTAATTTCAGAGGGGAGATTTTCCCATCCCATTGGCAGACCTACGCGGTCGATTTCAATCCAGATAACAGGATAGATATCGGCATCAAGTTCGGCAATCTGCGAAGGCTGAATCAGCTCGGCATTTTCCTGAGCCACAAACCATGTTGCAGCGGCGCGTTCATCGTCGTCGGGAAGCTGCTGAATTGTCGGCGCAGTCATAAGGTATGCCATTTTAGGCTCGATATATGGAATAAGAGCGCTAATCGAAGTGCCTTTGGATGCATAATATCCATCGTATACCACTGCAACGGTATAGGTAATTTCCTTGTCCATTGGCTGTCCCTTGAGTTCGCAGGAGGTAGGACGGCCTTCTATTACAGTTGCGGCATCAACATCTCCGTCGCGAATAACCTTAACGGCAGTTATTCCTTCTTCATCGGGAAGTGTCCAGTTCAAAGTTACTGTACGACCGTTTACATCGGCTTTAAGGCCTGTTACATTTGCCAGTTCCACGTAAGGAATTGTTGCGGTTACCGAAACGCCTTCCGATACATATCCGCCTTCGTACACCACTTTAACTGTATACAAGTACTCCTCTTCCATGGGCTGACCCATAATTTTATGCGAAGTAACACGACCGTCGAATCTCTGCGGCGATGAGTTTCTTCCGTTGGTAATGAGTAACACACCCTCAATGTCCTGCTCTGCGGGAAGATTCCACGAGAGGTCTACTACATAACCGTTGATATCCGCTTTAAGGTCGCTCACTTTCTGCAATGCAGGGACTTCGGGATAACCGGTAGGTTCAAAGTCGGAGCAGGCACCGAGCATGCCGCAAATAATTGCGAGCAGCATGAAGATGCTGTATGATGATATTTTTTTCATTTTGCTTGGATTTTGATGTTTATTTATACAAGTCGCCGGCGTTATCCACCTGGTTGACAGGAATGGGGAAATAAATCTCATCGGCAGTGAGGTTTGCGCCCTGATAGTAGGATCTTATTTTGCTTTCAGAGGCGTAGTAGTTGTTCACAACTTCCACCACGTTGCCCCAGCGGACGAGGTCGAACCAACGCAGACCCTCCATGGCAAATTCCAGACGGCGCTCCATGCGTACGGCTTTACGAGCGTAGTTCTGATTCCAGCCTGTCGCAGGATATTCGCTTACGCTATAGTTTGCGACCATCGGGTTGCAGTCGATGGGTTCATAAGCGGGATCAACCGAACGCGCGGCTTTGCGACGGACATCGTTTATGAGTGTGCGAGCTTCCTCCAGATCCTTGTTCTGTTCGATGAGAGCTTCGGCTTTCATAAGCATTACATCGGCATATCGGATGAGAATGCAATTAAGTGAAGAAGCGCCCCAGGGTACGATGCCGGGTTTCACGTAGGGCGATTCGGGGGCGGGATACGGTTTTTTACCGGAATACTGGCCGTACAGTTCGAAATTACGGCACCATTTTTCGTTATACTGATGTGAACGCCATGGCATTCCTATTCGCCCCAGGGTAAAATCGAGACGGGGGTCTACGTTACCTTCAAAGTCGGCTTTATCGACATTCATATCGTCGGGAGCGCCGTCGAGATATGGCAAGCCGTTTTCATCGGTACGGAAAGCGTTCACAAGGTTCTGCGATGCAAGATAGAAGTCATCGCCGTTGCCATAGAGATTGCCTTCCGACCATGTGCAATTCAAACAGTTGTTGAAGTTATACTGGTCGGGAGAGTTTGCAGAAGAGAATTGAATTGCCAGCACCGATTCGTACATGTTGTTGAATTCGGGTTTGGACATATCAAGGAAGTTGGGATAGAGATCGTACAGTTTGCTTCCAATAACATAGCCGGCATATTTTTCGGCTTCGGCCCAGTCGGAAGTAAAGAGGTCGACACGAGCAAGCAATGCAGCCGCAACAAACCGGTTGAAACGTCCCGGTTTTTCCTGAGTTTCAGGCAGGACTTCATAACTGTCGCGCAGGTCTTGTTTTATAAATCCTGCTATCTCCTCACGTGTATATTGGTCGGCGCGACATTCGCTGGGATTGGCCACGGTTTCGTCGAAATAAGGGAATTTGGCGAAGATACGCAGCATATCGAAATAATAGTACGCACGGAGCGTCTTCATTTCGGCTATAAACGATTCCTTGTCGCTGTCGGAAATGGAGCTCGAAGCCATAATGCCTTTTATAGCTGTATTGCAGCGGCTTACGGAGAAATAGTTGTTACGCCATTTGAAGTTTGCCACATCGTTGTCGCTCTGCACGTTGCCGATTTCGAGCTGATGCATATATCCCTCCATAGTCACACCGTCGCCACCTTTGAGGGCATCGTCGGAACGGACATCGAACACCCAGTTGTTTATAGGACCTGCAAACGATTCGTTATTTCCGAAATAGTGATTAAGCAGGGTTGCATAGGCAGCTGTCATGAGGTCGATAGCCTCTTCGTCGCCAATCTGTTCTTCTGTGAAAACGCCTTGAGGCTTTGTGTCGAGCAAGTCATTGCACGAGCAAGTCCCGAAACCCAAGCAAAGGGCAACAGCGGCGTATAATGTATGTTTAGCAATATTATTGAGTTTCATTTTGGTAGGATATTAGATTTAGAATTGAATGTTCAAACCTACAGTGAAAGTACGGGGACGCGGATATGCGCCGTTATCGATGCGGGCACCGTATTCTCCGGGCAGAAGTTCGGGGTCGAGACCTGTGTATTTGGTGATAGTGAAAACATTTTCGGCCTGGCCGTACACATCGAGTGCCGAAGCTCCAATCTTCTTTATAATTTTGGAGGGAAGAGTGTAGGACAGCTTGAGGTACTTCATTTTCATGTATGAACCGTTTTCCACATAGTAGGTCGAGAAACGGCTTTCGTTGTTGTCATCGGTAAGAGACAATGCCGGGATGTCGGTGTTGGTGTTGGAAGGAGTCCATGCGTTGAGAATGTCGGCACCACGGTTTGTTGCAAGGTTTCCGTAGTTCATGGAAAGGAGCTGACGTTTCATGTGATTCTGAATGTCGAAACCGAAATCGCCTGAGAAGAACATGTCAAGAGTAAAGGCTTTGTATTTGAATGCGAGATTCAGACCCATTGACAAGTCGGGGTTGGGGTCACCGATGATACAGCGGTCGTTGTCATCGATTACACCGTTACCGTCCAGATCGCGATACATTAGTCGGCCGGGAGCGGCACCTGTCTGGGTTGCGTGGTTTGCAACTTCGGCAGCGTTCTGGAAAATTCCGTCGCACACATATCCGTAGTAAATACCCATAGGCTGTCCGGGCATGAGACGCTGGTCGCCGCCGATGAATTTCTGGCGTGAGTTGAGAGCGACAAGTTTGTTTTTATACTGCGAAATGTTGAGCGAGCCGTTCCAGGAGAAATCGCCGTAGGATGGGCTGACATAAGCGAGAGTTACTTCCCAACCGGTGTTTTTCATGTCGCCGGTATTAAGCCACATGGCTGCGTTTTCGCCGGCAACGTCAAGAGCCGGAGGGATGGTGAGCATATCCTTGGTTTTCTTGATGTAATAGTCGGCGCTGAGGTTGAGAGCTCCGCTGAAGAACATGAAGTCCACGCCTATGTTGTTCTGATAGGTAGTTTCCCATTTCAGTTCGGGATTGCCTGTGCCGGACAGAGTTATACCCGAAGTTGTAGAGGAGTTGGTACCGCTGATATCATAGGCACCGTTGCCGGTATTGAAGATGTATGTTGAGTAGGCGGGATATAGCGAAGGGATATTTGCATTACCGTTCTGTCCCCACGAATAACGAATCTTCATGTCGGTAAGCACGTTGTTGCGAGGGAAGAAATCTTCCTGAGTGGGACGCCATGCCACAGAGAATGCCGGGAATATACCTGCGCGGAAACCTTTGGCAAAGCGGGAGTTTTCGTCACGACGGATTGTGAACGATGCGAGATAGCGGTCGGCATAGTTATAGTCGGCTTTTCCGAAAAGCGAGAACACCGTCCATTGTGTTTTACCTCCGCCGTTGTTTCGTGTTCCTGTACCGGCTCCAATCTGCATGTAATCGGAATCTTCGAAAGCATAACCTTCGCGTGAGGCCGATACATCGCGGAAAGTATAGCCAATGGCTTCGGTGCCGAGGAGAACGGTAAGATGATGTTTTTCGGCAAAAGTTTTGTTGTAGTTTGCGGTATTTGTCCAAGTCCATGTGTCTCCTTGACCGTAAACGCTGGAAACACTGTTCACATCGCCGGGATTAACCGTGCGGCCGAGAGTGTTGTTGAAATACTGGCTGTGCTCTATACCTATGTTTGTTTTGAGCGACAGTCCTTCTATCGGCTTGACTTCCAAATATGCGTTGCCG
The DNA here is from genome assembly GCA_947175425.1 of uncultured Porphyromonadaceae bacterium. Taxonomy (GTDB): domain Bacteria; phylum Bacteroidota; class Bacteroidia; order Bacteroidales; family Muribaculaceae; genus CAG-873. The sequence continues at coordinate 41,556 of CAMWMR010000008.1, forward strand.
AGTATGCGCCACGAAGCGAGGTCGTTGTCCCGGGCATTGTTTATGAGCTGAACAGGGTTGGCGAGGTCGGAAGCAATAAGTTCCAGAGGACGTGTCCATGCTCCGTCGAGACCGCGGACCGGAAGAGCGGGATGTTGGCTCATTGCGGTGAATGGAATACCACGGTCGCCTGCTACATCCATACCACGATTTTTCCAACGTGCAATCACGAGGTTTTCACCCACGCTGATATATTTGTTGAAATCATATCTTGAATTTACACGTGCTGAATAACGTTCGTAGAAGGTTTCCTTAATATTACCGTTTTGGTTGATATAGTTAAGCGACAGCATTACCGAACCTTTTTCGGTGTTGTTTGCTATAGATGCAGTGAGGTTATTGGTCCAGGCTGTTTGATAAACCTGATCCTGCCAGTCGGTATTAGTTGTGGGATAATTTGTATTGCCCGCCACGTACTGTTGCAGCACGGGAACTTCGCCATTGCCGTACAGCACATGCGAGGGTGCGATATTAGAGTTTTTAGACGCAGCCCAGTATGCCACGCCCCACTGGTTTGCATCGAGCATATTGTAGCGTTTGGCAATTGTCTGAGCACTTGCGGCATAATTCACATTGATAGTCATGCGGTCGCCTTTACCTTGCTTTGTAGTTATAACCACAACGCCGTTTGCGGCTCGTGAACCGTATATTGAAGCGGAAGCAGCATCTTTGAGCACCTGCATTGTTTCAATATCGCTTGGGTTGATGCAGTTAATGTTATCGGTGGGGACACCATCAATTATGTAGAGAGGGTCGTTGCTTGAATTGGCGGTAGACATACCACGCACACGTATTGAACCGGTACCGCCGGGAGCTGCATCGGGTACAACATTAACGCCGGGGAGCTTGCCTGCCATAGAGTTCATAATATTACCTGAGTTTTCGCTCAAAGGTTCCTTCATATTCATTACAGCGACAGCTCCGGTGAGATCGGCTTTGCGGACAGTCTGATAACCCACTACAACCACTTCGTCAAGCAACTCGGAGTTTTCATCAAGCGCAATAGTCATGTGGTGCTTTGCGGGAGCTTCCGCGGGCACGTATCCGATATATGAAAATTTAAGAATAGCACCGTCGGGCACCGAAATTGAAAAGTTGCCATCGATGTCGGTAGTTGCTCCAATGTTTGTGGACGGACACAGGACCGATGCTCCTATGAGAGGTTCTCCATCTGACTTTGAAACCACCGTCCCGTGCACAGTGATGTTCTGTGCTTGCGAAATTATTGCCATAATCAACAGCAATATCGCACTGAGAAATGTTCTTTTCATCGTGTTTAGATTTAAGTGAATTTTATTCTACCGCAAAAATAGCCTGTATATTTCAAGTCTATATATAAAGAATGTTGCGCAAGCTATCAAAAATTGGTCACTCCACATTTTTTATGCATTAATACACCATTTTTATAATATTAAGCCAATAAAAAGCGTTGTCCACGAACCATGAAGACAACGCCGAATATGATTATAGCCAAATTTCTACTTTGACATGCTGTTGCGGAGCTGGGTTGGTGTTTCTCCATAGGCATCTCTGTAACATTTGGTAAAATACGCGGGTGTTGAGAAACCTGTTTCGTAAGCTATTTCTCCTATTGTTTTATCGGTTGTAAGGAGCAGTTCTCTTCCGCGCTGCAATCGGAGCCGCCTTATAAGCTCTACAGGAGCATAATTTGTAAGTGATTTGATTTTGCGATAGAACTGGGAACGTTCAAGCCCCATTTTGGAAGCAATTGCATCCACATTGAGATCGGGATTGGAAATACCTTCTTTGAAAACTTTCAAGAAGCGAAGATAGAACTCGTTGTCAATGTCGCCTGCGGGCATTTCGGGATGCTGTGATGTTTTTTCTTTTTCTGTTGATGAAACAGCAGCCGAGTGCGACAGCCAAAGGTTCTTTATACGCTTGCGGTTAAGAATAAGACTCGCACAACGAGACTTAAGGACACTGTTGTTAAACGGTTTTGACAGATAACCGTCGGCGCCGCTGTCGTATCCCTCGACACGCTGCTCATCCATGGAACAAGCAGTAAGCATGAGTACGGGTATGTGGGAAGTAGACACCTCCTTTTTTATATTACGGCAACATTCCAGGCCGTCCATTACCGGCATCATAACATCGCAAATAATAAGGTCGGGAACGTATTTGGCGGCCATTCTCACACCTTCCTTGCCATTGGATGCCGTTATTATATTATAATCGGAGCTCAGTAACTCTCCTATAAGTTTTTGAATATCCTTGTTATCGTCAATTACAAGTACAATGGGTTTATTTTCATCAAATGTCACGTCAGCATCAATGCTGTCGAGTTCTGCATCCACATCGCGTTGCCCGATATTCTTTTCGGTTTCAGCCGGAGTGTCGGCTATATGCCTGAGAGGTATGGTCACTGTAAATTCCGTGCCGACGTTTTCGGTGCTTCGCACGCTTATATTCCCATCGTGCAGCTCAATAAAGGCTTTTGCAAGCGACAGCCCGATGCCTGAACCTTTGGAATGGATATTGTCGACCTGATAAAAGCGGTCGAAAATATTGCCTATCTCTCTTTCGGAAATACCCTCCCCTGTATCTGCAATTTTGAATACGAGATTATTGCCGGATATATTATACGACACGGTTATCGAACCGTTATCAGGCGTATATTTGAATGCGTTGGAAATAAGATTAAAGAAGACCCGCTCAATTTTTTCCGCATCGACAGCAATCGACAAGGGTTGATTGGCTAACGGAGAGTCAATGGATAATTTTATATCCCGTTTACGGGCAACTGAATAAAATGATTCCAACCAATCCTTTACGGCTTTGGAGAAATCGATTTCCGACAATTTGAGGTCCAGTTTGCCATTCTCATATTTTCGAAAATCAAGAATTTGATTTATAAGACGTTGCAGTATCTTTACATTCTTGTTGGCTATTTTTATGAGTGTATTTTGTTGCGCAGTGAGATTATCGGCCTCGGCAAGCTGCGCAACCGGTTCGGCAATAAGAGTGAGCGGTGTGCGCAGGTCGTGCGATACGTTTGTGAAAAATACAAGCTTTGAATGTGTAGCTGCACGCAGTTGCTCGTTAAGCATTGTCTGCTTGTCGCGTTCTTCCTCAAGCAACTTATTCTGCGCCATAAGCTCCTTTTGATGACGGCTTCTTTGCCAGTATGCCCTCAGCAACAGAAAGCCTACTCCGAAAAGAAGAATTATAATGGCTATACTTGCATAGAAGAGTGATGTCTGCGATGAGTGTTGTGCCCAATAATCATCGATTTTTGCTTTGAGAAACCTCATCTTGCGAGTTTCTTCTTTCAAAGTTTCGTTCTGCAAGAGGAGAATATCGGCATTTGAGAGGTCTACGGCCGATGAAACCGGCAAAATAGTCTCTTTCTCGAATGGTTCATTATTCAGAATTGCAAGGGCAGTTCTTATTATCCTGCTGCCCTCGGTAGGATATAGAAAAGTCGCGTCGATAATGCTGTCGGCAACAGCCTGTATACCGATTTCGGGAGCGGCGTCTATACCTATTATACGTATGTTATCAAGTCCATGGCTTTTGGCGACTTCCGATGCTCCTATTGCCATGCGGTCGTTATGAGCATAAATCAAATCGACATCAGGATAAATGTTTAAAAGCGAGTCGACAACTCTCACGGCATCCTCTCTGTTCCAGTTCCCGAAAGCGCCGGCTATCAGTATTCCTCCGTTTTCCGTAAACTCGGTGATAAATCCATTGTGCCTGCCATTGGCCGGTGTAGAGCCTTTAAGACCGTAAATTTCTATTGCTTTAGCGCCGCTGCCAAGCAGATGCAAGGCATAATGCGCCGCCGATCGTCCCAGTCCTTCGTTATCAACGCCTATTCTGGCGGTATAGGTATCGCCGTTGATGTTTCTGTCAAAAATAACAACCGGCATACCTTTTTCATACACCTCTTTTATTGCGGGAGTCAAGGCATTTGCTTCGTTGGGAGCCACAATAATTATATCGAAACCGTTCTCGACAAAATAGTTTATATCTTCAATCTGTTTGGCACTGTTGTCATCGGCCGACCGAATCTCAACAACTGCGTTCTCATGAAGCATAATCTCGCGGTTGATTTCATCGTTCTGTTTCATTCGCCAGTCATCTTGACTGCACTGGGAAACTCCTATTTTATAAACTTTGTTATCGGAGCAACCGAAAAGAACGAGCATAATAACCGGTATAATACAATATGATAAAAATCTTTTCATTTTTCCGGTAATTGTTTTAGGGCTTGCAAATATAACGATAATTCCATGAAAAAGAGTGCTTAAGATATTAAAAAACGAGCTTTGCAACATATTTGATATACTATGCACTATTTTTTATATCCATTCTTCTGTTATTATAGTATTTTTGCGATGTTGAACGATAGTCCTTACATGCACCTGAACAGCAGAGGATTGTCACAAACCTTTAAAATAAAAATAATACCATATGAAACTGAAATTTCTCCCCCCTGCCATGATGTTACTCGGGGCTCAGCTGCTACCTTTAAATATAGCGGCTGCCGACGGCATTGAGGTAAATCATCTCGGTGTAAACAATACCATTGTACGAATTACCGGCGATGGCAAATACCTGTTACTCCCCGTTCAGGAATCGATTGACGATGCACGAATAGCTGTTTTAGTTGACGGAAAGCCGGCAAAGAATTTGAATGTGCGCCTGGCCAAGACCAAAGTCGACTATATGGTGCCATTCGACCTCACTCCATATAAAGGGCACGACATACTCATGAATATTGTAACCACACAGAGCCGCTCCAATGTACGTGAAATTAAAGAGGACGCCTGTTGGAAAAATATAGCATTAGCCGATACTTTCGATACAACTAATACCGAACAGTATCGTCCTGTGTACCACCACACACCTTTATACGGCTGGATGAACGACCCTAACGGCATGGTTTACAAGGACGGAGTGTGGCATTTGTGCTATCAGTGGAATCCTTACGGCTCGAAGTGGCAGAATCTCTCGTGGGGACAGTCCACAAGCCGCGATTTGATTCATTGGGATCGCAGTAGCAAAGCCGTTCTTGAGCCTGACGGACTTGGAATGATTTTCAGCGGCAGCGCGGCCATTGACAAAACCGGAAGTGCCGGATTCGGCAAGGATGCCGTTGTTGCAATGTATACTTCGGCCGACGTAAGCCAAATACAAAGCCTGGCGTCAAGCAAAGACGGAGGCTATAGCTACGATGTGTATGCCGGCAATCCTGTTTTGACTCTTGACAGCGAAGCCCGCGACCCGAATATGTTTTGGGACGACAATGCCGGTCATTGGGTGCTTACCCTTGCTCACGCGCTTGAACATGAAATGCTTATTTTCACTTCGCCGGATATGAAAGAATGGACTTTGCAGAGCAGTTTCGGCAAGGGTTTAGGCGCTCAGGACGGCGTTTGGGAATGCCCCGACTTGTTCGAGCTTACTGTTGACGGCACCGGCGAAAAGAAATGGGTACTGATTTGCAACATCAACCCCGGCGGCCCCTTCGGAGGCAGCGCCACACAATATTTCACGGGCAAATTCGACGGCAAAGTTTTCACACCCGATACCGATGCCAACGGCAATGTGCCTACAAAGTGGATGGATTTCGGCAAGGATCATTATGCTACAGTAAGTTTCAGCGATGCTCCCGATAATCGCCGCACAGTAATAGGCTGGATGAGCAACTGGCAGTATGCCGCCGAAGTTCCCACCATGCAGTATCGCAGCGCGAATACGCTTCCCCGTGATGTTAGTCTGTTCAAGGGCGAAGACGGCCTGACATATATGTCGTCGGCACCTTCTCCCGAGCTTTCGGCTCTGCGCGACAAACGCACGGTTAATGTTAAAAATGTGTCGACAGGCAATAAAGGCCGCGAGTATATGCTCCCCGCGACAAACGACGGTGTGTGTGAAATACTTATAGATATTGACAGCAAAAAAGCCGATTCCGTTGAGATTAAGCTTTCCAACAATGCCAATGAATATGTTTCCATGATATATAACGCCTCTGCCGGAACTCTGTCGTTCGACCGTCGCGAGAGCGGAATTGTTGATTTCAGTCAGGATTTCCCCGCCGTGACAACAGCACCCACTTTCGAAAAAAGCGGAAAAGTATCGTTACGTATATTTGTTGACAAATCAAGCATTGAAGTTTTCGGGAACGGCGGGAAATTTGTAATGACCAACCTTGTGTTCCCCACTGCTCCGTACTCACAACTTTCTGTAAAAGCAGTCGGAGGCAATGCCAGAATTGATAACCTTGAAATATTCTCCATAAAATAACAGTCAGCAAACATCTAAATCCAATATATTATGGCACAAACGCTTGTCACAAATCGGAAATCGTTCCTGCTCCAGATAATACCCGTTATGTTATGTTTCTTTGTAATGGGATTTGTGGATCTCGTCGGAACGGCATCAAACTATGTTCAGAAAGATTTGAGCCTCTCGGACTCTCAGGCAAATCTTTTCCCTTCGCTGGTATTTTTCTGGTTCCTCATTTTCTCAGTTCCCACGGGAATGCTTATGAACAAAATAGGACGTAAAAAGACTGTTCTTATAAGTATAATAGTAACCGCAGCCTCACTTTTCATTCCCGTATTCGGCGACAACTACTATGTTATGCTCGTATCGTTTTCGCTGCTGGGAATAGGCAACGCTATTATGCAGACATCGCTTAATCCGCTTGTAACCAATCTTATCAGCGGCGACAAACTTGCCTCGACTCTCACCTTCGGGCAGTTTGTGAAAGCAATTGCATCGTTCCTCGCTCCTGTTATCGCTGCCTGGGGAGCAACAACTTTATTTCCCACATTCGGACTGGGATGGAGGGCTTTGTTCGTTATATATGCAGTAATAAGCCTGCTTTCAATATCATTGCTGGCCGCCACTCCTATCAAAGAGGAAAAACCTGACAAGGCTTCGGGAGTGGGCGAATGTCTTAAATTGCTCGGGCGTCCTTTCATCTTCCTCTGTTTCCTTGGCATTATGTGCCATGTTGGAATTGATGTGGGCACAAATACAACCGCTCCCAAAATTATTATGGAACGTCTCGGGCTTCCATTGGAAGAGGCCGGCTTTGCAACGGGAATTTACTTTATTTTCCGTACTGCAGGATGCTTTTTAGGCGCTTTTCTGCTCAGAGCTATGTCGGCACGCATATTCTTTGCAATCAGCGTTGTGATGATACTTGCCGGCATGGGGCTGCTGTACTTCTGCAATACGCTTACGCCTCTTTATATTGGTATTGCTCTTATCGGATTCGGCAACTCCAACATATTCCCGGTAATATTCTCGCAGGCGCTTATGTACACTCCCAACGAACGCAATGAAGTATCGGGACTTATGATTATGGGACTGTTCGGCGGTACCGTTTTCCCCTTGGCCATGGGCTATGCAGCAGATGCTGTCGGACAAGCAGGCGCAGTTGCCGTTATGACTGTCGGCGTGATATATCTAATGTACTATACATTAAAAATTAGAAAAATTCAATAGAACAATCAATAATACCTTAACGACATGAATAACATAATCGTAGGAATGGGCGAAGCTCTTTGGGATGTACTTCCCGAAGGTAAAAAAATAGGAGGCGCTCCCGCCAATTTCGCCTACCATGTTTCGCAATTCGGTTTGCCAAGCTGCGTTGTAAGCGCTATCGGCGAAGACGCCCTTGGCAAGGAAATAATAGAAAACTTCACATCCAAGGGTCTTAACCAGCTCATTGCCGAAGTGCCCTACCCCACAGGTACGGTACAGGTTGAAATAGAGCCCGCAGGTGTGCCCCAATATGAAATCAAGGAAAATGTAGCATGGGACAACATTCCCTATACCGCACATCTTGAGGCTCTTGCCGAAAAAACCAAGGCGGTGTGTTTCGGCTCGCTGGCTCAGCGCAATATTGTTTCGCGCAATACTATAAACCGTTTTCTTGATGCAATGCCTCAAAAAGACGACAACCTCATTGTTTTTGATGTGAATCTACGCCAGGGATTCTATAACAAAGAGATTCTATGCAACTCCATGAGCCGTTGCAACATACTCAAAATCAACGACGAGGAACTTGTTACAGTAAGCCGTATGTTCGGCTATCCCGGCATTGACCTCCAGGACAAATGCTGGATATTGCTGGGCAAATACAACCTGAAGATGCTTATCCTTACCTGCGGTATCAACGGAAGTTACGTGTTCACTCCGGGTAATGTATCGTTCCAGCCGACTCCTAAAGTGGAAGTTGCCGATACCGTCGGCGCCGGCGACAGCTTTACAGCCGCTTTTATAGCCTCCATACTCAAAGGCAAAAGTGTGGCCGAAGCTCATTCGCTTGCCGTGCAGACCTCGGCATTTGTTTGCACAAAGAAAGGTGCAATGCCTATTCTTCCTCCCGAACTTACTGCATAAACAAGGTTCAAGGTTATACAGATATGTAACGAGGGCGGTGAAAATCACCGCCCTCGCTTTTATTGTTTACAAGCAAACGCCTGCGTTACTGAATGCTCTCTTTGATTTTATCCACAATGTAGCGGACGTGGTCGTCGGTAACCCAGGGGCCGGCGGGGAGGCATATGCCTGTGGCGAAGAGTTCTTCGCTCACGCCGTTTACATAGGCGGGGGCGTTGCGGTAGACGGGCTGTTTGTGCATGGGTTTCCACAAGGGGCGCGATTCAATGTTGGCGGCGTCGAGTGCCATGCGCAAGGCTTCTACATTGTCGTTGGGCTGGCAGTCGGTTACTGCGGTGCAGGCCGCATGAGTTACTCCTGCGGCGCCGCCCACGGCTCCGGTAATTACCTGTTTATAGGCGTTTTCCTGGCCTTTGATGCGGAGCGAAGGGTCGAGTGTGGCGGTACAGAGCCAGAAGTTGGAATCGTATTCGGCTCCGGGATTGCAGTGCATTTCTATGCCTTCCACGTCCTTGAGCAGTTCTTCGTAAAGAGCCTGTACGTGACGGTGGTGGGCGATGTGCTCGTCAACAATTGTCATTTGTCCGCGGCCAATACCGGCGCAGATGTTGCTCATGCGGTAGTTGTAGCCTATTGCTTCGTGCTGATAGTAGGGATAGCTTTCGCGTGCCTGGGTGGCATACCACAGGATCTCGCGGGCTTTGTCGGTGTCGGGACAGATGAGTGCGCCGCCGCCCGAAGTGGTTATCATTTTGTTGCCGTTGAACGAGAGAACGCCGTACTCGCCGAATGTGCCGAGCGCCTGTCCGTTGAAGTTTGAGCCGAAACCTTCGGCGCCGTCCTCGATTACGGGGATTTCATAGCGGCGGGCAATCTCCATTATTTTGTCAATCTGATAGGGCATGCCGTAGAGAGCAACGGGAATAATGGCTTTGGGCTTGCGTCCGGTCTTGGCAATGCGGTCCTTGATTGCTTCTTCGAGCAGTTCGGGATCCATGTTCCATGAGTCTTTTTCGGAATCGATGAACACGGGTGTTGCGCCAAGGTAGGTGATAGGATGACTGGAGGCGCAGAATGTGAACGACTGCACCAGCACTTCGTCGCCGGCACCAACGCCACAAGCAATAAGCGCAAGATGCACAGCGGCAGTCCCGGCCGACAGACAAACCACTTTTTTGTCGAGGGCTTCCTTGCCCTCGCGGCGGTTAACAAACTCTTCCAGGTCGTGCTCGAAACCGGTCACATTCGGCCCCATGGGCACAACCCAGTTGGTATCGAAGGCCTCTTTGATAAAGTCCTGTTCCTTTCCGCTCATATGAGCCAAGCAAAGTAATATCCGTTCCATAGCTTTTAAATTATTTCGTTGTTATATTTCATTCTTCGGCCGAGTACGGTGCAGAAAATCATCTGAATATCTTTTACAAATGAGTAATTATCAAGATAATAAAGATTTATCCGCACTTTGTCGGGGAAAATTACCGTGTCGTTGTATTTCTGCGGGTCGGGCTGTCGGGCGAGCAAGTCCTCCTCGTCCCTGTATTTGAGCGATGCCGGGCCTGTTATGCCGGGACGCAGCTCCAGCACCTTCCTGTCGTTTCCTGTGAGACTGTCGGCATAGCCCGGCACATCGGGACGAGGGCCTACAAAACTCATATCGCCAATAAGCACATTCCAAAGTTCGGGCAGTTCATCGAGTTTGTAATGACGCAGTTTGGCGCCGAGGGGCGTTATGCGACTCTCGCCGGCCACGGAAACCGACGAGCCTCCATGCCCTACCGTCATCGAGCGGAATTTGTACATTGTGAACAGACGTCCGTTGCGCCCGACACGCTTTTGTGTAAAAATCACCGGCCCTCCCGGCATTTTAATACGTATCAGCACGGCCACCACCAAGAGCACCGGCCACAAAACCAACAAGCCTATAAGCGCCATAAGCCTGTCGAAGATAAATTTAAGTGTCATTTAAAACAAATATTTTTCGTCAGATCGGTCCGAATACTCCTGTTGTTCGAGATTCCAACATGAAGCATGCTGTTCATACTTGATTCTTTCGGGAGACGGCGGTTTCATATAATCGCCAAATCGCGCAGCGAGGAATCGCTCCAATCCTGCCGCTACATTAAGTTCTATTGTTTCAAACGGCACTCGTTTTGAATGCACAAAATCCTCATAACGATATTTGCCGTTTTTAAAAAGTGCTTTACCAAGGAAATTACAGAAATACGCGGTTTTTGTATCGCGCCAACGATATACCTGTTTTAATCCGAAATCCAACAAGAATCGTTTTGGCAGTATTTTGGCAGCTTTGACAATCAAGCCTGCCATTCCTCCGCGACGATTATACGGCTTATTGGCAAGCCCCTTGACAATTAAATACTTTGCCCAAATGTATTGCCAACGTTGAGCAAGTGCATTATCGGGGCATGTATGCAGTATAAATATATCCACATATACCCCGTGATGAATTTTCCAGCCTTTTATAATTTCTTCTTCGTAGTAAGAGTTATTCAACCGCAGTTTGGCTGTAATAACACGACCGTTTGAGGCTCCAAGTTCCTGTAACGTATAATTGTTCTTGTCGCCATACTTGTTAAACGCGTCCCGGAACGCTTCGTATTCCGACGGAGTCATGAACACATCAAGGTCATCATCCCAAGGAATAAAACCACCATGGCGTTTGGCTCCTAAAGCCGAGCCTCCCATCAAACGGTAATTGATATCGTGTTCAAAACATAGCCGGTCGATGTACTGTGCAATGTTAAGAATTACATTCTGAAGATCCTTAAGGCCATAGGTATCTTCTGTTTCTGCACGCATGAGTTTATTCATACTTCATTCTTTTATCCATTACTTTTCTTATTATCTTCCTTAAAAAACCGGGCATACCGTAGTATAGGTCGAATATCCATTGTCGTTTGGATACAAAATGCGCCTTCACAATATCGTCAAACGACATTGTTTGCAAATCCCGGAATAATTCGGCTCGTTCCGGTTTCATTTTTGTAGGGCCGTGAAGACATCCATTCTCTCCGGCAACTTGATTAAACGTGAATTCTTTTGTCCATACCTTTTCGACATCAATTATATCGCGCATCAATTCATGACCTTTTTGCGTGTTTACAAGCACCTCCGAGAGCCCTTGTTTTGGATCCAATGAAGGCTCCAGCTTATCAATACCCCAAAAGTCGCCCAAAGTAATATCGCCGCTTCTTTCAGAACGCGCCCATTTACATGTATAGCATGACGGGCGCAAAGTAATGTATTTTTGGAACCCGAAATAGAAAGGAAATTGATAATGCAATCCGTTTACGTTCTTTTGCTTTCCGTTAACGGAACATTGGCATGTAAATGCTTGCGGATGCAGAGCTCCTTTATATTTTGAACGGAATATGAAACGGTTAACCTTGCACTTGTTCTTTTTTTCAAACCAAGCAATTGATTTATCGAACAAATCCTGCGACGGCACTCCGTGGCATATTAAATCTATTAAATACAGATTTCGGTTTTCACCTACATAATTTCGCAAAGCATTACACTGACACGGCGTGCCGCAAAAAAGCGTCAAAGTACCGTTTTTCAAATCCTTTGCAATTTGCTTGAAACAGCCACTTGTATCGCTTTGAAGATATTTCGACCGCAACAACGGTTCCAAACCGACTATTGTTGTAGCACATATATGCCTGAGCTGCAGATTATCATCGAATGCCGCACCCCATACCTTGCCACCTTTATTTATAACCGATTCTGCAATAAGGCCAAACAGCCCTCCTGACGAGCCAGCTTGCCTTGCTGTGTTCGACAAGGCAAAAGCGGCCATAACATTATCCGGAACATTGTTGAAATCCTGTTTCAGCTCGGGGCAAGTTTTTGTACATTTACCACAATGAATACAGGTATCATTATTGACGCATGGATAAAGGAATCCCTCGTTATCTTTATTGAAACTAATGCAGGAAACGGGACATACATCACCGCAGGCACGGCAACCGCAGCAATCGTTATGTGGCAGAATACTGATATTCGGATTATTTGCCATTTCGCTCTCTAAGCATTGTAGAGCTTATGCCATCGGTATGAGGCAGAAAAACAACATCTACACCAACGGTTGTGAATTTTTCCACGTATCCGTTATATAAGTCGGAACCTTTCCATTCACTTCCGTGAAACATAACATCGAAGTTCAAATTTTTCCATGCTTCGAATTTATCCATTGATTCCTGGGCAACCACTTCATCGACATAGCATATCGCCTCAACAATTGCAGCCCTGTCGGCAAACGGAATAACCGGTTTATGATGTTTATACGATTCAACAACTTCATCGGTACTAACACCAACTATCAGATGTTCACATTGTTCCTTGGCACGACGGAGGATGTTGAGATGACCGATATGGAACATGTCGAACACACCGGTCGTGTAACCGATTTTATACTTTTTCATATTTGATGATTGATTGGTGAGAATAATGTTTCAGGTTATTTCCTGAATTTTCAAGTCGGAGAAATTACATCTGTTTCTATTATTCTTTTCTCCGGCCTGTTATAAGTTAATGGCAGTAATTTACTTTCGGAACAGCTTTTGAAAGATGAATCCTCGAAGTTTGTTGGGCATGGCAACCTGTACGGCAAAGCGACCCATTGTGTTATAGGCATAGCGTGGAATAGAAATTATGCCGTTACGGAGCATATACCATTGCAGACGAGCCTCGCTTTTAAAATATCGCCAGCCGCCGCGACGTTGGTACATTTCTTTCCCAACCCTAACGTTAACGAGGTTCTCCTGAATGTTATGGAATTTATATCCCGCCTGAGCCAAACGTATCCACAGGTAATAGTCCTCCTCGCAGTACCAGTCGATAAATCCGCCCACGGCCTCTACATCGTTTTTACGGTACATAACCGTAACCAGATTCATGGGGCAGCGGCTTTTAAGATATTGCCTGATTTCGTTTTCATTTTCGGGGACTACACGCTCGCCAACTACATTCAAAGGCGTATCTATAAACTCTTTTATAAGCCCTCCTATTACCGATACTTCGGGATGCTCCTCGAACGCTTTAAGCTGTACTTCAAAACGTTGAGGCACCGAAATATCATCGGCATCCATAACTGCCACAAGATTGTGTGATGCAGCTTCAAGGCCTGCTTGCCGAACTGCCGCATGGCCTTGGTTTTTGCTGAAACGGACGAATTTTATTACTTCAATTTCGTCTTTTAAAACTCTCAGCGTGGTTTCAAGCTCGTCGGGAATGGGACCGTCAACGACAATTATTATTTCGGAAGGCTTTACACTCTGGTTTGTATATATGCTATGGACAGCTTCGGCAAAGTCGGGCGCCTTATCGTTGCGATAGACCGCCATACATACCGAGAATTGTTTACAGTCGCTCATCGTTTGCTGAAATATCCTTTAATAATATTGATATATGCTTTCAAAGGAGTGATATCGGATTTATAGAAACTGCCATGAGTGAACACCCAATAATTTATATATGCGAATCCGGTTACAGCTCCCATGGCACGTCGCGATGCCCACCCGATATTTTGAAGATGCGCCGGGGTGTAGCCTTTGAACCATTGGCTTTCGCCGGGATTGACAGTGGCTATGCACTCGGGCGAATAGTACATAGAGGCACCTGCTCTGCGGAAATCGAGCATGAATTTATTCTCCTCTCCGCCGCCATTACCGGTGCCGCTGCCCATTTTTTCATCGAAAAGAATTCCGAACTTTTTAAGGCTCGACAGCTTAAATGCAAGCTGAAGCGATGAGGTGTTTAATATTTGCTTGAATTTCAGCGTTTTTTGCTCGGCAGGGTATATTTTTTTGTTTTTAAGGTCGTTGCGAATCAACGAAAACGCAATAATATCGGCTGTGGGAATACGTGAAAAAGCTCCGGAAATTATTGATTCAATATTATCGTGAAAGGTTTCATCGTCATCGGCGAGCAAGCAAATGCTGTTTTCAGGCGCATTCCTCAAAGCCATGTTGCGGCTTCTCGACAGCCCCCGCTCGGTAGTTGAAATAAACCGACACCACTTTTTTTGCCCGAATTTGTTTGTAAACGTAAAGTCTTCGGTTTTATCAACATCACACTGGTTAACCACAATAATGTTAGATTGAACGTTACTTCGTTCCAGAATCGAGTGGTCGTGCTGAAACATGCACGACATTAGAATTACAATATCTGCCATCGATTTTATATATGTAATGCTTTAGAAGCTGCCGTACGCAGCTGCATAAAAAGGTATGCGAGCAGTAATGACGCGGGAATTGAAAGTACAAGGAAAAGCCACAGAGGAATTTGCCAAAGCTCCGAAGCTACCGTAAAAAATTTGAAATGGATTAGATAACAGTAAAAGGCTTATTTACCAATTTTATGTTTGATATTATATGATAAATCTATTATCAATCAATTTGTATGTATATGTGATATTAAGCTATTAGCCAAAGGGGTGAAGAACATTTTAGGGGATAACGGCACATAATTAACCAAAATTCTCAGAGCGTCTGTAATGTCTTTGTTTTTTAAATAAGACATAAAAACAGACCCATAATGGAATGCGTAACATTTTTTGGCAAATCCCGGTTCTGATAATTCAATTGATTTTATTGCTTTGTCAAATTTTGACAAGAAATAATTTTTTAGTTCTTCGTAGCGTTTTCCGGATATAATGTTTTCGCCATCATTCACTCCAATTTCAAAAAGCGGTTTTAGAACAGGAGCAATTAATCCTCCATTTGCAAAATATCGTAACAGCAGTTCGTAGTCCTGATGCCTTTTAAAATTTTCGTCGAATCCACCAATTTTAAGGAGCGCATTTCGTCGAAACATCAGAGATGGAGTGAACATATAGCTTTTCCCCATGAGTATTTCTCGCGAAAGCGAACCTGCAGGAATATCTGAAGAAATTAATAATCCTTTACGAAATCCTTGACAATATACTGCTTCATATTCCGGATGGGACAAAAGAAAATTCCGCTGCAACTCGCATTTTTCGGGGTAAAACCAATCATCATCATCAAGAAAAGCAATAAATTCAGCGGATGAAGCAAAAATTCCTGTATTTCTTGCTGCAGCGCCGTTGCGGTTTTCCTGGTGGATAATATATTTAACGCGCTTATCGTCTGAGAATTCCTCAATAATTTCAGCAGTTGCTATTTGAGCAGGAGACCCGGCTCCATTATCGTCAACTACAATAATTTCAACATCGCTGAATGTTTGAGATAGTACGGATTTTATAGCTCTTGCAAGAGCTCCGCGATTTTTATACGTCGGTATTATAACAGAAATTTCCAAGAGCGCAATATCGATTAATTGTAAGATACATAAATAACCACAATGGAGCTAATGATATAATCGTTATAGACAAGCATCCAAAGATAAAGTATTGTAAATATAGTATAGGGATTATTGCAAATGACGGTTGTCTCCTCATTACTATCCACCCCATACGGAAAGTTATAGCATTAATAATCAAGAAAATTATTCCTCCGAATATCCCTAATGCCATAAATTGCTCAACAATTATATTATGAACATAAATTTTTCCCGGAATTAGATAGGAACTGCCAAATATCGGATTCCTCAGAAACAGCTCCCAACCTTCATCCACAAGAGTATCGCGACCCGAGGTATGATTTTGAAGACCGTCTTCGGCAAATATGGTATTAACAATTCGTTTAAATGGCGTGACACCTATTGAATCAAGATAATCACTCAACCAAAAGAACAAGTCCTTTATGAGATCACTAAACAAGCATAGAACAATCAATAAAGCACCCACCCAAATATAACGTGGATTTTGAGCTAACAAATATATCGCAAGACAAACAAAGAAAGCGACAAACGGGCCGCGAGAGCCGGAAAATCCGATGCATACTCCACTTAAAACAATCCAGCCTATCAAGATAGCTTTCTGCAACAGATTCGTTTCTTTTAGCAGATATACAGAAATCAGAGCCAATGAACAAGCATATTGTCCAAATGATATAGAAAACACGCCAAAACCGCTATCAAACCTGCCATCTCTGGACATATCAACTTCGCCAGCCAAGATTTTTAATACTGACGCAGACATGCAAATAAATAGAATAACCGCACTATACCAAAATATTCTTTTGATACTAAAATATGCTACGATGTTTCTAAAATATATAGCCGGCAAAAGCAAACCAAAGAAATAAAAGAAGACTATTGTACTTGGCGATTTATATAAGAAAAATCCTTTACCCGGTTCTATAAAATCGACATACAACCGAGCAAAAAGCATTAGCTGATAAACGAATATAAATATCCATATAATGGATTGCTTATGCGAAATATTTTTCTTTCTAAATAAAGTAACCACCATCAGACATAGCCCGATAATATATACGGCAATTCTTACAATTGTTTGATCTACAAAACTTCCTGTATAAGGTACTAATTCCTGACAGAAAAGGATCAAAACGATGTACCCT
This sequence comes from uncultured Porphyromonadaceae bacterium, assembly GCA_947175425.1. GTDB lineage: Bacteria > Bacteroidota > Bacteroidia > Bacteroidales > Muribaculaceae > CAG-873. Next base: position 58,448 of record CAMWMR010000008.1, read on the forward strand.
ATTAACCTCCCTGTCCAAGAATTGAACGGAGTTACTTTATGATTTATCATTTTAGAAACGGAATGGATGATCTGAGTTTTGATAACTGCTTCTTCTCAAAATCATCTGTTGCAAAAGCAAAAACAAGGAAAATAAAAACAGATGTAAAGAAAATGATTTCAATTACAAATATACCCCAAGAGAAGTATAGTCTGTAGACCGACAAATAAAGTATAAACAGGATACATGTAGGCCAAACAACAGGCCAAATGACATTTTTAAACCATTTAAAAATATCGACCCCTATTAGCTTATGCATTATGATTATTCTCATAATCGCCGATATCAGCTCCAATATAGCAAATACCCAAAACGCATAAAAAAGTGAAATACGACAATATAAGAGTATCGCAAGAATTGGCAAGACCGCCAACTTAAATGAATCTACCGACAATGAATATCGTTGGAGCTTTCCATAGGCTTTATTAGCTACGGAAAGTCCGACAGATAAAGAGTCGAAAAAACTGCTTGCCAAAACCACAGTAGTAAATAGCGTTGCTCTTTCAGGAAGCTCGCCGAGCCACAAAGTTAAAACTTCTTGTAGACGAAAAATTAAAGGTATAGTAACGGCAGCCATCAAAAAAGAGCAAAATTTACTTACAGTACAAGCGAGTTGAATGGCTAATTCACGATTTCCATTACCTTCAGCTCGAGTCAGCGGAGGCGCAATAGCATTTAAGAGTGCTGCCGAAATATAATTTACACCGCCGCTTACTTGTGCGGCTATACCATATGAAGCATTTAATACTGTACCGAAAAACTTATTTATAACTATTGCAACCCCTTGATTCCTACCGATAATGCAAAATGTGGAATATAATGCCCACCCGGTGAATGATGTCATTGATCTAATAAAATCCTTGGATAGAACACCTCTGAAGCGTATTGTAAATTCCTCGAATCTAATTCCCGAATAAAGAGCAAATGCAATTAAAGTAAATACATTTATTCCAATCATCAGAGTTGCATATAGTATAAGCCTATCACCACTATAATCCAATACAAAAAATGCAATCAGAACTTTTAAAACCGCATCTATAATATCGATAAATGAAGTATAAACCAAATTTTCATGAGCTACAAGCAAAGCTCGAAATGGCGTTGTTATTAATGTTAAAAATACCATTGTAACCGCACAGTGGTAAACTATACGTGCTGAAAACAGTCTGTCTTCAGCAATGTTGAGCCATCCATCCAGCAGAAAAAAACCTACACATTCTAAAACAAACAAAGAGATCAAGGCAAACATTAAATGTAAAAACAGACTGTTCGCAAAGGTTTTTTTTATATAATCCAAAGATCTTGAAGCTTGATTATAAGAAAGAAAGCGCTGGGTAGTAGCGGAAAGAGCATTATTTAAGAATGACAGCAGCCCGACAATACCCGCCAAGAGCATATAAATTCCATAATCTTCTTCTCCAAGGCCTTGCAAGATTATTCTTGTGGAATAAAACCCAAGAATAATACCTGCAAAAGTCTTGAGAACCTGCGCTAATGTATTGAGGACTATACGCGATGACGCTTGCATGATTACAGTCTGCCATCAATAAGTTCACGCGGAAGTACACCTTTCACATCGTAAACCACGCCATCGTCAGAAGATGCAAGGAGAGAACGTACATCAAGGGCTTTGAACTCATTATGAGCCACACCAAGAATCACTGTATCAAATTGTCCTTTGAGTTCTTCAAGAGACTTGTCGGTAAGTTCGATTCCGTACTCGTGCTTAACAGATTCGGGACTTGCCCATGCATCATATACGGTTATGTTATGAGTGTACTCCTCAAGAGTGTGATATATGTCCACAATCTTGGTGTTTCGTATATCGGGACAGTTTTCTTTAAATGTGATACCAAGCAAAAGGATCTTTGCATCCTTTACTTTCACTCCTTTAAGGTTCATAGCTTTGACTACCTGATTGGCTACATATGCGCCCATTCCGTCATTAAGACGACGAGCAGAGAACATAACGCGCGGAAGGACTCCATACACCTGAGCTTTCTGAATCAAGTAATATGGGTCAACCGAAATGCAATGTCCGCCTACAAGCCCGGGCGAAAGTTTAATGAAGTTCCATTTTGAGGAGGCGGCTTCTATTACATCGTGAGTATCAATACCCATTGCATTAAAAATCTTTGCAAGCTCGTTCATGAATGCTATATTAACATCTCGTTGTGAGTTTTCGATGATTTTAGACGCTTCCGCAACTTTTATTGATGGAGCTTTGTGAGTACCGTTGACCAAAACTGAATTATAAACTTCGTCAATGATATCGGCAATTTCCGGAGTTGACCCGGACGTAACTTTTTGAATTGTTTCCACCGTGTGTAGTTTATCGCCCGGGTTGATACGTTCCGGAGAATATCCTGCATAGAAGTCTTTGTTGAACTTCAATCCGCTTACTCGTTCAACTACAGGAAGGCATTCCTCCTCTGTAACCCCTGGATAAACCGTTGACTCATAAACAACGATATCTCCTTTAGAAATGACTTTGCCAACTGTCTCCGATGCACCCCAAAGCGGCTTAAGATCCGGCCGGTTGTTGTCATCTACAGGAGTTGGAACTGCAACTACATAGAAGTTACAATCACGAATATCATTCAAATTCGTTGTACATTTGAACCCATGTTCCTTAATCGCATTTTGAAGAAGTTCATCACTAACTTCTAATGTTGAATCATGGCCGTTGTTTAATGCATCGACACGTTTTTTATTCATGTCAAATCCGATTGTTTCGTATTTTGTTGAAAACAATCTTGCCAAAGGCAAGCCGACATAGCCTAAACCAATGACGCAAATTTTTATTGATTTTTCCATTAAAATATGTTTTTTTGTCGTATACAAAAAAATGAACTAATGTATTCGTATTAAATTTTTGAGGGATTAGAGTTATTCAGCGTTGGGTAAGGTGCTCGTTGTTGAAGCGGAGGGCGAGGGCGAAGGCCTGACGTTCGCAGGGATGAAGTTCGGGGCGCGATGACAGTTCAAGGAGTATGTGATTATCAACTGCAAGCTGTTCGTCGAACTCCATTAAACCGGGATACAGGGAACTGATAAAGCTGCGATAGCTGCGAAGAATATTTGTTCCTATGCCGGAAAAGTCGGACAGTTGATTGCAGTCGCACCACCGGCGTTTATCTGCTTCAGAAACCGCCTCGGTATCCTTATATAAATCCAGCCGCATTATTATTGCAAGTCGGCGATAGTTTTCGGCTTTTGTTGCATCGGGGAAGTAATAATGGAGCTGAAGTGTGGTTAACCATTTATTTTTAAGCGAGTTGTAAGCTTCCGAATACTCTCCGGGAGCTTTTTCGGGCATATATTCTACAAGAGGATATACAATATCGAAAATTACGCTTTCATCTATTTCCCGATTTCCGTTTTTCCATGCCTTGAACACTTGCGCGGAGCAACGGTCGATAAAATTTAAATCGGGAAGGCGTTTATATCCAATGCGATATATGATGTTATAGCATTCGAGCAACTCGGGGATGTCGTTTTCTCTACACACCGATAATTGCTTGTATATTCTGCTGCTTAGAGTTCGGCACTCCTCTGCTATTTCCGACTCTTGCTGTGTGGCAATATGTCCGTCCTCGATAAGGCATCCGGCCAATTGCCCTTTCATAATAATATAATGTGAATATGCTTTAAGCTCATTCACACTTTCTGTTTTTATTTTTAGGAGAGACATCGATTCTACAGCCACGCGCATTTTATCGACGGAGCTATAAATTAGTTTAGGAGAGTATTTTTTCGACGTCAGCGGGGTCGATGAATACAGTGGCACCGCCTAACACCGAGAGACTTACTACAAGGCAGTGTGTGCCGTCGGAGTTTTTTCGTATAATGCCTTCGAGTCCGCGGAAGCTTCCTCGAATAACCCTCACAGTATCTTTTTCTTTAAAAGAAGCCGGGATAAAGTCGACCGGATAGTCCGACTGCCCGAGCATAAATCTTAATTTGCTAATTTCGGCATTGCCAATCACCGCAACCGGTTTGTTGAGCGAACCTGTTTCGGCAGTTCTATTTACCATAAAACGGTTAATATACGGCAATGTAACAATTCTGCGACGCTCTTTTTCGGTACACCTTACGAAAACCATTGCCGGAATAACAACGCGTTCAACCATTTTACGGCGTCCGTTATTCCACACACGCATTTCCTGCTGTGTGGCAACATAAGTTTCTATATTAATATCCTTGAGTTTCTCGGCGACTTTTTTCTCGTGGCGGGCGTTAACGATTGCCACAAACCACTTGATTTCGGGCACGCCTACGGCGTCGTCAACGCCCGAGGGCACTGTCGCAAGAGAAGGTTTTGAAGGTTTATCTTCTGACGCAGTTAACATTTCAGCTAATGTCGCCTTCATGATCTCTTTTTAAGAGATTGTGATTGATAAAAGGAATTTGATTGACAATGGTTTAAACATTACTTTTTGAGCATTTGCAAAACAATGTCATATCTAAGTAGTTGTCCTCCAGTATTCTGACAATATTTTATTTGGGGAAAGCTGTCATTCCAAATATTTTGTGTAACTTTGCAAAAAATTAAGTATCTCTTAAAAAGAGATTATTAAAAAAATTATAACGACTGCAGGGCTTCTATACAGAACAGCTAAACGGCTGCTTTCCATTATAATATCACGACAAACGCTTGGGTCCAATGTAATAGCATCATTGGAGATGTACTGCTTATCCTAATCGGAGTGTCGTTCCCGTAATCATGGTATACTAAAGAGCAATATTGGTTATTACCTGTAGAATTACGGTATTAATTTTGCAACGGTCAGGAAATAAGTGAAATTTTTACCGTAAAAAATGATGCAATTTATCCTGTCTGACTTGATATATTTGCAGGATATTGCACACGCATTATCCTGCATATTATGTGTTTTAATAGATTTTAATACTTTTAGCAACAAATAAACCCAGAAAGATTCATAAATTCGCAAACTAATCATAATAAGCCAAATCATACCATGTTACAACGACTACGACGATCGCTCGCAGTGATTTTCTTCGTATTAATTACCCTGCTCTTCCTTGATTTTACGGGTACAATACACCGCTGGTTCGGTTGGATGGCTAAAATCCAGTTCCTTCCGGCACTTCTGGCACTCAATGCAGGGGTAATCCTGTTTCTCGTGGGAATAACTCTTGTATTTGGACGTGTATATTGCTCTGTAATATGCCCCTTGGGAGTTATGCAGGACGGTTTCGGGCTGCTAGGAAAAAAAGTGAAGAAGAATCGCTACAGCTATTCCAAACCCAAAACAATCCTGAGGTATACGCTGCTCGCACTAATGGCAGCAGCAATTATTTTGGGAGTTAATTCATTTGTAGCACTGCTGGCACCCTACAGCGCATACGGACGCATAGCACAAAGCTTTTTGGCTCCTGTATGGCAATGGGGCAACAACATGCTTGCCGTATGGGCGGAGGCTCACGAGAGTTATGCGTTCTATACCGTGGACATATGGCTCAAGGGAGGTATCACTCTCGGTGTGGCGGCTGCAACTCTTGTCATTGTCGGATTTCTTGCTTTTGCCAATGGCCGCACATACTGCAATACAGTTTGTCCGGTTGGAACCGTTCTTGGCGCACTGTCACGATTTTCGATTTTTAAACCTGTAATCGACACTATAAAGTGCAACGGTTGCGGACTGTGCGCCCGCAATTGCAAAGCGGCCTGCATAAACAGCAAGGAACATATAATAGACTACTCGCGTTGTGTGGCTTGCTTCGACTGCATAGGAAAATGCCATAAAGGCGCCATTTCCTATACCCGACGCAAACCCGTTATAGATAACGCCGATAAGCTAACTGCAGAATCGCGCCGTCAATTTCTGGCCGTTTCGGCTACAATCGCTTCAGCGGCAGCATTGAAAGCTCAGGAAAAAACCGTCGACGGCGGTCTTGCCACGATTGCAGACAAAAAAATTCCTGCCCGTAAAACTCGCATTGTTCCTCCCGGAGCCAAAAGCATCGCCAATCTGTCGTCACATTGCACGGCTTGTCAACTTTGCGTGTCGGTGTGTCCCAACGGAGTTCTGCGTCCGTCGACCGAGCTTGATTCTCTCATGCAACCCGAGTCGTCCTATGAACGCGGATATTGCCGACCCGAGTGCACACGCTGCTCCGAAGTGTGTCCTGCCGGAGCCATACTTCCTATAACCCGGGCCGACAAATCCTCTATCCAGATAGGCCACGCCGTTTGGATAAAAGAAAACTGTGTCCCGTTGACCGACGGAGTTGCCTGCGGAAACTGCGCGCGACATTGTCCTGCCGGTGCAATAACCATGGTTCCGTCCGATGCCGATAACGAAGGAGCGCTAGAAATTCCCGTTGTCAACATCGAAAAATGTATAGGTTGCGGAGCTTGCGAGAATCTGTGTCCCGCGCGGCCGTTCAGCGCCATATATGTGGAAGGACACGAAAGACACCGAACACTTTAATATCCGAACATAATGAAAAAACACGATATAACCCGACGCGATTTCCTGAAACGTCTTGGCATTGGTGTTTCAGTAACCGGACTCGCTTTGGCAGGCTGCAAACAGCCGGCCAACAAGCTCTCGGAAGGAAAAGCAGCACTTGGGGAGATTCCAACCGACAAAATGACCTACCGCACAAATCCCAAGACCGGTGAAAAGGTTTCCATACTCGGATACGGCTGTATGCGGTGGCCTACTTTGGACAGTAACAGCGGTGAGCTCGACCAGGAAACGATAAACCGCCTCGTCGATACCGCCATTGCCCACGGAGTGAATTACTTTGATACATCTCCGGCATATTGCCAAGGCCGTTCGGAACAGGCAACCGGAATCGCACTGTCGCGGCATCCCCGCGAGTCTTATTTTATAGCCACAAAAATGTCCAACTTCGCTCCGCAAACGTGGAGCCGCGAGGCATCGATTGCAATATACCGCAACTCTCTCAAAGAATTACAGACCGACTATATCGACTACATGCTTTTGCACGCTATTGGGGTTGGCAACGGCATTGACGACTTCAATGCACGATTCATCGACAACGGCATTCTCGACTTTTTACTTGCCGAACGCGAAGCCGGACGCATCCGCAATCTCGGCTTCTCGTATCACGGAGATATTGCAGTCTTCGATTGGGCCTTGGCGAATCACGACAAATATAAATGGGATTTCGTGCAGATTCAGCTGAATTATCTCGACTGGAAACACGCCAAGGAACTCAATCCGCGCAATACCGACGGCGAGTATCTATATGGCGAACTTGAAAAACGAGGCATTCCCGCAGTTATAATGGAACCCCTGCTCGGCGGCCGCCTTTCCAATGTTCCCGACCATATCGCCACACGACTTAAACAGAAAGAACCCGAAAAAAGTGTGGCATCGTGGGCATTCCGATATGCAGGCACACATCCCGGCGTACTCACAGTTCTAAGCGGCATGACGTATATGGAACATCTTGAGGACAATCTGCGCACTTATTGTCCGCTCAAACCGCTTGCCGACGACGAAATGCAGTTTCTTTACGACACTGCCGACTTAATGGTTGAATACCCTACCGTTGCATGCAACGATTGCAAATACTGCATGCCCTGCCCCTATGGGATAGACATCCCTGCAATTTTGCTGCATTACAATAAATGTGTGAATCAAGGCAATGTAGCCGAAAACAGCCAGTCGCCGAACTACGCCGAAGCACGGCGCGCTTTCCTTGTGGGCTACGACCGTTCAGTGCCAAAATTGCGACAGGCAGCCCACTGCATAGGCTGCAACCAATGTTCGCCGCATTGTCCGCAATCCATTAACATCCCGCACGAGTTGCAGCGAATCGACCGTTACGTGGAAAATCTTAAACAGAACTCGCTGTCGTGAACAAAACCATAACTGAAATAGCGGCAATCCTGCATGCCGAGGGCTGCTCATGCGTAATATGCAACAATGGCAATATCACTCTGTGCCACAAACGTGGTGTCGCCGACCTTTTATGGTTCGTTCAAAACGACACCTCGGTGCTTCGCGGAGCGATGATTGCCGATAAAGTAATAGGCAAAGGAGCAGCTGCCCTGATGATACTCGGAGGTGTAAAATCCATATATGCCGATGTTATCAGCGAGCCGGCTCTTGAATTACTGTCGACGGTTCCTGTTGAGGTTCATTTCGGTGAACGCGTTCCAAACATCATAAACCGCGCGGGTACAGGAGTATGTCCTGTAGAAACCCTGTGCAAGGATTGCAGTTCGGCACAGGAATGCCTGCCGCTTATCCAAAACTTTGTAAACTCATTTGTCAAATAACATAAATATGCAAACAACAGCCCGATTATACGCCTTACCATTCAACAACATTAAAACCTATGTTGCCGCAGCCCTGTTCATAGCGGGAAACATAGCCCTTCCTCAGCTATTCCACCTTGTTCCCCAAGGGGGAATTATATGGTTGCCGATATATTTCTTTACTTTAATCGGCGCTTATAAATACGGCTGGCGCGTAGGAATTATCACCGCCCTCGCCTCTCTGCTTGCAAATGCCCTGCTGTTCGGAATGCCGGCAATGGCAGCTCTACCCGCGATAATGCTGAAATCGGTAATCCTTGCCACACTGGCAGGATTTACGGCGCAACGTTTCCAAAAAGTATCGTTAGTTCTGCTTATTGCCGTTGTGCTGGGGTATCAGGTGCTCGGTACAATAGGCGAATGGATTCTTAACGGCGATTTTATGCTTGCCTGCCAGGATTTCCGACTAGGTATTCCGGGCATGTTACTCCAGATTGCGGGCGGACGGTTAATAATCAACGCTAAATCAGACATTAAAAAATAGTTTTAAACAATTATTCCTCTAAATAAAATTTTTCATTAATTTTGCTCCGTCCAATTATAATAAATAATCTATGGAGCGAATTTTGATAGTAGAGGATGAAAAACGTGTGGCAGATCTGCTGAAAGCCGGACTTGAAGAAGCCGGCTACAGTACTTTCGTGGCATACGACGGAGCTATGGGACTGCGCCTTTTCCGCTCCAACAAGGTAGACTTGGTTATATCGGACATAGTTCTGCCGGGACTCGACGGTTTCGGCTTATGCCGTGAAATAAGGGCTATCGACCGCAATATACCCATACTTATGCTCACCGCCCTCGGCTCCACCGATGACAAACTCGACGGTTTTGATTCCGGTGCCGATGATTATATGGTAAAACCGTTCGATTTTCGGGAGCTTTCGGCGCGTATCAAAGTTCTTATGCGACGTGTGAATCACAAAGAGGAGCGATGCGACCGACTGACATATGCCGACATTGTAATTGATTTGGACAAGCACAAAGTCAGCAGAGCCGGCATAGATATACGACTTACCCCCAAAGAATTCGCATTGCTGGTTTTCATGGTTGAAAATGCCGAAAAAGTTATAAGCAGAATCGATATCGCCGAAAAAGTGTGGAACACCCATTTCGATACCGGAACAAATTTCATAGATGTATACATCAACTATCTCCGTAAGAAAATCGACCGCGATTTCGATACAAAACTCATCCACACCAAACCCGGCATAGGGTTTATACTTGCTGTACAACCATGAAAATCAAGGCTTCGCTCACATTGCGCAATGCAGTGGCCACAGCTACTGTTTTTCTGTTATGCCTTTCACTTATTTACATTATAAGTCTGCATAACCGAACCATGACGTTTTCGCACGACCTCAAAGGCGAAGCCATTACAAAGGCTCATCTTTTCCTTAACGGACAGGTCGATGCAGAAACAATGCAATCCATATACCTGAACAACAAGGCATTCATCGACGAAGTGGAGGTTGCGGTGTACACCACCGATTTCAAGATGCTGTATCATGACGCTATTGACAATGATATAATAAAAGAGGACAGTGCGATGATCAACCGCATTATCGCCGAGAATGAAATAGATTTAAAAGCCGGTAAATATCAAGGTATAGGACTTGTATACCGCTTTAACGGCAAGGATTACGTGGTAACGGCTGCCGCCTACGACGGATACGGACACAAAAACCTGCACGAGCTGCTTCTTACGCTCGTTGCCTTGTTCATTATAGGGCTTTCCTTACTTGTCGTTGTAGGGTATTTGCTCGCACGGTCGGCTCTGAAACCTGTTAAAAGTATAGCCGACACCGCCGCACGCATTACCGAAGCGCACCTGGACAGCCGGCTCCCCGTGCGAAAAGAAAACGATGAGCTGGATGAACTCAGCACAACTTTCAATGCTTTGCTTGAGCGTCTTGAAAGTTCTTTCGCCGCACAAAAAAGTTTCGTGAGCAATGTGTCGCACGAAATAAAAACACCTCTTGCGGCAATTATAGCCGAACTTGATTTGGCACTCCGGAAAGAACGCTCTCCGGAGCAATACAAATCGGCTATAACGAATGCTCTCAATGATGCGCGGGGAATTACATCGCTAACCGAGGGCCTGCTCAACCTTGCAAGAGCCGATTACCGACCCGATAAAATAAAACTCGAAGACATAAGGCTCGACGAACTGCTGCTTGATATCAGCGATACCATACTGAGAGGGCATCCCGACTATCACATAGAACTCGTTTTTGCCCTCGAAGACGAGGACGACGACAGAGTTGTAACCGTTAACGGCAACCGCTATCTGCTTTCGGTGGCTTTGACCAATCTTATTGACAATAACTGCAAATATTCCGACAATCACACATCCCTCGTAAGAATTTCCAATAGCAAGGACAATGTAATAATCCGCCTGTCCGACACCGGCAAAGGAATGACCGAAAGTGAATGTGAAAGAATATTCGCACTCTTCTACCGTGGCGAGAACAGCAAAGACATAAAAGGCTACGGCATAGGTATGACACTGTCACTCAAAATAATACATCATTTCAACGGCACGCTCCGAGTTCTTTCGCATCCCGGCGAAGGCACAACATTCATTGTGGAAATACCTCACATATGAATTTTCTAATATTTTTATAATTTTATTCTAATGACTCTCTAACCATGCTTCCGGAATTACAGGGGTAACTTTGCACCGTGATAACAAACACGAGTATAAACCCCACAAAATTGCGGTTGTATGAAAAAAAGAAAAACAGCAGGACTTTATGTCTTCAACACCGAGAGGGCGTTTTTGGCATCTTCACAGCCATTGACAGCTGTCTACAGCTTCTTTCAGACATCACATGCCGGTCTTTCTCAAGCCGAAGCGGAGCATCGCCTGAGCATGTACGGTCCAAACGAGGTGCAGAACGAAAAAAAGAAGAAGCCGCTGTCCATGTTCATCAAAGCATTTATAAATCCGTTCATCGGAGTGCTTACGGTGCTCGTTGTAATTTCATTCTTTCTCGACGTACTGCTTGCTCCCGAGGGCGAAAAGGACTGGGCAGCAATCATAATTATTTCTTCCATGGTTGTTTTGAGCGCAATAATGCGTTTTTGGCAGGAATGGAAAGCGGCTAAATCAAGCGACGCCCTGCATAGAATGGTTACAAACACATGCACAGTACACAGAACCGACAACATTGAAAGCGAACTGCCTTTCAGCCGGGTGGTCCCGGGAGATGTTGTTACACTTTCGGCAGGCGATATGATTCCGGCCGACATGCGGCTGATCGAGACAAAGGACTTCTTTGTGAGCCAATCATCGCTTACCGGAGAATCCGACCCTGTTGAGAAAACTCCCGAGGCACTGCCCTCCAAAACAGGACGTGGAAGCGTTGTGGAGCTCAACAATATATGCTTTATGGGTTCGACTGTTGTAAGCGGGAGCGCCAAAGGCATATGCTATGCCACCGGCAACGATACATATTTCGGCACAATTGCAAAAAACATTGTAGGGCACCGCGCCGCCACTGCCTTCGACAAAGGTATTAGCAGGGTTTCATTCCTTCTTATACGTTTTATGCTGGTGATGATTCCTTTTGTGTTCGTTATAAACGGCATAATGAAAGGCGATTGGCTTGAGGCATTCCTTTTTTCGGTTTCCGTGGCTGTGGGGCTCACTCCCGAAATGCTGCCAATGATTGTTACGGCAAATCTTTCAAAAGGTGCCGTTACTATGTCGCGGAAAAAGACAATTGTAAAGGATCTTAACGCAATTCAGAATTTCGGTGCAATGAATATACTCTGCACCGACAAAACCGGCACGCTCACCTGCGACAGAATTGTGCTTGAAAAATACATAAATGCCGACGGAAGTATCGACAGCGAAAAACGGATTCTCCGCCACGCATATTTCAATAGTTTCTTTCAAACCGGGCTCAAAAACCTTATGGACAAGGCAATACTTGCCCATGTTAAGGAAGTTTCGCTTGAGCACCTCAAAGACAAATACAAAAAGGTTGATGAAATTCCTTTCGATTTTGTACGCCGTCGCATGTCGGTTGTAGTAGAAGACAGCTGCGGCAAGCGCCAGATAATTACAAAAGGTGCTGTTGAAGAAATGCTCGGCATTTGCTCGTATGCCGAACTTGACGGGAAAGTGATTGCCCTCACCGGCGAAATTCGTGAAAAAGCCCTCGAAATAACCGGCGAAATGAACCGTCAGGGCATGAGGGTGCTTGCCGTGGCTCACAAAAGCTTTATCGACAAAGAACGCGATTTCAGAATTGACGACGAGAATGAAATGGTGCTTATCGGCTATCTCGCTTTCCTTGATCCTCCCAAGGAGTCGGCAGCCAAAGCGATACGGCAGCTGCATGAGAACGGTGTCGAGGTCAAAATACTGTCGGGAGATAACGATGCTGTTGTTCGCACAATTGCACGGCAGGTGGGAATCGATGTGGAAAAAGCTCTCACCGGGCCCGAACTCGCAGAAATGAGGGAACCGATTTTTGAGGCGGCCGTAGCGGAAACAAACGTATTTTCGAAACTCACACCGCTGCAGAAATCGCAGATTATTGCAGCATTACAAAAACAAGGGAACACTGTAGGTTTTCTTGGCGACGGTATTAACGATGCCTCTGCTCTAAGACAATCCGATGTGGGCATTTCGGTGGATTCCGGCGTTGATATTGCAAAAGAGAGTGCCGACATTATTCTGCTCGAAAAAGATTTGATGGTTCTTGAGGCAGGAGTTATCGAAGGGCGCAAAACTTTCGGCAACATAATAAAGTACACAAAAATGACTGCAAGTTCCAATTTCGGAAACATGTTCAGCGTTCTTGCCGCCAGCGCTTTCCTCCCCTTTCTTCCCATGCTGCCCATACATCTGCTTGTCCAGAATCTTATGTACGATGTTTCTCAAACCACCATTCCTTTCGACACCATGGACAAGGAATATATTTCCAAGCCTCGTAAATGGGATGCTTCCGATCTCAAAAGGTTCATGGTATACATAGGACCTATCAGCTCGATATTCGACATTGCCTGCTTTCTCATAATGTGGTTCGTTTTCGGATGCGTCTCTCCCGACAAGCAAGCCATGTTCCAGTCGGGGTGGTTTATTGTAGGACTTCTCACACAAACTCTTATTGTACACATGATCCGTACACGCAAAATACCGTTCATTCAAAGCCGCGCGTCAATTCCGGTGCTGGCAGCCACGGCAATAATAATGGTACTCGGCATGATAATACCGTTCACCAAATTCGGGCGCTATCTTGGTTTCGTTCCGCTCCCTGCATCGTATTTCCTGTGGCTTGTGGGAATACTGCTTTGCTACTGCGGACTCACTCAGTTCGTGAAAGGGCTGTACATTAAGCGGTTCGGAAAATGGATGTAAGTGAAATGCACGTCGGTTTATAAAATCGGCGTGTGTTTATATTCGTGCGGCTTTAACAACCGTACACAAGTCGAAAAAAAGTATCAATGTCGGTAATAATGGTAAATTTACCCCCAATTAATATACCTTTATTATAATTGCAAGTGCTAATTTTGCATATTATACAACTGAACAAAATACGCAATGGAATTAATAAAGGACAAGGAATTCGGAGGCGAACGCCCGCTCTTCGGCTCTCATAATCTCCGTTTGGAAAACGTCATTATCCGCGAAGGCGAATCGGCTATCAAGGAATGTACCAACATAGAAGCCGTTGAGTGCCTTTTCGAGGGGAATTATCCTTTCTGGCATGTACATGGCTTTAAAATTGAAGCTTGCCGTTTCGCTCCGGGAGGGCGCTCGGCATTATGGTACTCCTCAAATCTTAAAATGTCCGATACGGTTATAGATGCTCCAAAAATGTTCAGAGAGATGACCGACATTGAAACTGAAAACGTGACAATGAACGATGCCGACGAAGTGTTTTGGCGATGCAAAAATGTACGTATCAAAAATCTCATAATGCATGGCGGAACCTATCCGTTCATGTTCTGCGACAACGTGTTTGTGGACGGTTTGGCAAGCGACAGCAAATACGTGTTTCAGTACGCAAAGAATGTTGAGATACATAATGCCCGAATAACAACAAAGGATGCCTTTTGGGAAACTGAGAATGTAACGATATACGACTCCGAGCTGAACGGCGAATATCTCGGCTGGCATTCAAAGAATCTCAGACTTGTCAACTGCCACATTACCGGAGAGCAGCCTTTGTGTTATGCCCGCGACCTAATTCTTGAAAACTGTACTTTCGGGCCGGATTGTGACCGCGCATTCGAATACACTACATTGCACGCCGATATAAACGGACACATAACCAATATTAAGAATCCGATAACAGGCCGAATCACAGCCGACTCCATTGGTTCTATAACTATTGATGAAAACATAAAAGCTCCGGCCGACTGCCAAATTACCATACGCGAAAAAATTGCCGTTGGAACAGAATCCGAATGAATATGGAATATGACTTTGACAAAGTGATTTCGCGGCGCGGAACAGATTCCTACAAATGGGACAGCGCTGCCGACAAGGATGTTTTGCCAATGTGGGTGGCCGACATGGATTTTTCCACGGCGCCCCCGATTATAGAAGCATTGCAAAACCGTGTACAACATGGCATATTCGGATATACCCGTGTGCCCGACAGCTACTATGAAGCTGTAACTTCATGGTTTGCCCGTCGTCACAACTGGAAAATCGACAGGAATTGGATTATATACACCTCGGGGGTTGTGCCTGCCATATCTGCAATTATAAAGGCCTTGACAGTACCGGGTGACAAGGTTCTGGTACAGACGCCGGTTTATAACTGTTTCTTTTCGTCAATACGCAACAACGGTTGTTCCATTGCCGACTCTCCTTTAGTTTTTTCAGGGAATACTTACCGCATCGACTTTGACGATCTGGAACAAAAGGCTGCCGACCCGAAAGTGAAACTTATGCTGCTGTGCAATCCTCATAACCCGGCGGGAAGAGTGTGGACGCGCGAGGAGTTAAGCCGTATAGGCGAAATATGTATACGTAATGGTGTTACGGTGATTTCCGACGAAATTCATTGCGAGCTTGTTTTTCCGGGGCACAAATATATTCCTTTTGCATCCGTCTCGCAAGATTTTCTTCAACACTCGGTAACTTGCATATCTCCAAGCAAAGCATTCAACATTGCGGGCTTACAGATTGCCAACATTGTTTGCTCCGATGCTACATGGAGAGCAAAAATTGACCGTGCAATAAACGACAACGAAGTTTGCGATGTAAATCCGTTCGGAGTAATTGCTTTGCAGGCGGCATATAACAAAAGCGAGGCATGGCTTGACAAACTTGTAGAATATCTCTACGCCAATTATAACTATATGCGAGAATTCTGCGTTGAACATCTGCCCGACTTCCCTATTGCTGAATTGGAAGGCACCTACCTTGTGTGGATGGACTGCCGCAAGCTTGGAATATCCTCCCGCGAACTTGAACAGGAGTTAACCGACAAGGCCCGATTATGGCTCAATGCCGGAACAATGTACGGGCGTTCCGGCGAAGGTTTCATGCGCTGGAACATTGCCTGTCCGCGTGCCGTATTAGCCGAAGGATTGAGTCGATTCCATGATTACGTAAACAGCTTACGCAATGAAAACCGTAATTCATAAAGCGCTGCCGGCATAAATTTCAATCCACTGCATTAACAATATTTTCAACCTTTGAGCCGTTATTATTACAAGCAGTGATTGCTGTTAATAATAACAGTTCAAAGGAATATGGCACGGCTTAATGAATTTCTCACCGAAATTGATCTTTCGGCAATGAAAGATTATATCGCTGATAATGGCATCCTCAAAGTATATGCCAAAGGCGACATGATTGTCCGCGAGGGACAGGTATGCCGTTATCTTGGCATTGTAAAATCGGGCTATTTCAAATATACAGCGCTCAATTCCAACGGCAACGAAGTTGTTACCGGATTCGCTTTTTCAGGTGATATTGTCACCGACTATGTTCGCTCTTTTCTGTTCGATCAACCTGCCATGGTTTATATTGTTGCCGGCTGCGAAGCCGAGGTTCTCATTGTGTCGGTCGATGCCGTGCGTCGTCATCTAAAGGAACGACACCCGCACTTTGTAACCGAAGCGTCATCACGACTGTTACATGAAGCGTATCGTCGCTACCTCGACTGCCATGTAAAAAGTCCGTCCGAGCGATATCACGAACTCGTTACCCATAACCCGGATGTAACTAAAAAATTACCTGTTAATGAAGTAGCATCATATCTCGGAATATCGCGCCGGCACCTGAATCGCATTCGCAAAGCCGAAACCGACGGCCGACTTCAATAGTATAATTTTTTTAATTTTAATGTAGAGATGGGACAAATGTCCCGTCTCTCGTCATTTTTTATTATTAATTTTGGCCTTAACTGATAATAATCCGGAATTAAATGCGAAATATCATGAAGACCAAACTATTCCTTTTAATGCTTGTTATCGGCGCGGCTGTGGGAGCGGCAAAGAATAATGCCATTGCCAATGTGGTTATGCAAGATGGCTCTGTAAAAGAGAATGTATTTATAGATCTTCCCAAAGGATGGGCAAATAAAATTAAAATAAAATCGGGAAACACACAGGAAACTATTCAAAGCGAGGATGTGGATCATTTTGTATTGTGGCACAGCGATAACCCCGATGAAAAGGTGATAATAAAATATCTCGGAGTGGGCGAATATAATAGCAAAAAGGATAAAAAAGAACTTCGCAACTCTAAAGGATGGATGGCAGAATTCTCGGCAGGAGAACATATGAGTTATATGATATGGTTCAATAAAATCATCCTCAAATCCAACAAAATAAAATTCGAGATTAACGATAACTCCCATTATTTTCTGAAAAAAGGTGAGGACTACGCATTCCGTATTCCTGTTAATCTTGTAAAACCGAGCAATACCAGGAATTGGCTTAAAGCCTTCCTCGCCGATGACCCCGAATTGACGGCCATGATAACCGAAAAAGGATATTACAACAAAAAGAGGCCGTATCACCAGGGAACAAATTATAACCCGTTCTTTTTTGAAGATATTGCGCTGGATTATAACCCGCGACAAACTCGATGAATCGAACCAACACAATTTCCAGATATAAAAAAAAACTTAATAGGAATTTTGGCGGCATGTACAATTTGTTGCAGTGTGGCAGGGAAGTCCCCTCTCGGCAAGGTTACCGTTTCATTAAACGACGGATCCATTGTTGACGGATATTGCGAAGACATGTTCAAGCACGAACGCGCTTCTATAAAAGTGTCGCCATTACCCGATGGTAAAAAATCTGTAAAATACCGGGCATCGGACATTCGGGAGTTATTATATGAAATTCCCGATGACACCATTGTTGAGCATTGGTATCCCATTCCATACTACCATACACAAACGCTGATGATGAAAAAAGTGCGTCAATGCGGAACTGTCACTTTGTGGACAGCGTGTATCGGACTAAATGAGCCTGTCGGCCCGCAAGGTATGAGATGGACGGAAAGAGTACGGAATTGTATTTCTTTTGGTCCTGATATGGCCGACAATACCGCATGGGATTTCTCTCACATCATATACGGGAGGTGTAAACAACTTCCCGAGTATGGTGATTTTATCAAGAATTATAAAGAATCTCATCAAGAAGTCAATGATTGGACTGAAGTTGAACCCTTGATGAATATGTGTAAGGCATACACGGATTTTATAAGGCAAGATTGATATTCCGGATATAACGTACAATATAATACCACCTCCTATGAAAACAATCGTAAAAACTATGCTCGGGGTACTGTTGTTCTTTACCTTTTCGGTAATTTTCCCCTTTGACGCAAATGCGAAAAAAGACCCGGTAGACTACCATGTTATTGTCACTCTCAAAGACGGCACTACCGTTGACGGATACATAACCACTGCTCTCAGAAATTACTTCCGCCCGCGCATATCCGAAGTTGGTATCAGCAGCGAATTTGGAGGCAAGCCGGTGAAATACACTTCCGATGAAGTTGTTTCCATTGTGTTCCCGCCAAGTGAAAAGGACACGACAACCGTTATATACCATTCGGTAATTGCCCAAAGCAAAATGCCCAATTACATCAGCAAAAACCCTAAAGCATATAAAAAGCCCATTTTCCTGCGCCTCGTTTACAACGGCAATAATGTAAAGGGCTATGCCATGCCATTGCTCGACCGTACATTCGCCCAAACCATGACAGTAATCAACTACACCTGGCGATATTTCTACAAAACATCCGACAACGAAATGGCCAAA
This sequence comes from uncultured Porphyromonadaceae bacterium, assembly GCA_947175425.1. Lineage (GTDB taxonomy): Bacteria > Bacteroidota > Bacteroidia > Bacteroidales > Muribaculaceae > CAG-873. The sequence continues at coordinate 77,061 of CAMWMR010000008.1, forward strand.
GCTTACTGGGACGATGTAGATGATATTATTCCGGGCATGAAAAAAGTTATGAAATTCTATTTTCGCGAGTTTCCCGAAATACAACAAATGGTGGACAACGAGGAAATCACTCCAAGAGCTTTCCGCGACCACCCCGCTATGGTATTGCCTATAATGGACTACCTTTGTGCCGGCAAAGCCGGTAATGATTCGGAATAACCGGGAAGCATCAGGGATTCAATCGCCCATACAGTATTTTGGGCCACATAATATCCCGAAAATAAGAATATAATATGTTGGCACATCTACGGCCAATACAACAGCAATACAGGAGAAAAACAATAATAAGACACAGGCAACGGCTATTGCCGGCATCCGTTCTAATATATTTCTAATTCCATTCTAATTAGTCTCTAACGGCCCGTAGGGAAGTTAGAGACTAATTTTGCACCGTGATAATCAACACGAGTGTAAATCATGAAACCGATTCCGAATTTTGTCCGGTTTCCTAATTAAAAACCAATCTATAATTATGACGAAGTACAACATCTTGCTGTCAAGCCTTTTGTACGGCAGCGTCCTGCTTGCAGGTTGCAGCCGGTCAACAGAAAACACGGAAAGTTTTGCATACAGAATCGAGGGGGATACCGTCAGGCTGTCGGAAGAAAACAGGTTCGAGAATATAAGGATTACCGACGTTCAACCGGCAAACTATTCCAAAGAAATCATTACCCCCGGTACTATCATGCCTATTCCCACACAATATGCAAATATCGCACCACCTTTTGCGGGCAGAGTGGTAAAATCGTGCGTACACATGGGGCAACAGGTCAGCAAAGGGCAAGCATTGTTTGAAATCATTTGTCCCGATTTTACATCGGCTCAAAAGGAATTCTTTCAGGCCAAATCGGCGTATGAACTTGCACGCAAGGACTTTCTTCGCAAAAACGACTTAATACTCAATGGCGTAAGTTCTCAGAAAGAGCTGGAGGAAGCCCGCAACATTCTACTCACCGCCGAAAAGGATTTTGAAAACGCACAGGCAGCCTTACATGTCTATCAGGTGGAAAATCTCGAAGCCATGACTTTGGGACAACCGCTTGTTGTACGTGCGCCGATATCAGGAACGCTTATCGAAAACAATATCGTAAACGGACAATATCTCAAGGACGATTGCGAACCGATAGCTATTGTGGCCGACCTTTCCAATGTCTGGGTGTCGGCACAGGTAAAGGAAAAAGACATCCGCTTTATCAAGGACGGCGACAGCCTCGACATTGAGGTGGCAGCATTTCCCGACAATCCGATTAAAGGAATCGTAATGCACGTGGACGATGCTGTTGACGAAAGCACACGCTCCATACGCGTAATTTCCGAATGCCGGAACGATAACGAACTGTTAAAGCTTGGAATGTATACTACCATACATTTCCGCAGCGCACCTCAGCAGGCTATGCAAATTCCGGAGACCTCCCTTCTGCAAGGTATCGACGGCAACTTTGTGTATGTTCAGACAGCCCCCCTCACATTTGTAAAACGACATGTGGACGTAGAAAACACTTTGGACGGAAAAGCAATTATCTGCAAGGGATTGCAGCCGGGAGAGAAAATAATAAGCGAAGGCGGATATTATTTGAAATAAACATCAAGGATCATGAAAAAAGATATTATGCTCACAGTAATACGGAAAAGGTGGGTAATGCTATGCCTCTTTCTGTTGCTCGGATTATTCGGTTACTTTTCGTGGAAAAGTCTCTCAATCGAAGCCTATCCCGATATTGCCGATGTAACTTCTCAAATTGTCACCCAGGTTCCGGGATTGGCTGCCGAAGAAGTGGAACAACAAATTACGATTCCTCTGGAACGGGCAATAAACGGACTGCCGGGCATGCATGTAATGCGCAGCAAAAGTACTTTCGGCCTTTCGATGATAACCATTGTGTTCCGCGACGGCACCGAAGATTACTGGAGCCGCCAGCGCGTGCAGGAAAGACTGGCCGAAGTGGAACTGCCCTACGGTGCCGTACCGGGGCTGGATCCTATGACTTCTCCGGTAGGAGAAATTTACCGCTATATCATTGAAAGCGACAACCATTCCTTACGAGAACTTACCGACCTGCAAAATTGGGTGATAATGCCGCGAATAAAACAGGTTCCCGGCGTTGCCGATGTTACCAATTTCGGAGGAATCACCACTCAGTTTCAAATAGAGATAGATCCTTCCCGACTTGAACAGTACAATCTTTCGCTCGGACAAGTAACCGAGGCTATTGAAAATAACAATGCCAATGTAGGCGGAAGCATGCTGCAAAGAGGAGATTTGGGATATGTAATTCGCGGAATAGGACTTATTGAAAATCTTCAGGATTTGGGGAATATTGTAGTAAGCAGTGAGGCCGGAGTTCCCATATTCCTGAAAGATCTCGGTTCTTTGGAATACGGTAATCTTGAGCGCAAGGGAGTACTCGGCTACACCGACCGCAGCAGAAACTATTCGGAAAGCCTGGAAGGCATTGTTCTGCTTCTTAAACACGAAAATCCCTCAAAAGTATTGGATGGGATTCATCAGGCCGTGGAGGAACTTAACAACGGAGGTCTCCCCGAAGGAGTACATATCCACACCTTCCTGGACCGCACGAATCTTGTAAATACCACACTTAACACAGTATCCCACACCCTCTTGGCCGGTATGGCGCTGGTAATTCTTGTGCTGATTTTATTTTTAGGCAACTGGCGCGGAGCTCTGCTTGTTTCTGTCACTATTCCCGTCGCGCTACTTATTGCTTTTATTCTGATGCGTATTACCGACATTCCGGCAAATCTGCTGTCACTCGGTGCTATTGATTTTGGAATAATAGTGGACGGAGCCATTGTTATGCTGGATACCGTGTTGAAAAAGCGCGAAGACCATCAGGATGAATACCTGTCTGAAGGCACAATAGCGCAGAGGGTTAAAGAAGTTGGACGTCCCATACTTTTCTCAACCATTGTTATTATTACCGCATATCTGCCTCTTTTCGCCTTTGAACGAGTGGAACGCAAGCTGTTTACACCAATGGCATTTTCCATGAGCTATGCCATGTTCGGGGCACTGCTGGTAGCCTTGTTGCTAATCCCCGGAATAGCATATGCCATATACCGGAAACCTCGGAAAATATATAAAAACCGTTGGCTTGAAAAACTGAAAGCCAAGTACATAAAAGGTCTTTTACGCCTCATGGAAAAACCCGGAAAGGTTATAATTCCCTCGGTAGGTATTCTGATTGCCGGAATTGGGCTCAGCATTATGGTTGGCAAAGACTTTCTGCCCGAACTGGACGAAGGTTCAATATGGCTGCAGGTGAGTCTGCCCCCGGGAATATCGGTGCAGAAGTCGAAGGAACTGTCCGATACATTGCGAGCACATACAATGAAATATCCCGAAGTAACATATGTAATGGTACAGGCAGGCCGTAACGACGACGGCACCGACCCGTTCACACCTTCGCATTTTGAAGTATCCATAGGCATAAAACCTTACAGCGAATGGCCTGCGGGAAAGAAAAAAAGTGACCTTATTGATGAACTCGCAGCCGAATACGCCACTCTTCCGGGATTTAATGTAGGATTCAGCCAACCGATGATCGACGGTGTAATGGACAAAATTGCAGGCGCTCACAGCGAGCTCGTCGTCAAGGTATACGGCGAAGACTTTCCGGAAACACGTCGCATTGCCAACGACATTATAAAAGTCTTGGAAACCGTCCCCGGCTCGGCCGATTTGGATATCGACCAGGAACCGCCGTCGCCCCAGCTCCGGATTATTATGAACCGCGATGCCATAGCTCGCTACGGGCTAAATGTATCCGATGTTGCCGAGCTCATTGAGGTGGCTATAGGAGGAAAAGCAATCGCACAGCTATATCAGGGTGATCGGCAGTACGATATAACTTGCAAGTATAAGGAAAATGCGCGTAATACTCCCGAAAAAATCGCCGGGCTGATGCTCACCTCCTCTACAGGCGCTAAAATTCCGCTTTCACAGGTAGCCGACATTAAACTTACTATGGGCGAAAGCACAATCACGCGTGAAATGAACCGGCGCCACCTCACTGTTAAACTGAACCTGCGCGGACGTGACCTCTCTTCGTTCCTAAACGAGGCTCAAAAAGCAATAAACGAAAAAGTGGTTTATGAAAAGGATAAATACATCATTAAATGGGGCGGCGCTTTCGAAAACCAGAACCGTGCTTACTCCCGTCTCGCTGTCATTCTGCCTCTCACCCTGGCGTGCATGTTTATACTGCTCTTTCTTACTTTTGGCAAATTCCGCCGGGCGGCATTGGTTTTATCCATTGTTCCTTTAGCACTGTTCGGCGGCATGCTCGCTCTTTACCTCCGGGGAATGACTCTTAATGTATCGTCCGCAGTAGGATTCATTGCAATGTTCGGTCTGTCGATACAAAACGGAATAATAATGGTATCGCAAATCAACGGGCTGCGCAAAAAAGGAACCGAACTGTTTAAGGCCGTCATAGAAGGCGCTCGGCAACGATTCCGCCCCATCCTCATGACCTCTACAACAACAATAATAGGTCTCCTGCCGGCTTCTATTGCCACCGGTATAGGAAGCGATGTGCAACGACCGCTCGCAACTGTAATTGTTTACGGGCTTATATTCTCAACTCTGTTGTCCATGTTCATACTTCCGGTACTTTATTACCTCATTGAAAAGAAATTCTCTAAAGACTCCGAAAATGAAAAATAATATCTTCTGTATTCTGCTACTCGGTTTCGCTGTGCTCGCAGGCATAACGCCCATTTGTGCCCGCGAGCCGGGAGAAGCGACCCGGGAATGTGCAATGACTTTCGACACATATATGAGCCGAGTGGGAAAGCACAATCTTGAATATATGGCCGAGCGGCTTAACGTAAACATTGCCGAAGCCGAAGTTATTGCAGCCAAAGTACTACCCGACCCTTCTATTGATTTTGAAGCGGCAAAAGATACATATACCCTCGGCCTCTCCTACTCTCTTGAATTGGGCAAACGAAGCGCACGCGTACAACTGGCAAAAAGTGAGATGCAGCTCGAAAAAGCCGCTCTTGAACTGAGCTTTCAGGAACTGCGCGCAGAAGCCGCCGACTTTTATCTGGAAGCGATTCTAAGGCGAGAACTCCTCAAGGCAAAAAAGGAAGCCTGCAATTATATGTTTCAGCTAAGTCGCTCGGACAGTCTGCGTTACCTCGCCGGAGAAATAACCGAAATCGAGTATCGGCAGTCGGGTCTTGAGGCATCGAGCCTGCTCGGCGAAGTGTACGATCAGGAAGCAGCATATCAGTCGTCACTGGTTGACCTGAACATGTTTATGGGAGTAAATGACGATACATTGAATATCCCTGCAGGAAACTGGGACAGTCTATCCCGCGATTTTACGTTGGAAGAACTTCTTGAAACAGGGATAAAAGAGAATCTCAATATAGTGGCCGCAACATTGGATATGGATGTAAATTCCAAGGCATTGAAACTGGTTCAACGGGAACGATTGCCCGACATTGAACTGTCACTGTCCTATGAAAGAGACTGGAACAGTTTTCGCCCTCAAATGCAATATGCAAAAGTAGCAGTGTCCGTTCCGCTACCATTTTCATCCATTAATAAAGGAAGCGTGAAAAGTGCAAAATTCAAAATTGAACAAGCAGCAGTCCGTAAACAGGAAACCACTTTGCAGGTACAAGCCAACATAACACAGGCATGGTACGCTTTCGAAGCGGAAAAAAAGAAAGTAGCCCTGTTCCGCACGGGAGTCCTTGATGATGCACGCAAAGTACTCGACGGAACCGTTTACATGTATCACCGCGGAGAATCGGGAATTTTGGATGTTCTTATAGCTCAGCGCTCCTATAATCAGGTTCAGCAGGATTACTTGGAAACCATGAAAAGTTACGTATCCTCACTGGTAGCCCTCGAAAAATCATGCGGCATATGGGACATCCACTTTTAAACCGGATTAACTTCTCATTTGACAAATAACTATAGCCTTAAAACGTCTTATGTATCATAGCCGTACATAAGACGTTTTTACTTTTGCGCCCTTGTGTTTTTTTATGCCCTTTAGCCTAATACATTTCATATATACAGATTACACTCTTTGCATAACGAGTATATAATATTTTCAACTTTAATATTTGAGCTATATCGCAGTATTGATTGTATTACAGATATTTCCATATTTAGAATATTTAATATTTCAAAATAATTTAAGTTGAATTGTAGGGCGTGACATCATGGATTTAATTTCGAGCTTATTAAAATAATTATTAGTGCGCAAAATGGTTGCGCAGCGGCTGTCTAACTTTGCGCTCAGTTCGAGTGGCAAGCCCTGGCTTACCGGCTTGTTCCCAAGGGTCACCTGCTTCGCGGCTTTGCCGACATACGCACCCGGCCGACTCGCGAGGACTCCGTAGTTCATTCAAATAATAAAAACATCAGAATATGAAGACAATAGAAGGATTTGACGTAAAAATTTTTACAGACAATATTGATAATGCGGCTCTGGAGCAGATTAAGGAGCTGCTTTCGATTGACGTGTTTGCTGACAAAAAGATACGTATAATGCCCGACGTACACGCCGGAGCCGGTTGCGTCATCGGCTTCACCGGCGACCTCGGCGACAAGGTCATCCCCAATATAGTGGGCGTTGATATAGGTTGCGGTATGCGTATTCTCAATCTCGGTAAACTTTCCGAAATTGACTATCATGCATTCCACGAGCATATCCGTGGCAATGTGCCTTCGGGTAGGATTGTACGCGAAGAGCGTTTTGGATTCAAACCCCTTATTGGTGAAGAAATGGACATTTACCGTGAGGCAAAGCAACTTGTGACGGAACTTTACTGCTACCGCGAGATTAAAGACATGGGACGCATCTACAAGGCAATCGGGTCGCTCGGAGGCGGCAACCATTTCATCGAGCTTGACAAGGACCATGAGGATAACGTTTATCTCGTTATCCACACCGGTTCCCGAAATCTCGGCAAACAGGTTGCCGACATCTATCAGGCAAAAGCCGTGAAGCATCTTACCGATGGCGCCGACGAGTTTGAGGAGACAATCAAACGCACCATTGAGGAATATAAGGCGGCAGGTCGTCGGTCAGAATTGCAGAGCGTAATAAAGAAGATGCGTAAGGAACATAAGAACGCCGAGCCTGCACTCCCCGCCGGCCTTTGCTATGTAGAGGGCGGAGGGCGCGAGCACTATCTCCACGATATGCGTCTTTGTCAGCGTTGGGCTGTACTCAACCGTAAACTTATATCGCTATTGCTTATGCGGTTCTTCCCGGGCGTAGAGGTGAAAGAGGAATTTGAATCAGTCCACAATTACATAAGCGACGAGAATATTATCCGCAAAGGTTCTATCTCGGCCGCCGAAGGTGAGCGTTGCATTATTCCTCTTAATATGCGCGACGGCTCCCTGCTTTGCACCGGTAAGGGCAATCCCGACTGGAACTACTCGGCCCCTCATGGAGCCGGTCGAGTATTGAGCCGTACTCAGGCCTACGAGAAAATTACGATGGACGACTTCGTGGCATCCATGCAGGGAATCTATTCAGAGTCGGTCAACGACTTTACCCGCGATGAGTCGCCTATGGTCTATAAACCGGCTGAGGAAATCATTGCCAACATCGGCGAAACAGTCAATATTGACACTATAATCCGTCCAATCTTTAATTTCAAGGCATCAAAATGAAATTGCCAACGAGGTGTTGAATGACCGTAGCATCCATGATGTCGCCACTTTCACTCCGACCATGTTTGGGGACATTGGGATCACGCCTGAACAACAGCAACTATATGTCAAAGGCAACACCATCCATGTCGGAAACGCATACATCAGGTTCAACCAAAAGACCAAGGAGCCAAATGCTTCACGCTACAACATTGACATAAGTGGCGGCAGAATGACCTTCGCCGCGGGAGCTCATCCCGAATATGAGGCATTCTACAACGGTCTGAGCGGTTTCGACAAGGAGGCGTTCAAACGCGTCCCCCGTTCACATCCCACACTGACAAATCAGGAAGCAATGTCGATGTTCAAACTCAACCACAGCCACTCCCGGCACATGGGAATATCCCACGGACTCTAATAACAACCGCCACCGAGGGAGGCTTTTATCACGTCGGATGGCATTGTGCTCTTCATTTAATAGTACTAATTAACTCCTCGAAAATAGAGCATAGTACGAATAGATGAAAATAATGATATGAGAAAGAGTATTTCACACACAATAATTAATTTTGCGTCCGATAAGGCAGCAATCGTGTGATAGAGAATCCATTGTTGTGAGAGTGAGAAATTTTCACTAATTTTGCACTACTCATCAGAGGATGATATTTATCGCAAACAACTTGCCCGTCAGTTATCCGGCTTAGTCAAATCTGGTACATTTAACGAAGCGCCGAATAATGAAACGCGTAGGCTGCTTGTCCCGTCATAGGGGCACGGTCTGCCTTTTCCATTATTTGAGCTTCAAGGTTTACCAGAACCTGACTAATCAAAGGTGAAAAAGGGATGACCGCGCCCTTTTGTTTTCTTAGTGGTCGCAGTGCCGAAATGCGTTAATGTAGGCGATCTAAATCAGTTACAATGAAATACTCAAAAGAATTCAAAGCACTGATCAACTCTACAACAGAGGATTATATCGGTCACGGCAATCCCAATGCAAAGATCCTTTTCATGGGTCAAGAAGGTGCAAGCGACCCTGATGCGTGCATCGAAGAAGATGGCCGCAATGACTATCTGCGCTCCATTAACGCAAATCATGAAGACTGGAGCCGCAATATCGAATATAGCACAGGTTATGCAAACCTCCCTGATTGCTGCACTCCTGACACATTAAAAAATTACAATCCCCTCTATCCCTACAAGGGTCAAAAGTTTCAAGTCAGGATAGGTTCAGAAGACACCGGGAATCTGAGAGGAGCAAACGGCACTGCAAGAACATGGTATAACTACCAAAAGCTGATCAATCGAATATTCGAGCTATTCTCCTCAGAACGAAAGAGGATGACGAAGGATGACGATATTGACTTTCATTGTCTTTCTTTTCATACTGACATGAATGCGGTTGCATCAAAGAAACATGACTCTATGAAAGAGGACAGTCTAAAGTCCGTCTTAGAGCGTGTAGCCCTTTTGTCAAGCGACTTCTTCCGCAACTTTCCCATCGTTATTGCGGCAGTAGGACATTTCCCGCGAGATACCTACGGCAATTCATATTTCGGCGATATCTTCGGCGTAGAGTTTCTTGGTAATGAAGAAAC
>CAMWMR010000009.1 GCA_947175425.1 uncultured Porphyromonadaceae bacterium
GTAGCCATTCTTTCGCGGAAGCCGTGCTTGTTAACTCTTTTACGGTTAGAGGGTTGGAATGTTCTTTTCATTGCCTTATATGATTATCAATTATATTTCAATGTTTTCGGAGTGCAAATTTAGGAAAAATTTTTCAAACCGACAAATAAACCGGCCGCTTTTTCACATGCAAAGTTTTGAGGAGCGGGTGATTCGGAGGCGTCAGGAGGGAAACAGGGGTATCAGCGGGAAGAATATGTGAAGCTTTTTACGTTAACGCGCTGTCCGCCATAGGAGAGGCGCACATCGTATGTCTGTACTCTGTCGTTTTCTTTTATAACCACTTTTACCGGTCCTCCCTGCGGAGCGGCATCGTTGAGGGAATACATCACAACATCAACTGTGTAGCGACCTTCGGGAGGGTTGCGCCAGTATATGTTCTCGGCCGAGCCTCGACCGCCTCGGCGATTATCGACATCGAGTTCACCACCGGTGCGGCGGTCGCGCATATTCTGGTACCACAGTTCCACTCCGTTAGGCTGTGTGACATGCAAATCCACATCGCCCGGGAAATCCCATAGCAATGTAATTTTAATATCTCCGTCGTTACCGATTTGTTCGGCAACTTCTTCGGCGGTGCGGTTGTCGACAGGCGTTTCGGCCTGCTCCGGGGTGTTGTCGCAACCACGGCAGTTGCTCAGCATCAGTAAAGCTATGAGGAGAACGTAGGCTCCTGCCAGAGCGGTTTTCAATCGTCCTTTCATAATAACGGAATTATCGGGTGAGGATATATGCAAGAATAAGGATCTGAGTGAAGAGCATTAGAGGGACTCCGATATAAAAGAGTTTTTTGAGTGTTTTATGCCGGAATATTATCATTCCGCACAGGCTTCCGAAAGCCCCGAGGGCGAGAGAAACTGCCAAAAGGATATATTCCGGAATGCGTCGTTTTCCGTAGTGAGCGCAATGCTTGTCGTAAGCAAATAAGACAAAGGCAATTATGGGTGCGAAATATACCCAAAAGTATAGAGGGAGACTGTTAGCGAACATCATGCAAAGAGATTAGGTAAGTTTCGGAACATGCCGTATAATAGTCCTGAATAAACAAGGAGACCGAACGCTGTGCCAATGGCCAACGCAATTTCGCCGGCGATTTTCCACCAGGGTGTCGGGCCGTCGACCTCGCGGAGCTCGTATTCCTTTTCCTCCGGTTCAATATTGAATTTCAGCGAGGGGAATGTGCGGCGCGTGCTGTAGAGACGAACGTCCACAGGGTTTTCTTTGTCGAACATGGCACTGCTGAACTTCATTTCGCCGTTATCGTCCAGTCGCGCAAGAACGCGGTTTGTTCCCTGCGCAAGAATACATGTTGTACCTTTTGAGGGAGTGTCGTCTTTTTCAATAACGCGCAACGTGCAATCGATATCGGCGGGAACGTTGTCGTATGGTAGGACAAACACATATTGTGGCTGGAGAGGATTCAATGTATAGTCCTTGAACCATGAAGTATCGGCAGCATCGTAAACTCGCATAGTGTCGCCTCCGGCCATTTCCTGAAGATGCACAACTCCGTTTTCGTCGGATATGCAATTGACGGACTCGCCATTGTATTCCACAATTACGGGATATGCGGGTACCGGCTCGTGATTGCCGTCGACCACCAGAAGCGAGGGATTGAAGATGTCGCGAACCGGGGTGTCGAAGGTGAAATAGAAATCAACGGGTTGATTTGCGAGCAGTTCGGTAGCAGAAGAGTCGCGGACTTTGGCTTCGCATGAATCGGTTACGCCCTGCGGAATCTCGAACTCGGTAGTTGCCACGCCTCCGACGTCAGTTACGAGATTCTTGGTTTCGGTCCGGAAAGAGAGTGTCACCGGTTCGTTCGCTACGGGGACACCGTCGGAAGAAACATGAACGCGAACGGCTGTACGTGGAATTTCGGGAGTGACAAAGTTGAAATCGAAGGTATTGAGTATGTTTTTTTCCAGCGTTCGCTGTTGGGATTCACCGCGCAACGATACTTTGCATTGAATATCATTCAGCCAAGGCATCCGGCATTCGGCCACCCCGTATTCCAAGCGTAATGTAGCGGAACGATGACCGTACTGCACCGTGGCCTCGTCGCCCGACAAGGGAGCATTGTCGAGTCGTCCGGTAACCCTCACGGTAAGGTACTCGGTGACATCCAAATCGATATTTGTTGTATCTTCTTTAATTTCTTCTATAAGTTCCTTGCCGGTTTCAATGTCGCGGAACTGTACTTTGCGTCCCGGAGGAAGTGTGCCGAGAGAATATAAACCTTGAGCATCGGTTTTTTCGTCCACCCAGGCCGTACCCCGGAAAAGTTGGAAAGGTCGGGAGGGGCACTTAGTACCGTCGTTACTGAGACTGAGAGTTACTTCGCGCAGAGTATCCGGCACAGGAACATCGCTGATAGGTCCACCCTGGGCGCGTTTGAAATTAGCGAAGCCCCAGCCGGTTAATCTGAAGTCGAGCGAGCCGTCGGGCATTCGACGCAAAAAAACGAAATCATCGTTCGGGCGCGTAAACACAAGTTCTATACGCGCCTGTTGTGCCGGGAAACGCGCTATGGCCGAGTTTTTTATTTCGTTTATCTTAGCATATACCTCGGCTCTGTCGGCATCGGCGGCATCGGTGAGTACGTTCCAACCTGCAGACTCGGGATCCGACCAGTAGAAGCCTGCATGGGTTACATATACAGGCGCAAAGAAGCGCGCATTTTCGGCTAAAAGCTGACGTATGCGTACATTGGCCTGATCCTTTATGGACCATTCAGCAATTTTCCAGTGTACCTCGGTACTTTGAACTTCTTTTATTTTAGCCATAATATGTAGCGGTATACTAATTTATAATTTATAGCCATTGAGATGTACCCGACGAAATTGGGCAATCATATCAACGAAATCGGCATTGATATCAATAGAATTAAATTCTCTTTCGAGCTGTTTCAGTTGTTTAAGAACTTTCTCTCTATCATTATACTGCCTTTTGGTGTAATTTTCGGGAAGCGGACCGCATAAATCGTTAAATTTATGCATAAATGTACTCTTGAAATTATTCATATCGCGCTTTTCCCGCGAAATATAAGAGTCCTTGCCGGTTCCGAGTTTTTTCAATAGCTGAGTCTCGTTTAAAGTATTTTTCACCCAGTTGAGGGAAGTCAGCTCGGGAAACGCTCCGATTTCGGACGCAAGAGCACGGCTTTGCAATAACTGCGAATGAGCGTAATTATCGTAATTGAACGGAGAATTCCAGCTCACACGCGGACTTCCGTTTTCCAAATCAAGCTGCGGTTTTATTTTAGAGTCTATATTATGCGAACGAATAGAGAAATCATATAGAGTGTTGTGCAGTCGGCGCAGCTTGTTAAGACGCGTCCATGTGGCCGATTGTTTTACCAGAGGCACCATAGATGTAAGATAGTTGAATCCGGCAAAATTGATATCCAAATCCGACATTTCCGGTCTTAGCTCCAGTCCCGGACCAATACGACAAGGTTCCATTTGTGGAGAATAGGAGTTTTTAATGAGTTCCTCCGTCTTTGCGAGGAAGGAGGCAGCTATGCGCTCGTTCAAAATTCTTCGTTCTTCCGCCGAAAGATAACGGCCTACTTGTTCGGCATATAGCATTGCCGCCTGCAGATTATCACTGTCCCATCGGCCGGAAAGTCTGTCGGCCCACGAACTCACTTTTTCCAGGTGCATCGAGAAATTACCATTAACCGCTTCGATTTCTCCGTCACTGTCGGTGTAGATATTAAGAAGCCTGTCGAAGCCGAAAACTGCAACTCCCATAATTGCCAGGAAAATTATGAATTTCAACAGTCTCATGAGTTTTCTTTTTGTTGTTCGGTTGTTTGGGTTGTGTCGGTTTTGACTGTGGTTCGGGTTGTATCAACAACGGTTACCGGAACTTCCGGAGCAGTCGGGGCAGCGGAAACCGTTTGCTCTTTTTCCTCGGGAGCCGCTTTGCCGTTAAGCAAATCGCTAATATTATCGTGGAAACGGTATGCCACACAAGCACCGACAAAAACAAATCCGAGAATAAGTATTACCAGTCCTATACCTTTGAGAATGCCGAAAATGCCGTTCCATGAATCTTCTTCATCGAACATACGGGCAACGAAAGAACGCTTGTCCTTATCTTCGAATGAAATTTCGTAAACATTATTTTTTGTGTCTTTCAATGTGGCAATACCTTGAAAGATATATGGCGAGCCCAACTCAACTTTTATATTTCTACAACCTTTAAGAATTGGGAATTTGAACTCGGTGCTGCCGGAGTTTACAGTGTAGTATGTCACAAGGGTATTGACATCGCTTTTTTGCCTAATCCGCAACGGACAATTTTTTTGCAAATACTTCTCGCTTACCTTAACTACAAGTGTGGCCGATTCGGGAGCAGTCCGTAACGCAGGATTAGATTCTCCGGTTTCGCTTCTATTCACCGGTTTTTGAACCTGCTCGGGTTTAGCTTCCGACTCAACTTCAATCATAATTTGTCGGTTCAGCACGTTTACGCGCTTGATTTTATAATCGGCACAATCGTTTAGAGAAAACAGTGTGGCAATATCTCTTGCGCCTTCAAAACGGCCTATATTTTCCCCTTTGAATGTAAGTTTATGATCACGAACCGCTTTACCTACGTAACAAAGGCTATTATAAATATGTTCGGCATCCTTGCCGCCCTTTTCAATTATAACATCATAACTCTGAGTGCGTTCGGCAGGGTTGAAGCTCACAACAGCCATTCCTTCCCTCCGTAACAAGGATACTGTTGCGCCGGGGAAAGGCAAGGATGTTTCGCCGCGCAGGCCGGCGGCAATCACATCTTCGGGAACAAGTTTCACTTCAACTTTTTCGTATATCCTTGTATCATATCCGAATTCCGAAGACGAGAAAGTGTGGGGAGCTGTAAGAGGGTATGTACGCGCACCTCCCGCAAAGCTGTTTACACGCACCTCAACCGAGGGCTTGTATGCAATTTCGGCATCGGTTAGCGCAAGAAGCTGTGTATTTACCGAAAAATCTCCTATGTACACATCTTTATAAGTTGCGAGACGCGTGCAGGCAGGCAATGCGAGCAACAGTCGGCTCACATCCTTGCCGGGCAAAGAAATAAATGCCGTCTCGCTACCGTTCATCACCACCTTGCGTCCCCAAACAGGCCGAACAGAGTAATTTTTGAGAATTTCCGCATAAGCGACAGGATCCAGTTCGGGTATCTTGTAATCGGGATACTCATATTTTCCGCCGTAATAGTTGAGGCTCTCGTTCTTGATTTTATTGAAAACTTTTTCAAGAATTTCGGCAGGCGACACGGTTTGTCCGTCTTTCACCGGCTCGCTCGCAGCGGGCAGGCGCAAAGCTATGCGCATGCCGTACTCGCGCGGATTCGGGGTAAGGACATGGCAGAGGTCTATTTCATAAGTATCGTATTCCGTTCCGAAATTAACGGAATAGATATAATCGCTGACAATTCGGCTGTCGGCATTGAAATGCGAAGGTTTTTCGCCGTACCAACCTAGATTAAGGAGAAAGTTGAAATCGACTCCGTTAAAACAGCTTATGCTCAAACCGATTTTAGTATCCATAATTGTTAGAATAAAGGTTTGGTGAATATATTACGGAGCCTTTTGGCAGTACCGCCAATTCGCTCGGGGCTTACATAGTCGGCAATTACTTCGAGCAGTTGCTCGGAATATACCGGATTGGGAGTGAAATGATTGAGCGCATGGAAAGTGCCAAGGCTGAAACAGAAAATACGCGGACGTCCGTTGCGTTTTTTATCAACCGAAGCGTTTATACCCATATCGGAGCAGAAACGGGTGAGTTTATCGCGTTCGCCGGTTGGAAGAATGGAATGCACCAAGGCCTGTGCATGGGGCAACTCAGGTTCCGGCAATGTATCGCTCTTTGTAACAATGAAGTGTATGCCCCTGACGCGCTTCATAACATCGCGGTTCTCGGGCGACATGAAAAGGCTCACCAGAGTCTGGACCGCAGTACGCTGGTACATTGCCGCCTGCCCTGTTGCCAGCGGGTCCACAACAATGAAAAACACCTTTTCGTTAGTATTGGCAAGGATTTCGGGAGCTCCTTCACCCATGGCCGCAAACGAAATAGTACCGGTGCTCTGTACGCCTACATTTACAATATTCTGCCGGAACGCCTCGCCGGCCATATCCACAAGGTTAAATGGAGCTTCGTGCTTTTTATCGATGACTATTGTTGCATTTGTGAGCGATACAAACTCGGAACCTGTAGCGGGTGGAGCTATATGAGCCACTACAAAACTGCGCAAGGACTGAGCGTATTTTCCGCCCCAGTTTGCGTTATCCACGCTTATGCGGTCGGCTGAGACAAGTCCGCTGAGCACACATGTTTTTCCGCTTGAAGCAAGGCCGAACAGAACAATGTCCGTTTTTCCGTTGCCATTACTTGCAAGCGAATGCTGAGAAAACGGTGGTACGGGTAAAGTTTCTGTATGCACAATATCGTTGTGCCGAAGCATCCGATCGAATTCTTCGTCGGAACAAGGACTTGACGAAGTAAGCTGTTCCTTTGTGCATATTCCCTTTTCAAACAGTCGTTTGAAACGCTGGGGGTTATACTGCGGCATTGTGCGTATATACTCCAATTCTTGCGGCACAAGCTCGTTTATCTTTACACGGGCGGCGTTGATAAATGGAGAATCAGGCGAACGATCCATGTAATCCATAATGGCAAACAGGCCGCTGTTTCTTACAGCATCCCATTCGGCACGTGAATTCTGCAACCGGCTCACCTCGGCCGAATGCAGTCCCATACCACGCACATGGTTATTATAAATTTCGGCTGCAGCTATAACATCGGGCTGCAGCATTGCCCATTCCCACAATTTAGTATCGGCAGTAGTAGCATATTCCGATTTATCGGGATATTTATTGAGAAAACTTTTTAGAGCCTCATAACTTTTGAGAACTCCGTTATCATCGAGAATAGCCTGCCAATCGGCTTCCACAGCACCTTCAAGGATTTCCGATATACGGGAGTGCCAGACATTACACTGCTCTATGTGACCGGTGTTGATATCGCTTGCACCACCCCACTCGGCAATATATTCATTCAAGGCTTGCAACAATTCCTCGCGGGGATATTCTCCGGAGCGTTCGTAACGTTCAATCTCGGCAGGTGCCTGTTTTTCCAAGCGCTGAAAAAGACGGTATTCCTTATTGAGCCTCAAATAAGCGCGAACCTCATCAACGCGCGAAGCTGCAGCCGACAAGGATTGCCAAGTATTTATATAGTGTTCCAATGCAATGCCGGTATCGTCGGTATTAGGGGCAACCCGGTACATATCCGTCACCATATTGTATTCCTGTTCTTCGGCCGGATTCGGTTGCGAGGAAACAATTGTCTTTATCAAGGGCAGTTTCAAAGCAAACGGCTTGCGTTCAACGGCAAGAGCTTCGAGATCGGCCATTGCGACTTTGCCGGCAGTTACTTGCCGGGCAATATCTTCGGGCGAATGGGAGAGAAGCCAGTGTATCTGATTTGGAGTAAGAGCCATATCTTATCGGTGGTGAGGTTTATTATAAGAGAGTGCCGTATTCATCGGATTTTTTGGAGCGGCGGCTTATTGTCGAGCGTCCTCCCGGGTATGCAATCCAGTAATAGAAAAAATACATCAATGCAAGAAACAGCAGCACTATACCTGTTTTAATATCAGGTTTGAAACAATCGGCAAAGTCCGTCGGAAAGTTGATTGAATATTGACGCCATTCACCATTTACATTCTGAGAACGTCCGTTGTTTACGGGAGATATTGTAATATCCAGCGGGCGGCAGTCGTTTTCACATGTATAAATTCCGTCCACGAGTTTTATCTCAGGAAACCTCAAGCGGCGTGAAATCGAAGTGAGCCCGGTGCTCAGTGTATCGGCAAGAACTCTAATATCAATCGGCAATTGATTCACTTCGGTATAATTCCAACGGTTTACGGCATCGCGCAATTTCGTTACTGCAAAAGAGTACTCGTTGACATTGCCTCCTTCTATTCGCTGTTCGGCAACATTGCGGTAAGTTTCGATTGTAGCTCTCGACAATGAATACGAGTTCGTGCCCCCGAGTACCTCCTGAGCAATGAAACGCAGCAGCGTTCCATCGGTTTGGGCGGCATTGAACATTACATAATTTTCAAGGCCGTCCACTGTTGCGGAGAGACGGTTGTTCTCGTAGGTGCGATAATCGGAAAGTACCTGCGAAAGAGTATTGACATCATTAAGAGCACTCTTTTTGAGTTTTACTCTGTCGAATGTGCTGAAATTTATTCCGCCCGGAGCATTGTAGCACGTAAAAGCCACGGCAGCGACCATTAACGCCACTCCTACCCAACGCAGACGACGCCATACACTGAAATCGGTATTCGCTTGTTTTCCTTTAACGGCAGCGGCAAGTCCGAATGCACTTATAACGAAAAACGCAGCTGTAATAAGAGAGGCTGTATCGGCTGTTTTTCCGGAAATAGCAAAGCTTATCCAATTGAAATAGCTCATAAGCATTATTCCGAGAAATGATACTATCAAGGCAATGGAAATGCCGGGCACATTATCGTTTATATTCATTGAACTGCAGTTGTTACAGGGTTCTTGATGTAAGGAGTATAGTTTGCGGAGATAGAGGACGATTCAATCAGTGTAATTTTTGCTTTTCCCCGTTCATCGGCTTTAACAGTGAAACCGGCTTCACCGAAAGAAGAATTTCCGGAACTGTCGGAAGCTTCTCCGGCAATAATGTTCACGGTTTGGGAATCGGCGTTATAGCTTACAGTGGCATCGGCAACCCATGGATGTGCCGGGTCGAGCAATGATGTGTAGTAAACTTTTGCATTATCACCGCCGGCAAATCTGAACGAGAGTTGGATAAGCGGAGGCAAAGCGTTGTCGTCATCTTCTTCGGAGATATTCAGCGGGCGTACAAGCGATGTCGGATATATCTTTTCGAACGGGCGTTCGTTTCCATTCACTATATTAACCAAATCGCTGAAAGGCAAAAAGCCTTGTACCACGCGTTCCAATGCAGGGCCGAACTGAACAATGGGACCTATAGTTGTGTCGCTTACCGGGCGTCCGGTGCTTTTAAGGATTTCTATTATCTCAGACGTTGTAAGCGACGGGTCCAAGGACTTCATCAAGCCTACACCGCCTGCAACGATTGGCGCGGAAAAGCTTGTACCGTCCACTGCAGAGCCTTGTCCCGACGAGGGAATTTCGCCATATACGGCAACTCCGGGAGCCGAAACTGTGGATTCATATATATTTTTATCGGCGAAATTACCGAAGTTGCTGAATTCGGCTTTGTTGAGGTTTTTGTCAACAGCCGACACCTTTATTGCAGAATCACCGCGTTTGGAAGCGTCAAGAGCTGTAAAAACATTTTCGTTCCCTGCCGCCCATATAATGGTGACGCGGTAGTCGTTGCACATTTCGAACACATATTTCCACACAGCTTCCTGCGAGAGCAATTCGGTTCGCGCCCATTGAATCTGTTGTTCCACCGGCATTTGTGCCATTTCATCGCTGAACATTATACCGGCAGAGATATTGATTACCTGCGCTCCCTGATTAATTGCATATAGCAAGCCCTGGAGCAGATTAAGAGTACCAATTCGAGAGGACAAGCTCACGGGCATGAAACTGCACCGGGGCGCAATACCGGCACTGCCGTGGTTGTTGTCCATTCCGCCTATGGCAAGCGCAGCCACCATTGTGCCGTGGCTCATGGCGGCATCGGGTTGCGCCGGATTAAAATCGGCCGGCAGCGACACATCGCTGTCACCTCGCGGAACACTATAAGCTCCTACTATAGATGTGTTGGCAAATTCGGGATTGGAAAGGTCGAAATAGCTGTCGACAACAGCAACAATAATATCATCGGAGCCTTTGGTATAATCCCATGCGTCAAAAGCCTTCACGGCGTCGAGATGCCAGGCGGCTCCTGACAATGCGGGGTCGTTGGGACGATATCCTCCGGCCATTACCTCTTCCTCGAACACAATAAAAGGTATGTCGGAAATCTGCACCGGAAGATTCTGCATGATGTCGCGGCGTTCGTCAGCCGGGACTTCCAAAGCCATGAGTTTTGTATTTATATCGGTGAATACTATTTTATATTCATCACCGGGATACAGTTGTGCAAAACGCGATTTCCATTCATTTATTTGAGTTTCACCAACCTGTGCCTTGAACAACACATTGAGGCGGTTGGAAACAATGCGTCGGCCGCGGTCGTCTATTACATCATCGTCATCGTATACCGGAGGAACTACGGGCTGTACAACCTCAATTGTATCCTGTCCGGAGTTCGCAGCCGATCTGTTGCCGCAGCTTCTGAACTGGCTCAAAAGAAAAATGAACCCGGTGAAAAGGACAATGAACAGCAATGCACGGCCAAAACATCCGAGGCAGCCCCAGGGTTGCCAGAAATAGTAATGGTGATATACCGGACCGTTGGAATCGAAATGTATTCGTCTCATAGCTCGTTTCAATTGAATTGAATTTGGTCAATAATATCGCCGAGAGCCTTGTTGACTTCGGGACGCAAGCGGGAACGGCGCAGATGAACAATAAATGCTATTGTCATATACTCGAGCCATTCGTTATAGTGCGATTCGAATGAATCCACCAAGCCTCCGCCACGTTCGAAAGCGTCTTCAAACAATCCGGCAAGTTCATCGTGGGTGAATGTCGATGTGCGTTCGCGGCCTATGTACTCAAAAACCGGCAGGAAATTATCCTCGGCAATGCTGCGGGCTTTTGCAATTTGCTCTTCGGTAAGCAGCGAATAGCCAAAGTCGTTTACAAAAGCGTTAAGCGTGCTTGCCATAATATCGGCTACAAGACTTTCTTTTACCTGCGACAGATTTGACACCGAAACTTCCTTGCGGATTCGCTCGGCTATTATGTCGGCCAGACCGAGACGCTCGGCACTGTCGAGCATAATTTTTATCAAGTCCCTCATGAGCATAGGGTTGAATCCGTCGTTGGAGGCAAAAGTGTTCATCAACTCATCGGAGTTCACCTTACCTTTCCAAAGCTTCATTATGTGGTCGGCAATGAACGACTGGTTTGTTCGAGGGCGCAACAAGGGTGCAAACAGTATTACGGGGTCGATGCCTCTGCGGGCAAGTTCGGCCTCGGCACGTTCGCGTGTGCTCCAGCCGTAGGAGCGCTGCAGCCGTTCCCAACGTTCGTCATCGTTATTACAGCCTTCAAATTCGCGACACCGCTTCCTTATCAGCAGATAGTCCTTAAGATTGTTAAGGTCGTTATTGATTGCTGTTCCATGAACCAGCTCGTGCACCACGCTGAGACACTCGGCTTCGGTTACCTGCATGGCAAGTATGAGGTGACCGAAATAATAGCTGTCCATTGAGCAGCTTGCATCGAATTCCCACCTGATATTGCCGGCGAGATCGATGTTTTGCAAAAGTTTCTCGGAATCGTTATCGGAATCATATTCCTTGTTAAGAATATCTCTCACAAGCGACATAATATCGTTGCGTTCGCGCATCATCTGGTCGTTGCGCAAACGTGCGGCAGCCGCTGCCACTTTTGTCATTCGCTCGATAATATACAAGGAGCCGTCGTTGTTGAGTGTGGAAACCACATCCCATGCAAGTTCGGGATCGAAGAACAGTTCGCGCACGCTCGAGTTGCTAACAAATGTGGAGCGCAACAAGCGGTAATAGTCTTTGTCCATTACAAGCTCGCGTTCGGGAGAACTTGTGGCCACATCGTAGCCGTTGAACATCTGATTACCGTTCGGGGCACATGAGCTGTGCTCGTAGCTGCGCAAAAGATAGGTATCTTTGAAAGATACTCCGGGAGCGCTCCAGTTGCGGAACCAGTCGACATTACTCCAGTTGAGCACAGCGTCCAGAAGCACGGTGCGGAAACGATCCTCCCAACGGTTGTTTATGGCATTCGCGTTGTTGTGAGCCTCGTAGTTGCGCTGCGTCATGTCGAGGTTTATCTTTGTGGCCACAACGAACAGAGGCGATATGCCGCCGGTCGATGCCAAGGTGGCAGCGCGTTCGGCAACATTTGAGCCTACATTGCGACGTATCCACTGGTCAACGAGAATATGTAGATTCTTAACCTCGGATTGTTCATCATGATGACAGAACATGAGCACTTTCATCATGTGCGACTCGCTGTAATAATTGAACAGATAGGCGATTTTGCCGCGCAGGAAAATTTTTACAAGCACCGACTGTCCTGATTTATCCTTGTTTCCTTCGGTACAAAAAGCCTCGTCCTGTTGTTCGGGACTGCGTGCGCCGGGGAAGTCAAGCAAATCGGTATTCACAAGCAAGTCCTTACCGACTTCATCGGCCAGTTTCGTCCGCGAGCTTCGCGAGAGGTATCCCGGTTCGCCGGCTTTACTCTCATCATAAAAATAGGAGCGCTTTTCGGATAGATATTCCTCGTCAATTTTAAATATCACTTCGGCGCTGATGGCGCAAAGGTCGCAAGTGGGGAAATCGGCTTCGCGGCGCAATTCGTTGGCGGCTCCGTTTACAGGAACATAAACATCGGTGCGGATGCTCCATTCGGGGTCGTCGAGCCCGTTGAGGCAAGCCACCGACATTATAGTGCGGTAGTTACCGTTTCCACGGTGTGCCACTGCCTCGATTGGAACATATACCTCGCGGGCATATCCGAGACGTTGCATTTTTTCAACAAGACGCTCGAACAGACGTGAAATAACCTCGTTGCCGTGCCACAGATATTTCAACACTTCAACCCATTCGGCAGCAGGAACCCGGCGAATTATTCGTGTAAGCGTCTCAAAATATTTTGAACGCAACATTCCTTGAGTAGGGGCTTCCACATAAGAGGCAAGATATTGCTTTATATCAAGAATATCATCTTCCACCAAGGCGCTGTCGGGCTGTTCGGGGCGCGATGCGTAACGCTCGTGGATAAGACGGGATATGGCTTTAAGCTCGTCGTCGGAGTATGTAGTATAATCGCGGATATTGGCATAATATCCCGATGCAAGTATTGTAGCAAGCTGACTTACCGTGAGCAGCTTTACAATAACGGGATACTTGCTGTTATATCGTTGCGGCGCGTTGCGGAAGCTTGTAAGACGCGTAACCACACCTGTAGCCTCGCGCTTGTCGCCTATAGGGTTTATCTCGTCCACAAATCCTATACCCTCGGGATGCGAATCGGATTTGATGACAAAAGCCTTGTCGTTGCGGTTGAGAAAGGTGTTCATCTGGTACGATTTACCGGTTTGGCTTTCACCGAATGCGCCTATAGCGGGATTTTCGGAAAGAGCCACCAGCTGACGGCGCAGGCGTCGGCGTCCGTCCACCATAGGGAAAAAGGCTTGTTCGTACTGCTCGGGGTTGTGGAGTCGCAGCCACTCGAGACCCTTGTTTAATATGTTTATATCGTTGATAACGTTCATGGCAGTAAAAGAGGAGAAAAAGTTAACGGGAAGGTATGTCGAGTTCGAACTCGCCTTTGTCAAGCCAGTGACGGCCGTCGTTTATTATGGACTGACCGATAAATTCCACCTGGCTGAAAGGCACTTGGTCGCCGTTGCTGTCGGTTACATCTTCAAGAACGAGTCGTTCGGGGTCTTCGGCAAAATCGCGGGAAACTGTTACCCTTAGCGCACGCTTGCCGCTGTTATTGTAAAGCGCATATACAGGGCGGCCGTCATAATGCGGTGTGTCGAACTGCTTGCAGCCGAAGAATGCCGGGAAAATAGTTAGGTTAAGGGTCTCGCTTGCCTTTTTGGGAGTAAGTACTGTGGATGATAAACGATCGCCTTTAAACAAAGCTATGTAATTGGCCGTACTTGTAAAATGTTTGGCCATGTCATCGAACTGGAGCACCATACCGTTGAAGCCTGTTGTCGATGCCAGATGTCCTACCATTGCACCTACGGCCACCACTGCTTTCTGGTCGTAGAAATATCCCTGCGGGTCGGCAAGCGGGAACCACTGCCCTACCCTGTACTCGTTAAGCCGGACAAGACGATCGGGCATTACAGGAACATATTTCACAAACAGTTCGGTAATGGCATCTATAGATGTCGGACGTCCGGAAAGCACAATTATATCGCAGTTATGGGCATACAGCATTACCGAAATCTGCTTCATAAGATTTTCCATGGTCGATTTCACAATATCGGCCACGCGTTCTGGGGAGAAGCGCCACTTAAGCTCCTCGAAACGGAAACCGAAATGGTCGGCAAAGTAGTCAAGCAGATATGCCGAGGGCTTTATTGTCGGGAAAATTTCATCGTAGGTATAAACCCTTGAGGGACGGCGTAAACGCAACTGCTCCATAAAGAACTGGGCCATGGGATGCGATACCTGCGTGTTGAAATCCACACGACAACGGCGATCCTTATCCTCCATCATATTGGAATCCACTCCAAAGAAATCGCGGAGAAGCGACGACGCCATCCGTTCCTTAATCGAGCGGGTTTCCCTGTCGGAACCCGACGAACGCAGGTCGTTCACCAATGTGCGGTAAAACACATGTTTTCCAAGCGAAGGAATCTCGGCAATCTCATCTACGGAACTTTGCTCAAGACGTGCAGACAGAGCGCTGTAAATACTTCCCATATCGGGGAAATCCTCGCCGCGTTCTTCTATTATCACGTTCTGGATTATGTTGCGCAAAATATCATCGCCGGCAACATAAAAGCTGTCCCAGAATATCGGGCGCGGTGTAAGTGTACCTTCGTCGTTACCCGAGCACATATAAGTGCAAACCATCACATCGGTAGTACCGGCACCTATATCTACACTGGCAATAGTAACTGCTTTGTCGGTATAACCTTCGGCGGCGAGTTCCGGACGTACATGGCCTTTGAGGTTAAAGAACTCGGACACTCGTCCGCGATAGCGCTCGGCGATTTCGGCATACAGATATACGAGCTGGCAACATGTAGCTTCATCGAAAGTCCACGACGCATGTTCCTCGCCGGCAAGGTCTTCGGCGTTTTTCGAAATATTCTCAACAGCAGGAAATACTTCGATTCGCGGCATTCGTCCGTCCACATACACCATTTCAAGAGCCTCAAAAGCATCCTTTGCACATTGACGAAGCTTTATCTGCTCGGTTCGCGGCATTGCCGTGGGACATGTAAGAATAAGATTTCGCAAATAACGCTTGCAGTTTATTTCACCGTGGCGACGACGGAACTCGGGGCTGTTTATTTGCATCAATGCCTGCTGCAGAATCTCAATGAGCACAAATGTCATAAGAGAACTGCGGGAATAATGGGTGTTGCCGTCGGTAGTTTCGAGGGCGGCAAAGGGGTCGCGGATAAAATCGCCGGAGGCATCGAAGAAATCCGAAAGTCCGGGAACATACACATTCTCGGCCGAACGTATATACAAGGGGTCGGACGTAGTGGTGAGGAACTCCCATTTTTGTTTGAAGGGCTTATTATCCCACAAATAACGTTTGGGAGAACTGTAGTTGGTTGTATTAGCCCACAATCCTTCCGATTCCACCGAATTATATACAAGCTTACGAGCTTCGTCGCCAATACGTACAAGCGACGAATAACGGAACAAATCCTCTTCCTCCTCAATAACTATATCATTGGCAAAATCGGCCTGGCGGAATACAAGACGCATATCGAAAGGATGCTCATACGTAATCCACGGATCGGTAAGGTCGCGCGGACTAAGCATTGCGGCTTTGGTAAAATCGCCGTTCTCAAACAGGAGACCGCAGGTGCGTGAGTTTCCGATGTCAAGAACCAAATCAACGGGAATTCGTCTGTTCTCGGGACAACGGTGCAGTGTTACCTCGGGAGACGCTCCAATAAGACGAATGAAGTTTATAAGATAAATGTAGAATCCTATATATTTATATGTGTTCTGAGCCGGGTCGAGGCCAAGAAGCTGGGCTACGTAGTGACTGAAAACTGTAAACGCTCCGGTCGGAGCCATGAACAGCACCAGATTCGACACCCTGTTGCACAAGGCGAACTCAAGTTTGTCAATGCCCTCGGAGGGAAAAGCCGGACGGAACATGGCCATTTCATCATCGCTTGTCTTGGTATCGAATGCCCATATAAAACGATAAACGGCACTTCCGTCGGCCGAACTCCTTTCTGTTCTTTCAATCTTTACACGACACCATGCGTATGGAACATCGGCGCTCACGCCCTGTTGCTGTTCAAACATTGGCATAGGCAGCCATTTCCCTAACAGCAATTCAAACGCGGGAACTCGTTCGTGCACATTCTTTGGATTCGGAGTTGTGAACGACAGCAACGAGTTGAAGTTGAAAAGCTCGCCTGTAGAGCCGGGATCTATCTGGGTGAATAAGGACGGTGAAAAATCTCCACGCATTATTTCAACACCGCTTTCATCAAGCTTGGCACGGCCATCGGCCAAAAGCTCAATGGCATTGTCATTGACTATTTCGTTTACAGGAATATATTTACCGGTACCGGAGTGATATATGGCAAGGTCGAAAACACGCTCGCCGGAGGCCTGATTAAGGATATTGCAGAAACTGTATTTCAGCGGGCGTCCGCCGGGCAGAGTAATCTGCCTGTCCGCATCAAATTCCACTTCCCGTGTGTAGAACTGAATTCCGCTGTCGGCGATAAGATGTAACATATAATGGTTTATTATAAGGTTTTCTTGATATACTCCCTTAAAATCCTTTTTCCTGTAAACGGGAGCAGTTAAATAGCGTTAAATAACTTCCAAATCGGCTCCAAGGCGCTGACGTACAACTTCGTACATCATCACCCCGGCGGCTACGCCTACATTCAGCGAACCTATTTTGCCGAACATTGGAATTGCGGCGCGAGTATCGGCAATACGTAGTATCTCGTTGGATATGCCTATATCCTCGGCTCCCATCACAATTGCAACCGGAGTGGTATAGTCGCCTGTGGTATAGTTGATACTGGATTTCTCGGTAGCACAGACAATCTGGCAACCGCTTTCGCGCAGATACTCAACTGCTTTAACCAGCGATGCCTCGCGACATACGGGCATATGCAACAAGGCTCCGGCCGAGGTCTTTACAGCGTCGGCACCTACCGAAACGCTTCCACGCGACGGGATTACAATAGCATTTACACCGCAACATTCGGCTGTTCTCGCTATAGCTCCGAAATTGCGCACATCGGTTATGCCGTCAAGCACAAGAATGAACGGAAGTACGCCGTCATCAAAAAGAGTGGGTACAAGCTGGTGCAGACTGCAGTAGTCTATCGCCGATATAAGCGCAACGACACCCTGATGATTCTTGCGTGTGATACGGTTGAGCCGTTCAACAGGAACTCGCTGAATTGCAATGCCATGGTCTTTTGCAAGATGACACAGACGGGTTGCAAGTTCACCGTTGAGGTCCTTTTTCATAAAAAGCTTGTCGATAGTACGGCCTGACTCTATAGCCTCAATCACCGAGTGAATGCCGAAAATATGCTCGTTCTGTTCCATTTTTTCTGATAATTAATTGTCGCGTGTACCCTTGGCCAGAAGTGCGCGGGCATTTGCAAGGGCTGCCTCATCGGTTTCCGAACCGCTTATCATAAGCGCCAGCTCGGCAACACGTTCATGCTCGCTCAAGGTACGTATGCGGGTGTTAGTATCGGTTTCGCTATCTTCCTTATATACTTTGAAGTGGCGACGCCCCATGGCGGCAACTCCCGGAAGATGTGTTATTGTTATAACTTGTATGTGACGGCTTATTGCAAGCATCATGGCTGCCATGCGCCCGGCAATGTCTCCCGAAACTCCGGTATCCACTTCGTCAAAAATTATGGATGGCAGTTTCATGCGCTCGGCAACCATACTTTTGATAGTGAGCATCAAGCGGGATATTTCGCCACCGGATGCTGTGGAACCTACCGGCATAAGAGCCTGGTTCTTGTTAAAACCGAGCAGGAATTGAACCTGGTCCATACCGGCCGGGCCGAGCTTGCCTCTTGTAATGGATATTTCGCACCGTAAATTGGGCATCCCCAGGGGGGCGGCTCGCCGACGCAGTTCGGCGGCAAAATCGGTTGCGGCAGCCGTACGTCTGTCGGAGAGTTCCTGAGCCAGCGTCAAAGCCACTCCTTTTGCCCGTTTGGCAGCAGTGGCAAGCGCCGCCATAATATTCTCGCCGTCGTCCAAAGCCTCCATTTGAGCCTGCAGGCGGTCGCGCAGTGCTATAAGCTCGTCGGCATTCTCAACATGGTGCTTCATTTCAAGCGAATAGAGTTCACCGAGGCGTTCCTCAACTTCCATAAGCCGTCGGGGATCGGCCATAAGATTCTTGTCGGCATCGGCAAGGGTATCCGCTATATCCGCAACCTCAATACGAACCGATTCAAGGCGTTCGCCGAGGGCGTGGAAATCTATGTCGTCGGCAGCGTCGCCAAGGGTATCGGCCAGTCGCTGAACCGCATCAACGGCTTCCCGAAGAATATCTACAGCATTGGAACTGCCCGTTACAAGCGGAGCAAGAGCAAGCGACAGGTTTTCCTTTATGTCGCCTACATTGGCAAGAATATCACGTTCCTGTTCAAGACTTTCGTGCTCGCCGGGCTGCAGATTCATTTCGGCAAGTTCCTGATACTGGTAACTGATATACTCGGCATCATCGCGGTTGCGGCGAATCAAATCGCGGGTATCTGTATATTGTTTAAGGGAAACTCTGAAAGCGGCATATGCACGACGATAACGGTCAAGCAATTCGTGCGTACCGGCCATGCTGTCCAATATATCAAGTTGATATTCAGGGTCGGCCAAAAGCAGATTCTGATGTTGCGAATGTATATCCACAAGCCGCATTGCAACATCGCGCAACTGCTGCAGCGTTACCGGCGAATCATTTACAAAAGCACGGGAACGGCCTCCGGGCGACAGTTCGCGGCGCAGTATACATTCGCCCTCTATGGGTGCGTCCAAGCCGTGATAGTCAAGAATTTCCTCAATTCCGGCGGCATCGGAAACCGAAAACACGGCCTCAATAACCGATTTACGTTCGCCACGGCGAATTGCACGCATATCCGCACGTCCGCCAAGCAACAGCGCCAAAGCTCCAAGAATTATGGACTTGCCGGCGCCGGTTTCTCCGGTGATTATATTAAAACCCGGGGCAAAATCTATATCTATCTCATCTATGAGCGCATAATTGCTTATGTGCAGAGTTTTTATCATCGTTGTTCGCTACCTTTTTTAATTGCGGTGAGACGTTCCTGCTCGGTGGGGAAAATAGGTTCGAGAAGTTTGTAAACTTTTTCGCGTTCATCGGCAGGAGCTTTGGAGTATATGTTTACCAGCTCGTCGAGTTTGGCGTCCTTGAACATCGACAGCGCAACCGACATCGGAGCCACATCGTATATCTTTTTGAGTGTACCGAGGCTCTCGGTAACGGCGGCGCGGCCTTTATCCATGGAAATCTGCATATTGTCAAGGCCCAACCGATAATAGTTGTAAGTCATGTCGCGCAATTGGGTTGTTGCGGGAGAGGTATAGGAATCAAGTACCGCACTGCGGTTCTTATTGTCCTCGAATGCCTTCCAACCGCTTTCGCCCGAAGACTGAGCCATCTGCACTATCGAGTTGAGTCGTTCGAAATACGGGTCGCCTCCATGCATACTGAAACTGTCGAAATCTACCGCAAGTATCAGGTAGGCATAGAAATTCAGTATGGCCGTAAGCTGACTCTCCATATTGTTTACCGAGAAAACAAGAGGTTCGTTCTCGCGATATGAAAACTCTATCTTGTTATCCTTGAAATTGATAAGAGTGGTTGTATACGAACTGTTATATACCGGGCGTAACGACTGCACCTGCAGGTCGCCTTTAACAACATCGTCCTCATATTCCTTTACCGTCAGATACAGTCGGCACTCTATTTTTTCGTTGGCGGCAAACTGTGCGTTGGTAAAGGTGGTGGTATTCATATAATCGTTGATGGCCTGCTGGAGGGTCTCGAATACCTGACGATTACTTGATAATTGCTCGGCATTGACCGTGACATTGCAATTAAGCTCCTGCCCTTTTACGCTTAACGAGCAAAAGAACAAGAGCATAAAGGCACAAAATGCCGAGCGAAGAGAGAGGTGAGTAATCATAATGTCTCTATATAATCAAGAATATCGGCAGCCACGGCATCTTTGCTCTTTAAAGGATATGTTGTGATATCCTGCGACGGGTCGGCCGATATTATGCTTATTTTATTTGTATCTGTACCAAAACCTGCGCCCGCATCGGCAAGACTGTTGACAACAATTGCATCGAGGTTCTTGCGGGAAAGTTTCTCCCGACCATTGTCAATGGCGCTGTCGGTTTCAAGCGCAAAACCTATCAACTTTTGTTCTGACGTTTTTTCCCGTCCCAGCGCGGCGGCGATATCGGGATTCTTTACCAACCTTATACTTTCAACATCCTCGTGCTCGCGCTTTATCTTTTTATCGCGAGGTTCGGCAGGTGTGTAATCGGCAACTGCAGCAGCCATAATGGCAATATCGCACTGAGGAAAGTGTTTGAGGCAAGCCTCATACATCTCGCGACCGCTTTCTACATCCACCTTTGTTATTCCGGGATGAGACACCGACAATGATGTAGGCCCGCTCACGAGTATAACCTCGGCTCCGCGACGGGCAGCTTCCTCTGCAATGGCATAGCCCATTTTTCCGCTTGAGAAATTACCTATATAACGTACGGGGTCTATACGTTCGATTGTAGGACCGGCTGTTAAAAGAATGCGCTTTCCCTGCATTGTTTTTCCTTTGCCGAAGAAAGCATCAAGAACCTCCACTATTTTTTCGGGCTCTTCCATTCGGCCGCGCCCTACAAGATGACTTGCAAGTTCCCCCGATGCAGGTTCTATTACATGCACACCGTCGGCGGCAAGCATTGCGAGATTCCTTGTTGTTGTAGGGTGTGCCATCATGTCCAAATCCATGGCCGGAGCCACAAATACCGGAGCTTTGGCCGAGAGATAAGTGGTTACAAGCATGTTGTCGGCAACGCCGGTAGCCATTTTTGCAAGTGTGCACGCCGTTGCCGGAGCAATTACCATTGCATCGGCCCACAAGCCTATATCCACATGGGAATGCCATTCGCCGGTATTGGCGGTAAAAAATTCGCTTATTACCGGTTTGCCTGTCAAAGCCGACAAGGTTACAGGGCGGATAAACTCCAATGCCGCCGCTGTGGCAACGACCTGAACTTCCGCTCCGGCTTTTACAAGCAGTCGTATTAGTGTGGCACTTTTATATGCCGCTATACCTCCGGTTATACCGAGAATTATATGTTTTCCTTTAAGATTCATTTTTTTGTACGCATACGGATACGGGTAAACGCACGTTTGGTGTCTCGCGCGAAATCGCCCTTCATAATCCAGTCGTAATAACTCGGGTCTACTGCAAGAACCTCCTGTGCGACACGTCCTTTGTATTTGCCGAAATTTATTATTTCGCGATCCTTGTCATCGTAAATCAGACGCCCCATTATATCCACATTGCGGTTTGCACTCGCAAAATCCGAAAGTGCACCTACTTCCACAGGCAAATCCTCGTACTTCTCGAGCTGGGCAAGAAGAACCTCCATAGTGGCACGTGTGTCGGCAAGTGCGCTGTGAGCCTCTGTAAGGTCGGCATCACAATAGTAACGATAAGCCGCTACAAGCGTGCGAGGCTCTTTTTTATGAAAGATAGTCTGAACATCAATCATACGGGCCTTGGAGAAATCGAAATCTATTGCGGCACGCTCGAATTCGCGGTCGAGCATAGGCACATCAAAACGGTTGCTGTTAAATCCCGCGATATCACAGCCGGCAAGCTGCGATGCAAGCGAAGCGGCAATCTGGCGGAAAGTCGGCTCATTGGCGACATCCTCATCGGTAATGTGATGTACCGCTGTAGCCTCGGCGGGAATAGGCATTTCGGGGTTTATGCGGCGAGTCTTCTCACTCACAGTCCCGTCGGGCATGAGTTTCACAAACGATATCTCGACAATGCGGTCGGTACTGATATTGGTACCGGTTGTCTCAAGGTCGAAAAAAATAAGCGGACGTGTTAGTTTAAGCTTCATCAATTAAAACAAGAGCGTAAAACAATTTAGAATTCGCCCACAGCCATAGGCATAAGCAACATAACAAGCTCGGTGTTATCGGGTTCTTCGCCGGGACGGAAAACGCCGGGACGGCCTGCATCGCCAAGATTAACCACAACTTCGCTGCCTTTGAGAGTGTTGAGAATTTCCACGAGGTAGCCGGCACTGAAACCTATGGTAAGCTCGCTGCCGGTAAACGAGCAGGGAACTTGTTCGCGGGCACTGGTGCAGAGGCTCGGATCGTTGGATTTGATGAGGATATTATCGGGAGTAATGCGGAATTTTTCCAGGCCGCCGGCAACTTCCACAAATATACCCACACGGCGTACGGCATTGAGCAGCGCGGTGCGGTCGACGGTAAGAACCTGTGTGTTGTTCTTGGGGATAACACGGTTGTAGTCGGGATAACTGCCGTTGAGGAAAGTACACTGGAAAGTATATCGGTCGCTCTTGATTACTGCCGAGCGGGAATTCATTGTAATGTCCAGCGTCTCATCCTTGGCAAATACATTCTTTATCACGTTCGCGGGCTTTCCGGGAAGAACGCAGCTTGCAGTCACTCCGGGAGCTGTGCGACGGTCGATGTAGCGAACGAGCTTGCGGGTATCGGTGGCAACGAAAGTGATGCTTTCGGGAGCGATATCAAGCAGAACGCCCTGCATGATGATGCGATATTCATCGGTACTAACGGCAAACATGGTATTATCCAGGCCGGTAATCATTTGCTCGGTGGCGATGCTGAAGCTTACCGATTCACCGGCTGCTTCGGCCTGGAATTCGGGATACTGCTCGCCGGGGAGACCGACAAATGAATAATGGCCGCCCTGATAGGTAAGCTGCATTTCCAGAGTATCGTCGTTGATATTCACCGACACACCCTGGTCGGGAAGTTCCTTAAGAAGTTCCACAAGGCGGCGGGCTCCAAGGCAAATTGCGCCGTCTCCTTTAGCTCCTTCAACTTCAAGACGCGCTGTCAGCGCATTTTCCTGGTCCGAACCGGTTATGGTGAGTTCGTTACCGTTGAGTTTTATCAGAAAGTTGTCGAGGATAGCGAGCGCGTTTTTGGAATTGATTACCTTGCTCACTGCCGAAGCCGCGTTGTACAGCGCTTTGCTGGAAACATTGAATTTCATTGATATATTGGAGTTTGAATTATTATTCGTTTTAATTGTATTGTTCCACAAAAATACATAAAACGCTCCAAATACGCAAATATATTTTCAGCCTGCGCAAGCCCGCTCACGTGTCCTTGTCAGGACCACGTTTCTTTCATGGCTTTCACCACGGCATCCCAGCCATACATGTCGTAGAGCAGTTTCAGACGCCTGAAAGCAACCCCGTAATCGGCATCGCGGTTTTCCATCATTCGCGACATGTTGACAAGCGCCTCATCCTCGTTCAGCGTCGAAACATAGAGAAATGCCCCAAGATTACAGAAACCCTCGGCATAAGGAGTGGGAGCTTCCAGTCCGCGATAGAATTGCCAAAGATGCAACAGTTCATGTGCAAGAGTGCTCGACATGCTTATAACCGATTGCTGGCTCATAATATCAACCCTGTAGCCGTAATCGGGATTTCCGTCCTCTTTCCATGCCGCTCCCAAGGGCGGTACGTCAAAATATCTCACATACTTGTCAAGCATTGTCTGCCCGGGAAGCAATACCAGCCTGTAGCCCGGTATAAACATATGTAGCTTGGCATAAAACGCATTGATACTCAGCCTAACTTTCTCAAGTTCGGCATAAGAGCGGGGTTTACCGCATTCCTTGCAGGCGTAACCGTATCCCGGAACTACCACGCGCGAACCCGTTATAAACCGGTTGCACACAAAACAACGCTCCGGTGCATGGGAAGCACATGACACGGAGTTATAATCATCAACCGATATGTTCCTGCCGTCATGCACAGGTTCTCCGCATACAATGCAGCGTGTATTGCGCATTAAAACTCCGCGCCAGAAAAAACGGCGGCCATGCTCGGGCATTTCAACGCCCGAACGGGTTATTGAAGATATAAGCCTGTCAGTCTTCATAATAGAAATTTTGAATTGCGGTTTCCAGATATTCTATATCCTCGCGCAGCTCACGCTCCTGACGCCTTAGAGTTGCCAGTACCGAATGCTTGCGTATCAGCTCGGCGGCATCATTTTCATCTTCATCATTAAAATCGGCTATATCTGCCTCTATGCGGTTTATATCACCTGTACAATAGTCCAAATCGGCTTTAAGGCGTTGAAGTTCCATTTTGCGGCATGTCACATGAATAGCCTCCAATGCCGGAGCAAGACGCGCTGCGTTTTCCTCGGTTGTCCAGAATGCCAGCGAAACATCATCGCGCGAATAGCGCTCGGAAATAAGGGGCAGACTCTCAGCAATATCAGCTTTCACGGCCGCCATTCCCTTGCTGTCGATTTCCGCTATCAGCGGAACAAAGAACTCTGTTCCCAATTTTTCTCGCGACAGGAAGCTGTTCTCTACGCCATCCGAGCACAACATCACTGCTGCAGGCACTTTGGAACCATAGACAAACCTGAAATCGTCGACACCTTGCGAACACATGCTCGTTGTAACATTGCAACAGCAGCGTTCATCATCCGGCACCGGGAAACAAGGCTTGCCGTTACGGTCGAGACATGCACACGCGCCATCGCCAAGCTGAAACACAAGCCAAAAGCGCTCACTTACAAAAGCTCCGAGCAAGGTGCAGCCATAAGCCCTTGCTCCCGGCATAAGGCTCTTAAGCGGCGATTCTTTCAAATGTTCCAGAACTCGCCGGCTCCATTTTGCCATTATCAAGGCAATAATTTCCCGTACGAGCTTTTCAGTATCATTGCAATAATCCTCTCCCACTCCATGAATGGAAAAAGCATCACATTCCTGTTCGTTCAATTGCGAGCGATATGCCGAAAGCACCTCAAGACAAGTTTCAACAGCCATGCGGGAACCTGATGCACTCCTGCAGTGCTGCTTGCTGCCATGCCCGTCGCTTACGGAAAGTACAACCGCTTCAGTGCCGTCGTCCAAGGGAATTACAAGCGAACCTGCATAATCCTGCACTTCCCTGCCGTCGGCTTTATGTGATGCTCCGCAATAATATGATGAATGAGAGAGATGTTTCATAGCTCTATAAAATTTACCACCACGGACGGTCATCGCCCGAAATAGGTGGAATATCCACACCGTCAACCGGATTGAATTCGCGACGGACCGCATTGTTTATTTCTTCGCCCACACTTCCGACACCACGAGCTGCGCCTGTACTCTGACTGCCCAATCGGCTCACAGTAGACGACACAAAACGGACTACCTCGTGTAAACGTGTAAGGTCGGAAATGTTTATAATTGTCATAGGTCCGCCGGCATCGAGAGGCTCGGCAAACTTGGTGAGGGCACGTTTCATCATCTTTGTGCCCGCGTTGGCGCCTATGGCAATGGCAATCTTATAGGCTTCGCGGAACCAGCGGTTCTGCTGTAGTTTTTCCAAAGCGCTTTCCCAGCCGTCATCAGGATCGCCGTCGGTCATCAATATTACGGCAGGACGCAAATGGCCGTCCTCGCTGTTGAGGCCGGAGCTACGGTGCATCTGCGACTCAAGCATGCGGAATGCCGCCTCAAGATTGGTTAGACCTCCCGCACGGACATTTGCCCAGCGAAAATCCGGAGCTGCCACAGGACGATCGTAAAGCATTCGCGCATCGTTCCCGAAAGTTATGCACGATAAATAAATTTCACCTTGGTCGCGGTTGCTGCTGCTTATGTCGGTAAGAATATCCACAATCTCCGGCATTGCTGCATTAACACTGTCGATGCATCCGTTATAATTCATTGAACCGGACGTATCGATAAGATAAAACATATTCATGCGACGACATGAGCAACGCCGCGGACGGTTATCAATCAATGCCATGAGTGTGTTGCATTATATCTTTTATTGTTATACGCTAAACATGCACTTTTGCCCGGATTCCGGGAAAAATAATTTCAATATCAGGCACAAGCTGAAACATTGTCCCGGGCTCCACACACATGACCGAACCCTTGGGGCTGACAATATTCCACGGCACGCGACTTGAATTTTCAAGAGCAAGAGCCTCGCCTCCGCCCGGTAGCGAAATTCGCCTGCCATACCCGACAGGGACAAAGCTGTCGGCGAAAAACAAAGGTTTACCTTCCGTAACACGATACTCCGAGCCATTTGCAAACCTCAGTTTAAATCCCGAGTCGTACATCTCGCCACATGCCGGACAAACTGCCGGAAGACGGCCGTCGACAAGAAAATCATGCAAAGGATCCTCGGCAAGTGCGCGGCACGTCACAAGCTCGGCACGCAACCGCAATAAAAGGCGTTTCCACTCCGAAGCTTTTACCCTAAGCGAAGGTTGCCTGACGGCCTGACGAGACAAAGCCCTACAAAACATATCGCGGATACTCTCGGGCAATTGCGCCCAGTATTTCACGCTGTTAGGATGCCGGCGTTCATCAGGGCGGTTGGATGCGTCAATACGGTCGTAACAAAATACCGCGTCCTTCCCGAAAAGACTCGCTTCCTCCGCAGGCGTCATGCAAACATACCGGCTGCTGCATGTTGTACGCCCCTCAAACGGATGATCCACCATAAAAATGCGATACAACACAATGGCAAGCGAAAAACGGTCGCTTTCGGTATTGGGAATCTTACCCGACATAACCTCCGGCGCCATGTAGTGAGGCTTGCCTCCTATTCCGTTGTTGTAGCCGTCCATGGCAATATTGTCGTTGTCGCATATGAGGACATCGCCTGTAACGGGGTGAATAAGAAAGTTGCCGTCGTTAAGGTCCTGATAACTGAATCCGTCGATATGAAGACGGCTGAACCCGTCGCATATTTTCAAGGCAGCCGTAAGTTTGGCAAGCCACGAACGGAAGTATGCTTCGGGATAACGGTCTATGCAAAAAAACTTGCCAAGGTCGAAATATGTCTCGGGACGCAGACGCATAACATAGCCATAGCTGCCATACATCCGTTTTGTAACACCCTCAGGCCATATAAATGCTGCCGATGGCGGCTCTTGCGCACAATTATATCGCAGGGTTGCCAAAAATCCGTTATTGTCGATGATATTGCGCTCGGTATACCACTTCAATGCCATTATTCGGTTCTCAAGGCGAACTTTATACACCTCGCCCTGACCGCCCGACGCAATGAATCCGAGAACAACAAGCGGTCGGCCGTCGCTCATGGCAAGTCGAGTACCCGGTTTCAGTCGTGGCATGGTAGTAAAATTTTTATCCGGTAAAAAAATTGCCGCCGCTTGAGAAGCGACGGCAATCTGAAGCTTATTGCATGCCGCTTACAGCGACTGTGCCGTCTATTTTGGCAACAAGACCCTGAAGTACTTTACCAGGGCCAAGTTCTATGAAATCGGTGGCGCCGTCGGCAATCATATTGCGGACAGTCTGTGTCCAACGTACCGGAGCGGTAAGCTGGGCAATGAGATTTGCCTTGATTTCAATGGGGTCGGTATGAGGAAGTGCGTCCACATTCTGATAAACGGGACATTTGGGAGCGTGAACTTCGGTATTCTCTATAGCCTGAGCAAGTTCTGCACGTGCGGGTTCCATGCAGGGCGAATGGAAAGCGCCACCCACTTTAAGCTTGAGAGCGCGTTTTGCACCTGCTGCTTTGAGAGCTTCGCAGGCGGCATCAATTGCGGCAACTTCACCGGAAATAACCAGCTGACCGGGGCAGTTGTAGTTAGCGCAAACAACAACGCCGTCGATTCCTGCGCAAATTTCTTCAACCTTTTCATCGGGAAGTGCAAGAACTGCGGCCATTGTGCTTTCGGTAAGTTCGCAAGCCTTCTGCATGGCATTTGCGCGGGCGGCAACAAGACGAAGTCCGTCGTCGAAGCTAAGAGCTCCGGCGGCTACGAGTGCGGAAAATTCACCCAAAGAGTGACCGGCAACCATATCGGGACGGAAGTCCTCGCCAAGACTCTTGGCAAGAATTACCGAGTGAAGGAAAATTGCAGGCTGGGTTACATTAGTCTGGCGCAAATCCTCGTCGGTACCGTTAAACATAAGGTCGGTAATGCGGAAGCCGAGTATTTCGTTGGCACGCTCAAAAAGCTCGTGCGCCTCGGCATTGTTCTCATACAGGTCTTTGCCCATTCCTACGAACTGGGCGCCCTGACCGGGAAATACGTATGCGTTCATTATGCGTGTTTATAAAATGTCTTAAATTTCTGTGCAAAGATAGGCATTTTATACGAATTTTGCGTAACTTTACATTCCTAATATACTCTTATATTTTTCTATAATGAACCTGTACTGTATCACTCCCCTCTTTTTGGGCAACTTCAGAGGTAGCGAAATATTAATAATCGGCGCCATTATCCTTCTTCTTTTCGGCGGTAAAAAAATTCCCGAACTCATGAAAGGTCTCGGAAAAGGCGTACACTCTTTCAAACAAGGCATTCAGGAAGCCAAAGAAGAGATGAACAAGCCGGTTGACCTCGAAAGCTCGGATAACACACCTGCCGATAATAAAAAATCCTGAGTACAATGCCCGAACAACAGGCCCTGTCTTTCTGGCAGCACCTGGACGATTTGCGCTCGGTGCTTTTCCGCATTGTTTCGGTAATTCTTGTCGCGGCTATTGCGGCTTTTTGCCTCATGCCTATGCTGTTCGATAATGTTCTTATGGCTGCATGCCATCCCGATTTCATTTCTTACAGAGCTTTCGACGCGGCTGCGGCAGCATGCGGACTTCCTCCGATGGGAAGCTTCAGCATCGACATCATAAGCACCGAACTAACTTCCCAGCTCATGGTTCAGCTATCGGCCTCCTGCTGGACGGCATTTCTTGTTTCATTCCCCATAATCATATATTTATTGTGGGGATTCGTGGAACCGGCTCTATATCCCGATGAAAAGAAAGGAATACGGAAAGCCTTTATTTTCGGCAATCTGATGTTTTACGTTGGCGTTGCGGCGGCATATTTTCTCGTATTTCCCCTTACGGTACGCTTTCTCGCCGAATTTACGCTGAGCGATTCCATTCGTCCCATGGTAACCCTCGATTCCTATGTGGAATACTTTTTCACCATGATGCTTATTATGGGGGCTGTATTTGAACTGCCTTTATTGGCATGGCTGTTGGGTAACATCGGAATACTCTCGCGAGGCTTCTTCTCAACCTACCGCAGACACGCAATTGTGGCCATACTCATAATCGCCGCTTTTATTACCCCTACCGGCGATCCCTTCTCTCTTTTCATAGTTTTCACACCAATCTATCTCCTTTGGGAACTAAGCGCATCGCTTGTTCCCGCAACCTCCTCCAACCATGAAAATTCGTAAGCCCGGACTCCTGCTCCGAATTATAATTGCCATTGCCGCCGGCATTGGCGCTGCCTATATCCTTCCACTGCCGGCAGCACGTTGCTTTGCAACATTCAACGCGCTGTTCTCCTCGTTCCTCTCATTTATAATACCCCTGCTTATCGTAGGTTTTGTTGCATCGGCAATTGCCGACATTGGCAAACGAGCCGGCGCAATGCTGCTCGCAACCGTCGGTGTGGCATATCTTATGACCTTCGGCTCCGGTGTTCTTGCCTATTTTACCGCAACGGGCACATTTCCGGCTCTTATCGGCGACACTGTTCTTTCTGCCGACACGGTTGCCGCACAGGCTCCTCAGCCATTCTTCACCATTCCTCTTGAACCGCTATTCGGAATAACGGCAGCGCTTGCGCTTGCCTTTGTACTCGGGTTCGGATGCGCCACTATTCCGGAAAGTACAGTTTCTCTCAAAGGGTTTGTCAACGACTTCCGGAATCTCATTCGTCTGCTTATCGAAAAAGCAATAGTACCGCTCTTACCTTTATATATATTCGGAATTTTCCTTTCCATGACTATTGAAGGTGCCGTTGCTCCCATTCTGAGTACATTCATTAAAATCATTGCCATTATTTTTGTACTGCATATCGCCGTACTTCTTATCCAATTTTCCATTGCGGCGCTGTTCTCGGGTAAAAACCCCGTAAAATCGCTTATTTCCATGCTCCCTGCTTACGCAACAGCGCTGGGAACGCAATCTTCGGCAGCAACAATACCGGTAACTCTGGAACGTACAGTGGCAATGGGCGTCGACAAGGAAACTGCGGGCTTTGTTATTCCTCTGTGCGCCACAATACACATGTCGGGCTCGACTCTTAAAATAGTGAGCTGTGCAATTGCAATTATGATGGTACGCGATATGCCTTTCGATTTCCCCATGTTCGCCACTTTCATAGCAATGCTGGGAATAACAATTGTAGCAGCTCCCGGAGTGCCGGGAGGAGCAATTATGGCCGCTTTGGCAGTACTATCCTCCGTCCTCGGATTTTCCGAAGCCGACAATGCACTGATGATTGCTCTTTACATTGCAATGGACAGCTTTGGAACAGCATGCAACATCACAGGCGATGGCGCTATTGCTCAAATAATTGCACGCATTTTCAAACGCAAGGCTATGCCGGAAACGGCGTCTGTCAATTGTTAAAGTAATGTTAACACACGCTGTTTGCCATTGTCATAACAAGCTTATTCACTAATTTTGTGCCCGGGTAAGTCCTACACGACCAGCTCCCCGAGAATCCCCCAGGTCTTGACCGAAGCAAGGGTATCGGGTTGTAGCGGTGCGATGTAGTAAGCTTACCCTTTTTTTATGACCGACCAGTTACATAAATATATAAGCCTGTTAAAACAAAAAGGAGCTGTGCATGTCAAGACTATTGACACCGATACAATAGTTGTAGCTCCTTGGACAATTATGAAATGCCGCTACGGCTGTCCGCGATACGGCAAAAACAGATCTTGCCCGCCATTTGCACCGGCTGCCGAGGAAACGCAAAAAATCCTGCAATGCTATTCACGCGCCATTCTGTTCTCCGTCAGTTCAATGGATTCGGGCACTCCTGCCGCTTTGGAATGCGCTTCGGCATTGACTAACGACGGCTTCTATAAAGTTATAGCCTTCGGCACAGGGCCGTGTACGCTGTGCAAAGAATGTTCATTGGCCAACTGTCCGCAACCGCATCGAGTTGCCCCTTCAATGGAAGCCTGCGGAATAGATGTCGTTGCCACTGTACGTGCCGCCGGATTACCAATTAACATACCTCCCAAACCTGACGAACCGCTTAATTGCTACGGGCTGCTTTTGGTTGACTGAATTACACTTACACCGCACTTTTTACGCACGTCGCGACAATCCGATGAAAAACCGGATTTGCACAGCTGCAAAAAAATATATAATTTTGCAAAAAATTTCCACCGGGAGAGTTATGGCTCTCCTTCCTCTGTTTTATTAGGTACAAACTTATTTGCTATGTCAATTATGAGCAGCAACGACAGCGTCTCGGCAGAATTTGCAAAAAAAGCCGTGAAAAATGCTGTTGATTTTCATCCTAAACTCTTTCAAGCTCTACGCTCTTATAATGCCGAAAAATTAAAAGCCGACATTACTGCCGGTATCGTTGTAGGTATTGTGGCCCTTCCTCTTGCAATTGCATTCGGTATTGCATCGGGTGTAAGTCCCACAATCGGTCTTATCACCGCAATTATTGGCGGTTTTATGGTTTCTTTCTTCGGAGGAAACTCGGTTCAGATTGGAGGCCCCACAGGAGCTTTCATTGTTATTGTCTACAACATCATTGCTCAATTCGGCCTTCACGGACTTGCCATTGCAACTTTCATGGCCGGCGTTATCCTTGTCCTGC
Organism: uncultured Porphyromonadaceae bacterium; assembly: GCA_947175425.1. Lineage (GTDB taxonomy): Bacteria > Bacteroidota > Bacteroidia > Bacteroidales > Muribaculaceae > CAG-873. The sequence goes on from CAMWMR010000009.1 coordinate 31,838, forward strand.
TTGGAGTGTTCCGTCTGGGAACTGTCATAAAATTCATCCCTTATCCAATTGTGGTTGGTTTTACTGCAGGTATCGCACTCACAATCTTCTCTACACAGATTAACGACTTCCTCGGATTGGGACTACGCGACATTCCCGGCCAGTTCATCCCAAAATGGGGTGTATATCTGCGCAACATCACCAACATTTCCGTCCCGGCTCTGGCAACTTCGCTGCTATCGCTCCTTATTATTATAGCAGCTCCCAAAATATCGAAGAAGCTTCCCGGCGCACTGTTGGCGATTCTTATTGTGACAGCTCTATCCTACTTCTTCGGAATAAGCTTCGACTGGTACTCCGTTGAAACCATCGGCGACCGTTTCGGAACAATGGCCACCGACATTCCCACGCCTCACGGATTTACACTTAACATGGCAACAATCAACATGCTCCTCCCCTCGGCATTCACTATTGCCGTACTCGGAGCTATTGAATCATTGCTCTCGGCAACCGTTGCCGACGGTGTTACCGGATCCCGCACAAACAGCAACACCGAACTTATCGGCCAAGGCATTGCCAACATAACCGTTCCCTTCTTCGGCGGAATACCTGTAACCGGTGCAATTGCACGAACAATGACAAACATTTCCAACGGTGGACGCACTCCCGTCGCCGGCATTGTACACGCACTTGTTCTGCTGCTCATCTTCCTGTTTGCCATGCCTCTCATAAACTACGTTCCACTGGCATGTCTGGCAGCAGTGCTAATGGTAGTTGCATACAATATGAGCGGATGGCGTACTATAATCGGAATTTTCCACGCCCCCAAAAGCGATATTTCGGTGCTGTTGGTTACATTTTTCCTCACCGTTATATTCGACCTCACAATCGCTATCGAAATAGGCCTTCTTCTTGCCGTTGTGCTGTTTATGCGTCGCGTCATGGAAAATACCGAAATCAAAGTTTACTCCGAACAGCTTGATGTTGCCGAAGGCACCGACCTCACTCAGCACGAAGTTCTCAACGTTGCTCCCGGCGTGAGCGTCTACGAAATCGACGGACCGTTCTTCTTCGGTATCGCTACAAAATTCGATGAACTCATGCGCACGACACTGGCCTCAAAACCTGTTGTACGAATCATTCGCATGCGTAAAGTTTCATTCATCGATGCTACCGGATTGCACAACCTTGAACTCCTCATCCAATCATCACAGAAAGAAGGTATACATGTGGTGCTGTCGGGTGTTAAGCCTAACGTGCGCGAGTCGCTTGAACATGCCGGTATCGACAGCCTCGTCGGCTCCGACCATATATGCGATCACATAAGCAAGGCCGTTACAATGGCAAACCTCATCGCTGCCGACTACAGGCAGAAAGCGGCCAAAGCCTGACGCAATTCACACTTCATTGAAAAATGCCCCTACGGATTGTCCCCGAGGGGCATTTTTATCACTCCAAAAACGCTTTCTTTAGTAATTTTTCGTACTTTTGCACGAAGAAACCGTGTGACGTTTCTAAAAACTAACATACACGAAAATGGAACTTTTCGAACAACTTACTTCTAAAGCGCTGCAGCACCCGCAGCGAATCGTATTACCCGAAGGTCTTGAACCGAGAACCCTTACCGCCGCCGACAGAATCCTTGCCGAAGGCCTTGCTAAAATAACTCTTATCGGAAACCCCGACGACATTATGGCTATGGCCAAGGAGCTGAGGCTTTCCAATATTGACAAAGCAAATATTGTCGACCCCGCCGATGAGGCTGTTATCGACAAATACGCTCCCCTCTTTTTTGAACTACGCAAAAGCAAAGGCATTACAATGGAGGAAGCTCGACTCACCACTGCAAATCCTCTATACCTCGGATGCCTCATGGTTAAAGCCGGCGACGCCGACGGTCAGGTAGCCGGAGCCATGAACACTACCGGAAACGTTCTCCGCGCCGCTTTCCAGGTTATCAAAACTCAACCGGGAATAAGTGTGGTTTCAGGAGCTTTTGTAATGCTTCTTCCAAAAGGCTCAAAATTCGGTACTAACGACATTCTTATTTTTGCCGACTGTGCCGTTGTGCCCAACCCCACAGCACCCGAACTTGCACAGATTGCCGTTGCCGCCGCCCGTACCGCACGCGACATTGCCGGAATCGAACCCCGTGTAGCTCTGTTGAGCTTCTCCACCAAAGGCTCGGCTAAAAGCGAATCGGTCGACAAGGTTATAGAAGCTACACAACTCGCCCGCGAGTTGTGCCCCTCCCTCATCATTGACGGCGAACTGCAGGCCGATGCCGCAATTGTGCCCTCCGTTGCCGGCAGCAAAGCGCCTAACAGCCCTCTCAGCGGACGTGCAAACGTTCTCGTGTTCCCCTCGCTCGAAGTTGGAAACATCGCTTACAAACTCGTTCAGCGTCTCGGAGGCGTAGAAGCCGTAGGCCCCGTTCTGCAAGGTCTCGCAGCCCCCGTAAACGATTTGTCGCGCGGTTGCTTCCCCGAAGACATTTATAAAACTATAATAATAACCTGTAACCAGGCTATCGGACTGAAAAACCTTTAATTACTATGAAAATACTTGTTCTAAACTCGGGCAGCAGCTCGGTTAAATACAAACTGCTCGATACTGCCGGAAAAGAAGCAAAGACTCTCGCCGAGGGCGGTGTGGAAAAAATCGGTTTGCCCGACACCTTCCTTAAATTCAAACGCCCCGACGGCTCCAAGGAAATTGTAGAACTCGGACTTTCCGACCACAACGGAGCAATCAAGGCCATACTCGAAAACCTCACCGACCCCAAAGTCGGATGCATTTCAAGCTACAACGAAATTGATGCCGTAGGACACCGCGTGGTACACGGAGGCGAAAAATTCAGCGCAAGCGTTATCATCGACGATGCCGTTAAAGAAAAAATTCGCGAATGCTACGATATCGCACCTCTCCACAACCCCGCTAACATGACAGGTATCGAGGCCATTACAGCCATTATGCCCGACGTGCCCCAGGTAGGTGTTTTTGACACAGCATTCCACCAGACTATGCCGGCGAAAGCCTATATGTATCCCCTTCCCTACCGCTTCTACAAAGAAGACGGCGTACGCCGATACGGTTTCCACGGAACAAGCCACCGCTATGTAAGTCAGCGCGTATGCGAATTCCTTGGTGTGGACATCAACAAACAGCGCATCATTACATGCCACATCGGCAACGGCGCATCCATGGCGGCTGTTGTGAACGGCAAATGCGTGGACACTTCAATGGGTCTTACCCCTGTCGAAGGCCTCATGATGGGTACACGTGTAGGCGACATCGATCCGGGAGCTCTCACCTACCTCATGTCAAAGCACAATCTTTCGCCCGAAGAACTTCAAAAAATAATCAACAAGGAAAGCGGCGTACTCGGCATTAGCGAACTCAGCAGCGACATGCGCGAAATTGAAGCGGCTGTTGCTGCCGGCAACGAACGTGCAACACTGGCGCTGGACATGTACATGCTCCGCATCACTAAATACATAGGCGCATACGCTGCCGAAATGGGTGGTGTCGACATAATTGTTTTCACCGGTGGCGTTGGCGAAAATCAGGACGGACTGCGCTACGACGTATGCAAAACTCTCGGATTCATGGGTGTGGAACTCGACAAAGAGGTGAACACCGGTCTCCGCGGCAAGGAAGCTGTTATTTCAACAGCCGACTCCAAAGTGAAAGTGTGCGTAATCCCCACCGACGAGGAACTCATGATTGCACGCGACACCGAAGAACTCGTAAAAAAATAAAAAAATCTATTACAGGCGGCATGCGTGCAAAAGGCGTATGCCGCCAATTTTATATAAATGGAAAAGCAACTGCCTCGAATCTGCATAGTTACAAGCACCCGGGCCGACTGGGGGCTCCTCATGCCATTGGCTCGCGAATTGCGTGCGTCGGGAAAAGTCGTGGTACAGATTGTTGCCACAAACATGCACATGCTCAAGGATTTCGGCAACACTGCCAAAGAAATTAGCGATGCAGGTTTCGATGTGGATGCCTTTGCCGATATGTACATCGAGGGCGACAGCCCGTTGTCACGAGCAAAGGCAATGGCCAAATGTACCGGCGCAATGGCCGACGCTTTTTCAAAACTCGCGCCCGACACCGTTCTGCTTTTAGGCGACCGCTACGAAATTCTCGCCACGGCAAGCACGGCGGCTGTAATGGGCATACCCGTAATACATATTGCAGGAGGAGAAATAAGCGAAGGCGCTTTGGACGACTCGTTCCGGCACGCAATCACAAAACTGTCGTCACTTCACCTCACCGCCACCGAGCCTTACCGCCGTCGTGTAATTCAAATGGGCGAGGAACCCGAAACAGTAATAAATACCGGTGCTATAGGAGTTTGGAACGCCCTCAACACCAAACTAATGTCCCGTGAGCAACTGTTTGAGAACCTCGGGATTGATTTTGGCGACAGACCCATAGCCATGGTTACATTTCACCCCGTAACAAACGAGCCCGGCGCCGACTCGGCCATGCAGATGAAAGCACTCCTTGACGCATTGAATCGCTTCCCGCAGCTTGGAATAGTTATAACAGCTCCCAACAACGATGCCGGAGGAATGTCATTGCTGCATATAATCGAAGATTACGCCTCCTCAAAAAACAACGTGCTTTTCATCCCCTCCCTCGGCATGGTTCGTTATCATTCAATGCTAAGATATGCAGCATTTTGCATCGGAAACTCTTCAAGCGGCATAGTGGAAGTTCCAAGTGCGGGAATACCTACTGTAAATATAGGAACGCGCCAGAAAAACCGCATAGCCGCTCCATCCGTTATTCATTGCGGTACAAGCGAAAACGAAATTACGGCTGCTATTGAAATTGCGTTGTCCCCCGATATGTGCATGCTCGCCGCAAAGAAAGAAAATCCCTATTTCAAGCCCGATACACTCGCCATAATGACAAAGGCCGTACTCGATTTCGCCACCAATCTGCCCGTAAAACCCAAGCACTTCCACGATATCCCATGAAGCCTCTTTTCATAATACCGGCACGCGGAGGAAGCAAAGGAATACCCCGCAAAAACATACGGCCGCTCAACGGCAAGCCGCTCATTGCCTATACCATTGAGGAAGCATTCAAAGCCCGCGAAATAATCGGTGGCCACATAATGCTCTCCACCGACGACGAGGAAATTGCGGAAACAGCTGCATGTTACGGACTTGAAAGCCGGTACCGCCGTCCCGCCGAGCTGGCAACCGATAATGCCGGAAGCCGCGAAGTCATGCTTCACGCAATGCAGGCGGCATGTGAAGAGGGCATTGATTACGACTGCGTGATACTCCTTCAGCCGACATCACCGCTGCGTACCGCCGCCGACATCTGCGCCGCTGCGGAACTATACTCAAAGCACGAATGCGACATGATTGTGAGTGTCACTACAGCTCCTTGCAATCCTTACTACGACCTTTTTGAAACTCAAGCCGACGGAACTCTCCATGTGTGCAAAGGCAACGGACTCATTACACGCCGCCAGGACGCGCCCAAAGTATATCTATACAACGGAGCGGTGTATGTTATAAATCCCGAGTCTCTCAAAAAAATGTCATTGGGAGAATTTCCGCGCCGCCTCCCCTACTTTATGGAACCCGGCCGCTCGATAGACCTCGATACTCCCGCCGATTGGGAAACCGCCGAAAAAATTATTGCCTCATGCTCTCCAAGTATCTAATAGACTCCGACGCTACACTAATACAGGCGCTTGAAAAAATAAACGCCCTTTCCGGAGGTGCGATGACCCTCTTCGCAATCGAAAAGGACGGACGCGTTGCCGGAACACTCACCGACGGCGACATCCGCCGCGCCATTCTTGCCGGCAAACAGCTGCACAGCACTGTTGCCGAGGCTTGCAAGCGTGATTTCCGCCATATAAATACCGGCGATGCCGACCCTGCCCTCCTGCGGAAATTCCGAAACGACAACATACGCCTCATCCCGGTTTTGGATACTTGCGGGCGCCTTTGCAATGTTATCGATCTTGTGAACTTCCGCACGGTACTCCCCCTGCGGGCCATCCTAATGGCGGGAGGCAAAGGCGAACGACTGCGTCCGGCCACACTTACAACCCCCAAACCTCTGCTCGAAATAGAAGGCAAAGCCATAATCGATTATAACATCGAGGCTCTGGCTGCATGCGGAATAACCGATATAACCGTGTGCACACGCTACCTTGCCGAACAGATTGAGGAACACTTCGCGTCACCTGTAGCGGGTGTAAACGTAAAATGTGTGCGCGAGGACATTCCGCTTGGAACAATCGGAGCCGTCACTCTTACCGGAGTTGCCAACTTGCCCGGCGACACTCTGGTAATGAACTCCGACCTCCTCACAACCATATCTTTCGAGGAAATGTTCATCACACACCGCAAACGCAATGCAGCGGCTACTATAGCGGCAGTACCATATCAGGTTTCCGTTCCGTACGCCATATTGACAACATCCGGAGATAATTCCGAACACGTATCGGCAATTGAGGAAAAACCCTCGTATTCCTACTATGCCAACGCAGGAATATACATTTTCCGCAACGAAATCCTTTCTCGCATCCCCAAAGACACACGCTACGACGCAACCGACCTTATACAAAATCTCATCGACAACGGTTTGCCGGTAACATATTACCCCATAAAAGGCACATGGATAGACGTAGGTTCGCCCGTAGATTTCCGTCAGGCAGGCGAGCTGATGCGTCACCACAACGCCCTTGCGAACTCTTAGGCCGCCGAGCCGTTAATAAATAAAACACTATAAATCATGGCAGACTCCAATTTCATAGATTACGTTAAAATACTTTGCCGCTCGGGTAAAGGCGGTGCCGGCTCGCGCCATTTCTACAGGGCCAAATATGTTCCCAAAGGAGGCCCCGACGGAGGTGACGGAGGCCGCGGAGGACACATAATCCTTAAAGGCAACCGAAACATGTGGACACTCCTCCCCCTCAAATACCGCCGACACATTTTTGCCGGAAACGGACAAAGCGGCTCGGGCGGACGCAGCTTCGGAAAAGACGGCGAGGACGTTATTGTGGACGTTCCCTGCGGAACAGTGGTATTCGATGCCGAAACCGGCGAATACCTGTGCGAAGTAACCGACGACGGACAGGAAGTAAAACTCCTCAAAGGCGGTCGCGGCGGATTGGGCAACTGGCATTTCAAAAGCGCTACAAACCGCACTCCAAGATACGCTCAACCGGGAGAACCGGCAATTGAACGCTCCGTAATTCTGGAACTTAAAATGCTTGCCGATGTCGGATTGGTGGGATTCCCCAACGCCGGCAAGTCAACCCTGCTCTCGGCGGTTTCTGCAGCCGAGCCTAAGATTGCCGACTATCCCTTCACAACAATGGAGCCGCAGCTCGGAATTGTTTCCTACCGCGACAACCGTTCTTTCGTAATGGCCGACATCCCCGGTATTATAGAAGGTGCGAGCGAGGGCAAAGGACTCGGACTCCGTTTCCTCAGGCACATCGAACGTAATGCAGTCCTTCTTTTCATGGTTCCCGCCGATGCCGACGACATTGCCAAGGAATACGACATACTGCTCAACGAACTCAAGCGCTTCAACCCGCAATTGGAGGACAAGCAGCGATTGCTCGCAATTTCGAAATCGGACCTCCTCGACGATGAACTGCGCGAAGAAATTGCAAAGACGCTCCCTGAGGGTGTGCCTTCGGTTTTCATCTCGGCTGTAACCGGACAAGGCATAACCGAACTCAAGGACATGCTGTGGCGTGCCATTACCGATGAAAACAACCGCATTGACGCTCCCGACCTCATTCATCGCCCGCTCGACGGCCACCACCGTGTGCGCGAGGAAGATGAATTCATATTCTCCTACGAACCCACACCCGAAGAGGCCGAACAGGAAGCCGAAGACCTCCGCAATATCAGCCCCGACACCTGGGGTGAGGATATGGACTGGGACGATGCCGACTACGACGCCGCCGAGTACGTGGAAGACGATGAAGATGACGATCGCCCCGGAAGCAACGACGACGACGCTTTCCTTTACGAAGCAATTAACGACGAACGATGAGCTCTATCCGGCAATATCTACGCATTGTAACCGACAGGCTTACCCCGGTTCTTGACGACGCCGGGGAAGCCCGCGATGCGGCATATATTATTTTTGAAGATGTGGCCGGATACTCCCGCAATTTTATCTTTGCCGACGGCGACAGGGAATTAACCGACTTCATGCAGAGTAAAATCGATGCAGTAGTAAATAAAATTATAAGCGGAACACCGGTTCAATATGCCGTGGGGACTGCACGTTTCATGGGAAACGACTACTCGGTTAACCCCTCGGTACTTATTCCCCGCCCCGAAACCGCCGCTCTTGTCGACATGATAAGCGATGATTTCGGCTCAACTCCCGACACCCGCGCGCTCGACATTGGCACCGGCAGCGGATGCATTGCCATATCCATTGCCAAAACACTCCCTTTCGCACAGGTTGAGGCATGGGATATAAGCGACGACGCGCTCGCTACAGCTCGCGAAAACGCATTGAAACTCAAAGCAAAAGTATCCTTTATCAAACAGGACGCTCTCACAGCCAAGGCTCCCAGGCAAGTTTGCTATGATATTATTGTGAGCAATCCTCCATATATTTGCCAATCGGAGGAAAAAGACATGGACCCGATAGTTTATGCATGCGAACCCTCGCAAGCTCTCTTTGTTCCCGATTCCGATCCGTTGGTATTTTACCGCGCAATAGCTGCCTATGCCGCAAAAGCTCTTAAACCGGGCGGAAAACTGTACTTTGAAATAAACAGTCGTTTTCCCGATGAAATTAAAGAGCTGCTTGAACAGAACGGTTTCGAAAACATAAGCGTTACACGCGATTTCAAAGGAAACTATCGCTACGCCGTCGCATCACAAAAATGAGCTTCTCCTCTCGCCGCAAAGAAATTTCTCCCGAAAAAGCACTGCTGCGCCTTGAAGAACTGTGCGCACGTTCCGAGCAGTGTTCGGCCGAACTCATGCGCAAACTGCGCGCATGGAACATAAATCCCGAAGACGCAGCCGCAATTCTGCGTTCGCTCAAAGCTCGCCGTTTTGTGGATGACGAACGTTTTGCACGCGCTTTTGTCCGCGACAAATACCGTTTCAACCACTGGGGACGAATAAAAATAGCCATGGCATTGCGGGCAAAACATATCGACGACGACACCATTTCGCAAGCAATGGAGGAAATTGACCAAACCTTGTACTTGAAGATTCTCCGTGCACTGCTCAACGCCAAAAACCGCGCCATTCCCGCCGATACCGAAGCCTTCGACCGTCGCGTAAAATTATTCCGCTTTGCCACATCGCGAGGTTTCGAAAGCTCTTTCATTTCAAAAATCGTTACCGAACTCTTATAGCACGATGCGTGTTTTAGTTATTAAACAAACTAAAACACACATCAACTATGAAAGAAATTGCTCTTTTAGGCACTACCGACCACGTTTTTGCCAAAGTTCTCGGCAAACTCCTCGAAAACGGCATGAGCGTCAAGGCGCTTGTGGATTTCCCCGAAAAGGTAATGCTGAACAACAGCGCTCTAACAGTGGAGCATCTTCCTTTGGGACAGCACGAACGTGTTGTTGAAGCTTTGCAGGGATATCATGATGTTATCCTCACTTATAACGACGACCTCCGCGATGTTTATACTAACGAACTGACCCTAAAATATTTTGTCGATACCGTACATGCCGCCCGCGAAGCAGGGGTTGCTCGTATTATTGTTGTAGGCTCGCCCGATTCCGAAGCATTCTTTGTAAGCGACCTGCGACGTCTCGATGACATCGACTGGGTTTTCATCTCCACCGAAGGCGACTTCTCAACACGCGCTGCACAAGAAACCGCAGCTCCTCACTATCACAAAGAAGTATACGTAGATTAACTCATTCTCCTCTCTATCAGTAAATCATCTTACAGTTTGCAGTCACAGCATCGGTCTGTGGCTGCTTTTTTTATATACCATTAATAAATAGCGCCCAATTGAGTCCATATTTTAACTTTGCTTAATCTTTAACCATATTGCATTTTACGATATTTGAACTATATTTGCAAATATATAAACTATTAACCCAATTCATAACCAACATATATCCAAATAAATAGCATGAATAAATTTCGTTTATATATATTTATATGTGCAATGCTTGTCGGCATAACAATGTCGGCTCAATGCGGCGATTGGAGCATACGTTTGTTAGGTGGTATTTCGCCGGCATATAATCAATGGGATAAAAAGCCGGACTGGCATATTGGAGCTTCTGCAGAATATAATTACAAACTTTCCTCGTGGTTTTCCATTTCGCCTTCGCTTGACTTAAGGTATGTTCGCTCGCATTCCTCAGACATAGCAGTGGCTATTGTTAATCCTTTTGATGAATTCGGCAACCTTATTATCCTGCCACACATTCCATCTGATAATGGTGACCACTACAATGCATTCGATTTAAGACTCAATGGCATTGGCAACCTGAATCTGCCAAAGGGCTGGGCTATAAGCACCGGTCCGGCAATAGGGATTTGTGCTCCTTTCAGCTGCTACAATTGCTATGATGAGCGCATGAGCACCCCAAAAACAAAATTCAGGGCTTTCTGGGCTGCAGGAATCAGCAAACAGTTCGGCAGAGTACGTCTCGGCGCCATGTGGTATCAACATATAAACGACAGCAACGTTGGGGGAGCTCAGTTTTTTGAATACTTCAACAACGACCTCACATTCTCCATTGCATATTCTTTATAGAATTATTCACATATCCACTGTTCCGGCTTAATCAGAAAAAGTCCATTAACCCAATTCATAACCAACATATATCCAAATAAATAGCATGAATAAATTTCGTTTATATATATTTATATGTGCAATGCTTGTCGGCATAACAATGTCGGCTCAATGCGGCGATTGGAGCATACGTTTGTTAGGTGGTATTTCGCCGGCATATAATCAATGGGATAAAAAGCCGGACTGGCATATTGGAGCTTCTGCAGAATATAATTACAAACTTTCCTCGTGGTTTTCCATTTCGCCTTCGCTTGACTTAAGGTATGTTCGCTCGCATTCCTCAGACATAGCAGTGGCTATTGTTAATCCTTTTGATGAATTCGGCAACCTTATTATCCTGCCACACATTCCATCTGATAATGGTGACCACTACAATGCATTCGATTTAAGACTCAATGGCATTGGCAACCTGAATCTGCCAAAGGGCTGGGCTATAAGCACCGGCCCGGCAATAGGAATTTGCATTCCATTCACCTGCTATAATTGTGACGGAGAGCGCATGAGCACCCCAAAAACAAAATTCAGGGCTTTCTGGGCTGCTGGAATCAGCAAACAGTTCGGCAGAGTACGCCTCGGCGCCATGTGGTATCAACATATCAACGACAGCAATGTTGGTGGAGCTCAGATAAGAAGACACTTCAACAATGACCTCACATTCTCCATTGCATACTCTTTATAATTTAAATTGTTAAATAACAACGGCGAGGTTCCTTTTCGGAGACCGCGCCGTTATATTATAGTTACCAAATTATTGTCAACGCCCGTATTGCAATCGGTACAGCAAGGCTTTAAGGTCTATTATAGGCAAAGGACGATAACGCAGAGGACTGTCGGCAGTGCGAGTAGCAACCACACCGCGCAAAGAACCTACTGATATGCCAAGCATTGTAGTCATTAAAGGAGCCGCCAAAACAAGTTCGGGGCCGTTCATCACAATATGTGTTGCCAGATTCTCTATTTCGAAAGTGCATATAACCGAGCACGTCATCAGACGCGTACGTATAAGATTCACCACCCCGACATAGGTACACGAAACAACAAGACTCACAAGCGAGCGCTCCAAATCGGGAATAACGCGCACGTTCATGTCAACGTCCACCGGCTTGCAGCCAAGCTTGCGCAAGGCCGAACGGTTCAAAACCGTGGCACCTTTAACCTCGCTCACGGATATGAGGCTCACATTTACTTGTTCTTCTTTCATACTGAAATAAACGGCTGACGGTGATTAAAGTTTAACGACTACAAACTTACGTAAAAAACCGCGTGCTTGCAATAGTCCAGAACCCACTCTTAATAAAAAAAGCGGCCTGAGCCGCTTTTTTCATTTTATTCGTTCCAATCCTATATAGTCTATCAACGCATGATTGGTGTGCAGATTCATATTACGGTTTTCGGGACGATAATCTATTGTCAGAGTATGTTTTCCCGCTTTGAGAGGAACTTGGACATAGTTGGACAAACCCCAGTCGTTCCAGTTGGCCACTCCGCGGTGCGGCATAACCACAACACCTGCGCGCACACCGTCGACCGACAGTGTTCTAATAGCACATTTGTTCTCGGTGTTTACCGGGCCGTTGCCGTTTGCATAGCGCACGACAAAAGCATAAACGCCGTCGGCAGGCACTTCAAAAGCGACTTCCATGGCAGGGCTCGCGGTATCTGTTTCGGCAAAGCCGTTGCCGGTGTAACCTGCAAGCTCTTCGGCAGGCATATACGAAACCTCTTTGGAAGTAATCGAAGTTGCGGGCGACGGAACTTCAAGCACAGTCACTGTTCTGTTCGACAGAGGCTCGGAGGCAAACGATTCGGTTCCGTCGGAAGCCACGCCAATAACCTGATATTCGCCGGGAACCGAAGCATCGAAGCTTGTTGTGCGAGTTTTAGCAATTCGCTCGCCGTCGCGAAGCACTACATAAGCGCCTATGTACTCTATAGGAGCCCATTCCAGCGTATTGCCCGCAAGACGTGCCACAGGTGTGAGCGGAGCCTTTTTGTTGCGGGTGTGGTTCACACTCAACGGAGCGGGGGTGTTATCGGCCATGGTTATAACAATCGTATTATGCCCTTTTATATCGGCGGGCAAAAACGGCTTGTGCTCCTTGCCGTTCAGTGTAAACGATTTTATTTCGTTTCCGTATCCCTTAACGGTAATATCCAGCACCGCATTGCGGTATTTGAAACCTGTGAGCGAACGTTCGGCGGCAAGAGCGCGCGGCACAAAAGGCGCAAACGCCAGGCCGTCCTTTTCAAAATGTATGCCGAACAGAATTTTGTGAGTCACGGCAATATTTCCGGCAAGACACCACAACATATTCGACGAATTGAGTTCGGTTGCTATATCGCCATTGTCAAGCACAAAATTCTCCTTGTTTGTGGCAAAAAGAGCGGCAGGACGGAAAATGGAGCCTATAGCCTCCATAGTTCCCTGCTCATTGCCGGCCTTTGCATTTGCCATTGCCCAGTATGCAGCTACCCAGGGCCACAGCGAATTGTTATGATACGGGGGCATATCGGCAATCTGAGGAAAAAATATAGCCGCTCCGAAAGGCGTAACGGGATTATTCTCGGTAATGGAGCGGGCGCGGTCGGCATCGGCCACATCGTAGAGAATGGCAAGCGACTCACCCAATGTCTCGGCGCGAGGATTAAGAATTGGGAAATTACGGCCGTAGGTATACATTGCATAGTATCCTTTATCGTTCATCCACAGTTCATTATTCACACCGTCGACAATTTTTTGAGCACGTTCGTTACTTTGGGCTGCAACATCCTTGTGCCCGAGTTCTTCGGCAATGGCAGCCAGCGTGCGCAAAGCCTGCGCATGCACTATGCTTGTGCCGAGAGCCTCGCTGCGATAAATATCGGCGGTTTGCATCCAGCGGGGATAGCTCTGCTCGCGCCAGTCGATAAACGAAGTCTCGCCTTTTACAAGCCCCGAGGGCGACTGCACGGTAAGTTCGTCATCGGCAAGCGAATTCTTTATTACCGGATAAATAAATTCCAGCCAGTTGCGGTCGCCGGTAACCTTGTATACTTCGTAAGCGGCAAGCGCCCATATTTCACGGTCGGAGCTTATTGGCCAAGCGCCGCCCGAACCGGTATCCTGCACAATAACTCCGGTTGGAGTAACTTTTTTCATAAGCGATATACGCGAAGCCTCGGGCTGCATATAGGCCATGGACAAAAGTATGGAGTAGCTCACGTCGCGCGTCCACACGCCGGCCCATTCCTTGCCGGTGCGCAAAGTGGTGTCCGGCTCAACGGCATTTACCATCTCGTCCAGCCCCATATTATATATGGCCGTGTGCAATGTGTTTGGCGTTGTGAGCGCAGGATACGAACTTATGTCGTTTTTGAGTTTCCATTCCTTGTCGATAGGGAAACCGTAGCCCGGTGTTGCCGAGTAGGTGGAAACTATTGTGTGCGCATCGGGCGCGGTGGCCATAAAAGACCCTTGGGTAATGGTATCGCCATGCCACGAATATGCCTTTGTCGACACTATTTCATGCGCATTGCCTGCATAGGCGCCCGCCGAAACGGCGAGGGTCAAAAAGGCTAAAGCTTTGTTTTTCATGCTTCAATCTTGGTTTATGTCGGTAAGTATAATATGTAATCTGATATATTGTTTCGTTCCGGGACCAACGGGGAAAGCTGCCGAATTGCGCAAGCCCGCAATCCACACCGGCTCGCCGTTACGGGTAAGAATCCATGCCGCCCGTTTTTGCGCGGCCGATAACTTTGCTCCGGCAAAAATATCGCTGACAAGCTTTGAGGCGCGGCTTCCGAACGGTATAATTCTATCGCCCTTGCGCCAATGCCTCAGCGCCCAGTGCGGCGAACCGTTCAAAGCCTCGGCGTCGAAATATGCTACGGAAGGGCCAAGCCGCTCGTTGCAAAAATTCTCCACCGGGTTACGGCTCACGTTTATTCGCACCGGCTCAATTATATCGCGGCTCATATTCACCGGATATTCGTCCCGTTCTTCCTGCGACAGCACATCGGCGCCACGAATCTCCAGGACACCGTGATTTACCTCGGCAAGCACTTTTCCGTCGGGCGATACAAACTTTTGGCCGCTGGAGTTTGCCGCGTCAAGAATATTGCTGCATTGGGTGAAAGTGAATCCCGACGGACGAAGAAACTCAAACAGCAAAGTCAGGGCATGCGCCTCGGACGACAGACTGCCGAGCTGCAGCACTTTGCCGTCGAAATATTCGGCTCGCTTGGATTGCACAATCTCGTTATACAGCCCGTGGGACTCTTCCAGATTGGCAACCGTGCGCAGAACCGATTCGAGCGCACCGGGAAACGCGTCCTCCAAAGCCGGAAAAATGATATTACGCAAACGGTTACGGCGATATTCATTGCCTGCATTGCTGCTGTCCACAATGAAATCCAAGTCCAAATCGTGCAAATATCTCTCTATTTCCGCGCGGGTAAACGGCAAAAGCGGACGCACCACATCGCCGCTGCGCGGACGCATGCTCACAAGACCCGTTATGCCGGCGCCACGCATGAGGTTAAGCATAAAGGTTTCTGCACGATCCTCGCAATGGTGCCCCACGGCAACAGCCTGAGCGCCTTCGCGGTCGAGCAAATCGGCAAACCAGGCATAACGAAGTTCACGACATGCCATTTCAACCGATTCACCTGTGGCGGCACGACGTCCTTCCACATCAAAGTCGCGCACATAAAGGTCTACGCCCATGTCCTCGCAAAGCTGCTGACAATGACGCATATCGCGCATGGACTCCTCGCCGCGCAAATGAAAATTGCAGTGCGCCGCACGGCAATCGAACCCTAAGCGATGCAAAACGGCAAGCAGCGCCACCGAGTCGGCGCCGCCGCTCAATGCCACCACAACAGGAGCATCGGCACGCAGGAGTTGGTGCCGTTCAATAAATTCACGTGTGCGAGTCTCGAATTCGCGGATAAATCCCGTCATGCCTCTTGTTTACTTCTTTTTGAACCGGGTTAGGAGCGTTGTTAACGTTAATTATTCCGTTATTTCAAACTCCCATGCACCGGTGCGATTTTCCTTACAAAATTACCGAATAAATTGCAGCATTACAACCCGATTGCATTTTTTTGCAATTTGATGTCGCCTTTTTATCGGTTATTGACTAATTTTGCACAAATATGCATTTAACGAACAGCCAATGAAATTCATTTCCTGGAATGTAAACGGCCTGCGAGCCGTTATGAAAAAAGGTTTCGAAGATATTTTTCAAAAGTTCAACGCCGATTTTTTCTGCCTGCAGGAAATAAAACTGCAGGAGGGACAGCTCGACCTTGATTTTGACGGTTACCACGCATTTTACAGCTACGCCGAGAAAAAAGGCTACTCCGGCACGGCCATATTCTCGCGCCGACAGCCTGTTTCGGCAACAACGGGCATAGGCGTTGAAAGGCACGACCGCGAAGGCCGCGTTGTAACTTTGGAATTCGAGGATTTTTTCCTCGTAACAGTGTACACTCCCAATGCGCAGAGCGAACTGGCACGGCTGGATTATCGCCTTGATTGGGAAGAGGAATTCCACAAATATCTAAAGAGCCTCGACAGCCGCAAGCCTGTTATTGTGTGCGGCGACCTCAATGTTGCACATCAGGAAATCGACCTTGCCAATCCCCGTACGAACCGTGGAAATCCTGGATTCAGCGATGAAGAACGCGAGTGCATGACGAAGCTGCTTGCCGACGGTTTTGTCGACACTTTCCGATACCTCAACCCCGATGCAACCGGCGCCTACAGCTGGTGGAGCTACCGAGGAAGGGCTCGTGAAAAGAATGTGGGCTGGCGCATCGACTATTTTCTTGTTTCCGAACGCCTTGCAAAATCAATTACCGATGCAGGCATACACGCCGACATATGCGGTTCCGACCATTGCCCAGTTAGTGTAGACCTCGATATTAACTAAATTTAACCGTCGCAATGTAATTATTCAAACATTGCAGCGTCAAATATTAGCAAATCCGATACAACCAACACATTATTATATATGAAAAAATCTCTTTTGCGCATAGCAGCCGCCTTTACAATGCTTCTCGGCACAATAGGCGTTTATGCTCAGCAACTCCAGCCGCTTCCTATGGATTCCGCAGTTGTCAGCGGAACTCTGGACAACGGACTCACCTACTACATCCGTCACAACGAAAATCCCAAAGGGCAGGCCGATTTCTACATTGCTCAGAAAGTCGGCTCAATTCTTGAAGAAGAACACCAGCGCGGTCTTGCCCACTTCCTCGAGCACATGTGCTTTAACGGTACCGAAAATTTCCCCGGCAAGAACCTCATCAACTGGCTCGAATCCATCGGTGTGAAGTTCGGACAGAACCTTAACGCCTACACAAGCATCGATGAAACCGTGTACAACATTTCCAACGTGCCCACTGCACGCACAAGCGTACAGGATTCCTGCTTGCTCATCCTCCACGACTGGTCGCACTCGCTCACTCTCGACCCCGAAGAAATCGATGCCGAACGCGCTGTTATTCACGAAGAATGGCGCCAGAGCAGCGTGGGACAAATGCGTATATTCGAAAAACTTCTCCCCGTTGTTTATCCCGACAACAAGTACGGCGAACGTCTTCCCATCGGTATAATGGAAGTTGTGGACAACTTCCCCCACCAGGCTCTCATCGACTACTATCACAAATGGTATCGTCCCGACCAGCAGGCAATTATCGTTGTCGGTGATGTAGATCCCGCATACATCGAAGGCAAAATCAAGGAAATGTTCGGCAACATCGAAATGCCCGAAAATGCCGCCGTTCGCGAATATGTTCCTGTTGAGGATACTCCCGGCACAATTTATGCAATCGGTGCCGACAAGGAAATGCAGGCTCCCGTAATCTACTTCATGATGAAGAACGACAACGTTCAGCTGCCCCGCGAGTACCGCAACACTACAGCTTTCTTCGGTTTCGACTATATGACAAGCATGATTGAACGCATGCTCAACCAGCGTCTTGCCGAACTCTCCAACAAACCCGAAGCTGAATTCGCTGCCGCCCGCTTTGAAATCGGTGACTTCATGTTTGCCAAGACAAAAGGTGCGCTCTCACTCCTTGTACAGCCCAAGGGCGACAATGCCGTGGCTGCCGTTCAGCAGGTTTACCGCGAATTCCTCCGCGCAGCAAAAGGCGGTTTCACCGAAGGCGAATACCAGCGTGCCAAAGCCGAACTCCTCTCTCAGCTCGAAAAGCAGTACAACGAACGCAAGGATCGCAAGAACGAAAGCTATTCGCAGGAATACGTGCGCTTCTTTGTTGATAACATTCCTGCTCCCGGCATTGAATTCGAAAAACCCGTTTACGAACAGCTCGCTCAGTTCATAAACGTTGACGCAATCAACCAGCTTCTGCCTCAGACAATCAGCGAGGACAACCGTGTGCTCCTTGCCTGCATGCCCGAGAACGAAAAATACACCATTCCCACCGAAGAACAGTTCGCCGCCGCTTTTGAAAGCGTGGACAACGAAGAACTCGAGCCCTACAAGGACGAAATGCGCGAGGATCCCCTCATCCCCGCACTTCCCGCTCCCGGCAAAGTTGTTTCCACTACTCACAACGACATGTGGGATGCTACCGAGTACACTCTTTCCAACGGCGTGAAGGTTATTGTAAAACCCACCGATTTCAAAGCAAACGAAATCATATTCTCGGCTATTGCAAAAGGCAATGCAGGAACAAGCATTCCCGCCGACAAAGCCGCTGCTTTCAAATACTTCCCCATTGCACAGCAAAGCCTTGGTCTTAACGACTACTCCAACTCCGACCTCAAGAAATACATTCAGGGCAAACAGGCCGGCGTATCTTTTGCCATTGGCGACTACTACCGCATGTTCAACGGGTCCACTACCGTGAAGGATCTTCCCACTCTCATGGAAATCCTTTACGCGTACTTCACCGGTTTCAACCTCAACGAAGACGAATTCACCGCCAACCGCGATGCAATGGCCGGTATGCTCGCAAACCAGGAAAGCAACCCCCAGTTCATCTTCCAGCGCGACATCACCAAAGCTCTGTTCGATGCTCCTGCAAAACAGGTTATCACTTCCGAGGACGTTAAAGCTGCCAAGCGCGAAGATATCATTGCAATTGCCAAGGCAATGACTTCCAACGCCGCCGATTACACCTTCGCTTTCGTTGGCGCAATCGACCCCGAAACTTTTGTTCCCCTCATGGAACAGTACCTCGGCACTCTGCCCGCCGACGCTGCCACTGCTTCCCGCTCGTTCACCAACGACGCCGCATTTGAAGTTAAGCCCGGCGCAGCCAACGATTCTTTCACTACAAAAATGGAGAATCCGCAGACATGGGTATTCATTACCGTAAACGGCAAAATGCCTTATAACCAGAAGAACAAACTTCTTTCTTCGGTAAGCGCACAGATTCTTTCCAAACGTCTCCTCAACAAAGTGCGCGAAGAAATGGGTGCCACTTACTCTCTCAGCGCTATGGGCGACATGGACCGCACCAACGTGAACAACGTAATGTTCCAGATTCCGTTCCCCATGAAACCCGAGATGAAAGAAGAAGTGCTTGCCGTTATCAAGGACATGGTTAACGACATGGCTGCCAATGTTTCCGACGAAGAACTCAAGCCTGTTGTAGAATTCATGCTCAAGGAATACACCGAGGACATCAAGGAAAACAACGAATGGGCCGGTTCTATAACCGCTACCGAACTCAACGGGCAGCAGATTTTCCTCAATCGTGACAAAGCTCTCGAAAGCATTACCACCGAGGACGTGAAGAACTTCATGAACGAACTTCTCAAACAGGGAAATTACCGCGTTATAACTCTCGACCCCGAGACTGCCGAATAATATTCCCTGTACATAAAAAACGAAGCGCGCCCCGAAAAGGCGCGCTTTTTTTCGCAGCTTATCAGTCTTTTTAGGCCTCTCGCGTGTTTTTATTTCCGGCAATTGGAAAAAAGTCGTCTTTTTTCGCTAATTTCGCTTATTAAAACAAGATTCATGAAATTTCACGCGTTTCTGGCAGCCGTAGCGCTGCTTCTGATACCCTTGCAGTCGTTTGCCGAGGGATTTCTGGGCATTGATGGAGAGGAAGCAACCTCCATCGGCATTTACATCAAGGACCTCGCAACCGGAGAAGTCATTGTAGATCACAATTCACAAATGGCTCTCACTCCGGCATCGGTTATGAAAGCTGTAACCACCGCTTCGGCTCTATCCATCAACGGAGCCGACGGACGCTTCTCAACATCGGTTGTTCTGAAAGGCAGCAAAGACAAAAATGTTTTTAATGGTGATATTGTTATAGACGCAAGCGCCGACCCGACTCTCGAAAGCGAGAACTTTAAAGCAAACCGCGGATTTTGCGATTCAATCGCCGCACGACTGAAAAAACTCGGCATTGACAAAATTACGGGTACTGTTATCGTAAAGGAATCTCTGAAAAATCCCGGCCCCATACTGCAATGGGAACTGGAGGACATTGCCTGGCCATATGGAGCAGCCCTGTTCGGGTTCAACTATCGCGACAACACCACTACCGTTACTCCGGCTCTCGGCAAAACCGACCCGGAAGTTCCCGGAATGGAAATATGCCTTGAAAAAGCAAGCGGAAACGACCTCGTCCGCGGAGTTTACAGCGACCGGCTCATGGTGTTTACCCGCGACCCTAACGACAAACGCTGGACAATAAACGCTTCTGTTCCCGACCCTGCCGCCATGTTTGCCGCCGAACTCCGCAAAGTTTGCGCACAGCGAGGCATAAGCATAGCCAACGAATCCAAAGCTTCGGCAAACGCTGAAACAACAACGCTCTACACTCACCGCTCCCCTCGTTACGGCGACATTATGCGCAGCCTCATGGTGCGCTCCGACAATCTTTTTGCCGAAGGAATGCTTCGCACCCTCGCGCCCGAAGGTACACGAAAAGCCGCTATTAACCGCGAAAAAGAGTTGTGGGCTTCGCGAGGCATAAACACCCGATACACAATAATTAACGACGGCAGCGGTCTTACCCGCGCGAACCGTCTCTCGGCTCATTTCCTCGGCGACGTCCTCGAATGGATGGCAAAATCCGAAATGTGCTCCACATATACAGCCTTTTTCCCTCGAGCCGGCAAAGACGGCACATTACGCGGATTCCTTGCAAAATCGCCGCTCAAAGGACAAATCGCACTCAAAACCGGCAGCGTAAGCTCCGTGCAGTGCTATGCCGGATACAAACTGGACAGCGCAGGACATCCAACTCACGTTGTGGTTATGATGATTAACGGATTCTTCTGCCCGCGCCGCGATGTCCGAGAAGCATGCGAGAACCTGCTATCCCGCACCTTTACAAAATAATGCAAACTATCCTATGACAGAAATTGATCATCTCATTAAGCTTAACATAGAAATGGAGGGAATCCTCCGAATCCTCGCCGACCGAAACGACGATGATGCACGGACGCTGTTAGCAGAGAAATTCGAGCAGTACAACAACGCGATGCACGAATTTATCAAAACTCCCGACACAGCTTGCACTGAGCAACTCTCGGTTGATATTCATCCCAATGAAGAAACTCCGGTCGAAGAGTCTCCCGAACCCGCTCCCGAGGAACCCGTTGTTGAAGTAACGGAAGCTGCCGTGGTGACAGAAGCTCCGCGCACACCCAACAATGTTCTAAAGGCGTTCACCCTGAACGACCGATTCCGTTTCCGCCGCGAACTGTTCGGAGGCAACGATGCCGACTTTACCGATACTCTTACCCTCCTTTCCGACATGGACACCTACGAAGAAGCTGCCGACTACCTGTGCAACGACATGATGTGGGATCCTGAGAATCCTGAAGTAAGCGCGTTTTTAGAAATCCTCTCCAATAACATGCCACGATAATGGCCGGAAAACTTTTCATTGTCCCCACCCCTGTAGGCAATCTTGGCGACATGTCTCCCCGTGCCGTGGATGTACTGCGCTCCGTTTCGTTAATTCTTGCCGAAGATACGCGCACAACCGGAATTCTCCTGCGTCACTTCGATATTTCCACTCCCACTCTAAGCCACCATAAGTACAACGAACACCGACCGCTCGACCCTATTCTCGACCGAATCACGGCAGGAGAAAACATAGCACTTGTTTCCGATGCCGGCACACCCGGCATTTCCGACCCCGGCTTCATGCTCTCGCGCGAGTGTCGCCGACGTGGCATTGAAGTGGAAACCCTTCCCGGCCCCACTGCTTTTGTGCCGGCGCTGGTCAACTCGGGACTTCCCTGCGACCGATTTTTCTTCGAGGGCTTTCTTCCGCAGAAAAAAGGCCGCGCCACACGGCTTGAATTTCTTGCAGAACTTCCATGCACATTCGTAATATACGAATCGCCTCTGCGACTTGCCCGTACATTGGAAAATCTTGCCGAAGTATGCGGAGAAACACGCGAAGCTGCCGTTTGCCGGGAAATATCCAAAGTTTACGACACGACACACCGCGATACGTTAAAAAATCTTATCGACCATTTTTCTGCAAACCAAGCCCGCGGCGAAATTGTTATCGTAGTATCGGGAAAAGAAAAACCTGACAAAGAGCGCCGCCACAAAAACAAATACAAGGACGTGGAAAACGGCGAATGACTTTACTCCACCCTAAACGTACAATTGCAAAACTAACTGATTATGAAAAAACTTATTGCATTATGCATGGCCGGCGCACTCATTTTCACCGGATGTAACAGCAAACAGAAAGAAGAACAGTTGCGCCAGGCGCAGGCGCTTGCCGATGCTTCACGCGAACAACTTGTAGGAGCTGTCGCCGACCGCGATTCTCTCCTTGAACTTGTTACCGAAATCAACAACGGCATGGAGCAGATTAAACAGCTCGAAAACATTCTCACCGTCAACAACGGCGGAGAAACCGCTTCGGGACGCGACCAAATACGCAACAACATCACCGCCATACAGCAGACACTCCAGCAGCGTCGCGAACGTTTGGAAGAACTCGAAAAGAAACTCAGCAACTCGGGAACTTCAAACAGCAAACTGCAGCAGACCATAACCTCGCTTCGCGCTCAAATCGATTCCCAGACTAAAGAAATGGAATCGCTGCGTGCAAGCCTTGACGAAGCCAAAACCCGCATCGGCGAACTTGACGCTACTGTCGATACCCTCAGCACTACTCTCAACACTGTAACTGCCGAACGCGACTCCACCGACAAAGCTAACGAACAGCTCACCAACGAACTCAACACCTGCTACTACGCTATCGGCACCAAAGACGAACTGAAAGAGAAGAAAATCCTTGAGGGCGGCTTCCTCCGTCGCACCAAACTCATGGAAAGCGATTTCGACCGTTCTTTCTTCACCGTCGGCGACAAACGCACTCTCACAACAATCGACCTCAACTCCAACAAAGCCGAAATACTCACCAAACAGCCTGCCGGTTCATATATTATAAGTGACACCAACGGCCACAAAGTGCTGCACATCACCAATCCCGCAGCATTCTGGAGCATTTCGCCCTACCTCGTAATTAAAATCGGCTAAATAACTCCAAACTATAAAAGCCGGAAGCGGACAACCGTTTCCGGCTTTATTTTTGCGCCAAAATGCCTGTATTTTGCACTTTTTGGCTGCAGAGGAGCCTAAAATTCGTAAATAATACGTAATTTTGCCGATTATTATCGCACGAATATAAAATGAAGATTGCAATTGTTGGCGCCTCGGGCGCTGTAGGACAGGAGTTCCTGCATGTTTTGGCAAGCAGCGATTTTGCCATTGACGAGCTGCACCTTTTCGGTTCGGAGCGCAGCGCCGGACGCACTTATGAATTCCGTGGCTCCGAGACGGAGCCTGTTAAAGTGCTTGGTGCCGACAAGCATGCTTTCGACGGACTCGATTTTGTTTTTGTATCGGCCGGCGGTGATGTATCTAAAGAATACGCCGAACTGATGACATCGGGAGGTGCCATAATGATTGACAACTCCAGCGCTTTCCGCATGTGCGACGACGTGCCTCTGGTTGTCCCCGAAGTAAACGGCGCGGATGCTCTCAATGCCCCCCGCAGAATCATTGCCAATCCCAACTGTACAACTATACAAATGGTGGTGGCTCTCGCTCCCATTCATGCCATTTCGCCCATACGCCGCGTGCATGTGGCAACATATCAGGCTGCCAGCGGTGCCGGAGCAACGGGAATGGAGGAGCTGGAAACTCAAACCCGCGAACTTGCCAACGGCATGAAGCCCACCGTCAAGAAATTCGTGAACCAGCTGGCATTCAATCTCATTCCTCACATTGACGTGTTCACCGACAACGGATACACACGCGAGGAAATGAAAATGCACCTCGAAACCAAAAAAATTATGCATGCTCCCGGGCTGGAAGTGAGCGCCACCTGCGTCCGCGTTCCGGTAATGCGTGCCCACAGCGAGGCAATTTGGGTGGAAACAACAGCACCCGTCAGTGTTGAAGCAGCCCGCGAGGCTTTTGCAGCAGCTCCCGGAATTGTACTTGTTGACCGTTGCGAAGCCAACGGCTATCCCATGCCGCTCGAACTTGCAGGAACCGACCCCGTATACGTAGGACGTGTGCGTGCCGACCTTGCCAATCCCAATGGATTGAGTTTCTGGAGCGTATCGGACCAAATTCGAAAAGGAGCAGCCTTGAATGCAGTTCAGATAGCAAAATATATTGTGGAAAACTCATAAACGACAGCAAAAAGAATGATTGCGCTAAGCCAGGCTTTGGTTACGCAACCGGTGCAGATATTTTTTATTGTACTGGTAATTATTCTTTTTGCGCCGCTGCTTTTAAACAAGCTCAAAGTTCCGCACATTATAGGCATGATTGGAGCGGGAGTCATAATCGGCCCCTACGGCTTCAACGTGCTCGACAACGACTCGTCTTTTGCCATTTTCGGGCAGGTAGGACTGCTCTACCTCATGTTCCTCGCCGGACTTGAGATAGACATGTACCATTTGCGTCTCAATCTGCGGCGCGGGCTTGTATTTGGCTTGCTTACGCTTTTTTTACCACTCGTAATAGGCGTTCTTACAAGCATATACCTTTTAGGGCTCGGCATTGACACGTCCTTCCTGCTGGGCGCCATGTACGCCTCGCACACATTGCTGTCCTATCCTGTTGCCGCACGTTTCGGAATCACCAAAGCACCTGCGGTACTCATAGCAATCGTCGGCACAATCGTTGCCGTTATCGGAGCTCTTCTTGTCCTTGCGGCCACAGTCAATATCCGTCAGGAAGGCTTCTTTAATATATCGGCAATTGCAATGCTGGCTCTGCGATTGTTTTTGTGGGTGGCCGCGCTGCTATACTGTATACCACGGCTTGCACGCTACTTTTTCAAGAAGTACTCCGACAAGGTTATGCAGTACGTTTTTGTACTTGTACTTGTGTTTTTTGCGGCATGTTCGGCACAGCTTATAGGACTTGAACCTGTGCTCGGAGCCTTCTTCGCCGGCCTGCTGCTCAACCGCTATATCCCCGCATCCTCCCCGCTGATGAACTCCATAGAATTTGTGGGCAATGCTCTATTCATTCCCTACTTTCTCATAAGCGTGGGCATGATGATTAATGTGAGAGTTTTCGGCGATCGCGCTACTTTGGGAGTAGCCGGAATTATGCTTGCAGTGGCATTGTTCAGCAAATGGCTGCCCGCATTCATTACTCAAAAGATATACAAGTTCCGGAGCGACAGTCGCAATGTTATTTTCGGACTTACGGCAGCGCATACTGCCGTGGCGCTTGCTGTTGTAACAGTAGGCTACCGGCTTGAAATGTTCGATGAACGCATCCTCAACAGCACCATAGCCGTTATTCTTGTAACGTGCGCACTGGCTCCGTTATTTACATCGCAGGCTGCCGCAAAACTGAAAGTACGCATGCTCGAGAACGAGCAGGAAGGCACGGGAGGAAAGCGTACACGCAAAAACAACACTTTGATAGGTGTTGCCAGCGCGGCCACATCGCCCGAGCTTGTGGAACTTGCCATGCTCATGCGAAATACTCGCGGCGAGCACCGTTTCTACGGTCTGCACGTGCGAAACGACAACAGCAGGTCGGCCAAGGCCGCATCGGCATCGGCGCTTGATGCCGCACGCACCGTAGCTGCCGCCGCCGACATACATCTTGAAACTCTCGAGCGTTACGACCTGAACACCGTTACAGGAGTATTGAATACCATTGAAGAACGCGAAATTACCGAAGTTCTGCTTGGCATGCACCGCCGCATTACCGTAATCGACTCTTTCTTCGGCAACAAGGTCGAGCAACTATTACGCTCCACCAACCGCATGCTCATAATCTCGCGTTGCTTTATTCCTGCGGGAACAATTACACGAGTGCTGGTGTGGGTTCCTGCCGACGCACAGTATGAAACAGGATTCAACCGCTGGGTACGTGCCGTTTCACGACTTACGCGACAAGTAGGATGCCGCATAATTTTTTACTGTCCCGGCGAAGTGCAACCCTATATACGCGGTGTTATATACTCCGAAAACTACGGCATACGCTGCGAGTTTAAAACCACCGACGGCTGGGACGACTTTATACTCATGTCCAAGGATATTCTGGACGATGACCTGTTTGTAATCATCGGAGCCCGCGCACAATCGGTTTCCTATCGTTCGGAAATGTCGGAACTCCCCGGATTTTTACAGCGCTATTTCTCAGGCCACAACCTGATGATGATATATCCCGAACAATTCGGTGAGGCTCCGGTACTGACTTCGTTTACCGACCCCCTCGGCGGTGACCTTTCTTCGGGAGCGTCTCCGTTGCTGTCGTCGCTTTCTTCGCGCTTCCGCAATTTCCGCCGCACTGTGCACCGCAATATTTTCCATTCATGAAAGTTATTGAAATAAGCTCCCTCGACCATCCGGGCATTGAAGTTTTCGCATCGCTCACCGACGGGCAACTGCGCAACCGCCTCGACCCCGGCAACGGTATTTTCATTGCCGAAAGTCCCAAAGTAATACGTATAGCACTTGCCTCGGGCTATACTCCCGTATCGTTATTGTGCGAACGCAAGCACATCGAGGGCGACGCCGCCGACATAATAGCCTCAAACCCCGATATGCCGGTATACACGGGAAGTCGCGAATTGCTTACCGAACTCACCGGTTACAAACTCACCCGCGGCGTTCTTTGCGCAATGCGCCGCAAGCCTTTGCCGACGGTAAAAGATATATGCTCCGGAGCCAAACGCATTGCCGTGATGGACGGAGTTTCCGACAGCACCAACATAGGCGCCATTTTCCGATCGGCAGCTGCCCTCGGGGTGGACGGCATTGTTTTGAGCACCACAAGCTGCGACCCGCTCAACCGCCGCGCCGTACGAGTATCGATGGGAACGGTATTTATGATTCCGTGGACAATAGTAGAACCTGCGAACCTTTACGGCAACCTGCGCAAAGAAGGTTTCAAGATAGTTGCACTGGCACTCACCGACCGCTCGGTAGGAATAGATGACCCGGTGATGCTTGCCGAGCCGCGTCTTGCAATGGTTCTCGGTACCGAGGGCGACGGCCTTGCCCGGGAAGCAATAGAAGATGCGGACTATGTAGCCCGCATCCCCATGAGCCGTGGTGTCGACTCTCTTAACGTTGCGGCAGCTTCCGCCGTCGCTTTTTATGTTTTAAATTTTAAACCGCACACCGAGCTGGAATAAGCCCTGAGCACCGAAGCCGGCCTCGGCAAACATTCCTACACTGCGGGAAAGATCGACCTGAGCCCCGATGGGAACTATCTGAAAAGCGCAGTAGGCTTTTGTATAATTATCGCCTGCATATGGCTGCATGTAGGAAAATTCCACACCAAGTCCAAGTTTTGCATACAGTGTTACAATGCTGTTGGAATAATAGTGGTAACGACCGTTAAGCATCACGGCATGATATGCGATGTTGCTGTGGCCTTCGCCTCCTTTTGTTGTTGTGCTTGAAAAGGTATAGGACGGACCCACCCAAATTTTTGGAGCCACCCGGAAGTTAGCTCCCAGATTAAGAGCACCCCAGGCAGTGTTTACGTTATGCCAGCCGTCGTGCATGTTTGTTGCATCCATTTGAGTATATGCGCCATAGGAGGCCGTAATTTCTGCATTCTGAGCGTTGGCCGCAAAAACGGAGGCAATACCTACAACGGCGGCCATAAACAGTTTTTTCATCATAATACAAATAGTGTGACGTTAGATGATGATGAAACACTCCACAGAGCGACAAAGTTCACTCTCGTTGCCGAATTTACATAAGACTGTCGGCAGTAGAAAGCAGCAAAGGCAACAATTCCAACGAATTGGTGAATTTTTCGGGAATGGCGTCATACCCAAGAGCTGCGCCAAGGATATTGCCGCATATCGCCGCGGTAGAATCGCTGTCGCCATCATGATTGGAAGCGGCACATATTGCATCCTCAATACTGTTGAAATGCCTCAACGCACAATAAAAAGCAATTGCAACGGCTTCTTCGGCAACCCACCCTTCGCCCAATCGGGCAATATTATCCGCATCGGGCAAGTTGTTTTCGGACAACTCGACGGCTTTATTCATCAAGTCGGAATTAATCTGCAAATACCTGAAATCGGCGGCAAAAAGCAACGCTATGGCCTCCAGCCCTTCCGCAATATAGCGTTTCATATTAAGAGCCGACGGCGCCTCGTCCTTAACAAGATTGTAGATAACATATGCAAGCAGACCCGCCGGGATATATCCCAATGGATGCAAATGTGTCAGCTCCGAGGCTTCGGCGGCAAGCTTTGCCACGCGTTCAGCCGACCAATCGGGTCTTACGGCACCGAAAAGAGCTATGGGTGCTATTCTCATCACCCCTCCGCATCCCTTGCTGTTGTTTTGGGGATCGCGGCCGTTTATTATGGATAACAAGGCCGTTAGGCAAGTATGTCCCGGCGCTCTCTGTTCATTCAGTTCGGGCACTTGCGCCAAAGCCGAATTTTTGCTTTTTGTTCCCCGCTGAGTGGCGTACCAGTTTATATATGCCTTGCATATCTCGGCACAAAAGTTACGGTTGTGCTTTTCGGCTTCCACCAGCCCCTCGGCAGTAAACAGCGTCATCTGCGTATCATCCGAAAATAACGCGGCATGCTGTCCGTGCGCTCCGGTATGCAGCACATATTCCCTAATGCCCTCCGGCCCGAAAGCACGCCTGATAGCATCGAGTTTCATAAACTCAACCTCATACCCCAAAGCATCCCCTGCCGCGCCGGCAACAATAGAGCCGCGCAGACGATTCAAAAGCTCGTTTCTGTCCTGCATAATAATTCAAATTACATTTTATTACAATACGGCCTCAATACAATTTTTTCGGATAATTGCATGCCGTCCCATTCTATATTAACACACAAAAATACAATAATTGGAGAAATATTTCGTCAATTATTGGCAAAAGTGTGGAAAATGCCCTAAATTTGCACTTTAAAATGAGGAGTTCACCCGTTGAGGTCCTTGTTCTGTAACGTTGGAACAACAAACAATTCAATAAATCAATCAAACAAAATCATTCATCCTATGTGGTTAACAAGCTCATCTATAGGAAGGAAGTTCGTGATGGCAATCACGGGCGCATGCCTTGTCCTATTTGTAACTTTTCACGTGCTGATGAACTCGGTTGCTCTCCTGTGGCCCGCCGCCTATAACCAGGTGTGCGAGTTCCTTGGAGCCAACTGGTACGCCCTGGTATGCTCGGCAGGCCTGGGACTTCTGTTCATCATCCATATTATTTACGCTTTGTGGCTGACGATTCAGAACCGTCGCGCCCGTGGTAACGACCGTTACGCCGTTAACGGAAGCGTTCCCGAAGTGAAATGGCAGTCCAAGAACATGCTTGTTCTCGGTATTGTCGTTCTTGCCTTCCTTGCCGTGCACCTTGTTCAGTTCTGGGCAAAAATGCAGCTGCAGGAGCTTATCAGCCACGACCTCAAGGTTCTTCCTCAGATTGACGGCGTTCCCGCCGCTCCCGCACTGGGAACACTGTTCATTCAGCTCGCGTTCCAGACATGGTGGACTCCCGTTGTATACATCATCGGTTTCATCGCCCTCTGGTTCCACATGAACCACGGTTTCTGGTCCATGTTCCACACTGTAGGCTGGGACAACGGCATTTGGATTAAACGCATCAAAACCATCAGCCTTTGGTGGACAAGCGTTGTAATCGCTCTTTTCATCGCTCAGGCTATTGTGTTCACTGTAAACGCTCACAACAACTACTACCTCACAAACGAAGGTTTGCAGGAACAGTACGGCGAATACTGGAACGCCCAGGCCGAAAAAATGATGAACGAGCTTAACAGCGACTTCATGAGCGTTCAGAGCACACAGAACGAAGAAGCCATTTCCGCTTTCTTCCTCGAAAAAGGCGAAGCTTACGCCGAACTCGGCCAGCTCATCCTTGACAGCGCTTCCAAGCAGGCTCCCGAATACGCATCTCCCGCACTTCAGGGTCTCGGACAGGCTGTTCAGTTCCTCAACCACAACGTGGGCATTGCTAAAAGCCGTGCCGCTCAAATGAACCACGCTGCAGCTCAGGCCGAAAACACTGCTGCCGACGCTGTTGCCAACGAAGAAAACACTAACGAATAATAACTCAGAGATATGGCAAACAAAACCCAGCTTGAGGGCATGATTGACTCCACTCCCATCATGCAAGACTTCGCCGACATCGAAACCGGCAAGTTGCCTGAGTATACAATCGACTCCAAGATTCCCGAAGGTCCTATCGCTGAGAAATGGACCAACTACAAAGCTCACCAGCACCTTGTAAACCCCGCCAACAAACGCAACCTCGACATTATTGTGGTAGGTACCGGCCTGGCAGGTGCTTCCGCCGCCTCAACACTCGGCGAAATGGGCTTCAACGTATATAACTTCTGCATTCAGGACAGCCCCCGCCGCGCTCACTCTATCGCTGCACAGGGCGGTATCAATGCAGCAAAGAACTATCAGAACGACGGCGACTCCGTTTACCGTCTGTTCTACGACACCGTTAAAGGCGGCGACTTCCGCTCCCGCGAAGCCAACGTTTACCGTCTTGCCGAAGTGTCCAACAACATCATCGACCAGTGCGTACAGCAGGGTGTTCCCTTCGCCCGCGAATACGGCGGTCTGCTTGCTAACCGCTCGTTCGGCGGCGCACAGGTAAGCCGTACTTTCTACGCCAAAGGTCAGACAGGCCAGCAGCTGCTCCTCGGAGCCTACAGCTCGCTCAACCGTCAGATTCAGAAAGGCACCGTACGCTCCTTCAACCGTCGCGAAATGCTCGATGTTGTAATCATCGACGGACGCGCCCGCGGTATCATTGTACGCAACCTCGTTACAGGTGAAATTGAACGCTATGCAGCTCACGCTGTTGTTCTCGCCACAGGCGGTTACGGTCGTGCATTCTTCCTTTCCACCAACGCCATGGGCTGCAACGGATCTGCAGCAGTACAGGCTTTCAAGAAAGGCGCCTACCTTGCAAACCTCGCTTTCACACAGATTCACCCCACATGTATCCCCGTACACGGCGAAGACCAGAGCAAGCTCACCCTTATGAGCGAATCGCTCCGTAACGACGGCCGCATCTGGGTACCTGCCAAGAAAGAAGATGCCGAAGCTATCCGCGCAGGCAAAAAGAAACCTACCGATATTCCCGACGAAGATCGCGACTTCTACCTCGAACGCCGCTATCCCGCATTCGGTAACCTCTGTCCCCGCGACATCGCTTCCCGCGCCGCCAAAGAACGTTGCGACGCAGGTTATGGCGTAGGTACCGGCAACGCCGTATACCTCGACTTCAAATACGCTATCGAGCGTCTTGGCGAAGATGTTGTACGCGACCGCTACGGAAACCTCTTCGACATGTATCAGATGATTTCCGATGACAACCCCTACGAAACTCCCATGATGATTTTCCCCGCAAGCCACTACACCATGGGCGGTATCTGGGTTGACTACGAACTTCAGACATCAATCAAAGGTCTGTTCGCTATCGGCGAATGTAACTTCTCCGACCACGGTGCAAACCGTCTTGGTGCTTCCGCTCTCATGCAGGGTCTGGCCGACGGTTACTTCGTGCTGCCCTACACAATGCAGAACTACCTCAGCGACCAGATTAAAGTTCCCCGCTTCAGCACAAGCGCTCCCGAATTCGATAAAGCCGAAGCCGACGTACGTTCGCGTATTCAGCGCCTCATGGACATCAAGGGTACCAAGAGCCCCGATGAAATCCACAAGCGCCTCGGCCACGTAATGTGGAACCTCGTGGGTATGGGACGCACACTTCAGAGCCTCGTTAAAGCTACCGAGGAAATTGAAGAAGTTCGCAAGGAATTCTACACCGACCTCCGCGTTGTGGGTAATGCCGACGACCTCAACACCGAGCTTGAAAAAGCTCTGCGTCTGGAGGACTTCCTCGTTATTGCCAAAATGATGGCTATCGACGCCCTCAACCGCAACGAATCCTGCGGCGCTCACTTCCGCGAAGAATATCAGACTCCCGACGGCGAAGCCGCACGTCGCGACGACGAGTACATGTACGTAAGCTGCTGGAAGTACACCGGCGACAACGAGAAGCCCATCCTCATTAAAGAGCCTCTCAAATACGAAGCCATTAAGGTACAGACCCGTAACTACAAATCGTAAAAAACCACGCGGCGGCGGCCGCTACAACGTAATGGTCGCCGCTACCAAATAATCAATCTTCGAAAATGGAAAATACTATCAGCGTAAAACTGAAAATTTGGCGTCAACGTGGTCCCAAAGAGAAAGGACAGTTCGTCAACTACTCGCTCGACAATGTCAGCACGGGCTCCAGCTTCCTCGAAATGCTGGATATGCTTAACCAGCAGCTCGTTGAAAAATGTGAAGAACCCGTTGTTTTCGACAACGACTGCCGCGAAGGTATTTGCGGTATGTGCTCGCTCTACATCAACGGACATCCCCACGGCCCCGTTCAAGGCATAACAACCTGCCAGCTCCACATGCGTAAGTTCAACGATGGCGACACAATCACAATCGAACCCTGGCGTTCGGCTGCGTTCCCCGTTATCCGCGACCTCATGGTGGATCGTAACGCTTTCGATAAAATCCAGCAGGCCGGCGGTTACGTATCGTTCAACTGCGGTGGCGCTCAGGATGCCAACAACCTGCCTATCAGCAAAGAAGTAGCCGACACCGCTATGGACTCGGCAACCTGCATCGGTTGCGGTGCTTGTGTGGCTGCCTGCAAAAACGGTTCTGCAATGCTCTTCGTTTCGGCAAAGGTAAGCCAGTTCGCTCTCCTGCCCCAGGGTCAGGTGGAACGCAAACGTCGTGCCCGCGCTATGGTTCGCAAAATGGACGAACTCGGTTTCGGCAACTGTACCAACACCGGTGCCTGCGCCGCCGAATGTCCCAAGAACATTCCTCTGAGCAACATCGCCCGCCTCAACCGCGAGTTCATTGTTGCAAAGTGCTCGGAATAATCAATACATTCCATAATACCTCGACAGCGCCGCAAAAAATGCGGCGCTGTTTTTTTATTGGTTTCCAAAAAAATGCTACAGACGCATATGTTAATTTTTTGGGAAAATCCGCAAAAGTTACGTATATTTGTCATCACCATGATTTAGAGCGCGGATAGCCCGCGACCCCGAATGCGCTTTGTGCGGTGAAGCCATGCGACCCGACTTCGGGGACTATTGACGCCGATATGGAAATGCTTGAACGTATTAGCCGACTTAACGCCGAACTGTAATTAACTATGCAAGTGGATTTCAACAAGTTCACCGAGAACTCACGCAATGCCATAACAAAAGCGCACAAGCTGGCGCGAGAATGCTCGTTCAATTCGTTGGAACCGGCTATTCTTGTTGTGGCAATTATGCAGACCGACCGCGATATGGTTCCGTTTCTGCTTAATGAAATGAACATAGAGGCAACTCCGTTTTTCTCTGCATTGAGCGACACAATGCAGCAGCTTCCACGCACCGGTACAGCAACCGGAGCAATAGGTTTTTCGCCCGAAACTGAGCAGGTGCTGGAAGTTGCAGGACGCCTCGCACAGCGACTGCAAAGCAACGTGGTGGCGCTGGAACATCTGTTCTGGGCGCTTTACGAAATCCCGAGTCCGGTCAAGGAGGTGATGAAGCGGCACGGAATAACATCGTCCAAACTCGAAAACGCAATAACAATATTCCGTAACGGCAACCTCCACAGAGATAACTCTTCCGCCCGGAACAATCAAAGCCATAACGGAAATTCCGGAACACTACGCAATTTCGCCACCGACCTTGTGCGAGAGGCTGCCGAAGGGCGTATAGAACCTGTTATAGGTCGCGACCGAGAAGTGCGCCGAGTGCTGCAAATTCTTTCCCGCAAAACAAAAAACACGCCTGTTCTTGTAGGTGAACCGGGTACGGGAAAAACTGCCATTATCGAAGGACTCGCACACCGTCTGCATCAAGGCGACGTTCCCGAAGAACTGCGCGGATTACGACTTTTTTCGTTGGATTTCACGGCTCTCGTTGCCGGAGCATCAGCTCCGGGGCAATTCGAGGAAAGGCTAAAAAAGATTATAAACGAAGTCAAAGAAAATCCCGATATTGTTCTTTTCATAGATGAGATTCATCTGCTCATGGGGAATGGAACCGATGCGGCAAATATCCTCAAACCCGAAATGGCCGGAGGTATTATTAAAGTAATCGGAGCCACTACTTTGGACGAATACACCAAGTTCATCGAAAAAGACAAGGCTTTTGAACGCCGATTCCAAAAAGTTCTTGTTGAAGAACCCGATACGGAAACCGCTATTGCCATTCTGCGAGGAATCAAAAGCCGTTTCGAGGCTCATCATCACATTAAAATTCTCGACGAAGCAATTGTTTCGGCAGTACAGCTTTCGCACCGATACATAACCGACCGCTTCCTGCCCGACAAGGCTATCGACCTTATTGACGAGGCGGCATCGTCAATGCGCCTCGACATTTCCTCAGCCCCTATTGAACTGGATATGCTTAAACGGGAATTACGCACAAAGGAAGTGGAACGTGAATCGTTGAGACAGGACAATGCTCCCGACGAACAGCTCGCCGCTCTCGACCGCCGGATTGCCGATTTACGCGAAAGAGAAAACAACATGAATGCCCGCTGGCGAAATGCCCGCGCACGCATGCAGCGTATTCACGAAACTCGCCGGGAACTGGAACACACCGAACTTAACAGGCAGACAGCCGAAGAACAGGGACGATATTCCGATGTTATAACACTTCAGCGCGAAGCCGAAATACTCAAGGCCGACATAGAGGCAATGTCGCTCGAGCTTGCAGGCGAGGACAGCATTCTCAAAACCGCGTTGGAACAATCCGACATCATGAAAGTTGTAACGGCATGGACAGGCATACCCATGACGAACCTCAACCGCGAGGAAAACGAAAAACTGCGTACTATTGAAAGCGCTCTCCACGGAAGCGTTGTCGGACAGGACGAAGCCGTTAAAGCCGTGGCCAATGTTATTCGTCGAAACCGCATGGGATTGAGTGAAGCCTCAAAACCAATAGGCTCATTCCTTTTCCTCGGAACTGCAGGCGTGGGTAAAACCGAGCTATGCAAAGCTCTTGCGCAATATCTTTTCGACAGCAAGGATATGATGGTACGCATCGACATGAGCGAATACCAGCAGGAACATTCTGTGGCAAGATTATTCGGCGCTCCTCCCGGTTATGCAGGCTACGACCAAGGCGGACAGCTCACCGAAGCTGTTCGGCGCAAACCTTATTCCGTTGTGCTGTTCGATGAAATAGAAAAAGCTCATCCGAAAGTATTACGGACACTGCTGCAAGTTCTCGACAAAGGACATATGACCGACGGACAAGGGCGTGTTGTCAACTTTAAAAACACCATAATAATAATGACCTCAAACATGGGGCAGGAACTTATTATGGAAGCTCTTGTCGGTAATGCTCACACCCAAAACGAAGTGGATCGCGTTTCCGAAAGCGTGCTGAGTTTACTTAAACGACAGGTTGCCCCCGAGTTCATTAACCTAATCGACGAAATCATTATGTTTAAGCCTCTTTCACAGGAGGATATTGAACAGATAACAGAAATGCAATTGCGCAAGCTGGTAGAAAAAATGCGCAAAAACAATATAGAGCTGTCCTTCGACCCGAATGTAATTGCAGCGGTGGCATGTGCGGGATACCGCCCGGAATATGGCGGACGCCCCGTAAAACGAGCAATTAACGAAATGATTGTAAACCAACTGAGCATGGCTCTTGTAAACGGAGAAATCGACCGTAATCGCCCAATTCGGGCCGTTACAGGAACCGACTCGGTAAAATTTATAAACATCAACTGATAACATAATATGGCTATCAGCGGTTTCAATCCACGCACAGGTGAATGGGAAACGGGAATAATAGCCCCGCCGACCCTTTCACCCGGCACGCGCACACCGCCTCAGCCCAGACCCGTAGAAACACCAAAACGCATTGATGTTGTTGCCTCTATTGGTAATTTCATCGCCTTGGCCTACGACAAGTTGCGA
Organism: uncultured Porphyromonadaceae bacterium; assembly: GCA_947175425.1. Taxonomy (GTDB): domain Bacteria; phylum Bacteroidota; class Bacteroidia; order Bacteroidales; family Muribaculaceae; genus CAG-873. The sequence continues at coordinate 68,104 of CAMWMR010000009.1, forward strand.
AACATAACAACCCTCATTCTCACATGGGGTGCATGGATATTCGGAGCCTCAGGCCTGATTTCCTGGATGTGCGACGGCAATTGGATTGCCGGAATCATAATCGGCGTGCTTCTCGGTTACGCCTACGTACATATTGCAGCAGGACTCGCAGCCGTAGCAAGCTGGCTGCTGTTTATTCCTGTGGCGATACTGCGATACATTTTCTACAACTCTTTGACACTCATGGCAGCTCTTGCAATTGCAGGGTTCGGAATATATAAAACCGTAAAAGATTATACCCCCGCCGAGCCGATTGTAACGGAGCTTATGACACCTTACAAATGTACAGCCAATGTTCTGTACGTCCTTGACGAACCCTCTCCAAACGCCCACATAATGGGTTCTCTTTTCAATGGCGAAGAAGTCGATGTTATCGATTATTACCATTCTCCCGACTTTGCCCGTATTAATTATAAAGAACACACTGCTTATGTTTCTACACAATATATCTCGCAATATTAAAATTACAGCCATTGCACTCGCTGCAATAGTACCTCTTCAGTCCCAAGCATGCACCTCGGCCATTGTTTCGGGCAAAATAACTCTCGACGGACGTCCAATAATATGGAAACACCGCGACACCTCGGCCTCCGACAACTTCCTTCATCGTGTGGAACGCGAAGGGAAAATAGGATACGTAGGACTTTTCAACGGAGCCGATTCTCTGTGTCTCGATGAAGCATGGATGGGCATGAACGACGAAGGCTTTGCAATTATAAACACCGTTGCCTACAATCTCCCGGAAAACGACCCCGATTTCGCCGACCGCGAAGGCTACGTCATGGCTCTTGCGCTCGAAACATGCCGCACTGTCGATGACTTCAGGCAACTCCTCACGAATCTTCCCAAACCCATGGGAGTGCGCACAAACTTCGGAGTGTTGGATGCCGACGGAAACGCCGCTTATTTTGAAACCGACGATTACAACTTCGAGGTATTCGACCTCGCCGACGAGCCTTCCGGTATAATGATTCGCACAAACTTTGCTTACTCCGGAACGCCCGACGACGGAATGGGATACATTCGGCATCAAAACGTGGAAGATTTACTTAAAAACCATATTAAAACGGCATCCCTGCTACCCGTCAATTTTACCGACGGACTCAGTAGAGCGTACTATAATTCTCTCACAGGATTCGACGCCGACGAATGCTCCGACTCATGGGTAGTCGACCAGGATTTCATTCCCCGCCACTCCTCTACCGCTTCAATTGCCATACAAGGAGTAAAAAAAGGCGAAGACGCCGATAACATGATTATGTGGGCAAATGTAGCATACCCGCCATGCACCTACACTGTCCCCGTAAAACTCCACTGCATACCTGCAGCCGTCGACGCAATTGCCCCCGACAACGCCCACTGCGAAATGGCGCTCGATGCTCGCGAACGCATGCTAAAGGTATTTCCCGTAACACGTGGCAGCGGCCCCCGTTACATTCACATGGACGAGGCGCGAAGCATTAACGAGGAAATGTACCTCAAATCCCTTGAATCCTACTCATCGGCTGCAGATTCCGCTTCTCGGGAATCCCAAGACCGATAACATCACGATTGGATATAAGCACCGTCCCGTACACAAACGAACACATTATAAGTCCCTGGTAGCTGTACAGCGTGGCAAATCCGCCGAAGCCCAGCCAAACATTAAAAAACAGCATACACAGGAAATACGACGAATACTTGAATTTGCGTATAATCAGGTACAGCGCCAAAAAGAAAAGAACATGCACTATTAGCCCTATCCAGCCTACATGCAAAAATATCTGCACCGCGGCAATCTCTACGCCGGTAGCAAGCTCGTAGCTCTTGGACACATCGGAATAATACTCATTCTCAATCATATATTGATTGATTTTTGAGTACTCCGGATGCAGAAATCCAAGACCGGTAAGTTCTTTATGGTTACGCTGAACAAGATCAACCTTTGGCAAGGTCTGTGCAAGACGTCCCGAACCGAATTCCGCAAGGTCTTCATCGTCAACCGCACTCCACAAATCGGCAAACTGGTCAAACGACGATCGTATGCGAAGGAGCGACTGGCCGGTATCGTCCGAGCGTTCAGGCAACAGGCAGTCTACTCCGTAAAGTATACCAACGCCGGCTACCGCCAGAACAACCACGGCTACTGTCTTGCGCCACGAACCTTGAAAGAGTACAAAAGCAACTATCAGCGCCGATATAAACGTAAACGTCTGCGTACTCAAAACGCCAAGCAGTATCAATGCCCACTGCCACATTCTCAACCTATAATATCGTATAAGTGGGAATGCAACCAAAAAAACAATAAACATGCCCGGAGGATACTTACGCATTACAATACCGCTGAACGGACGCCAGTACAAGCTATAGAACGTCGACTGAGCACCGTTAGCATAGGTACAAGGCACAAGCAGATTACCGCTGAATATAAGCGCGTCAAGCAAATAGAACGCACTCATTATAAATACATAAGGCATCAACTTGCGCCACAGTACATGTATATCGAATTCCTTGCCCGAAAAAACAGCCACCGGAACTATCAGGAATACTATAACGGCATACGTACGCAAGATTAACAGCTGAACCGACATCGATTCTATCGACAGCGTTGCCAAATAAACATATATACCAATATACAGCACTATGCCAATCAGAATCTTGCGCAGATAAGGCGGCTTACGTATAAAAAGCCATACAAGCAAACCGCTCACAAGCGCAAAGTCTCCGAGGTCTATAAATGTACCGGCTTTGCTTATCATGCCAAAACCGCCCATAAGCAGTGTCGACATTATAAGAAATTCATAGCGATCATCGCGGAATGCCTTGAATAGCATAATCAAAACTCCGACAAGAGCCGGATAAAAACACAAGCCTGTCGCCGCAAGGCACAGCATAAACAAAAGCGGTGTCTTCCAATAACCCGACGGGAAATCGAAATAAGGACGCTCGCGATATGGCAATCGCTTTTCAACCGATAAATCTATTGAGGCGGTAGAATTCATATCACACTTTCCGGATCCGCAAAACGGAACCGCATTTTTTTGTTATACAATAAACTAACTCGCGGCGACCTCCCGCCGACGGAACTGAAAACAGCGCGAATACGCCCATTATCGAAACCGATATACCGGTGCACACAACAAGTCTGATAACCGGATAAGCTTCAATCCCTACTAACGAGCAGGCTGCAAAAGCAACACAGGCGGCAACTAACGGAAACGCAACGGCCCGCCGCATAAAAGCCCCTGTCGAGAAACTTTCGAAAACCCTGCGCAGCAAATACATGTTCACCCCGACAACTGCCAACAGAAAAACCACATGCACAAGCAGTACAACCGGCGGCTCACCCGTAAATTTCAAAGCAAAAAACATAACGGGAAGCTCAGCAACGTACAATCCACCGTTAACAACAGCAGCCCGGCTCATGCAACCTGCCGTATAAAGCCCCATTTCGCTTGCATATGTCAAAGTCTGAGCAAGGCCCGAAACAAGCACAATCCTGCAAAAGTCGCCCGTATAAGCCGGTACATTCCCAAGCCACACCCGCAGCACAAAATCCATATTCATATACAACGGCACGGCAAAAGCGGCAAGTATCATAAAACCGTAGCACGCACTGTCGTTCAGCAGGCGCGCCGCACGCTCAAAACTACCCGAAGCATATTCCTTAACCACTCGCGGACGGAATGCAAGCAAAATGGCATGCACGAGCTGAAGAACTCCCTCGCTTACCTGTGTCGACAACGCCGCAGCAGCATTAAGCACCGTACCTCCAAAACGGTTAAGAATCACATACATTCCCTGAAATCGCGCCATATTGCATGCACACAAGCCCGCGCTCCAGCCCGAAAAAGCAAGCATTTCGCCAAGAACACCCTTTTCGGCACGTGGCAAGGTCCGCGCTCCGGCAAGTACACATCTACAATAAATAGAACGCGTCCCCGCTGCAAGAAATGCCGCCAAAGCATAAAGACTCGCATAGAGCGGAAGCGAATCGGCAGTGGCAAATAAAAGCGTCACAACTGCTATAACAAGCTTTAAAAGCACATGTACAATCGAAATCACAGCAAACGCGTCCATTCGCTCATATGCCATTATCGCGCCTGTGCACGGTATTTCAAGCACACTGAACACGGCTGCCACAACAACGGCCTGATAGGCGAAATTTGCCGCAAACATCCGCTCGGCAGCTATGTCAAGGCAATTATTCACAGCCCAAAGCCCCGCTGTCTCGGCAAGCAGCACAACAACTCCCGCAACAGCAACATAAATATACATTGCCGCGGCATAGGTACGCGTAAATGCAGAAACGTCTCTCCGCGCTACAGCAACCGAAAGAAAGCGCATAACAGCCTCGCTTCCCGCACTGTTGAAGAACGTAAAAAACGACGCGAACCCGGCTACAAGTGCAAATATTCCGTAATCGCGAGTCCCGAGTGCCTCAAGAACTATGCGCGACGAGTACAGGGCAATCAACAAGGCGAACACCGTTCGCCCGTAAAGGTAAACGGTGTTGCGTGCAAGTCGGTCACTTTTGCCCTGCTCCACGAGGACAGGCAGCTCAGCTGCGGGATTTCTTGTGGCCGTAGCCGTACGTCTTCTTGGCTGCTGTTCCGTTGATAACCAACGACAGCTTCTTGAGGCGCTGTTGGTTATAGATGTCGTTTACAAGCTCAAGGTCGTTAAGCGACGTATAGTTTGCCCTGCAAACATAAATTGCGGCATCAGCAAGGCGGTCAAGAGTAAAGGTATCGCTCACAAGACCAATCGGCGCAGTATCTACAATAACATAGTCGTAACGGGAGCGAAGCTCTTTGAAAAGTTCATCTACCTTGGGCGAAATCAGCAGTTCGGCAGGATTGGGAGGTACAGGGCCGGCAGCAATAACATCCATGCCTTCAATGCCCGACATAGGCTCGATTATCTGATCCAGACTGACGGCCGACGACGACAGATATTGCGTAAGACCGAAACGCGGATGCATTCCAAGATACTCGGCAAGACGAGGATTACGGATATCCATACCAACCAGAACCACTCGTTTGCCAAGCAGGCACAGCGACGCCGCAAGATTGATGGAGATAAACGATTTGCCCTCTCCCGACGACGACGATGTCAGCAGAACAACCTTGTCTTTCGGATCATTCAGCACGAACAACAGGTTCGAGCGCATCAGTCGGAAAAGCTCCGCTGAAGCATCTGTTGCATCCGAACTCACAACAAGTTGACGACCCGACGAATCCACACACATTTCACCGATAATGGGAACATCGGTTATACGTTCAACATCCTGACGGGTCTCAAAACGGTTATGGAAGAGCTTGCGGATATACAGCGAGAACGGAGGTATTATAAGACCGAGGAAGAATCCTATCAGCAAAATAGCCTTTTTACCCATTCCAAGAGGCTCCGATAGCGTATAAGCCCTGTCTATAATCTGACCCTTCGGAACGGCATTTGCAAGAATCATGGCATTTTCCTCGCGACGCTGCAGCAGATACATATACAATGTCGACTTAATCGTACGCTGACGGTTAAGATTGACAAGGTCGCGTTCTGTCTCGGGAATCTTGTTTAGACTGCCCTCTGTGCTTGCAAGTTCGCGCCGCAAATCGCTCACGGCAATCTGCTGCTTCTGCAACGCACTCTCAATACCGCTGTTGATATTGTCGCGCATCAAATCTATCTGTTCCGAGAGTTGCTGAAGGGCAAGGTTATCGGGCAACGCACTCTTCTGTAGCTTAACCCTGCTCAACGCCAAAGTATTAAAGCTCTCTATAGATTTTTGCAAGCCCTCATTGTCAACAACCATCGGAATAAGAGCATATGCGTTGGCAGGGTCGTTTATAAAACGGCGCGTCAGTTCTATGATTTCGGCCTGTGTCTGAGCCTCTATCAATTTCTGCTCTATAAGTCCTTTTTTCTCGGTATCATATTTCGCCGCCGAAACAACATCAAAAATCCCCTTGGCCTGTTTGTAATTCAGCACATCCAATTCCGCTGCGTCAAGATCCTTCGAAATCAACGCCAGACGGTCGTCAAGAAACTGCTGCGTAAGTGTCGCCTGATTGTTTTTCTCAACAATACCGCGGGCATTGTACTGAGCCAGAACTTCGTCAAGCACTGCTTTGCCGAAATCGGAATTAGTAGTGTTTATGCCAAGTGTTATTACATTGCTTCGCTTCGAGGCTATTTCAGTGTGGATAATCTGATCAAGGTCCTCGGCTGCCGCATCGTATCCTCGTACAATCGCATTCACTGTCAAATCTTCGCCCGATACAAAATCGGAAGTCGTGGCAACAGTAAATTTGCCCACAGGAGTGGTAAGCACACACGGAAGAGTCAAATCCCGCTCTTCAAGAACAGTACGCTTCAGCATTTTAACCTTTACCGAAGTCTTCCCGTTTTCCTTTACTTTTATTTTGAAGCCCAATGACAGCGACAGCGTGTCGAGCATCGACGCATTCTCAGGCATAATCTTCAACGGAACATTTGGATATGTGAGAACATTCTTCAAAAAGCCCTCGTGTACATAGTACTCCGTGTTGATTCCAAGGTTACGCACTACATCGCGATAAAGCGAGTGCGACGATACTATGAATATTTCATCGTCAACCGACGCATCGCTACCGAACAACGAACTGAAATCGCCAAGTTTCGACTGCAACGGATCGTTCTCTGTCGTTATCAACAAATTGGCGCGAACGGCATACTCCGGCTGCTTTATCCGTGTGTATACAAATGCAAGTGCACAGCACACAATCACAGAAATTACAAACAGATACCACTTCGATGTATACTGTCGCAAAAGTGCTCGAAAATCTATAAAATCGCTTGTAGTCTTTTTTGCCATAATAGCTTAGCGTATTATTTTACGGTTAAGGCAATAACGAGTGAAGCGATTACCGAAGCCGCACTCACAATCGTAGAGGTTACCGACAATTTATATGCATTGTTCTGGTTATATTTTGAGTTCGCCTGTCGAACTTTGTTAGGCGAAACATAAACATAATCGTTCTGCTGCAGGTAGTAGTAAGGCGATGTCAGAACGTCCGCCGAATTAAGATTAAGCCGCGCATATGTCCGTTCCCCGTTTTCCTCGCGGATTACAAGCACATTCGAGCGCTCGCCGTACTCGGTAAGGTCGCCGGCGGCAGCAAGTGCCTCGGTCAGCGTAATGCGTTGGCCGTTAACTTTCAGATTCATCGGTGTTTTAACCTCGCCTGCAACTATTACATGAAAGTTAAGCATCGAAACATTTACTATCGGATCCTCAACATATCGCGAAATCTTTTGAGTAAGCTCATCCTTAAGCTGCTCGACTGTCATCCCGGCTACATGAAGATCGCCCAATACCGGAAAACTGATGTCCCCTTTGGAATCAACAACATAGGTTTGGGTTCGCGGTGTCGACGCAATAGTCATTACATCGCTCGAGGCAGGATTGGCAAAAGGAAGGTTGAATTGGGTGGTAGCCGTAACATCGGTGGAACTTATCGATATAAAAAGCTCATCGGCAGGCTGTATTTCCGGAAGATAATTAAGCTTCGGAAGTTCTCCCGATATTTGATCAAGTTCCGTAAAATACGGCAATACGGTTTTCGACGTCGAGCACGATGCCAGCGAAATGGCAACAAGCCCCGCGGCTAATATTGTTTTTATATTCATCTGCAAGAATGTTCGTGTTATAACAATAGCATAACGAAACGTGTGTCAAAATATTATTCGTTTCACCTTAAATATTGATACATTTGGCAAAAACAAATGCAAAGATACAAATAAATTTGTGTATTGCCACACCGCACTGCCGAAATCGGCCTCTCTAAAAAATTACCCCGCTTCCGGTTTGCGGAAACGGGGTAAAATAATTTTATAGTGCAGCGATTATTTCACATAAATCTTCTGTACATTCTTGCCCTGACGACGGATATAAAGACCGTTTTCGGGATTTGCTACGCGTACACCCTGAAGATTGAAGAACTCTACAGGTGCATTCTCATCCGATACGCCTACCGAGCTTACAGAGGCATTGAACGGATCGAAAGGCACAATCAGATTCGGAGCTGCATAAATATCGTTCGCAGTGAGAGGCTCTTTACCCTCTTCGTTAAGAATACCAACGAGACCGCCCGAGAACTGCCAGTCGCCGTTATCCTGACGCTGACCCTGGAATCCTACTGTCGTGCTCGAAGCCTGGCCCCAGGTGGTGTCAAAATCCCACAGATAGTACATAACACCATTTTCGGTGGCCATTACCTGATTTGTCACATATGCAACGCTGTATTCGGCATCCGTAACAAACATAACCGGATTAAGGAAACCGCGGCCAAGGAAGTTGTCAACATAGAACGCGGTAGGCTCGCTGCTGTCGCGGTAAACATTGATAGGAACATACTTCGGATCGGAATACTCGCCGGCCGAGGCATTCAGCTGGCGGTAGGCCATAATAGAGTTGGTGTAGTAGGCATATACCAGATAAATCTGCGCATAAATGCTCTTCAAGGGATCCTCCGGAACGGCAAGACGGATAGCAGAATCAATGTACTGGCCGTCGCTGCGATACTCGTAGTAAAGCGTTTTCGAAGGTGCGTCGTAGTGCAAAACCACAGGTTTCTGCGATTTGGTTACCCAGTCATATTCGTACATCGTAACCCTCGAACCGTCGGGAGTTACGCATTCCTGACCAATAGGGAAAGTTACCGTTTCGTTAAACGCGTCATAGGTGCCGGTAAACGAAACGCCCTCGTAAATAAAGTCGTTGATAATAACTTGATTATCCAGAACGCTTACAGTCATCATTCCGGCATTTTCTTCTACAATACCGGAAGTCCCCAGTTTGGCGATTTCAACCATATAGGTTCCGTCAAGGTCGGTGGCTGTCGCTGCATACGACGGAGCGGCGGCGGCAAACGCAGGCTGTGCGGGAGCAAGTATCCGCTCCGACGAAATATTTACTGTTTCCAACGCCGATGCCGATACTGCAAAGGCAGCAAGAGCAAGTGTGATGAGTTTTTTCATTTTGTATTACGAGAGAATTATTTTACTATTACTTTGCTTGTTTTGCTGCCCTGACGACGGATATACATGCCGTTTTCGGGATTCTGTACGCGAACACCCTGAAGGTTATAGTATTCAACGGGGGCATTTTCATCCTGCACCTCAACAACACCAACTCCCGATTCTGCATAGATATCAAAAGGTATCAGAATATTTATGCTGTATACATACCAGCCCGAGTTTTGATCTGCTGTGGCTATCGCTATATAAGGAAGTGTAACAACATAACCTTCCTGTTCCCCGGCGCTGTTTAGATTCATCTCAATAGTAAAAATGGCATTGCGATCAATCAAAGCTCCGTTAGTGGGAGCTACGCGCCATATATAATAATCCGAGCCGTTGACATTTGCGTAAACCTGATTCAAGGCTGTGGCGGTTTTTGCAGTCTTGTCAACGGTGAAGCTGATGGGATCATTAAAACCGTTGCCGCAGAAGTTATATACTTTCAGGATATTTCCGTCCTTCTCGGCATAGACAAGGTCGGTATACTGCTGTAACTGGTTGTTATTATTAGCCTCCTGGCTTGTCATGTACGTGTTGCATTTGTAGGCGTAAAGGGCTATGCAGGTAATCCAGTATTCGCCTACTGCCTGGCTCGCTTCGCTCATTATAAGCTGGTTGTCGGGCTGGAAAGAGCCGGTCGACTCATAGCACAGCATATTCTTTTCTGCATCTACATGAAAAACGATGTCTTTTGCCGATTCGGTATTCCAGTCAAAATCGTACATGGTCAAATCCACGCTTTTACCGGAAACCGTTGCTGTTACGGTCTGGCCCGCGGGAATGGTAAGGGTCTGCGCTGCCGCATCGAAAACACCTTCAAAATAGGCGCCGTCATAAAAGAAGGGACCAACTTCCACTGTGTTGCCTTCTTTTACAACACATGTAATATCTCCGAAATAACGAGAATTTAGAAGCTGTGTTTCATCTTCGGTTACGGCGTGTCCAAGACCCCAGAGCTCGTAAACAGACTGAATATCTTCTACGTCTTTAGGCACAGGCATTTTAAAGGAAGGTGCGGCAAACGAAGGTGCGGCGCCAAGTTCCGCACGTTCAAGCGGCTGAGCCTCTACGGCTCCGAATTGTACCTTTGCCTTGTGAGGGGCAACATTTGCGGGCGTAAACGCAGATGCACCAAAGGCTACTGCAGCCGCTGCAAGAATGAATGAGTAAAATTTTTTCATTAAAATATATTGAAAGGATTATGATTTCAATTTATCGATTTTCTGTGTGAATGGAAATCCTGCATAATGTTCGATAATAACGGAAATTTCCGTACTTTCGACACGCAAAGTTATACACTCTTTTGCAAAGTGCCAAATATTTTAGCCTATATGAGTACTCAAAACGTGTTTTTTGCACTATTCACCCATTTTTTAACATTTAAACTGTAACATTTGTCGAAATCGTGTGTCTAATCGGTGTAAGTATGAATCACAAGGATTTCGAAATACTCGCTGCTAATCTGCGTCCGCGTCTGCTCCGTACTGCCCGACTCATTACCGGCAACTCCACGGAAGCCGAAGATGTCGTGCAGGATACCCTCCTTAAGCTCTGGACTATACGAACCGGCCTTGATGAGTGCCGCTCCGTCGAAGCCTTGGCTACGGTTATTACTCGCAGGCTCGCCCTTAATGTCCTCCGTAGAAACAAACCGGGTACTTCCGTCGATATTACCGACGATCTCCTCACTCTCCCTTCGGCCGAAGAAGAACTTATAAACAGGCAGGAAACAGGCCGGGTCGACATGATTATGGCAGCTCTGCCCGAAGCCGCTCAGACTTTGCTCCGTCTGCGCCATATCGAAGGTTACGACAACGCTTCTATTGCGGCAATACTCGGTTGCTCCGAAGGGGCTGTTCGCACTGCCCTCTCAAGAGCTCGACAACGGGTAGCCAAAATTTTCAACATAAACAGTCTGTAACGATTTTTCTCTCCAAACTAATCAATATATCAATGATCAACAAAAACGGAATAATAACCGACAGCGATACTGCAATGGCTCTGATTAAAGCCTTCTTGGACGGCGATACATCCCCCGTGCAGGAACAGGCTATATACGCTTTTTTCGCTGCTAATTCCCCCGGCTCGCTCAAGGACGATCTTGAACAATACCGTCCCATGTTCGCTTGGTATGCAGCTTTGAACGTGCCCGCTCCGGCTAAGCGTAAAAAAAAGCTCTTCAGCAAAATTGCTGTGGCGGCCGTATGCACTTTCGCCGTGGCAACCATTGCCTTCTCTACAATCGGTAACCACGCCGAGGAAAACGAACTATACGCACAGTATAAAGGAAGCTACATAATTCGCAACGGCAAACGGATTACCGACATTAAGGAAATATACCAAATCGTAACCGACGCCGAACGTAGAGCCGACAGCTTGACAAATCTTTATCCCGACGACATCGAAATTATAGACAACATAAACCGACAGTTGGCTAACGATGCCCTCTCCGGAATAAGCGACCGCGCTCTCGCTGCTCAGATTTTAGCCGATATTACCGACTCCGATATTCACTCTCATCACATTCATTAATCTGTATGTATATGAAAACCGCACATAAATCGCTTTTGCTCGCATTCTTTGCTCTGCTCGCATTCTCAGCTGCCGCTCAGGACCGAATCGACCGTGCCATAAACTCACTCGAAAAGAAAGATAACGTCCAGACAACATACACCGAGCACCGTACCCAAAAGGACCACAAACTCTACCGGACATCACTCATTCTCACTTTCTCCAACCCGCAGTACTTCAAAACGCTCGAAGAGGCTTTCGAAGCCGAACGTCGAAACACAGTACGCGCCGTAAAAAACAACAACACTTTCAACTACCGGTTCAAGGACCGCAATGGCGAAAGCACCTACATCCTCAACGCTGTCGACGGGTGCTACACTCTTGTAAAATCCTGGAACAACGGAAAAGACGACTGGGACGACGAAGCACGTACAACCGTACTTGTTAACGGAACGCAAGTGTTCTACAGCAACAACCAAAACACATTGGAAAGCGATATCAACCAACGAATTGCCGATATTGAACAACGTGTCGAAAAAAGCACTCGTACCATTCGCAAAAAAATCCGCTCACAAACTGCGCAATCCTCGCACTCCTCGCAATCACAATCTTATGCCGTAAGCTTTTAACCCTCAATGTCAATGTACTCTTGCTGCTTCACCCCCAAACGAGGCGCGGTGGCAGCTAC
>CAMWMR010000010.1 GCA_947175425.1 uncultured Porphyromonadaceae bacterium
CACGAAAGTAGGAGATAAACACCCTATGATTAGTGTTTACCTCCTACTCGATTATGAATCGAAGTTCAATTAGAGAACAACTTTGCTTACGTTGGCACCCTGACGACGGATGAATACACCGTTTTCGGGGTTAGCTACGCGGATACCCTGGAGGTTGAAGAATTCAACGGGGGCGTTGGAGTCGGCTACTTCAACAGCGTTAACAGCTGCATCGGTGTAACCTTCTTCTGCGAAGAGGTTGTAGGTAAAGCCCTGGCCGCTCTTGAAGTGCATGAGGTAAGCACCGTGTTTGCCGTTGGCGTCGGTTTTAACTTCTACGCTGAAAGTAGAGATACGACGGCCACCGTCGGATACGTTGCCAAGACCGCTTGCGGGGTAGGTGTAGAGACGTTTCATTGTGGAGAAATCACCGCCTTCGCCAAGTTTAACGAGGTTGGCGCGGCAAGTTGCACCACTGCCGTATTCTTCGATGGGGTAGGTGAGGAACAGGTCATCGCCGAATGCAAATTCGCATACACCGTTGGGGTTGGTTGCGGGAACGGTGGGGATGTAACCTTCGTCTTCCTTGTCACCTTCGTTGGTAACGCCGGCAAAGCTGTCAACCATAGCGCCTTCGGTGTTGTAGAGGGCGGGGCAGCTGTTCATGTCGTCGATGTAGAATGTAAGGGCGTTGAATTCTTCGTCACGAACAATGGTAAGGGTTGTACCACCGTGGAAAGAACCGTCACCTTCGGGATATACTTCGGTTGCGGGGAGTGTGCAGTAGCCGTCGAATTTACCGGTAAATTCCGATGCGCCTGCGCCCTGTTCCCATTCCCATCCGTAGATGGTAGCTGTGAAGTTTTCCGACTGGGGAGCTGCCATAAGTACGCAACGAGCCTGTTCGCGGGTGATGTCACCTACAAGGTCAAAGTAGTTGGTACGGTCGCAGTATGCTTCGTCGTCATCGGGAAGCCAGAAAGTAAGCGCGGGAGTAAGTGCGCCGGTTTCGAGGTTTACAGTGTAAACGGTTGCGGGGCTGCTTGCAAGAAGACCGCCGGCAAAAATAGTGTTTACTACATAGAGGTGACCGAAATCGTCAACGCCTACTACGTGGGGAGCAAGTGTGCCGCCGTAGGGCTGGCCGTCGAGGGTAAGCTGAATGCTCTTTTCAAGTTCGCCTGTCTGAAGGTCGAATACAATCAGAGAACCGAGAAGGGCGGAACCTTCGGCTGTCCAGCGGCTGGAGCTTACTGCATAGATTTTGCCGTTGAATACGCGGGCGGTGGGGAAGTAACCAAGTGCGTTTACATCGCTCCATTCTTTGTGGGCGGGAGTGCCGTCATCGTTCAGCTTGAGTGCAGCGCCTGCGAATGCTTCGCTCATCGAGCCGTACATGTTGGAGTTGATGCAGATGTTCTTGAAGGTGTAGCCGTCTACGTTGGCATAGGTGCCTTCGGGTTCCTGATAGGCGTAAGCGTTAGCGCCCATAAGTGCCATGCAGGCAAGGAGTAAAGATTTCTTCATAAAAATTGGTTTAAACTGTTTTTTTTAATGGAAGATAGTTCAAGGATAAAGATAAGTGTGTCGAGAATCGGGGGTTAGTTTTTTTCTCGCTGTAAAGTTAAGTATAATTTTACCGTGCCCGCCATTTTTTTACTTAAAAAACGTGTAATCTAATGTTAAAAAAGATTTATCACGGGCGGGCGTAAAAAAATAGCCCGCCGAAGTTCTCCGGCAGGCGATTCTTTTTATGGTTCTTATGCTTATTTCTCGCGCATGAAAACATTTATAGGAGTTCCGGTAAAATCCCAGTGCTCGCGAATTTTGTTCTCCAGATAGCGGCGATAGGGTTCCTTTACCCACTGCGGAAGATTGCAGAAGAATATAAAAGTAGGAACCTGCGCGCCTTTGAGCATGGTAATGTACTTTATCTTTACAAACTTGCCCTTGTTGCTTGGCGGCGGGTAGGCGGCAATGTCCTCGCCGAGCACTGTGTTAAGCTGTGAGGTGGGAACGGTGCGCTTGCGGTTTTCATAAACCTGAACGGCTTCCTCCAACACCTTATATATACGCTGCTTGGTAAGAGCCGAAGTAAATATTATGGGGAAGTCGGTAAAAGGCGCGAAACGTTCGCGTATTGCGGCCTCGTAGTGCTTGATAGCCGTAATGGATTTGTCCTCCACAAGGTCCCATTTGTTAACCACAACCACAATGCCCTTTTTGTTGCGCTGGATAAGCGAGAATATGTTCACATCCTGAGTCTCGATGCCGCGTGTGGCGTCAATCATGAGTATACACACGTCCGATGCCTCGATAGCGCGGATAGAGCGGATAACCGAGTAGTACTCTATATCCTCGTTCACCTTGTTCTTTTTGCGGATACCCGCGGTGTCAACAAGGTAGAAATCGAACCCGAACTTGTTGTAGCGGGTATATATGGAATCGCGCGTAGTACCGGCAATGTCGGTGACTATATGGCGTTCGGCGCCGATAAAGGCATTGATAATCGACGATTTTCCCGCATTGGGGCGTCCCACAATGGCAAACTTGGGAATGTCCTCCAGCTGAGCGGCCTCATCGTCCTTTTCGGGAAGTTCTTTCACAACCTCGTCAAGAAGGTCGCCCGTGCCATAGCCGTTTACTGCCGATACGGGATAAGGATCGCCAAGTCCCAGAGAGTAAAATTCGGGCACATTGTAAACCCACTCGTTGGAGTCTACTTTGTTGGCCACAAGAATAACCGGCTTTTTCGAACGGCGGAGTATCTGGGCCACATGGTCGTCAAGGTCGGTGACGCCGTTCATGGCATCGACAACAAAAAGAATTTCATCGGCCTGCTCAATGGCAAGTTCTACCTGTTTGTTTATTTCCGATTCGAATACATCCTCCGAGTTCACAACCCAGCCGCCTGTATCCACAATGGAAAATTCCTTGCCGTTCCAGTCCACTTTGCCGTACTGACGGTCGCGGGTTGTGCCCGCGGTGGGGTCGGTTATGGCCGTGCGTGTCTGCGTTAGCCTGTTGAAAAGTGTGGATTTGCCAACGTTGGGGCGTCCCACTATTGCTACAAGTTGTCCCATATTATGTGTTTTGTGCAAAGTTAATTAAAAATGCCCGCAAGGGCAAACCGGGCTACTCAAGGTAGCCGAACTGGCGAAGCTTGTTCTCGCGGTTGCGCCAGTTGGGCTCAACTTTGACAAACATTTCCAGATAAACGCTCTTGCCGAAGAATTTCTCTATGTCGGTGCGTGCCTGCATGCCGACTTTCTTGAGCATCGAGCCGCCCCGGCCTATGAGAATACCTTTCTGGCTGTCGCGTTCAACGTAAATCACAGCCATTATGTGAATGGAGTTTTCCTTTTCCTCGAATTTCTCCACAATAACCTCGGCGGAGTAGGGGACTTCCTTGTCGTAGTTGAGCAGTATTTTCTCGCGTATTATTTCGGTAACAAAAAAGCGTGCAGGTTTGTCTGTAAGCGCGTCTTTGCCGAAATAAGGTTCGCCGGCGGGCAGCAGCTCTACAATGCGTTTCATAAGCGAGTCGACATTGAAATGCTCCTTGGCCGAGGTGGGGAAAATCTCGGCATTGGGAAGCAGCTCGCGCCAGCGGTTCACAATTTCTTCAAGCTCCTGCTGGCTCTTGAGCAGGTCTATCTTGTTTATTACCAGCAGAACCGGAACCTTTTCTTTGGCTACTTTCGCCAAAAAATCGGCATTTTTGGTAGGGTCTTCAACAACATCGGTAACATATAGAAGCACATCCGCATCGGTAAGCGCGCCTTCGCTGAAAGCGAGCATGCCTTCCTGCATCTTGTACTTGGGCTTGAGAACGCCCGGAGTGTCGCTGAAAACTATCTGATACTCGGGTGTGTTCACAATTCCCATAATGCGGTGGCGCGTGGTCTGAGCCTTGGAAGTGATTATGCTCACGCGTTCGCCCACAAGGTCGTTCATTAGCGTCGACTTGCCGACATTGGGATTGCCTACAATGTTTACGAAGCCTGATTTGTGTTCGGGAGACGATGTATTTTCTTTATTGTCGGCTCCGGCAGAGCCGTTTGTGATGTTTTCGTTCATATTATCGTGTTTTATGTCTATAACAACTCCCGGAGGTGTTTGGTTGCTGCCGGCAGGTTTTGCCGAAAACGCGGAGTTGGCCCGCAGGCGCTCCGCGTTTTCGTGTATGGTGCAGGGAAAATATTAAAGATCCCAGATAAGGTACATGGCACCCCAGGTGAAACCGGCGCCGAAAGCGGTAAGAATTATCTTGTCGCCTTTCTTGAGTTTGCCCTTGAATTCGTCAAGACACAAAGGTATCGACGCTGCCGAAGTATTGCCGGTGTGCTCAATGTTCACAAGCACCTTTTCCATGGGGAATTTGGCCCGGTCGGCAACTGCTTCTATAATGCGCATGTTGGCCTGGTGGGGTACAAGATAATCCACGGTGTCAACACTCAGTCCGTTGCGCTGCATAACGTCCATGCTCGAGGTAAGCATGTTGGTAACAGCGTGCTTGTAAACGGCACGGCCTTCCTGGAAAAGGAAGTTCTCGCCGGCGTCTACAGTGGCGTGGGTGGTGGGTTTGGCCGAGCCGCCCGCTACCATAAGCAGGTGATCCTTGCCAACGCCGTCAACATGGAAAACGGCATCCATTATACCGGTATTTTCGTCTTCGGTAGGCTCTACGAGAACCGCAGCTGCACCGTCGCCGAAAAGAGGACAGGTGGAACGATCCTGATAGTTGACCATCGACGACATTTTTTCTGCAGCTACAACAACTACCTTTTTGTAAATGCCCGAGCATACATAAGCACGGGCTTCCTGAAGGGCTACAAGGAAGCCGGCGCACGCCGCTTCCATGTCGTAGGAGTAAGCGTTGGGGAGCTTGCAGCCGTCAACGATAATGGAGCCGGTCGACGGAAAACGATAGTCGGGATTGGAAGTCGCGCAGATTACTACTTCTACTTCTTCGGGTTTGGTGCCGGTTTCGGCAAGCAGTTTGTTAACTGCCTGAATGCCCATATACGATGAGCCTTTGTCCGGATCGCGGAGAATGTGACGCTGTTTGATTCCTACGCGGGTGGTGATCCACTCGTCGTTGGTATCAACCATCTGCGACAGCATTTCGTTGTCCAGTATGTCCTCGGGAACGTACGATGCGATACCTGATATGCGGGCGTGTAGCATAAAAATATGGTGGTTTTGTGTGTTCGAATTTTGGGAGAGGCGAGCAACATTTGCTCTATTTATGTAAAAGGCGTCCTCAAGCCGGGCTTTGCCTGGGGTACAGGCCGAAGCGCGGCGAAAGGACGTAGGCTTTTAAGGTACCGGGTCGACGGTTTAGCGGGCTTCGTCTTTTACGATTGCCTGCTTGCCACGGTAGTAACCGCATTCACCGCATACGGTGTGGTAGATGTGCCATGCACCGCAGTTGGGGCAAAGTGCAAGGGTGGGGGCTACAGCCTTGTCGTGTGTACGACGCTTGGCGGTGCGGGTCTTGGATTGCTTGCGTTTAGGATGTGCCATTGTTCTTTATAATCTATTGTTTTTCAATCGTTATTGTTAGGCTCGTCCGATGTCAGCTTTTTAAGCGCGTTCCACCTGGGGTCGGGATTGGCGCTGTCGCAGCCATCGGCGTCCATATTGTCTATTTCGTCTATAAGTTGGTTTTCAAGTTCGGAGTCCTCTTCGTTGTCCCGGGCGCGGTGTTTCTTGAGCAACGCGCTCATCTGGCGGTTGCATTTGCCTAACGGATGCACATGCTTTATCGGTATGGCAAGTATCACCGTGTCGTAAATCATGTACGCTACATTAAGGAACGCGTCGCTCTCGGGTATTTCAAGAACTTCGTCGCTGTCGTCGTTGTAGTCCTCGCCGTATTTTACAACTATGTGGTACTCCGTATCTATGGGGAAGTGGAGGTCATCGAGGCAGCGGTCGCATATAAGCACAACCTCGCCCGATATGGCAAAATCAAGTGTGTAGAAATCGCCGTTGTAGTTCACGTGCAGATTGACAGTAAGGTCGGCGTCGTGAACATCCTCGCTCTCCATATTCACAAAAAAAGCCTTGTCGAGCTTGAACGTGAATTCATGCTCGCCTGTACCGAGGCTCTTGAGTGGCAATTTGAAGGCTGAAAACTTTCCCATGAGATATGGTCTGAAAAAACTTTGCAAAGGTATTGTTTTTTTGCCAATTCTCCAAATATTTTTTGTTTATCTGCTGTTTATCCTCTTTTTTAGCCCCCGAACGCCGCTAAATCAGCGCTCTTTTTGACGAAAAAGCGTTATATTTGTGCCATGGATGACAAGAAACTTTTTTTACTCGATGCATACGCGCTCATATATCGCGCCTATTACGCCCTGTTACGCTCGCCCCGCGTAACTGCCGACGGTTTTAACACCTCCGCCGTTTTCGGTTTCTGCAACACTCTCGAGGATTTGCTCCGTAAAGAGAACCCCGGATATATTGCCGTTTGTTTCGACCCGCCTCACGGTGTCACTTTCCGCCACGACGAGTATCCCGAATACAAAGCCGGACGCGACAAACAGCCCGAGGATATTACACGCGCAATACCTTATATTAAGCGAATACTCCGCGCAATGCGAATCCCGGTGGTGGAAGTACCCGGATATGAAGCCGACGATGTTATAGGAACTCTCTCCCGCATGGCAGCCGACGAGGGTTTCACCACATATATGATGACCCTCGACAAGGACTACGGACAGCTCGTGAACGAACACGTGTTCATGTACCGCCCCGCAATTAAAGGACAGGGTTTCGAGGTGCGCGGCCCGCAGCAGGTGTGCGAGCGATACGGAATTTCTTCTCCCGCGCAGGTTATCGACCTCCTCGCTCTCGAAGGCGATGCAAGCGATAACGTTCCCGGATGTCCCGGCGTCGGCGAAAAAACCGCAGCCAAGCTGATAGCCGAATTCGGAAGCGTGGAAAACCTTCTCGCAAACACCGATAAGCTAAAAGGTGCCGTCAAAACCAAAATAGAAGCGAATATCGACCAAATACGCATGTCGCGCCGCCTCGTTACAATCGTTACCGATGTGCCGCTCGACTGCAAGCCCGCCGACCTGCGGCGTGTCGAGCCGGATGTTAACGAACTTGTCGCCATATTCAAGGAACTCGAATTCAAGTCATTCATCGAAAAATACTCGGCAAAACCCGCTCCTGCCGAAGCTCCCGCCGAAGCCCCCGATGTTCTGGGCGGACTCTTCGATTTCGCCGAGGAAGCGCCCCAAGTGGAAGTGGCCGCGACACATCTCTCCGCCCCCGCCGATATTGCCGCATTCATCAATAACGCACTCGCCGCCGCAACAGTGGGAATGTGCCTGCATGCCACAGGACAGGAGGCTATGACGGCCAAACCTCATGGCATTGCCCTTGCCTATGCCGCCGGCGACGACGTCAAAACGGCATACATTCCTTTCGGCGACACAAAAACGCAGGCCGCCGACACCGCCGTGCTTCTCCAGCCTCTCTTCGCAGCTACCGGCGTGACGCTCGTCAGCGCCGATGTAAAACGCGCCATGCTCGTCCTCGCGCGTCTTGGTGTGGAATTCCAGGGGGCGGCATATTTCGATACCGCCGTCGCACACTACCTGTGCCAGCCCGAGCAGAAGCACGACCTCCCCACGCTGGCAATGAACTACCTCTCCCTCAAAACTCACGATTACGACTCCCGGCCCGCCGACCGCGCAAACATCACTCCCGACAACGCCTGCGCCGAAGCCATGATTGCACTCCGCCTCAAACCTCTCCTCGAAAAGAACGTCGACGAATGCGGGCAGACGGCTCTGCTGAACGACGTCGAACTCCCACTCCTTGCCGTACTCGCCGATATGGAACGAAACGGTGCCCGTGTCGACAGCGCCGAACTCCACCGCCTTGCCGCACAGCTCTCGGCTCGTGTGGCTGCACTCGAGGAACAGGCTTTCGAAATAGCAGGCCGCAAGTTCAACCCCGCATCGCCCGCACAGGTGGGAACAATACTGTTCGACGAGCTTAAAATCGACCCCAAGGCACGCAAGACAAAAGGCGGCTCCTGGTCTACAGCCGAGGACGTCCTCGAAAAATACGCCGCCGAAGTACCCCTCGTACGACTTATCCTCGATATCCGCGGACTGCGCAAGCTCCTTGCAACCTACGTGGAAGCCCTCCCAAGGCTCATAAACCCCGAAACCGGCAAAATCCACACCACCTATAACCAGACAGTAACGGCTACAGGACGTATTTCAAGCACAAATCCGAATCTGCAGAACATTCCAATCCGTTCGGCCGACGGACGCGACATTCGCCGCGCTTTCATCGCCGACCCCGGATGCATACTCCTCTCGGCCGACTACTCGCAGATTGAACTGCGCCTCATGGCCGACCTGAGCGGCGACAAGGACATGATAGACGCATTCCTCTCCGGCGAGGACATTCACCGTGCCACCGCTGCAAAAATTTACCACGTCGAACCCGCCGACGTTACCGACAATCAGCGCCGAAACGCTAAAACAGCCAATTTCGGAATTATCTACGGCATTTCGGCTTTCGGCCTCTCCGAACGACTCGGCATTCCTCGCGCCGAGGCCAAAGAACTCATCGATGGCTACCTCGCAACATATCCCGGAGTGGCGGCATATATGCAATCGAGCATAGAACGGGCGCGCGAAAACGGATATGTAAGCACAATAATGGGACGCAAACGCTATCTGCCCGACATCACCTCCCGCAGCAACACCGTCCGCAGCTATGCCGAGCGAAACGCAATTAACGCCCCCCTCCAAGGCTCGGCAGCCGACATTATTAAAGTAGCCATGGTAAGCATTTTCCGCGAAATGAAGCAACGCGCCCTCCGCTCGCAAATGATTCTTCAGGTGCACGACGAACTTGTGTTCAACGTCGTCCCCGACGAACTCGACACCCTCCGCGAACTCGTTGTGCGAAACATGGAAAACGCCTACCACGGAAAAGTGCCCATGGAAGTCGCCGCCGGCGTTGGCAACAACTGGCTCGACGCTCATTAACATCTAAAACAATAAACTCTATGAAAAATTCTCTCGTTATTTCTTTTGCACTGCTTGCCGTAGCGGTGGTGGTGCTCGGTTTCGCCCTCAAGGCCGGTATCGACCGTTTCTCCGACCGCGACCGCGTGGTTACCGTGCGCGGACTGTGCGAAAAAGAAGTTAGCGCTAACAAAGTGACATGGCCAATCGTGACCAAAGAAATGGGAAACGACCTCGGCGCAATTTACACCCGCATTGAAAACACTAACAAAATAATTGCCGACTTCCTCCGGAACGGAGGCATCGACCAAAGCGAAATAGCTGTTAATCCCCCGCAGGTATACGACCAGGCCGCCGACCGCTATAACTCCAACGCACCGGCCTATCGCTATCAGGTAACAAACGTAATTGTCGTAACAAGCTCCAAAATCGACAAAGTACGCGAGCTCATGAAGCAGCAGACAAGCCTCATGCGCTCGGGCGTGGCCGTGGTGGCCGGCGATTACAACTACTCCACAAGCTACGAGTACACCGAACTGAACTCTATTAAACCCGAAATGATTGCCGAGGCAACCGCCAACGCCCGCGAGGCCGCCGACAAATTCGCCGCCGACTCTCACAGCAAGCTCGGTAAAATAAAAACCGCCTCACAGGGACAATTCTCTATCAACGACCGCGACCAGTACACCCCCGACATCAAAACAGTCCGCGTGGTAACCTACATAACCTACTACCTCGAGGACTAAGAATTCATGCCGATAAAATCATCCTGAATTTTTATAGGCTATGTGGTAAAACACAATAGCGGAGAACAAATAACAACACGGGATAAACAAATTCTAATTTGTTTATCCCGTAATTATTAGAGGGTATAAAATTTATTGTTCAGTATTCATCAATAGGTTTGCTTTATCGGGCATATTCGACCCTATAAACTAATTTGGATTTTTTATTAAGGTAATGCGGCTAAACATCTGAAAAACCCAATTATAATAATTAACTTTGCAATTGAAATGACAAAGGAAGAACTTGTAGCACGACTACGCAACATAGAGTGGGACGATTTTGAGGTCAAGGCCGCGAAGTCGGATTTGCCAAAGAATATTTGGGAGACTGTCAGTGCTTTCTCAAATTGCTCCGGCGGTTGGGTTGTATTAGGAGTAAAACAGTCCGGACGCCTGTTTGAGATTGTCGGCGTTGATAATATCGAGAAACTGGAACAGGACTTTTTTGGTACTCTGCGCTCCAAAAAGTTCAATGTACCGCTCTTTGCCACACTTCATCGCTACGAAATTGATGACAAAAATGTAATTGCTTTCTATATTCCGTCATCGGAGTTCAAGCCTGTTTATTTCGGATCTCTCGAAAATACCTTTATTCGCATGGGTAGTGGCGATCAACGTGCCACTCAGCAGGAAATAATGTCAATGATTCGCGATCAATCATTTGGCATTCAGTCGCAGAAATCTATTCCTGATACCAACATTGATATGCTCAATCGTGATGCCCTGACCGATTTCCGAGGCGAAGTGAGTCGTTGTGGTTTGGTTTCACATCTTGACAGTGTGAGTGATGAGGAGTTTTGTAAAGGAGTGGGAATCACCGACTATTCCGGCCAACTGACGTACGGCGGATTGATAATGCTTGGCAAAAGTCCTTACATTTTCAATTTTGTACCTACATTCTGTGCCGATTATGTCGAAATTTCAGGCACTGGAATTGAGGCAATGACGAACAATTATAACTATCGCATCCCTGAACAGCAGAATCTTTGGGAAGCCAGCCGTGTTATACTACGCCGCCTACGCAATCTCGTCAATACTCCTATGGTTGGTATCAATGAACGAGGTCAGTCAGTTGAAGATTTCTCCGAGTACGACATACTACGTGAGGCAATGGCGAATCAGATGGCGCACGCCGACCATTTTAGCCCTCTACGCAGTTGCATCCATGTATTTGACGATCGCATCGAGTTTCTTAACCCCGGTGGTATGCCAATGCCATTGGATGTAATGGAAAGCTCGTTTGAATCCCAACCGCGCAATCCCTTAATCGCAAAACTGTTCCGTCTTGCACGCCTGTCGGAGAATCTCGGTTATGGACTTCGTAAAATCAGACGTTGGCAAGAAATAACAGGGCGTCCTATGCACATTGAGACAACAATTGCTTCCGTAAAAGTAAGCTTTGACCTATCGAACCGCCAAATGGGAGAGTCAGGTGTCGCTAAAAATGTCGCTAAAAATGTCGCTAAAAATGTCGCTAAAAACTTAACTGAACGACAACAACTAATCATAGCCCTTATAAGTGAGAACCCGCAAACCACAAGAGCAGAGATAGCAACCGCAATCGGTGTCGCTACTAAAACAGTTGAGCGCGAACTCGCCGCTCTATCCAATATAGTCCGGTATGTCGGTGCAAAAAAAGGAGGGCACTGGGAAATATTAACTGAAAATTAAAAGTAAACATACTTTAAAATTTGATTTGTCCGGGGACGAAACATCGTCTCATTGTTCCAAAATGGAACGTACTCACTGAATGACCCCAAAAACCTCGGAAGCTACATTTCGGATTGCAAGCATATGCAAAATCCACACCGATTGCGATTCCGTGGTGGACATTTGGCAATTTTTTGCGGGGCTTTTGCGCGTTTTCGGTTTTTTTGTGTACTTTTGCAAGTAGGGAGCTTACTCGCTCCTACTATTCGACATTCATTCCCTAAATTACTGAATTGTATGGCAAAAGTTTTTGGAGCGGTGACAATCGACGCCGACATGTGCAAAGGTTGCAATCTTTGCGTTGTTGCCTGTCCCACCGATGTGCTGGCGCTTCAGCCACAAGAGGTTAACGACAGAGGTTACCATTATGCTTTCCCCGAAAAACCCGATGCCTGCATTGGTTGCGCGGCTTGCGCTACCGTATGCCCCGACGCCTGCATCGAAGTTTACCGCGTGGTTGATAAAAACATTTAACAAGCTTTTATTATGGAAGAAGAAATAAGACTCATGAAAGGCAATGAAGCCATTGCCCATGCAGCCATCCGATACGGTGCCGACGGTTACTTCGGATACCCCATAACACCACAGAGCGAAGTCCTCGAAACCCTCGCCGAACTACGCCCCTGGGAAACAACAGGCATGACGGTGCTGCAGGCCGAGAGCGAAGTCGCAGCAATCAACATGGTTTACGGCGGCGCGGCAACCGGCAAAGCCGTAATGACATCTTCATCATCGCCCGGCGTGAGCCTCAAGCAGGAAGGCATCAGCTACCTCGCCGCTTCCGAGCTGCCCGCTCTCATCCTCAACGTTATGCGCGGAGGCCCCGGCCTCGGAACAATACAGCCCTCGCAGGCCGACTATTTTCAGGCCGTTAAAGGCGGCGGACACGGCGACTACCACCTCATTGTCCTCGCACCGGCCACTGTGCAGGAAATGACCGATTTCGTTGCACTCGGCTTCGACCTCGCATTCAAATACCGCACTCCCGCCATGATTCTTGCCGACGGTATAGTGGGACAGATGATGGAAAAAGTTGTCCTCCCCCCGCAGCGTCCCCGCCGAACCGACGAAGAAATCCGCCAACAGTGCCCCTGGGCCACCACAGGCAAAGGCACCCGCAAGCACCGCAACGTAGTTACATCGCTCGAACTGGACTCCGCCCTCATGGAAAAGAACAACGAGCGCTTCCAGGAAACATATAAACGCATCGCCGAAAACGAAGTACGCTATCAGGAATACTTCACCGACGATGCCGAGTACCTCATCGTGGCATTCGGCTCGGTGGCACGCATATGCCTCAAAGCCATTGAGGACGCCCGCGCCGCAGGTCTCAAAATCGGCATGATACGCCCCATAACCCTCTGGCCCTTCCCGACGGCACGAATCGCCGAGTTGGGCAAGCAGGTTAAAGGCATTCTCACAGTCGAACTCAACGCCGGCCAAATGATTGAGGACGTGCGCCTTGCTGTGGCAGGAAGCACCCCCGTGGAGCACTTCGGACGAATGGGCGGAATTGTTCCCAACCCCAACGAGGTTATCGACGCTCTCAAAAACAAACTTTCCGTAAACCTTTAAATTACGCTCTATGACACGCGAAGAAATTATCCGTCCGGAGAACAAGGTGTACGGACGCCCCGAACTCCTCATGCCCGTGCACACCCACTATTGCCCCGGCTGCTCGCACGGCGTGGTGCACAAAATAATTGCCGAGCTGCTGCAGGAAATGAACGTGGCCGACAAAGCCGTAGGAGTTGCCCCCGTAGGCTGCGCCGTGTTCGCCTACAACTACATAGACATCGACTGGATTGAAGCCGCACACGGACGCGCGCCCGCGGTAGCAACAGCCGCAAGCCGCCTCAACCCCGACGCCCTCGTGTTCACCTATCAGGGCGACGGTGACCTCTCCGCAATCGGCACCGCCGAAACAATTCACGCCGCAAACCGTGGCGAAAACATCGTCATTATATTCATTAACAACGCAATATACGGCATGACAGGCGGACAGATGGCCCCCACGACTCTCCTGGGAATGAAAACCGCCACAACGCCTTACGGACGACGCGCCGACCTCAACGGATACCCCCTGGCAATTTCCCCAATCCTCGCCTCGCTCGACGGAACATGCTACGTAACCCGACAGGCCGTGCACACTCCCGCCGCAGTCCGCAAAGCAAAGGCTGCAATTAAAAAAGCATTCCAAAACGCTATGGCAAAGCGCGGTACAAGCGTTGTGGAAATAGTGGCAACCTGCAACTCGGGCTGGAAACTCACTCCCGCGCAAAGCAACGACTGGATGGTGGAAAACATGTTCCCCAAATATCCCCTCGGCGACCTCAAAAACGTTGAACCTCAACAATAAAGCACCATGAAGGAAGAAATAATAATTGCCGGTTTCGGCGGTCAGGGCGTACTCTCCATGGGTAAGATTCTCGCCTACGCAGGCCTTATGGACAATCTCGAAGTTACATGGATGCCCAGCTACGGCCCCGAGCAGCGCGGAGGCACGGCAAACGTAACCGTAATCCTCTCCGACGCA
The DNA here is from genome assembly GCA_947175425.1 of uncultured Porphyromonadaceae bacterium. Taxonomy (GTDB): domain Bacteria; phylum Bacteroidota; class Bacteroidia; order Bacteroidales; family Muribaculaceae; genus CAG-873. Next base: position 14,019 of record CAMWMR010000010.1, read on the forward strand.
CCCATCAGCTCCCCCGTCCTCGATACCTACGACACAGCCGTGGTGCTCAACCAGCAGAGCCTCGACAAATTCGAAAGCAAGGTTAAACCCGGAGGAACCCTCATATACGACCCCTCCGGAATCCACCACCTCCCCTCGCGCACCGACATCACCGTTATTCCCGTCGACGCAATGGGAGCCTCTATCGAGCTTAAAAACTCCAAAACGTACAACATGATACTCCTCGGCGCACTCCTTGCCGCACGCAACATTGTGCCCGTCGACGCCGTTCTCCGAGGCCTCAAAAAAACACTCCCCGAGCGTCATCATCACCTCCTCCCGCTCAACGAGCAGGCTCTCCACAAAGGCATGTCACTCGTCAAATAAACCAAGCCCCCTCATAAACAAAAACCGCGCCACAAGCGCGGTTTTTTATTGCCCCTATTCCTGTATCAGCCAAAAAAGTTGCTAAAAAGGTTGTATATGTACAACCTTTTTAGCGGTTTTTTATTGACTGAAGTTTGGTTCTTGCAATGCTAACCTTACGGAAATGCGTAAAAAAGCCGCTCATCGAGCGGCTTTTCTATTGAAAGGGGAGGGGATTAGCGGATGTAAACCTTGGCGGTGGTGTTGCCCTGACGGCGGATGTAGAGGCCGGCGGCGGGGTTTTCAACGCGAATGCCCTGCAGGTTGTAGAATTCTACTTCGCCGTTTGCTTCATCGGCTTCAATGCCGTCGATGCCTGTCTGGTCGGTATCGGCAAGAGTAACAACGGGAACACCGGTGCTGAAGTCCACTTCCATTGCAAGAGGCTTGTAGGCCTGAGCAACAAAGCTGTGGGGCTGAGTGTTGCCAAATGTGCCGGCAGCGTGAGCGGTCATGGTGTGGAGGTCGCCGCCCTGAACTGCGGTGTGTTCGCCTGCCGAGGGAGCGTAGATAACGGCATTGTCGGTAAGTTCGGCCCAGTTGATGCTGCTTTCGGCGGCAAGGGTAGCGGCATGCGCTTCGGTCTTGCTGTCCGAGAAGAAGAAGTGAGCCTCGCCGTTGAGTTCGCCAAGCATTACAGGATTAAACGAGAACTTATCGCCGTTTTTCTCGAATTCGATAGGCTCGCTGAGAATCCAGTTACCGCGGGTGAAAGTACCGTGGCAGTACAGATGTTCGGGAGCTTCAACAGCCTCGGTTGCTGCATAAAGGGCAATAGGATATTGAGATCCGGTAGCGTAGAAGCGGAAGATGTTGTTTGTTTTAGTATTGTTGCGCATCAGCGAGCGGGTTCCGTTTGTAATAACAACATTGCCGTTGTCGAAGCTTACGGTGAATTCGGTAGCGCCGCTCTTTTCAACGAAGTTGGGACGGTCGTTCGCGGCTTGCAGGTAAAGGCCGTTGTCAAGAGCAATATAGTAGCCGTTTTCGCCCTTCTCGAACGAGAATACAAGCACGTCCTCGGTCTGGTAGTATGTACCCGAGTTAAGTGTCACATCGGTGCCGGTAATGCGGTCGCCCTGTAAGTATGCGCTTGCAACGCTGTTAAAGTCTTCGCTTACAAGCACATATTTGCCTTCGGCGGTAATTGCGGCGGTAGATGTCACCTTGCTGTAGAGAACGGATTCTTTTACGCTTACGGTGAAAGTGGTGCTTATGCCTTTAACGTCTTCGGTGTTGTTAAGAGCGTAAACAGTGTATTCGCCGGCTGCGGGAGCAAAGGTATAGGGGTTGGCAACCTTTTCGTCGTTAACAAGAATATAGTCGCCATAGTCGGCTGCTACGGTTACGGTTTCACCGGCCCACAGAGCAATATTGTTTTCGGCATCGGGAGCGGGTGTAACAGCTATTGTTGTAGCTTCAGTAGCACTGTCGTCAACAATTCCGTAAAGAACTGCTGTGCCGTAACTTGTATTGCCAATATTGCTTCCTGCATAGAATTTGAAGCGAGGAGAGCTAACGTTATAGAGTACGGGATATGTTCCTGAATATACAATAAAACCGTAAGAGGAATTTTCTGTAATGGTAAGTGCGGTCGCATCTGTAGATAAGGCGAAGTTGGGAGTTCCCGTACCGGTGGCTCCAAGATACTTCTCGCCGAGATTGAGAGCCCAGCCTTTGTCAACTTTTTCAAGAGTAATCACCTGCATGTTGTTGGCTTCGTCAAAAGCATATTTGTCAGCGCTTACGCTTACTTCGGTAGAGTTTGCATAGGTACCGGTGGTGTAAGTCTGCATGCCATAGAACTTGTTGTTCTTTTCGGCAATAAGAACATACTTAACGCCTTCTTTAAGCTGAGCGGCCGAGGTGATGCGGGTGTAAATTTCGGCTTCGCGAATGGTATATTCGCGGATGTCTTCGTTTTCTACTCCGTCAACGTTTGCAGCTTTAACGAACACTGTGCAAGCCTCGTTAACGGTGAACTCGTTGCCTTCAATCCAGTTATCACCGTCGAAGCTGTAGGCATAAGTATCTTCAACAGCGTTGGGAGCTGTAAAGCTGATTTTTGTGCCGGGAAGAACCGCAACTACGCCACCTTCTTCGTCAACCGAGAACACGAAATCGCCAACCAGGGGAGCGGCTGCAATGGTGTACATGCGCAGGTCGGTTTTTTCTTCACCGTCAACGTTTGCGGCCTTAACCTCAACCATGCATTCTTCGGTAACAGTGAATTTGTTGCCGGCAATCCATTCGCCTTCGTCAAAGCGGTAAGCGTAGCTGCTTTCAACAGCGTTGGGAGCTGTAAAGCTGATTTCGGTACCTTTTATAACTTCAATTTCGCCGTTTTCAGCGTCAACCGAGAATACGAACTCACCAACAAGAGCGGCGGCTTTGAAAGTCCATGCAACGGTAGCCGATACGTTTTCAAGAACAGCGTCTTCATAAACGGCATAAGCAGTCAGCTCGCCTTCTTCGGTGGGAGTGATGGTGTAGGGATTCTCAACCATTTCGCCGCCTACGCTGAGGTAGTCACCCTGGTCGGCGGTAAAGGTAATGCTCTGTCCCTTTTCAATTTCGAGCTTGCCTTCGACAGGGGCAGGACTTACATCAATCTTTGTTGCTTCAAAAGATGGTTCCGAGTAAGTAACTACTATCTTGGAAATTCGCACTTGCGCACCTTCAAGGTTCTTTACTGTAAAGGATGTGACATCTTCTCCGTTTGCAGTCCAAGTAGGTTCGGTATAAGCTCCTACTATGCTGGATGTGAATGATTTAGCTGTGTACCCCCCCTGGCTGTAAGTGAAGGTGATTTTCTCGAGTTTTGCATCGTTTAGAGCTTTGAAAGTCACCTCGTTGTTTGCATAAACACGAGCTGATTTTCCGCTGTCGTAATATAATACTCCGCTGCCGAAAACTATTTGAATGTTTCCTTGCGTCTGAGTACCTACGGCTTTTGCGTTAGCCACTCCGAAATCTGCCGGAGTGAAAGTAACTTCTTTTGCCAATGCCGGGGCAATGGAAGCTACAAGAATGAGTAATGTAAGTAATAATTTTTTCATATGAGAACTAATTGAAAATGTTTGTCTGTTTCAAGAAATTGTTCCGATGGTATTGGCCTGCAAATTTACTACATTTTTTAGCTTTTGTCAATACTTTTAACAATCTTTTATCTATGCTAAGGCTTTGAGGGCATTGTTAAATTAACACACGGCAGGAGAAAAATGAGAGGGGCGCCTCGCGGCGTCCCTCTCGCGGGAGATTTATAAGGAGATTATTTAGAGAGACGTACTGTGGTGGCGGTGTTGCCCTGGCGGCGGATGTAGATTCCGGTGCCGGGATTTTCAACACGCATGCCCTGGAGGTTGAAGTACATTACCTCGGCTTCGTTGCCGGCTACAATGCTTTCAACGCCTGTCTGTACCAGAGTAACTTCAAGTTTGGGAGCCGATGCATCGGCAAAGTTCACTGCTACATCGTAGCTACCCGGAACGGCTTTGAACATGTTGGCTGTTTCGGCAAGAGCGTGCTCGCTTGCTGCGGTTTCACGGGCAAGGGAGTTTTCGGTCTTGGGTTCTACAAGCCATGTGTGGTGTTCGGCGGGACCGAAAGTGCGGGCTTCTTCAAGAGTCGCGCCGTCGGCAAGCAGGAATTCACCGTATTCGCCGTTTTCTTCAACGGGATGTATGTCGATTCTGCCGGTGTGGAGGCCGTCGGCGGCAGTGAGCATCTGAGAATTCATGCCGGTTGCGTGAATATACAGGCTTGCGGGAGCTGCAGCGGCTGCTTCGCTTATTGTAAAGCTCATGGTGTTGAGGTCCAGGACAATGTCGTAGCGGCCGGGAGCTACTTCGTAGGAGTACTGTACGCCCTCCTGCAAAGAGTTGGCTTCGGTGAGCGATGCAACAGCGCCGAATTCTACGGGAGCGCCGCAGTTAATGCTGCCGCCGCCGTTTTCGTCATCGGCAAAGAAGAATGTCGCATATCCGGGTTCCATAGCCATCATGCCGGGGAAGAGCTGCTGAGCTTCGAGGCTGTAAACGCCGTCGGCGGTGCGGGTCATTGCCACGCCGGGTTCAAGGAATGCGTTTTCAACAACGTCGCCTATAAGGTACATTGTTTCGGGGTAGCTTGTGGCTACCATGAGGGTAACATGTATTTTGGCAAGTTTGAGAGATGTCGAGCTTGTTCCTCCGCCCTTAATCTGCAGAGTTGCCGCAGGCTTGGAAGCGGTGAACACGTATTTGCCGTCGGTTACTTCCCATGTTCCTTCGGGGTCGGAGGGGGTGGTGGGTTTGTAGTTGGCGTTGAGGGCGTCGGTGCCTTCCATTGTAATGCCGGCAATCACATAGCCTTCGGGAGCGGTGAAGTCGCAGAAGTTACCCTGGCGGTACTGTATATAATAACCTGCGGAGTAGTTGTAGTAGAATTTGGGCTTGTTGGAGCTTGCATTGATGTTCACGCTTACCTGAGGAGTGGCGGTTGTGGTGAAAGTTGCGGCTGCAAATTCAACATAACCGTTTGAGGAAGTGGGAATGTTTACACCGGAAATATTCATTGTGGCAAGATTTGTCCAGTCGAAAGTAACGGTGTAGGTTTGGTCAATAACGGGTTCTTCAATCTTTTCGATAGTGAAGGTAAGCTCGTTCATGTCCACGGCAATGTTGTACTTGCCTTTTTCGAGGAGGTATCCGGCTTCGGCGCCTTCAACAAGAACGTTTGCTTCTTCAAATGAGGGAGCTGCCGCAGCTGCTGCACCCCACTTGCGGAGAGCGCCTTCGGCGTCTTCGAAGAAGAAGAGTTCGGTGTCGGCTTCGAGTTCAAGGCCTTCGATAGCGAAAGTTCCTTCGGCTTCACCTGCGGTGAGTTGCTTGCCTGCCGCCCAAAGTGTTTCGGGGAGTTTTACTTCTTCGGGAAGTTTGGCAAGGGTTACAACCATTTTGTTGAATTTGTCGTTGGTGGGGCCGCTGTAGCTGCTGCTGCCGCCCTGTACCATGGAAATGCTTGTCTGAGGTTCGGCTGCGGTATATACCCACATTCCGTCGGTGGCTGCCCATGTGCCGTCGGGGTCTTCTTCGGGAGCCTTGGGCAGACGCGAAGCTGTAGTGTTCATCGAACCGGAGCTGTAGGATATTGCAATACCTGTAATTACATATCCTTCGGGAGCGGTTACGGTGTATTTGTTATTGTAGTAAATGGTGATATAGTACACCGAGCTGTAGTTGTACCATGTAGGCTGTTTGCTGCTGCTGTTCTTGGTTAACTGCAGGTTTACAACGGGTTCGTTGCGGCTGCTGAACACTGCTGCGTCGGGAATGTTTGCGGTGGTGTTTGTGGGAGCGCTTATGCCTGTGAGGTTCAGTGTGCCGGGCTGGGTGAAGTCCAGAGTTACATCTACGGTTTCTTCTTCGTCGTCATCGTCGTCGCCGGGGCCTGCAACTTCGTCGGTGTAAGTCACTACAAAGCTTTGGTATGCTATGGGCATGGAGCCGGCTAAGCCTGCAATCAGAGTTACCGAGCCCGCTCCGTTACCGTCGGCGGTGAACACGTGGGTGGAACCTGAAGTGGTTACAACGCCTTCACCCACACTTACTGTGGGCTGGTTGGTGCTTTTGGGATTGTAGGAGGGGTTTACGCCGGTAGATCCGACAAGTTCTATTTTTGTAATGTTCAGTCCGTTGCCGGCAATGAACTGCAATGTGTTGGACTGGTAGATGTATAAGTGTTTGCCGTTGTAAATTTCGGGGTTTGTTCCGTTTGAGCGGTTTACATTCAGCTCTATATTGTCCTGCAGAGCGGAGAGTGTCGTGTATTTTACGCTGCCGATTGTTTCCGTTGTCGATGTTACGTTGCTTGCATCGAAAGTTACGGTGTACTCGGCCGCAAAGGCTGCGACGGCTCCAACCATCATAGCCAAAAGGAAAAAGTACAGTTTTTTCATATTAAAATTGATTGGTTAATAAATTTCAAAATTTTGGATTTGTTTTGTCAGCTTAGAAAGACTCTTTGGAAATGACTTAACAGGCGCAAAAGTAACAATAAAAATTTAAAAAGCGATAAAAAGAGACAAAAAATTAATAGCAAAAGGACATTTTTTTTGCGGATGTGGCAAAATGGCGGCAAAATGCCGCTTTTTTAACCAAAAATCTGCGTAAAAAATCTAATGCCCGTTTACCACGATGGCAGCTGCGAGTAGGAGTCGGGTGCCATGGCCGGAAGCGAGTCCATTACGTGCAGGGCAAGGGCGCGGGTCATGAGTATGTCGTCGTGATGTCCGTCTTTGGCGCCGTAGCTGCCGTTGCCGCGCTGCTCGTAGGTGTCCATTTCGTCGCAGGCGGCGGCGCTGCGTTCGGTGTACAGACCGTCGCGCACGGCTTCCACAAGCGTGTCGACAAGAATTGCCTTGGTGGCGCGGTTGGTGTGGAATCCCACGCGTTGGTGCCATGTCTGAGTGGCGGCGTCGTAGTGGCGTCGGCGGTAGAGATTGGGATATACCTCGGCTATGCGCGAGAGAATGAACAGGTTGGAATCGGCGTCGCCCCCGTAGTTGGCGGTCTCGAAAGTGTTGCTTTCAATGGCCAGCAGGGCGTTGGAGTAGTAGCGCGCTATGTTCACGGCGTTGGTTGCCACGCGGTCGTGGTCGGCGTGTCCGCGCCATTGCGCCACAACTTCGGGAATGCCTCCGCGCACACGTTTCATAACGGCTATTACCGAGTAGTCGGCATCCTGCGAGCGTCCGCCAACATCCACTGCGGCCACATACTGCGCTCCGGGCTGCGGCGCTTCCCACATTTCGAGCTTGCCCTTGGGGTCGTCGGCAAAGGCGGGGCTTGCGTCCACTTCGCCCTTGTGTGCGGGAGCGGTGCACTCGGCGCGCATGTTCTCCACATGCTGCTGCGCAAAAACGTTGCGGCCGGTGTCGGTAAAGGCCTCGGTGTCGGTTGTGGGGAACTCGGCGTGCACGGCTTTGTCGTTGCCGTAGGCGCGGGTTTTGCAGCGGTACCAGTAAATCTGATCCAGGCACAGTCCCTGCTCCCACAAATTGCGCTCGTACTCGTCGAGCGAGGCGAGCAAAGCCCTGTCGTCTGGCGCTTTAAGTCGGTTAAGCTCAATTTCGTACCAGGGCACGAAAACAGCGTGCTTGTCGCCCTCGCCGCTCTTGCATCGCAGCCATTCCTGATGAAAAAAGTTGCCCACGCCGTTGGCTGTCGATTCCATAACCACCAGCGAGCCGGGCATAATTGCCACCGAGCCCAGAATGGCACGGAGGAAATCGATTGGCGAGCGTTTGCGTGTGCGGGGCCAGAAAGCCACTTCGCTCAGGTGCGCCATGGCATAGTCGGCGCCGCGTATCGAATCCTGGTTGTGGCACGAGGCCACGCTTACGCAGCACTCGCGGGTGTTTATCATTCGCACGTCGTCGGAACTTTGGAAAGGCTTGAGGGCGGGTTTCTTGTCCTCGGGCCAATATTCCTGCGGATAGTTGTCGAGCACGGTGGCGAGCATGCCTCGCAGGGTGAGCGATGTCTGTTTCACCTGCGAGCATATGAGCGAGTTCCAGTGTGTGCGCAGGCAGCACTGTATCCATGCCATGTACATCTGCACAAGGGTAGATGCGCCCCACTGGCGAGCCTTGAGTATAATCATTCGCATGGGGCGTCCGGCAAGACGGTCGGCCTCGAGTGCCGCCACAACGCGCCGCTGGGGGCCGTTGAGCACAAAAGGCTGATATTGCCACCCTGTTTTGGGCTTTATTGTGGCGCAGCACACGCTCCAGTACTCGAAGTCGTGGCGGAAACGCAGCTTTTTCCATTCTGTAGGGTTGTTGCGCACAAGCTCGAGCTGAGGGTCTTCGGCCATTGAAACGGGCACGTAGGCATAGGGAAGCTCGGGCACGGGAGTGGCAATGCGGCAGCGACGGCCAATGCCGCCGAAGCCTGTCACGGGGTTGTATTCCGCCTCGGCGGCATTGCGCAGGTAAGTGCGGAAGCGGTTTATGAGTATGTCTTTCATAGATATATGCGGAATGCTTTTACAGTGCCCTTTATATTAATGTGTAGGGCGCGGAAGTGTCGTGTAACAAAAGGAATGAACAAAGAACCGCGCAGAGCGCCCTTTATGCGGGCTTCGCGGATGAGTCGCAGAGGGGCTCCTCCCTGATGTGCGGCGGTGATGCGCACCGTGCCGTCGAAGCTCGCCGCCTGCATGGCAAGATGCGCGCCCGGGGCGTTGGCAAGGCTGTAGCCCTTGTTGGGACGGGTAAAGCCCAATTCGGTTTCCACGGCAATGCCGGGCAGTTCTTCGCCTGTTATGAGCAGGCGGTCGGGATTGGCGTCGGTGGCGAAGAGCTCGCCGCCGAGGGTGTGGAATTCCTTGGGCGAGCAGTCGGTGCGGAGGGTGAAACAGCCGTCATAAGCGATATAGTACACCACGGCGCCGTTGCCGTTGCGGGGTATTGCCCACAGCTCGCCGGCGGCGCTGTTGTAGCCTGTGGCGGCAAGGGGCACTGAGGCGTCGTAGAGCTGAGCCGTGCCCGTGCGGCCTATATGCCACAGGCAGCTGTCGGCGACAAAGAATATTTCGCCGCCGGGGGCGGTGCATATTGCGTCGCGGCGTTCTATGCCCTTGGAGGAGAGATTGCGGAAAGTGGCGCGGCAGGTGGAGGCGTTATAGGCCAGCGAGTATATGCCCGAGGCCGAGGCGGCCACAAAACGGCTGCGGCCCATGTCCCACGATTGCTCGGAAATATCGCGTGCCGCAAGGGCGAGCAGGGGAGTGTTGCCCAATCGCTCGGTGCGACAAATGTCCAGCGGAGCGTCCACGTGTGCGAAAGCCACGGTTTCGGGGAATTCGTCGGCGGGCTCGGGCATGTCTATAATCTGCGCCACACCCGTCAGGGCGGGTGTATAGGCTTTGAGCGAGGGATGCACGGCAATGGCAAAACGCCCCGAGGCATCGGGAGCGAGTGCGAATGTCTCCTTGTAGTTGCGCCCTTCCGAGTATAGAAGCACGGTCATTTCCACGGCGTCGGGCGCGGGATAGGCCGTTATGGGGGCAAGCATGGAGGGAAAACCACTGTCGTGTTCCTCGGTGCGCACCGTGCCGCTGCCGTCGGCAAACCGAATGGCCGTAACGGCGCGCCACGGCTTGTTCTCGGTGGCGGCGGCGAAGTTTGCGGCGGAATATCCGCGGTATCGTATAACGCTTATATTTCCCCACGCCACAGCCGGGCCGGCAGATGCAACTGCCTGAGCCGTAAAGCTGTGCGGGGCTCTCAGCAATGCTTCTTTGCGCGTTGCTGGTGTGAGCGCCGCGGCGAGCGCTTTGTGCAGACTGCGCGTGCTTTGAACGGGGTCGGCGTCGAAAGTAAGGGCAAAAACGCTTGTGGAAGGCCTTGAAAACGGCATGTTTATGCTTGCCACGCGTTTTTCTATGGCGTCCATTCGGCTGAATGCCGCTGCAAGTGTGGCGCAGGCCGCCGTGCCTGCCGTGCTGTCCATGGCAAGCTCGGCGCCGGGCAGTGTTATACGGGCAAAAGGCTCGTCGGCGCTGCTCATTCGTCCGGGCGTGACGCGTGCCGTCATGCTCGGGTCGTAGGGGTGGAACATGGGCGATATAAATATGTCGGCGCGGGCTATATCGCTGTCGCTCAGTGCTTCGGGAATGTCGGCCTGCAGCTGCCACGCCTGCGCGGCGGGGTTGTGGGAGTGCACTGTTATGCGGTCGGAGGAGTATACTTCGCTTGCTCCGGCAAAGTTGGCCGTTCCTAACAGCACGGGCGGGGAGGCGAAACGCATGCGCCCGGAGGCGTCGTAGAGGCGGTAGCGCACAAGGCAGGGCTGTATTGCCGCCGACATCTGCCGCGCTTTGCTGCACAGCTCGGTATAAGCTTTTTGCAGGTCGGCGGCGAGGGTGCGGGCGTCGGCGTCGTCGATAATGCCGTTCACCGCTCCTTTGGCGAGCTTGCGCTCGGGAACGGTAACGCTTATAATGCCGGCGCTGCGGGCGCTGAAAGCTATTGGAGGATAGTCGTTTACAAGCTTTTGAGGCCCGCCGTCGCTCTGTATTTTCACAGGGCCTTCGGCGCTCATTGCCAGGGCGCTGAGTGGTGTGAGCGGAAGGGCGCAGAGGTAGCCCTCGGCACTCCCGGCGAAAACGCGTCCGCTTGCCTTGCGGAAGCAGGCTACGGGGCGGTTTCCGGCTGTCTGTGGGAGGCTCGAGAGGGATTGGATGTTGATTATGGCGCCGTCGGTGCAGGGGCGCAGATTTACTGATGTTGTGGTGTTGCCCGCAGGGCGGACGCTTCGGTGGATTAACATGGAATTTGAAATTTTTTTTGTGATTTTTGCTGCAAAGATAATACGCGGCGAGGCCGGTTTTTTTACGATTTTTCCGTTTACGTAAATCCGTAAAACGCGAATTGCCGTTTTTGAAAATTGTAAATGGTTATAAATTAATATAATAGCTCGCGAATTGCGTATTGTTTTTGTAAAAAGGAAAAATCACTTATCTTTGCAAAAAAATTTTGCAATATATGAGAGAATCACTCGGCAGAACCCGACTTCTGGCCGGCGACGACATGCTCGCCCGAATGGCCGAAACACGTGTAATTGTCTTCGGAACCGGCGGCGTCGGCTCGTGGTGCGTGGAAGCACTCGCTCGCACCGGAATCGGCCATATCACCATTGTCGACAGCGACACCGTGGCCGAAAGCAACATCAACCGCCAGCTCCCCGCCCTGTTCACAACCATAGGCCGCCCCAAAGTGGAAGTCCTCGCCGAACGTATCCGAGCAATAAATCCCGATGCGGATGTAACGGCTCTCGAAGCACGATACACGCCCGAAAACGCCGAGTCGTTCGCCCTCGAAAGCTACGATTACGTCATCGACGCCATAGACTCCTTGCCCGACAAGGCCGACCTTATTCTGCGCTGCACAAATCCCGCCACGGCACCCCTCAAAGCCTTCTTTTCCAGCATGGGAGCCGCCCGAAAAATGGATATCGGCAAGGTGCAGACCGCCGAGTTCCGCAAGGTGGAGGGTTGCGCCCTGGCTCGCTCTCTCCGTAACCGTTTCCGCAAAACCGGCGTGTATCCCCGCCGTAAATTCCGTTGCGTATACAGCCCCGAACGCCTCGAGCACCGGTACTCCGATGACAGCGGCGCAAACGGCACTTTCGTTCATGCAACGGCGGTGTTCGGCCTCCGTCTCGCCGAATTGGTAATAAAAGATATTTATTTGCAGGGCTGACGGATATTATTTAATTTTGCACTAAACGAAACAACTATACTCTATCCGCATCCATGAAAAAACTCAATTTACTTGCCATGCTGTTGTGTGCCGCTCCCGCCGGCATTGCACAGTCTACAATCGACGTCTGCGATTTCAAGTACAATGTCGATACGGTTTTCCATGCCGTTGTAGGCCCCGGAACAACACAAACATCCCTGCGCCTGCGTGGCGAAACAGCTCCCCTGAACGTACATTATCTCAAAATCGACCAAAGCAACCCCCTTGTGACTATCCGCGCTGTCTGTGCCACCGATAAGGTTGCAGGCACTGCCCGCACTTCGACAATGGCTCAGTCGAACAGCAAGGAAGGAGTGTGCTATTTTGCCGGATGTAACGGCGATTTCTATTCCACAGGAGGTTACTCATCGAACGGCCTGTCGGTTGTTGGTACTCCCACAACTTCCACTACCGTGGAACGTGAAATTTATAAAACGTCCAATTCCAACTACCAGTTCTCGGTGGACGTGGACGGTGTTGCCCGCGTGAGCCGCCTGAACTACTATACAGGCACGGCCACAATAGGCGAGAAAGTGACTCTGCTCAAGGGAGTTAATGTAATGTCGCCCTCGAACGGCATAACAATATACACTCCCCGCTACTGGGGCTCGGCAAACCAAATGGACTACGCCGGAAACTGCTGGCAGGTATCGGCCCGCCTTGTGGAGGGCGACAAGTTCTATGCCGGCGGAAAATTCCGTCTTGAAGTGACCTCCGAACCTGCCGACGACGGCGATATGAAAGTGCCCGACGACGGTTTCGTTATCCATGGCCGCGGCACTTCCAAAACCGGCTGCAACACCGGCGCAAAGGACTTTGTCGGCGCTCTCAAGCCCGGCGATATCGTTGAATTTGAAAATATTATCCTCACTGCCGAAGGCGAACGCATCTATCCCCGCACAATCGTTTCGGGCAACCCCAAAACCGTGGGATTCGGCGAAACCCTTGCCACTGCCGGCGAACGAGGCGATGCTTCCGACCGTCATCCCCGAACAGGTATCGGCGTGAGTGAAAACGGCGATACTATTATCATGATGGTTGTGGAAGGACGTGGCGAATCGGTGGGCGTGACTACTCCAATGCTCGGCGACCTTATGCGCTATGCCGGTGCTTACGAGGCCGTTAACCTCGATGGCGGAGGCTCCTCAACCCTATATACCGAAGCGCTTGGCGTCCGAAACCGATGCTCCGACGGTACTGAACGAGCCGTAGGCAATGCTGTTTTTGCCGTTATGGAAGCTCCCGAGGACAACGAAGTTGCCGAAATCCGATTTGCCGACCATGCAAAACGTGTGCCCGGACTGGGTGAGTACACTCCTGTGGTGTTCGCATATAACAAATACGGCAAACTCATTGATACCGACTATAATGACTTCACCCTCGAAGCTCCCGAAGGCCTCGGGACAGTGGTTTCCGGCGGACGTGTGCTGCTTGCTTCCGGACAAGGAACTCATGCTCTCAAGGCTGTGACATCCAATGGTTTGTCTGCAACCATGCCTGTAACCGTGGGTGAACTCGGCGATGTAAAACTTGTACTGTCGCAGGTCCTTCTCAATCGCACCCGTCAGTTCCGCGTGCTGCTCAGCTCGGATGTCAACGGAGCCTCTATGCCCGTGTCTCCCGCAGCCTTCCAATGGACAAGTTCTAATCCCGCCGTGGCCGAAGTAGACGTTGAAGGCGTTGTGAAAGGTATTGCCGACGGCAGTGCCGTCATAACAGGTGTTTACGGTGATATGGAACTCTCTCTGGACGTCACCGTTGAAATTGCCAAAGGCGAATATGTTCCTCTGGATCCGAGTGCATCGGCCGAAGGATGGAAGCTGAAAACCACTGCCTGCAAGAGCGAAGGACTGTACATTGCCGATGACGGTGCGTACACTGTAGATTACACAATCTCGTCGACCCGCGGCCCGATGATTACTCTAAGCAATACAATAGTTCTCTGGAGCCATCCCGAAGCAATGCGTATAAGCCTGGACAACAGCGAGGCTGCAATTTCGAGCGCAACTGTTTCCCTGCGTCCGGCCAATGTATCCCGCGCCGTTGTTACAAGTATCAAAGAAATTGGCGAAGGTGTTGTCGAACTCGATATCCCCATGTCGGGAATATGCGATACCGAGGACTTCTCTTCCTGGCCTATTGAGTTTTCGTCCATGTCCTTCTCCCTCAAGGGCAGTACTTCCACTCCCGGTCGCCTGCGTCTTCCTGCCATAGAGGTCAAGTACGATGAGGCAAGCGTGGGAGGCGTTGAAAGCATTGCCGGCGGTCTTCCTTCCGATTGCCCTGTAAGCGTTGAGGATCGCACCGTTACAATTGCTTCTCAAGCAAGCCTGATAGAGGTTTACGGAATTGGCGGCGAGCTTGTTGCCCGTGCTGCAGACTGCCGCTCGGTTACTCTGCCCGACAATGCGCCTGCCGTGTGCATCGTTTCTGCCACTGTCGACGGGCGTACTCATGTGGCCAAAGTGGCTCTGCGATAACTCATATTTGGCAAAAAATTGCTATCTTTGCCGCGTTATAGCAAAACGAAACAGCGATGATAGAAAAAATACAAGCACTGCGCGCTGAAATTGAGGCTCTTACGGCTGCAAATGCCGAAGAACTCGAGGCACTGCGTATAAAATACCTGAGCAAGAAAGGCGAGATAAGCTCGCTGATGAACGACTTCCGCAGCGTTCCCGCCGAGCAGAAACGCGAACTCGGTCAGGCGCTAAACGAGTTGAAAAACTTTGCAACCGAGCGCATTAACACCCTCCGCGAGGAAATCGAAGCGGGTAAGGACGCCGCCGGTATGCTCGACCTCACCCGCGACGCTTCGCCCGTTAAACTGGGTACACGTCACCCGCTTTCGCTTGTCCGCGAGCAGATTATCGACATTTTCCGCCGTCTCGGCTTCACCATTGCCGAAGGCCCGGAAATTGAAGACGACTGGCATGTGTTCGAGGCGCTCAACTTCGCCGCCGACCACCCCGCCCGCGACATGCAGGACACTTTCTTCATCGGCCGCAATCCCGATGTGCTTCTGCGCACCCACACCTCCAGCGTGCAAACCCGCGTGATGACCAAGCAGGAACCCCCTATCCGTATCATCTGCCCCGGTCGTGTGTACCGCAACGAGGCTATCAGTGCCCGCGCTCACTGCTTCTTCCACCAGCTTGAGGCTCTCTACATCGACCGCGATGTCACTTTCGCCGACCTGCGTCAGACTTTGCTCTACTTCGCCCGCGAAATGTTTGGTCCCGACACCGACATTCGTCTACGTCCCAGCTACTTCCCCTTCACCGAACCCTCGGCCGAAATGGACATCAGCTGCGACCTCTGCGGCGGCAAGGGCTGCTCCTTCTGCAAGGGTACCGGCTGGGTGGAAATCCTCGGCTGCGGCATGGTGGATCCCAACGTGCTCGAGGCCTGCGGTATCGATTCCAAAAAGTACAGCGGTTTCGCCCTCGGCATGGGTATCGAGCGCATTACCAACCTCAAGTACCGCGTGAAGGACCTGCGCCTGTTCTCGGAGAACGATGTCCGCTTCCTGGACGAGTTCACCGCCGCCCACTGATACACCGCCGATGACACGAAAGGCTCTTTACGAGGAGACGCTCAGGCGTTTCGGCGAGAATATGCCCTCGCCGCAAACCGAGCTTGTGTACAGTAATCCGTACCAGCTCCTTGTGGCCGTCATCCTCTCGGCCCAGTGTACCGACAAGCGCGTAAACACAATTACTCCCGCGCTGTTCAGCGCTTTTCCAACGCCCTCGGATTTGGCCGCTGCCACCGAAGAACGCGTGTTCGAACTTATTCGCTCCTGCTCATACCCCAACAACAAGACTCGCTCGTTGTTGGGGATGGCAAGGAAGCTGTGCGAGGAGTTCGACGGCAATGTACCCGACAATATGGACGAGCTGCTAAGCCTCCCCGGCGTAGGCCGCAAGACGGCCAACGTTATACTTTCGGTGATTTTCGGGCAGGCGGCAATGGCTGTGGATACGCACGTTTTCCGTGTGGCCGAGCGCATAGGCCTTACCCGTGCAAGCCGCACGCCGGCTGCTACCGAAAAAACTCTTGTGGCAAATATTCCCGAGGAACTGCTCGGCAAAGCCCACCACTGGCTTATTCTGCACGGACGCTATGTGTGCAAGGCGCGCAAACCGGGCTGCGGCGAGTGCTTCCTTGCCGATATTTGCCGTTATAATGGCCGCCTTAAAGCCCGCGAGGCGCGTGCAGCGGAGAAAGGAGATAAACAATGAACGAGGATTTGCTTTTTATTCTCATTATAGAAATGCTTGGTACTGTGGCCTTTGCCATTAGCGGCATACGATTGGCCGCCGCCAAGAATTTCGACTGGTTCGGCGCCTACGTCGTTGGCCTCGTAACTGCCATTGGAGGCGGTACCGTCCGCGACTTGCTGTTAGGAATACCCGTGTTCTGGATGCAGACGTGGATGTATCTGGGTGTCACTTTCGTATCCCTTGTAACGGTAATTATTTTCCGCCGTGCCCTTGTGGGCGGCATGCGCACACTGTTTATTTTCGATGCCATAGGCCTGGCGCTCTTCGTTGTGGTGGGCATTGAAAAGAGTCTTGTGGCCGGCTATCCCATGTGGGTTGCCATTGCCATGGGTATTATAACAGGCTCGTTCGGCGGTATTACGCGTGATATTCTGCTCAACGAGGAGCCTCTTTTCTTCCGCAAGGACATCTATGCCACGGCCTGCCTTGCCGGCGGCCTGGTGTACTGGCTGGTATCGCTGCTGAGCTTTACAACGCCCATTGCGGCGCAAATAAGCTGCGGCCTTACCGTGATTGGCCTGCGAATTGCCGCGGTGCACTACAACTGGTCGCTGCCAATTCTGCAGATTTCTCCCGAAGATTTACCTCACGATGACAAATAAGAAACTTCAAAGCCTGCACGAGCGTCGTCGTCACCTGCACCCCGACAAGGTGCAAAAGCTTGTGCAATTCATAAAATACTGCCTTGTGGGCGTGCTCAACACCCTCATTACTTTCGGGGTGATTTATCTTTGTAAATCGCTGCTGGAAATGAATTTGTATGTTAGCAATGCCCTGGGCTACATTTGCGGCGTGATAAACTCCTTTTTGTGCAACAAACAGTGGGTTTTCCACTCCAAAGGCAGCTACAGGCGCGAGGCCGTGAAGTTCCTCGTCGGCTTCGGCGTTTGCTATGCGCTGCAGTTCGCTGTTGTGTGGATGCTCACGCAGTCGCAGTTCGGAAGTCTGGAATTTTTGATTTTCGGAATAGTGCTGTCGGGCTACGGCATAGCCACGGTGCTTGGAAATGTGGTTTATACGCTTGCTAACTTTGTGTATAACCGCACGATAGCTTTTAAATAGACAATTGCAAAAAAATAAAGGGACCGGCGCATGTGAATTTGCGCCGGTCCCTTTGTTATTGAATTATTCTTCGTCTTTTTCGAGGTCTACGAAAGCACGCCATGTGGTGCCGAGCACCATTTTGATGCAGTTTTCCACAATGTACTCCTTGGAAACTTCTTCATCGAGGAGGAAGGAGCATTCCATGCGTACGTTACCGTCGCGTACCACAGCTGTGGGCAGGTTGCGGCGGCAGTTGTGGCGGTTGGCAAGGAAATAGGGGTCGGTTTTGGGTTCGTATCCGGGAGCGCCGGCGGCATAGCTGAGGCGGTTGTTCTTGACAATTACAAAGATAACGACGTCGTGGCCGAAATCTTCGTCGGCAGTCTGCACAATCACCATGTCGCCGTCTTCGTCGATACGGGTGGAGATGTGGAGTTCGTCAAGATATTCGCGGATAAGGTTTTTGTCTACTGTCATAATAATGAGAGTTTAATAGGTTGATAAAAATTCAGTTAAAAAATTTTACGGCGCAATTCCAAATACTCGAGATTATGGGGCGCAGGCAATCGTCGCTCAGATAATCGTCGCTCACATCCTCGGTAATGGTGAAAGCGTAGGTAAGAAAGAGTTCGCCGTCGCGGACAATGGCGGTAGGGTAGTTGCAATTGCCGTTTATATGGTTGGCAAAGCGGTAGATGTCCTCCTTGGGAGTGTAGTCCACGGGCTTGGCCAAAATCATAAGTTGCGGATCCTTGGTAACGATGAATACGTTTATGTCGTGCCCGAAATTATCATCGGCTCGCAACACAAAACACAGGTCTCCCTCGGCGTCGAGGCGGGTAGCTATGCCGAGGCGGTCGAGACAATCACGAGTTCGTTGTTTGGACAGCATTTCAGTTGTTTTGTTTGAAATATTCTTCGTCGGAACGTTCAAAATTCATAAAAGCTTCAAAAGTCAGGAAAATGCCCGGAGCAAACACATTTTCAAGCATGAAAATGGGCGACACCTCCTGTGTGAACAGCAATGCGCGGGTAAACACCACTTTGCCATCATCGGTAATGTGGCACGAGGGTGATACCGAACGGCAATTATGCCTGTTTGCCATTTCAATCAGATTGCCTGACGGATTGTAACCCAAGGCTTCCGAGTGAAATACCAGCAGGGCGTCGTCAATAATGCTTATGAAAACGGCAACGCGATAGGGAAAGTACTTTTCGTCGAAGATAGCCACACACAACGTGCCGTCCTCCTCTTGCGAGTAATTCAACCCTTGTATTTCAAGCATTTCCTTGGCGATATCGTAGTTTATCATCTTGTTGCTGTTTAGTGTATAAAGGCATTTTGCAGTGCCCCTGCATGGTATATACGGCAAAAAACATATTTTTCCCCACAAATATACGAATAAGTTACCCGCCCCACCAAATTTATTTCCCCACCTCTACGAACTCTTTCAACCCTGAAAGCAATTCCGCCTTGTCGCGATTCCAGCTCAAATGCCTGTCATTTGAAAATTTATTTGTAACTTTGTCTCATAAGTAATGTATATTGGCTTGTGACTGAATGATGATTCAAATTACGACTAAAACTAAGGCAAAGCCTTTTTTGAAGTGGGCAGGAGGCAAAACCCAGTTGCTCCCTGTCATTGATTCGTTCTTGCCGGATACATTCAGGGCGCAGCAGGACGTGACCTATATAGAGCCTTTTGCCGGAGGCGGCGCAATGCTGTTTTATATGCTGCAAAAGTATCCCAATATACAACGAGCTGTAATTAACGACATTAACCCGCATCTTATAAACTCATATCGCGTAATACGTAATGAACCGCATTTACTGATAAAAGCGTTGAAGGAATTGCAAACATCTTTCAAGGCCTTGGGTGACTATGATTTGCAAAAAGAACTATACCTCGATATAAGAAACCGCTTTAACGGGCAACAGGTAAACGATGTAGAGGAGGCGGCTTATATGATTTTCCTAAACCGCACATGTTTCAACGGCCTTTATAGAGAAAATTCCAAAGGAGGATTCAATGTGCCTTTCGGACGTTACTCCAATCCTACCATTTGCGATGAGGAACTTATTCTTGCCGATAGTGAGCTGTTGCAGAAGGTGGATATATTGAACGGCGATTTTTCACAGACATCCGCTCATATCCGGGGATATACCTTTTTTTACTTCGATCCTCCATACAGGCCTTTGGATGCAACATCAAGTTTCAATTCCTATGTAAAGGAATCGTTTGACGATAACGAGCAGATAAGACTAAAAGATTTTTTTGCGGAAATTACAGCAGCCGGCTGTCATGCCATGCTCAGCAATTCCGATTGCAAGGGACGCAATGCCGACGATGATTTTCTGGACAACCTATACCGGGATTTTTTCATAGAAAGAGTGTATGCTAAACGTTGCATCAATGCAAATGCATCCAAACGAGGTTCTCTCACCGAGCTGTTGATCCGAAACTACGAAAATTATCAGGCGTATTCTGCAAATCTTTTTAATATTTGACTATGGCCTGCCGTTTTACCGATTTTATGAAACAACTCAAGGAAACTCACTTTTCTCTCAAGGACTATGTGGATTTTCCCAAGGTTGCAGCCAATGTAGAGGCTATATCCATAAAGCTCAATCAACTCAACTATTTGATTGGACAAGAAGATATGGCTGCGGCTGTAAAGCGTTTGTGGGACGAAAATCCCAAGGTATTTTCGGTTTTGGATGTGCTTATAGCTGTACGGCCAAAGGACAGGAAGAAAGCCATAGATATACACGGCAATATTCATTTGCTTAGCGACTACTTCGATTCTCCCGATCATGTAACAGAGTTTATAGAAGAAACAGGACTTGGTAATGTGTTTAGAAATAAGCAAATAAAGAATCTTGTAGATTATGTTTTCGGTGTTGAGGTCGGCCTTGATTCCAATGCTCGAAAGAACAGGGGTGGACACATTATGGAAGACCTTGTGGCAAAAATATTTACACTAAACGGTATTCCGTTCCGACGAGAGGTGTATTATACCGAGTTTCCCGATATTGTGAAAGCTTTGGGTGCTGATAACAAACGCTTTGATTTCGTTATCCGTACAAAAGAGACGATTTTCCTTATAGAAGCCAATTTCTATAGCAGTGGCGGCTCCAAGCTAAACGAAGTAGCCCGTTCATATTCGGAGCTTGCGCCAAAAATAAATGCGGTCCCCGGTTTTGAGTTTGTGTGGATAACCGACGGAATAGGTTGGGAGTCGGCCCGCAATAAACTTGAAGAAGCATTTGTACATATTCCCAAAGTGTATAATCTTACGAATATCACGGAATTTATCGATTTGCTAAAACACTTGTCGGTTCAATGATAATACCATACTTTAAATCGAACAGCAGGGATTTTGCCATTGTCAACGGTGATTGCTTTGACGTGTTGCCGCAGTTCGATTTTAAGTTTGATATGATTTTTGCCGATCCTCCGTATTTTCTGTCTAACGGAGGTATCAGTTGTCATTCCGGGCAAGTAGTGTGCGTGGATAAAGGCGATTGGGACAAAGGCGGCTCTCCGGAGTTTATAGAAGAGTTTAACCGCAAATGGCTGCGGCTGTGCCGGGATAAACTTAAGGATAACGGAACTATCTGGATTTCAGGGACTCATCATAATATTTTTTCAATAGCGAATGTCCTTACGGAACTCGGATATAAGATTCTTAATGTAATTACTTGGGCAAAAACAAATCCGCCGCCAAATATTTCTTGTCGTTTTTTCACCCACTCGACCGAGTTCATTATTTGGGCGCGTAAATATGCGAAAGTGCCTCACAAGTATAATTACGAGCTGATGAAGGCTATTAACGACGGCAAGCAGATGACCGATGTTTGGCGACTGCCCGCAATTGGCCGTTGGGAGAAATCGTGTGGCAAACACCCGACGCAGAAGCCCTTAGCCTTGCTTACCCGCATTATTCTTGCGAGTACCGATGCGCATGACTGGATTCTTGATCCTTTTGCGGGATCTTCAACTACCGGAATTGCCGCAAATTTATGTGGCAGGCGTTTTATAGGAATCGAAAAGGAAGAAGAATTTTCGTTGCTTGGCCGACTGCGCAGGGAAGAAATTGACTGTCCTGATGTGAGGCATGGTTACATTAACAGACTAAGCGACTTGAAATATGTATCGTTCATGTCCGGCATTACAGAGCCGGAGGTGGTTTACGGTAATGATTTGGAAAATATTTTCGGAGAGTGAATTTGGGAGTGCTCCCGATGAAAGTTCTAACGCACTAAGTGTTAAAGATTTGGTGGGGTTGTGACTTTTTTGTAACTTTGCGCGGTTTTTTACAGGAACAAGTTATGTTAAAAAAAATAGCTCCTATTGCCATTGCCGTTTTTATGTGTGCGGGCGCTGCTGCCTGCGCATCTTCGTCTTCAAAGGGTAATTCCGGCGGAGACAGTGCGGCCGAGGTTGTTGTTAAGGGCGAGTTCAGCGCCGACAGCGCCTACGAGTTTATTGCCCGTCAGGTGGAGTTCGGCCCCCGCGTGCCCGGTACGGCTGCTCACGATTCGTGTGCCGAATTTCTTATAAGTGAAATGGAACGCATTGGCGTTGATTCTATTATTGTGCAGCGCGGCGAGGTTACGGCTTTCGACGGCACTGTGCTGCCGATATGCAATATAATTTCGGGAATAAATGTTGACAAGGCTCGCCGTGTGCTGCTGGCGGCTCATTGGGACACGCGTCCGTGGTGCGACCGCGACCATAATCCCGAGAAGCGCAAACATGCCGTTCTCGGCGCCAACGACGGCGGCAGCGGTGTGGGCGTGATAATGGAGATAGCCCGCAATCTTGTGCAGAACCGTCCCGACATAGGAGTGGATTTTATATTTTTTGATGCCGAGGACTATGGCGATGCGAGCGGTTTCAGCGATGTTCCCGAGAGCTGGTGTCTGGGTTCGCAGTACTGGGCAGAACATCTGATACCTTACACTGTGAACAATATGCCCGTGTACGGTATTCTGCTTGATATGGTTGGCGGTCAAAACGCGCGTTTTCACTACGAGATGTTCAGCCGCGAAATGGCTCCGACTCCCACTATGAAAGTGTGGAGTACAGCTGCGCGTATAGGCCACGGCGACAGGTTTATACAGTCGCTTGGCGGAGCTGTAACCGACGACCATGTTTTCCTTTGCCGCGCCGGAATTCCGACGACCGACATAATTGAGATGATTAACGAGGAAACGGCTTCGTTTCCGCCTACATGGCACACCGACCACGACAACATGGAGCATATTGACAAGGCTTCGCTCCGGGCTGTGGGCGAGACTGTGCTGAATGTGCTTTATAATGAAAAATAACACGATGACAATACAGGAAAAAGAACAGGAAGTAATTGAGCGTTACGCCGATATCGACGACTGGATGGACCGCTATGCCTGCATTATCGACGCGGGCAACGAGCTGCCGGAACTGCCCGAGTCGCTGCGTACACCCGACCGCCTTATTGAAGGTTGCCAAAGCCGTGTGTGGCTTGACGCCGAGCAGGATGCCGACGGCAATGTGATTTACCGTGCCGACAGCGATGCCATAATCGTGAAGGGCATAATATCCATGCTTGTAGAGGTTTTGAGCGGTCATACACCCGATGAAATTCTTGATGCGAAGCTGGATTTTATCCATGCAATCGGTCTTGACGAGCACCTGTCGCCCACGCGCAGCAACGGTCTTGTGGCCATGGTCAAGCAGATGCGTGCCTATGCCGCCGCATTCAAGGCCAAGGGTAATTAACCATCCTTTTCAAAGCAATTATCAATAACAACGCAAGGGTTTGATACCTTGCATAATAAGTTTTTTTACGGCACCATGATAACCAAATTATTCATGCTGCCGTATTATTTTTTTGTGGTATGATAGCACAATTTGGAATTTTACTCTCATTTTTAGCCGCAGGAGAGTTTATTGTGTGGCTTACGGGGATTAATATCCCGTCGAGCATAATAGGCATGCTTCTGCTCACGGCATCGCTCAAGGCGGGTATCGTAAAGCCTTCGTATGTAGAGCGCTTGTCGAATTTTCTTGTCCATAATCTGGGCTTTTTCTTTGTTCCGGCGGGTGTCGGGGTGATGAACTGTTTCGGGCTTATTTCGGAGCAGTGGCTTCCCATAGTTGCGGCATCGGTTGGCAGTACGGTTATAATTATAGCCGTAAGCGGTCAGGTTCACGGATTTGTACGGCGCGCGCTTGCGCGTAAGCCGCAGATAATTAAGAGCGAGGCGGAGGCATAGGACTATGGAATTCATGACCGACAAATTTTTTCTGCTTGCCGTTACCTTTGTTTTCTACATAGGTGCTCGCAAGCTGCAACGTGCTACGGGATTGGTACTTATAAATCCGATATTGGTGTCGATTGCGGCTATAATATGCTTTTTGCTGTTGTTCGATATCGATTATTCCACTTACCACAAAGGAGGCGAGTATATTGATTTTTGGCTCAAACCGGCAGTAGTGGCGCTCGGGTTGCCGCTTTACAAGCAGCTTCCGACTATAAAGAAGCAGATTCTACCCTTGCTTATATCGGAACTTTGCGGCTGTGTAGCCGGCATAGTTTCGGTGGTTGCAATCGCCAAGCTGTTGGGAGCGTCGCATGAGGTTATTATGTCGCTGGCACCCAAGGCTGTAACCACCCCTATTGCCATGGAGGTGTCGGGGGCAGTGGGCGGCATTCCCGCGCTTACAGCGGCAGTGGTTGTGTGTACGGGTATTTTCGGCGGTATGGCCGGATTTAAGATAATGCGTATGAGCCGAATAAAGAGTCCTATAGCCCAGGGGTTGTCGATAGGTACTGCGGCGCATGCCGTTGGAACATCGGCAGCCATGGAGCGAAGCGAGCGCTACGGAGCTTTTTCATCGTTGGGCCTGACGCTCAACGGCTTGCTTACAGCCATGCTTGCACCCTTTGTCCTTCACCTCATCGGCGCAATTTAAGAGTATATGCGTGGTTTGGGAAGAAATTGAGTGGCGGGTTGACAATTAATTAAAATTTTATTATCTTTGCGGGACGATAATCCAATCGACATTCCAGTAGAAATGAAACGTACCAAAATAAGCGAAATATTTGAACCGTCGCTCATAGGGAGCGAGGTAAGCGTTAAAGGCTGGGTACGCACCCGTCGCGGCAACAAGAACGTACAGTTCGTAGCGCTCAACGACGGTTCCACCGTGCGTAACCTGCAGATAGTATTCGACCTGAGCAAATTCAGCGAGGATTCGCTGCGTGCGGTCACCACCGGCTCGTCCATTCATGTTACAGGCCGTCTTGTAGAATCGATGGGCAAGGGTCAGAGCTGCGAAGTACAGGCCGAGACACTTGAGCTGTACGGCACCGCCGACCCCGAAAGCTATCCTCTGCAGAAGAAAGGCCATACCCTTGAGTTCCTTCGCGAAAAAGCGCACCTGCGTCCCCGCACGGCGACATTCGGTTCCATACTGCGCATACGCAGCGCGCTTGCTTTTGCCATTCACAAGTTTTTCCAGGAAAAAGGCTTCTTTTACCTTAACACTCCGCTGATTACAGCGAGCGACTGCGAGGGTGCCGGAGCGATGTTCCAGGTTACAACCCTGCCGCTGAACAATCTTCCCAAAACCGAAGACGGCGCAGTTGACTACAGCAAGGACTTTTTCGGCAAACCTACGGCGCTAACCGTGAGCGGTCAGCTTGAAGGCGAGTTAGGAGCAACCGCGCTTGGCGAAATTTATACTTTCGGCCCGACTTTCCGTGCCGAAAACTCCAACACCCCTCGTCACCTTTCGGAGTTTTGGATGATTGAGCCTGAAATGGCTTTCTACGATATTACCGACAACATGGACCTTGCCGAGGAATTTGTTAAGTATTGCATTTCCTACGCGCTTGAGAACTGTCGTCACGATATAGAATTCCTTGCCGAGCACTTTGACAAAGAGCTTGTTGAGCGTCTTGAGTTTGTGCTTCACAACGATTTTGTACGCCTCACTTATACCGAGGGTGTTGAAATTTTGAAGGCATCGGGCAAGAAATTCGAGTTCCCCGTTGACTGGGGTACCGACCTGCAGAGCGAACACGAACGCTATCTTGTTGAGGAACACTTTAAAAAGCCGGTAATTCTAACCGATTATCCTCGCGAGATAAAGGCATTCTATATGAAGCAGAACGAGGATGGCCGCACCGTACGCGCCATGGACGTTCTTTTCCCGAAAATCGGCGAAATCATAGGCGGCTCGGAACGTGAGGCCGACTACGACAAGCTACTTGCCCGCATTGAGGAACTTGGCATTCCGATGAAGGATATGTGGT
Organism: uncultured Porphyromonadaceae bacterium; assembly: GCA_947175425.1. Classification (GTDB taxonomy): domain Bacteria; phylum Bacteroidota; class Bacteroidia; order Bacteroidales; family Muribaculaceae; genus CAG-873. The sequence goes on from CAMWMR010000010.1 coordinate 39,348, forward strand.
GGTATCTCGATACACGCCGCTTCGGTACAGTACCTCACAGCGGTTTCGGACTTGGTTTTGAACGCCTTGTGCTGTTCGTAACCGGCATGACGAATATACGCGACGTTATACCGTTCCCGCGTACACCTAACAATGCCGAATTCTAATTGAAAAGGAAAAAAATAAATAGTGAAAGACATTTACGTTCAATTAAAGCAAGATGTGAATCGATGTAGAGCGTAAAAAATTATTATATGATTAGATTTTAAAATACTCTGATTTATTAAATGAATCATAGGTTAGGATGCAACCGCTCGCGAGAGTGGTTGCATTTTTTAAGTAAGTGTTGTAAATATTGATTATTGAAATTGACTAAACAGCAAGTGTTTAGATTGTACGAATTTGCATAGATGCAATTTTATTGAAAAATAATTGGCAAAAACTATTGACAAACGCAATTTTATGTTGTATCTTTGCATTGTGAAATTCAAATACACGCTCATTATTCACGAAACGAGATTTCAAATTTTATTGCAACTTTACTACTTTAAACCAACTACTATTTATGAAACCACAATCTATTCCCGGAGCACGCCAGCGCGATTTAATAATGGCCGCGCTCGATGTACTTTCCAAAGCTCGAGCCGAGGGTGAAATACTGACATTTCGCGAGCTGACGCGTCGAGCGTTACTTCGTCAGCCGTCAATGTACTATATTTCGGTAAGTACGGCAGTTAACCGTTTGAGCCGCATGCGTCGCGGACATCATGTATTCGAGAGCGAGCTTACGGCGCGACAGTACGAAGAAATCAACGAGCAGGTGAACAGTGTTCTTGCCAAGCGACCGACCTTGAATTTCTCGGGCGCAGTAAACTTTGTGCTCAGCTATATGCGTCCGTCTCGTTTTTATATAAGTGAGGATACGGCAAGCCGTATAATCCGTCCGTACACAATGTTTCACGGTTTTGCAGGAGCTTGAATTATGGTTACCACACTTGCAATTTCGATTCCGAGTATACTGCAGAGTATTTATGCGTATGCAGCGGCCGATTGTCTCGACCATGAGACCGAAGCTGTACTGAGCCGCGATAACGAGGCATTGCTGAAGCGTATTGCGCGCGATATTGTTGCCGGCACAATTTTTCAGTTTATCCCCTCGGTAACGGGTACGAACCTTACGGATTCGTCGCAGCCCGATGTAATTACCATTGACGTTGATTTGCCGGGCAATGTTCCTCCCGTGCCTTTGCGTGTGAATCTTGAGGTTGCCGTTGCCACGGGCGTTCTTGCGGCGCTTCAGCTGCCGTCGTCGGAGCTGTACCACGAAATGTACAAGGATTCAATGAAGAGTCTGCGCCGCAATCTGCTTTTCGGCAGCCGTCCCGGCTATATAAAGCAGCACGGATAAAAAAAGAGACCGCCTTAAGCGGTCTCTTCTATAAGTATACTAAGTTTATCAGAGGATAACTTTGCTTACTTTGTTGCCCTGGCGACGGATGAAGATACCGTTTTCGGGGTTGGCAACGCGGATACCCTGGAGGTTGAAGAATTCAACGGGAGCGTTTTCGTCGACTACGATGTTTTCAACGGCATTGTTGTCGAGGCCGGTGATGTAGATGTGCTGAACTTCCCAAGTTCCTGCAACAGCTTCGGTAGAAGTGTAGCGGAAAGCAATCTGAATGTTTCTTGCGTTGAAAGCAGAGAGGTCGATGGGAGTGTTTTCGTAGAAGTTCCAGCTGAAAGCTTCGGGGAGGTCGAGACCATTGAGAACAGTCCATTCGGTGTCGCCTTCAACACGAGCGAGAACCTGAGCCCAAGCGGGATCGAAGTTGTCGGGATCGATCATTACGTTGTCTTCCTTGTACTGGTTGAAAGCGTTGGAGAAGTGGAGTTGAAGGTCTTTGTAGGTTGTGAGGTCGATAACGGGAGAAACTGCAATAGCAGTGGCAGCATTGGGAACGCTGTTGTAGAAACCGGAACCTACGAGACCGTAGTTGTTCTGTTTCCAGATAGCATATTCTTCGGGATTTTCGAGTGTGAATTCAGCACCGAGTTCGCTCTGCCAAGCAGCTTTAACGGGAGCAGCCCAGTTAACAGTGAGGAGGTAGGAAGCTGAACCGGCTTTGAATTCGTCGTTAGCGGCAGCAGCAGCTGTGATGCGGGCAGTACCAACACCTACAACGGTAACGGCACCTGTAGCAGCGTCAACAGTAGCGACAGAAGTTTTGTCGGAAGAGTAAGTAACTTCGGCGTTGGTAGCTTTAGAAAGCACGGGAGCAGTGAATTCTTCGCCTAATGTTACGGTGTAGCTTTCTTCGGGGAAAGAGAGTTCGGCGTCCTTGCGGTTGTCGGCGGTGTTGGAGTAGGTAACAACAAGAGTTTTAATCTGAATTGTACCGGTAGTAACTTTTCCGGTGGATGCGTTTGTTGTACCAACGTTTGTAAGTTCAATGCTTTCGGCATTGCCTGTCCATGTTCCGGAAGTGTATTCACCTTCGGAGGCAGAGAAATAGCCGGTGTTAGTACCGGTAAGTTTCATTTCGGTAATTGTACAGCCTTCAACGCTAACGGTGATACCGCTTTTGTTCATTACGCGGAAAGTCTGATTTGTACCGGAGAGCCAAAAACGTAAGCCGGAACCGGTGTTTTTGTTTAAGGTAACAGTAACAACGCCTTCGGTCATGCTTCCTGATTCGATATATGGACCTGAAGTGTCTGATTCTACGGGGAAACCGTATGAATTGGTAGTGAAGTCGAAAGTTACTTCATCGGCATTGGCAACGGAGAAACCTGCCAAAGCAACTACAGCAGAGAGTAGAAGTTTTTTCATTTCTGTTGGTTTAAATGGTTATGTTATTAATGGAGGAGATTATTTTTCGGGAACTGAGCGGCGGAGGAAAATTTCGGTGGGGTAGTGGTCGGAATAACCGCCGAGGTAAGCACCTCCGGAGAAGGAACGGAGCGGTCCGCCCTGCAGATTTCCTTCGGTAGCAGTAAGGAAGGGGAAGTTTAGGACTTTAGCCTGGAAGAATGTCCATTTTTCGGGATTCTTTGTGTTTACGAGGTTTCCCGAGAGCATAATCTGGTCGAAGAGGTTCCAGGAGCCTTGGTATTTGAGGGTACCTACGCCCTGGTCCTCGAGAATGCTCCACATTGGGTTGAAGAATCCGTGGGGTTTTGCGTCGGCGGCTTTTTTCTTTGCACCGATAATTTTTGCGCAAGATTTGTTGCTCGGGTCGTCGTTGAGGTCACCCATTATAATTACGCCTATTTCGGGGTCGATATTCCACAGCGAGTCGGCAATGAATTTGCACATTTCGGCAGCGGCAATACGGTTGGGTTCGGATTTTTCCTGACCGCCGAGGCGCGAGGGCCAGTGGTTAACGATAACGGCAATACGTTGTCCGAGGAGGCTTCCTACGACGCACATCTGGTCGCGTGTGCGGAAAGGTACGGCGGTAAGGCGGTGGTTTGTAACGTTTTCGGGTTTGAAGTAACGGGGGTTATACAGCATGCCTACGTCGACACCGCGAGCGTCGGGAGAATCGTGGTGGATAACCTGCAGGTTCCATTTAGCGAGTTCGGGCTGACGGGCTACGTCCTCCATAACAGTTTTGTTCTCCACTTCGGCGACCCCGATAATAGCGGGACCGATGGGAGTTGTTTTAGTTGCGAAGTTTGAAATAGCATAAGCGATGTTATGCAGTTTCTGGCGATATTTTCGGCCGTCCCATTGGCGGGGGCCGTCGGGAGTGAATTCGATGTCTCTTCCTTCGGGGTTATTTGGAATTGTATCGAACAGGTTTTCCCAGTTGTAGAAAGCAATACCGGCAACCTGCACTTTGGCATTTTGAGCCTGCACGGCATCGAAGCCGAAAAGAGCGAGCATACAAGCCAGCGCCGCTACGAGAAAATGACGTTTCATACGGGTGTGTTAAAGGTGGTTAAGGTTATACCGTGCAAAGATAATTAAAATTTGACATCCGACAAAGTTTTTTGCCGCAAGCTTACGATATTAGGCGGTAAAATGAGTAAATAAAGCGGTGGAAAAAGAAATTAAATATGCGGTCCAATTGATCCTACATAAATTTTATTGTCTTGAATTTTGAAATATATGCGAGCATGGAATTTTTCGGACTTTTGTACAGTTGACTCCCGGCAGTTATTGTCGATGTGAGTTATCTTAAAATGCGGTCCGCAACATATGTGTACTGTATCTGTACCCTTGGAGAATTCAAAAGTATACAGTTCTTTTTTTGAAGGAGTTCCTTGTGGAGAGCCGGCTCGATCCATTCCGAATTGTCCTGCAAAGTCTTCGCAAACACAGTCGACAGAATTCTTATTGGGGTGGCTGTTCCAGAATCCGATTAAACGGTCGTTCATACACGACAGGTAATAAACAATTTTTCGAGGAACTACAGATAAGTAAAACTCAATAACATCTTCACAATGAGGACTGAAAACGATATTTGGGAAATATCTGTTGGCTTTTTTCATAAAATCGGCCGGAGAGCCGGGATGATTCCCCAAAATCTGACGTCTGAGCGTTAACCAAGAATGCTTGTTATATATAAGCTCGTATTTCTCGAACTGAATATATTCAACATTAGAATTGTTGTTATCGGGTTTGTTGAGAACTATCAGCGCATGACAAGAATCCTCATCTCTTGTAAATACTGATTTAAGCTCTATATCTTTCGGAGAAAAGGATAAAGATTGTCCCTGTTGCGAGAGAACGAGAAAAAGAAAAGCTCTGCTATCCGGATCAAGATGTTCAAATGCGAAAGTGTAAATATCTTGATTCTCAAAAATATAAGTATTGTATAAATTCTCGGAGTATACAAAAACCATATCGCCGTAATCATCGTTTATAAGTTCGGCAATATCTTTAATAAGGTTTGAGAATTTATTGACAAATACTGCTGCCGATTCTATCGAATCATACCTTATACAATCGGGATGTAAGTATAGGGAGGCCTTCATCTGACTTTAGCGCCAAGTCTCAAAATTTCAGCTAAATCAAAAGTCTCCTGATCAAAGAACCCTTTTGGCCAATTCGGGATTTTACCATTTGGTTCGATTTTTAACTGTTTAATGGAAAAATCATGGTCAAAGAAGTAAATTGAGGTATGCTCGTTTGTTAAATCGCAATTGTTTTTTAGCATTTCCTTTCTGAAGCCATTGATTATGTGCTCGCTGTGAGTTTCAACGAATAACTGAACGCCTCGTGCGGCTAACTTTGCCAATAATTCAGTTAAACGCGATTGAGCTTGTCCATGTAAATGCGCTTCGGGATTTTCAATAATCACTATTGAGTCCTTTTTTGCAATCAAAGCAGTAATAACAATAGCGAGTATATAACTATAACCAAAGCCGACATTATAAGCTGAGAAAGTGCGAGCGCCATTTGAATTTGCAATGTCGAACTCAATTGATAAAACCGGGCTTTTTTTATTATCGGGCAGATTAATAGCTCCGCCGTTCATAATATAATTCATCCATATAGAGAGAGCTTCCTTTAATTTTAGTTCAGCGTGTGAATTATCCAAATTCATTGAACACGGGATTGTCTCACCATATGAAGCTATAGTGTTGATAGCATTTAATCCTTGAGGGTCGATTCTATGTATGTCGGGGACTTCCTTTTTTTCTACATACTTAACGGGGCCAACTCTATTGGCCGAGATGTAGTGAATGTTTTTAAGAAGTTTAATGAGACCTTCGGGAATGGATTTGCTGAATTGTTTGTTGCTGTTATGCTCGGATTCCGGAGTAATGTCTATAGACCCGATTGTGTCAAAATAATCAACATCATTAATAACACATGTTTCAATAGTTCCAATTTTAATGTCTTCTTCGGATAAAGTATATCCAAGTTTAATTGTATTGAATTGAGAATCATCGGTTTCTATGTCGAATCCGACATTGGCGGCGGAATCGTCTGTCAGAATTTCGTCAAAATCGCCGAGGCTTACCAGTTCTCCGTTCAAATGTAATTTAATTAAACTTCCGGCACCAAATCCGGTTGATTGAGATAACATTAGCAAACTTTGGAGAACGCTGGATTTTCCTCGCCCGTTATATCCGGAAAATACGTTCAATTTATTAAGATTGAAGGATTTACCGTTAAGACATTTAAAGTTCGAAAATGTAATTTTTTTAATCATGCGTTTCAGACATTATGCTCTTGATACCATTTCCAAGAGGACTGAGGCATCCAACCGTTTATCCGACCCGGGGAGACCTGGGCAATAAAAAACACGTCATTTTCTCCCAGATGTGTTCTAATGTCATTACAAAGTGTATTGATATCGTCCGAGTCCAAGGCGATCCACCAGGCATCTCTAAGAACATGTAGCGCTGTTCCTCCTAATTCCTGTTCTAAATAAGAAAAAAAATCGGAGTAGTCTTTGTCGGCGGTTCTCAGTTCATATGTGAGTTGGTAAATCATCTTATGTATTTGCTTTCGAGGTTCGCAAAGGTAGCTTTTTTTTTTAGAAAAAACAAATGCTAATGAGAAGGTTCGTTACTAATGCGTTAAAAAGATTTGTAGAGTTGCTTTGAGAGTAAAAATTATAGTTTTGACAGGAATGTCTATGTTTTTAGAGTGATAACTGGCGGCGGACGGATTCCTCGTGGATAAGAGCGAGGATTTTTTGGATGAAATGCTCGTCGAGTCCGAGTGTCCGGGCGTCGGCCACGCGTTTTGTGAGGAGGCGGGTGTAGCGGTCGGGCTGTACCACGGGAATGTCGTGCTGCTTTTTGAGGCGTCCTATTTCCTCGGCCACTTCCATGCGTCGTGCAAGGAGTTCGAGGATGCGGGTATCGATGTTGTCGATGCTTTCGCGGAGAGTGTCGAGTCCGGCGTCGACGACATTGCCTCCGGGTTTGCGCAGACGGCTAAGAATTTCGGCGAAAGTTTGGGGTGTAATCTGCTGAGCGGCGTCGCTCAGGGCTTCGTCGGGACGGCAGTGGCATTCCACAATAAGTCCGTCCATGTTCATTTCAAGGGCCTGGCGGGCAAGCGGTTCGATGAGGTCGCGCCGTCCCCCGATGTGGCTCGGGTCGCAGATGAGAGGCAGCTCGGGGCAACGGCGTTTCAGTTCGAAGGGAATGCGCCATTCGGGCGGGTTGCGGTATATGTGGGGCCCGTAGGCGCTGAAGCCGCGATGCACTGCTCCGAGGCGGCGTATTCCCGCGCCGTAGATTCGTTGGAGGGCGCCCGTCCACAGCTCAAGGTCCGGGTTTACGGGATTTTTAACTATTACGGCGAGGGCGTCGAGTTTTTCGGCGGGCAGTGTTGCCAGATAGTCGGCAATTTCCTGTACAGCAAAAGGGTTTGCCGTAGTGCGAGCTCCAATCCAAAGCAGGTCTATACCCGCTTCCACAGCCAGGGCTGCGTGTCGGGCATTGGCCACTTCGGTTGCAACGGGCATGTCGAGGCTTTGTTTCACCTCGGCGAGCCATGCCAGGGCCGGGTCGCCTATACCCTCGAAACCGCCCGGTTTTGTGCGGGGTTTCCATACGCCGGCACGGAAGCAGTGTATACCTGTTTCTTTGAGGCGTCGTGCGGCGTCTATTGTGAGTTCGCGGCTCTCGGCACTGCAGGGGCCTGCGATGATTATAGGAGTGCCGGCGGGCACGTTGTGGAAAAGAGGCTTCAGATTGCTGAACATGGTGCAAAGTTAAGCAAAAAAAATGTATCGTAAACCTGCGCGAGAGCATTGTGAGAGGCGGTTTGAAAACTTTTTTGAAAAAATTTGAGGCGAGCTGTAATTTTTCACGGGCGAACGGCGTCATATATGTCAGAATCTACAATCGAAAAAAATTTCCTTATGATTAAACTTCAAGCATTGAACAAGACGTATCCGGGAGTCGTGCCCCTGCATGTGCTCAAGGATATAAATCTTGAAATCCGCAAGGGCGAGCTTGTCTCCATAATGGGGGCTTCGGGCTCGGGCAAATCCACCCTGCTCAATATTCTCGGCATACTCGACAATTACGACAGCGGCGAATATTGGCTTGACGGTGTACTTATTAAAGACCTTGGCGAAAACCGCAGCGCCGACCTGCGGAACCGCATGATAGGCTTCGTGTTCCAGTCGTTCAACCTCATAAGTTATAAAAACGCGCTGGAGAATGTTGCGTTGCCGCTGTTCTACCAGGGTGTGAGCCGCCGCAAACGCAATGCGCTTGCCATGGAACAGCTTGAACGAATGGGGCTTGCCGACCGCGCGCATCATTTGCCGGGCGAGCTGAGCGGCGGACAGAAGCAGCGTGTGGCCATAGCGCGTGCGCTTGTCACAAATCCGTCGATAATCCTTGCCGACGAGCCAACGGGCGCTCTTGACTCGCATACCTCCAAGGAGGTTACCGAGGTTTTTCGTCGGCTCAACGACGACGGCATGACAATTGTGATAGTTACTCACGACCCCGGCGTAGGGGCCGCGACAAACCGTATAATTCGGATTGTCGACGGAGAGATAGCCAACGGCAATGCTTGACCTTTTTCGCGAAATAGGGCAGACGCTGCGCAACAACCGCCTGCGTACGGCGCTGACGGGTTTTTCGGTGGCATGGGGCATTTTTATGCTTATAGTGCTTCTTGGTGCGGCCCGCGGCGTGCGCAATGCCTTTGAAGAACGTTCGTCGGCCGAAACGACCAATCTTATAAGCTTTTGGGGCGGCCGTACCACTATCCCTTACAAGGGCTATAAGGACGGGCGTTTCATATCGCTCAAGAACGGTGATATGGAAGGGCTGAAGCACGACAATCCCGGGATTGTGGCTGACGCAGGCGCCGAAGTGAATATGAATCATGTAATATCGAGCAACCGCGAGAGTGTGAACACGGGCTTTACGGCAGTTTTTCCCCGAGCGGCAGCTCTGGACCGTGTGGAGATGCTTTACGGGCGCTTTGTCAACAGCCGCGACATTGACAATAATCGCCGTGTGATGGTTCTTCACGAGAACAATGCGAAGCAGCTTTTCGGCAATGCCGAAGACGCTCTTGGAAAAACCGTGCGCTGCATGGGCCTGGGGTGGACTGTAGTGGGCGTATACGGCGGCCAGCGCGGTCGTACCAATTATATGCCCTATACCACCTATAAAGTGCTGAGCGGCAACGATGACGAAGTGAGCGAGCTGCAGGTGCATCTTGAGGGCTTGCGTACCGAAGCCGACGGCGAGGCCGCCGAGGAAGCGCTGCGGGCCACTCTTGCTCGCAGGCATGAGTTCTCGCCCGAGGACAAAAGCGCCTTGTGGACGTGGAACCGTTTTACATCGTCGATACGCGTGGGCAAGTCGCAGAATTATCTCACTATCGCCGTTTGGGTTATTGGCATACTGACGCTGCTGAGCGGTATTGTTGGTGTGAGCAACATAATGTTTGTATCGGTACGCGAGCGCACACACGAAATAGGTATCCGCCGAGCCATAGGCGCCCGTCCGCGTTCAATCCTCACGCAGGTTATAGCCGAGAGTATTGCCGTTACGTCGCTTTTCGGGTATGCGGGCATAGTTGCCGGCATGGCGCTTCTGCAGCTTCTCGACATGGCCATAGGCAACAGCGATGACTTCCGTCATCCGACAGTTGATATTTCCATAGCCTTGCAGGTGATGATTGCGCTTGTAATAGCGGGCACGCTTGCCGGACTGTTTCCGGCGCTCAAGGCGATAAAAGTAAAACCTGTGGAGGCGTTGCGAGACGAATAGTTATGAGAACAGGATTTTTTGACATAGAAAACTGGCGTGAGATAGGCACCACGCTTGCACGCAACAAAACGCGTACATTCCTCACGGCCTTCGGAATATTCTGGGGTACGGCCATTCTGGCTATCATGCTTGGAGGCGCCGACGGCTTTCGTGGTATAATGAACCGTAATTTTGCCGGCCTGGCCACGAATTTAGGTGTTATGTACAGTTCGAACCGAACGATGTCGTACATGGGTTTCAACAAGGGCAGCGGCTGGGATATTACCATTGATGATGTTGAAGGCATTCGTCGTGTTGCACCTGCAATAGAGTCGATTTCGCCCGTAACATCGCGTCAGGTGACTGCCGCCGTTGGCATGCGTTCCAAAAGCATTACGGCTACCGGGGCGGGCAGCGAGTACGCCGCTATGGTCTCGCCCGTGGTTTATGACGGACGAATGCTTAACGAGAACGATGTGCAGAACACCCGCAAGGTTGCCGTTATGGGGCGCAACGTTGCCAACGAGCTTTTTCCCGAGGGTGATGCCGTTGGCAAATACGTGTCGTTCAACGGAGTGTATTTTCAGATAGCGGGCATTGTCGGTCAGCTTTCCGAAGCGAGCATTTCGTCCACTCTTGACGATTCCGTGCTTATCCCCATAACAGCCATGCGACAGGTATTCAACGTTGGCAATAAGGTCGATTTTGTGGTGTACACCGCACCTGCGGGGCACTCGCCCAAGGAGAACGAGGCGTCGATACGGCGTTATATGAGCGTTCGCCATTCCATACATCCCGATGACGACGGGGCAGTGGGCTTCCAGAATATCGCCGAGCTTTTCGATATGATAGAGAAGCTTTTTATGGGACTTACGCTGCTTGCCGGCTTTGTGGGCGCGGGGTCGCTTATGGCCGGAATAATAGGCGTCGGCAATATAATGTGGATAGTTGTGAAAGAGCGCACGCACGAGTTCGGTATCCGCCGGGCCATAGGCGCCCGCGCATCGGATATAACACGTCAGGTGCTGTCGGAGAGTGTGCTGCTCACGCTTGTATCGGGCACTTGCGGAGTTTGTTTTGCCGCCCTTGTGCTTGCCGGCCTGGATTACGGCACCGCCGACCCAAATTTGGGCATGGCCGGCTTTGAAATGGGCTTCGGCACTGCCGTTGGCATTGTGCTTGTGTTTTTTGTTCTTGGCAGCCTTGCCGGAACCTTGCCTGCGCTTCGTGCCATGCGCATAAAACCTATTGAAGCAATTCGTGAAAAGTAAATCAAAAATCTATAATCTATTATGAAAAAGTTCTTTAAAATTTTTCTTTGGGTGCTTGTGGCTGCTGTTGTGCTGGGCACTTTTGTATTCCTTTACCGCAACAGCATGGGCGAGAAGACCGTATATTCCACCCTGCGGCCCGAAACGGGGACAGTGGAGCGCACTACCGTGCTGACGGGCAAAATAGAGCCGCGCGATGAAATAGAAATAAAGCCGCAGATTTCCGGCATTATCAGCGAGATAATGGTTGAGGCCGGCGACCGCGTGAACGAGGGCGATGTTATTGCCCGTATCAAGGTAATCCCGGAGGCTTCGCAGCTTAGCTCGGCACAGAGTCGCGTTACGCTTGCCGAGCTGGAAGTGAAGGATGCCGAGACCAAATTCGGCCGTGACAGCGAGCTGTATTCCAAGAAGGTTATTTCGCGCGAGGAATACGAGAACAGCGAGAAAACGCTGCACAAGGCGCAGGAGGAACTTGCCGCCGCACAGGATGCCTATAAGATTGTGCGCGAGGGTGTTTCGAGCCTCAATGCAAAGGAAAGCAACACGCTTGTGCGTGCAACAATAACGGGGCTTGTGCTGGATGTTCCCGTAAAAGTGGGCAGCTCGGTTATTCAGGCCAACACCATGAACGACGGCACTACCGTTGCCACCGTTGCCGATATGAGCAAGCTTATTTTCAAGGGCAAAGTGGACGAGACCGAAGTTGGATTGCTGCGCACGGGCATGCCTATGGAAATTGTTGTGGGCGCCATGCCCGACCTCAGTCCCATGGCTACCATAGAATATATATCGCCCAAGGGCGACGACAGCTCGGGCGCCAATACGTTCGAGATAAAGGCGGCGCTTGTTCTGGACAGCACCGATGGGCTCCGCTCTGGCTACAGCGCCAATGCCACCGTGAGCCTGGCGCAGGTGAACAATGTTCTCACCGTTCCCGAATCGGCCGTGACTTTCCGTGGCGACAGCACATTTGTGTTTGTGCGCACCGACAGTGTTCCCGAGCCGGTGTTCGTGGAGCGTGCCGTGGAAACCGGGCTGAGCGACGGTATAAAAATTGAAATAAAATCGGGAATCGACAGCACAGCCGTTCTTCGCGGTGCGATAGTAAAATAAATGCTTATGAAAAAGACAGTTGCAAGCATATTTTGCGCCCTCGCCGTTTACGGTGCTTCGGCGCAGCAGCCGTGGACGCTGGAACGCTGCATCGATTATGCGATAGAAAATAATATAGACGTCCGCTCAAGCCGGCTGGAGCAGTATCAGGGCGAACTTGCCGTTACCGAGGCCAAGGACCGTTTTCTGCCCACGGCAAGCGCCTTTGCGCAGCAGAGTTTCAGCTTCGGGCGCGGTTTGACGAGCGATAATACCTATGCCGACCGCAATACCTCGGGCTTCGGGGTTGGAGCGCAACTTAATCTGCCTGTTTTCCAGGGGCTTTCGGCGATACGTCAGCTTGAGTACTCGCGCAGCTCCTTGCGTGCGCTCGTCGAGCAGACCGAGGCTGCCAAGGATGATGTGACACTCAATGTAATAGGCCAATATTTGCAGGCGCTCTATGCCGGCGAGCTGTTGCAGGTTGCCCGCGAACGCGAGGGAATATCAGCTCGCGAACTTGAACGGCGCCGCACTCTATTTGAGGCCGGACGCATTGCTGAGCTTGAGATTTACGAGGCCGAGGCGCAGCTCGCTTCCGACCGTCTTGCCGTTGTGCAGGCGCAGAACGATTCGACTGTCGCCGTGCTCGACCTCGCCCAGCTTCTCAATCTTCCTCACACCGAGGCCTTTGCCATTGAGCCTCTTGCCGACGAAATGATGCCTCTTGTAAGCCCCGAAACCGTGTTTGCAAATGCTTTGCGCACCAACCACTCGGTGCTTGCGGGCGAGTTGCAGCAGGAGGCCGCTCAGCGCAATGTTTCGCTGGCTCAGACGGGTTATATACCCACGCTGTCGCTCAGTGCGGGCTTGTCGACAAATTATTATAAGACATCGGGTTTTACTAACGAGAGTTTCGGCAGCCAGATGCGCCATAACTTTGCGCAAAGTATCGGTATTTCGTTGAATGTGCCTATTTTCGATGCTTTTTCAACTCGCAACAACGTGCGCCGCGCCCGCGTGAATCTGGAGAGTGCCCGTTTGCGCAGCGAGGACACCCGCAACAGGCTTTACAAGGCTATTGTGCAGGCCTATACGCAGGCTTTGGGCGCGGAGAAAAAGCTTGAATCGGCCCGCACGGCTGCCGAAAGCTCGAAAGCGGCTTTCGAGGCAATGCAGATAAAATACGATAACGGTCGTGCCAATGCCACCGAATTCGAGCAGTCGAAATCCAATTATACCAACGCCCTCGCCGAGGCCGTACAGGCAAAATACGAGCGAATTTTGCGTGCCCGAATTTTAGCATTCTATAACAAAGATTAAAAAGTATAGTTTCGGATTTTTTTGAGGTTCTGCCGCAGCAGGCTATTCGCAAGCCGAGCTGCGGCAGTTGTATGTTGCTGAGGAGCAGTGGGAAAGTGCTAGTGTTAAAAAAACAAAAAAATAGAGAGGTGGAATTGTATCGGCCTGTACTTTTGTATTATATTTGCAGAATAAAACACAATAATTAACCATTGCTAACTTGCAGATGTGTAAAACCTTATAAAATCGTACTATGAAAAGAATTTTACTTTTTTTAATAGCGGCACTCGGTGTGCTGAGTAGTGCCGTTGCGGCGGATTACCGTCCTTTTGTGGAGGAGGGGAAGACGTGGTGGCATGAGACTGTGCATAATGGGATAGCATTGTCGCCTGCATTCAGAAGCTACGAGGGTATTACCATGCGAGGAGATACGGTTATAGACGATGTTGTGTGGAAAAAGTGCTATACAATAGACCTTCATAAAAAGCTTGGCGCCGAGCCTTTGGTTCTGATGAGGGAGGCGGATAAAAAAGTTTATTCCATGGCTCTTGATCGTTCTGCGAATAATATGAGGGAACTGAATACTGAATATCTTGTTTATGATTTTTCATTAGAAGCAGATGATACTTATTATATTCTTGAGAAATATGTAGATAATCCGTATGATGAAGGTCTTGTCAGAGTTTCCGAAACCGGCGTAGAGGTTCAAAACGGTAATGAATTTCGTTATCAGATGGCGGGATTAGCATATTTAAACCCTACGAAATGTATAGAAGGTATAGGTAGTGTAAATATGACATATTTCTATATGCCTTTCTATCCGGAACGTACAGGAACGTTTAGTGGGGGGGCTGTGCTCAGTTATGTTACCGACAAGGACAACAATATAATTTATGAGGTTTTTGAAGGGCGTAAATCGTGGGAGTTCGCACCACCGGTAGCGCCTAAAGGATATGCCTACAGGCCTATGGGCGAAGAGGGTAAGACATGGTGGTACACCTCGAAAAAATCTGACGGCGATGCGGAATTTGGCATTACCGTTTGCGGCGATACTATTGTTGACGGCATGACGTGGAAAAAACTCTACTTTGTCAACGAAAAGCTTGAGCGCGAACAGCAACCCGTAGCCATAATCCGTGATGAAGACAGTCGTGTTTATGCCACATGTCTTGCGCAGAGCAGGGACGAATTGCCCGACTATGCTCCCGATTATGTGGAACTTGGTAAAATATCGAATACCTGTATATACGATTTCAACCTTGTTGAGGATGAGACGTTTACAACCGTAGTCGGCACAGGCGATGCATTTGTTTTCAGATGCCGGAATGCTGCCTATGTAGAAAACACGTACAAGTGGTTCCGCCGCAATTATTTGAGCTACCCGGGTTATGCCTCGGCCTTTGTTTACGACGGCGTGGGCAACACAGTCGGAAGCTGTTTCTTTGCCCCGTTAATAGAAAACAAGTTCGAATATGAGGATAACGCCACATTGCGTTGGGTAACCGATGCCGAGAACGAAATAGTGTTTACCGGCGTCGGCGGTCGCAAGCTGTGGGAAGGTGATTACCGTTCCTTTGTAGAGGAGGGGAAGACTTGGTGGCATGAGACTGTTTATTACGGAAGCGGATTGTCGCCTGCGTTTAGAACCTACGAGGGCATAACTATGCGAGGAGATACAGTGATAGACGATGTTGTGTGGAAAAAATGCTATACAATAGACCTTCATAAGAAACTTAGCGCCGAGCCATTTCTTTTGATGCGTGAATCGAAAAAGAAAGTTTACTCCATGGCTCTTGATAATTCTGCGGAATGGCTGCATGCGCTGAATGCCGAATATCTTGTTTATGATTTCTCATTAGAAGCCGGTGATAGTTACGAACTTACTGATAATCCTTACTATAATGGATTGGTTATTGTTTCCGAAACCGGAGAAGAGGTGCGGGACGGTGATAAATTTCGTTATCAGCTGGCGGGATTATCAGATCAATACCCTCAAAAATGTGTTGAGGGAATAGGCTGTGTGGAAAATACATATTTCTATATGCCATTTTACCCTGCCTGTGCATGTATACCCACATCGGGGACAGTGCTCAGCTATGTTACCGACAAGGACAACAATATAATTTATAAAGTTTTTGACGGACGTAAAACCTGGGAGTATGCACCACCGGTTGCTCCTAAAGAATATGCCTACAGGCCTATGGGCGAAGAGGGTAAGACATGGTGGTACACCTCGCGGAAATTTGACGGCGATACGGAATATGGCATTACCGTTTGTGGCGATACTATTGTTGACGGCATGACGTGGAAAAAGATCTACTTTGTCAACGAAAAACTTGAGCGCGAGGCGCAGCCTGTAGCCATAATCCGAGATGAAGACAGGCGTGTTTATGCCACATGTCTTGCGCAGAGCGTGGACGAGTTGCCCGACTATGCCCCCGATTATATGGAGCTCGGCGTAATATCGAACACCTGTATATACGACTTCAACCTTATTGAGGATGAGACGTTTACAACCGTAGTCGGCTCCGGCAATGCATTTGTATTCAAATGCCGTAATGCTGCTTATGTAGAGAACTCGGACGCATGGTTCCGCCGCAATTATCTGAGCTACCCGGGTTATGCCTCTTTCCTTGTTTACGACGGCGTAGGCAACACAATGGCGAGCTGCTTCTTTGCTCCCTTAATCGATAACAATTACGCATATAACAAAAACGCCACCTTGCGTTGGGTAACCGATGCCGAAAACGAAATAGTGTTTACCGGCGCCGGCGGTACCAAGCTGTGGGAACAGTCGGGAGTCGACGCAGTAGTTGCCGAATCAGGCGATGAAGCCGTTTACTATAACCTGCAAGGCATGCCTGTGGCCGATGACCGGCTTGTACCGGGAGTATATGTAAAAGTGCTCGGCGGGAAAGTGACCAAAGTCATGATTCGCTGACAAGTCCTCGATAAAATAACATGAAAATAACATGCGCGTTCCTGCCGAGGGAATGCGCATGTTTTGTTTTTGTGCGGATTTTGAGTAATTTTGCAGCGAATAAACATTGACACTTATGAATTCCACATTCGAAATGGTGGCCAAGACTTTCCAAGGTCTTGAAAACGTGCTTGCCGGGGAGCTTGAAAGCCTCGGAGCGAGCGACGTTGTGCCCGGCAAACGAATGGTTGCCTTCCGCGGCGACCTTGCCATGCTCTATAAAGCCAACATGTGCTGCCGCACAGCACTGCGTATTCTTAAACCGTTCTATACTTTCGAGGCCTCGGATGCCGACGAGCTTTACTCCAAGGTAAAAGAGTACGACTGGGAAACCCTGTTGAGCGCCGAGCGCACCTTTTCCATCGATACCGTGGCTTTCAGCGATGAGTTCAAGCATTCGCAATTTGTAACCTACCGTGTAAAAGACGCCATAGTCGATTGGTTCCGCGACCGTATGGGCGGCGACAAGCGTCCCGGCGTGCGTCTTGACGGTGCGGATATAATGATAAACGTACACATTAACGGCCGTAATGTGACACTGTCGCTCGATTCGAGCGGCGAGTCGCTCCACAAACGCGGCTGGCGTGTGGCATCTACCGAAGCTCCCATAAACGAAGTACTTGCCGCCGGTATTATACTGATGAGCGGCTGGGACGGCAGCACACCTTTTGTGGACCCCATGTGCGGTTCGGGCACCTTTGCCATTGAAGCCGCCATGATTGCCGCCGGCATTCAGCCGGGAGTTTACCGCCGCCGCTTCGCATTCGAGGGCTGGCCCGATTTCAACGCCGAGCTGCTCGACGAGATTTATAACGACGACAGCCGCGAGCGCACCCCCGAGTTCCCCATTCTTGCCTGCGACATATCGCCCAAGGCCATAGCCATAGCGCGCGAAAATGCCAAGAATGCCGGAGTGGAGCGATATATCACTTTTGAACAGAAGTCGATAAGCAAGTGGGAGGAAGCACCCCTGCCTGCCGGTACGCTTGTAACCAATCCTCCTTACGGCAAGCGCATAGGCGCCGACGACATGAACGCCCTCTACAGCAGCATAGGTACTGTGCTCAAGCATGTTTTCAAGGGCTGGCATGCGTGGATAATAGGTTATAACGATGAATATTTCCACGAAATAGGTCTTGCGCCCTCGCAGAAAGTGGCCGTAAACAACGGCGGACTGGAATGCGAGCTTCGCGAGTATGTTATTTTTGAGGGCAGCAAGCGCGATTTCCGCGCAGCCGGCGGTCGCATAAAGGAAGAAAAAGAGCCGGAACGTCGCAAAGAACGTCCTGCCCGCAACCGCGACGAGCGTGGCGGCCGAGGCGAACGCGCACCATTCAAAGGCAAGCGTGACGAGCGCGGCGGCAAACGCGGAGAGCGTCCCGAACGAGGAGGACGTCCCGAGCGCGGTGAGCGTGCACCATTCAAAGGCAAGCGCGGCGAACGCCCCGAACGCCGTGGCGAAGAAGGCCGCCGTCATCGCGACGAGATAGAGGAACTGGGAGGCCGTCTGCGTCTTCGTCCCGCCTATCCCGAACGCAAGCCCAGCCTCGGCGCCGACAAGGAAATTGTAATAAACCGTCCGGCGTGGCGCAAACGCAAAAAAGACATCGATAACAACGAAAATACCAATCAATGACACCCACAGCCCAACTGAATGTGCTGCTACTCGGCAGCGGCGGCCGCGAATCCGCCATAGCACGGAAACTTAGTGAAAGCCCTTGCCTTAACAAGCTTTATATTGCCCCCGGCAACGGCGGCACCGGCGCAAGCGGCATAAACCTTGCTTTGAGCCCTACCGATTTCGATGCCGTTTATGAGGCAGTAAAAGAACATGACATTCAGCTTGTGGTTGCCGGAAACGAAGACCCGCTTGTTGCCGGGCTCCGCAACGAGCTTGAGAAACGTGCCGCCGCCGAGGGGCGCGAGCTCCTGATAGTTGGCCCCGGTGCCGACGGTGCCGCGCTTGAAGGCTCCAAGGACTTTGCCAAGCGTTTTATGGAGCGTCACGGCATTCCCACAGCCGGCTATTTCACCGCCACGGCCGAAAATGTTGACGAGGCAACAGCCTATATGGCGACACTCGAAGCTCCTTATGTGCTTAAGGCCGACGGCCTTGCGGCGGGTAAGGGCGTGCTTATAATTCCCGACCTTGAGGAAGCCAAGGAAGCGCTGCGAACCATGCTTGCAGGACAATTCGGCGCCGCCTCGCGCAGTGTTGTCATAGAGCAGTTCCTGAGCGGTATAGAATGCTCGGTGTTCGCGCTCACCGACGGTGCGGGCGATTACCGACTGCTGCCTGTTGCAAAGGATTACAAGCGTGTAGGCGAGGGTGATACCGGTTTGAACACCGGTGGAATGGGCTCGGTTTCGCCCGTGCCTTTCGCCGATGCGGAATTTATGGCTAAAGTGGAGGATCGCATTGTCCGTCCCACTGTTGCCGGCCTTGTTGAGGAAGGAATCGATTATCGCGGCTTTATATTCTTCGGCTTAATCAATTGCGGAGGCGAGCCTTATGTTATAGAGTACAATGTGCGCATGGGCGACCCCGAGACCGAGGTTGTGATGCCCCGTATTTCGTCGGACCTCGTTCCTGTTCTTCTTGCCGCCGCGAAAGGACATCTTGGCGATGCTGTCGTTGAGCAGGATCCGCGCACCGCAGTCGCCGTAATGGCAGTGTCGGGCGGTTATCCCGGCGATTATGCCAAGGGCAAAAAGATTGAGGGCATAGCCGATGCCGAAGCCGACTGCATAGTTTTCCATGCCGGCACAACTCTTAAGGACGGAGAATTGTTTACATCGGGAGGCCGCGTGCTTGCCACCGTTGCCTTGGCCGAGGATATTCCCGCCGCACTGGAGAAATCGTTCAATGCCATGAAGAAGATTAACTTCGAAGGCATTTACTACCGCCGCGATATTGGCAAGGACTTGCTCTAAGAGTATGTTTACTTTTAACATTATGAAATCTTTAGAGTCCTTTCAGGCTTGTATGAATATTTCGTTCAGTTATTATGGAACCCCATAACTCCTTCACTCAATTTCCATACAATCTCTGAAAATCTCTCTAAATCTTAACATAAGTCAAAAGTAAACATACTCTAAGCCGTTTTTATAAACATGAAATCTGCCATAGCCACACGAGCCGTTCACTCCCGCGTATTCGGAATAAGCGTAGGAGCGCTCACTCTTTTAGCCGTAAGCCTGTTCTTCCTGTCGGGAATGGTTAGTCCCGTAACGGGCGACAAGGGGCTTGCCCTGAAGTCGGCCAACGAGTGGATTTCATCGCCGAGTCTCGATTTTATTGCAGGGCTTGCCGGGAGCGGCCTCACCTTGCTTGCAATGTGGCTGCTCAACAAGGTTCATAATGTTCTGCGCTCGGTAACGAGCCTTTATATAGCCTTTTTTACGGCCATGCAGGCCGCCACGCCGGATTTGGCGGGACAGTTCTACACAGGCACTGTTCTTGCCGTTCTTGTGCCGTTTTGCATGTTGCTGCTGTTCAGCGTCTACCGCAGCTCACATGCCTCGTACAGGGTGTTTCTAATATTCCTGCTGCTCTCGTTCTTTACGGCCACGCAATATGTTTTTGCCGTGTACGTGCCAGTGTTCCTGCTGGGTATAGCGCAAATGGGAGTGTTTAACCGGCGCACCATGGTTGCCGCTGTTCTGGGGCTTGTAACGCCGTGGTGGCTGATGTTCGGTTTCGGAGTAATAGACCTTGCCGACATCCACATGCCGCATATAGTGAATATTTTCACTCAGATAGATACCGATGAGTCGATAGTTCTGCTTGTAGCTGTAGGATTCACCTCGCTGTGCATGCTTGTTTGCTTTATTCTCAACGTACTCAGGACTATAGCCTATAATGCACGTGCGCGAGCCGTTAACGGCGCTTTCACAGTGACGGGACTTGTGACGCTTATCGCCATGTGTGTTGACTACGCCAATATTCTTTCGTATATACCGCTGCTCAACTTTTGCGCGGCCATGGAGTGTACCCATTATTTTTCCACTCACCGAGCCGATAAATCGTATATAGCCATAGCAGCCATAACAGTCGTTTACGCGGCTTTGTACTTATGCCAAACAGTAATATAAGACTAATAATAGAAAAGAACATTCCTTTTGTAAAAGGATTGCTCGATGAGTATGCCACGGTTCGATATCTTGCTCCCGAGGAAATTACCGCCAAGGCAGTGCGAGATATCGACGGGCTTGTGATTCGTACCCGAACCATATGCAACGAGGAGCTTCTCAAGCGCTCGGAGTGCAAGCTCATAGCAACCGCCACCATAGGAACCGACCATATTGACCTGCCTTATTGCGCGAGCCGCAGCATTACCGCCGTTAATGCTCCGGGCTGCAACGCTCCGGCAGTGGCCCAGTATGTGCTTGCCACGCTGCTGCAGGTTATAAACCGTCCGCTGAACAGCTATACGGTTGGAATTATAGGGCTTGGGCATGTTGGCAGCATTGTTGAACGCTGGCTTCGCGGCCTGGACGTGAAAGTGCTTCGCTGTGACCCGCCGCGCATGCGTGCCGAGGGAGGCGACGACTGGGTTGACATGGATACCATTGCCCGCGAGGCCGATATAATAAGCGTTCACACACCGTTGACAATGGAGGGCGAGGACAGTACTTTCCATATGCTCGGCGATGAATTTTTGGGCAAACTCAAGCGTATGCCCATAATAATCAACACCTCGCGCGGTGCCGTTGCCGATACTCGTGCGCTGATAGAGGCTTCGGAATGCGGAAAAATAGGTCCCATGATTATAGACTGCTGGGAGAACGAGCCTGAAATCGACCCCGAGCTGTTGCGCCGTGCCGCCGTTGCCACACCGCACATAGCCGGCTATTCCATAGAGGGCAAAGTGCGTGCGTCGCAGGTGGTTATGGACGCCGTGAGCACATTCTTCATGCTCCCGCGCGTTACTGTTGATGCCCCGCTGCCTCCCGCGCCTGCAACCGGTGTGAGCCTCAGCGGCGTGCTTGCGAGCTATAATCCCATGCCTGAGAGCGACGCGCTTAAAGCCGACCCCTCGCGATTTGAAGAATTGCGCAACAATTATGTACTGCGTCACGAGGCTCCCGAAGGGCGCGAGCATTGAGCGTGTGCAGGTGTTTTAACATTTAATAAATAGAATAATAGCCTCTTAAAGCGGAAGATTTACTAATTTTGCCCCGTTATGCGTTTTAAGCTTACCATAGACCGCGGAAATACTGCCATCAAAGCTGCTTTGTGGAGCGAAAGCGGAGAGCTTGTCGCCGCCGAGACCGGTGACGAAAGTTTTCCCGCCGGCGACCTTGCAGTTAAGATGAGCGAGAAGTATCTGCCGGCGGGCATCATGCCCGAAGCCATTGCCTGGTGTACGGTAGTGGCGTCGGAACATGAGGAAGACAAGGCCTCGCTGGAATCGCTTCCTGTGGGCAGGGTAGTGGAGTTGAGCTCATCGACCCCCATGCGCCTCACCATAGGTTACCGCACTCCCGAGACCTTGGGCTCGGATCGTCTTGCCGCCGTACTGGGGGCCTTGTACGTAGCCGGCGACAGTCATCCGCTGCTTGTGAGCGACATAGGTACTGCCGTAACCTACGATTTTGTGGAGCGCGGCCGCCATTATGTGGGCGGTAACATAGCTCCGGGCATCGACCTCCGGTTGCGTGCGCTTGCCGCGTTCACCGACGCCCTCCCCGCCGTAAGCGTATCGGGCGGCGATATTCCCCTATGGGGGCAGACAACAGCCGAGGCCATGCGCAGCGGTGCAGTACGCGGCCTTGCCGCCGAGCTTGCCTACTATCATGCGGCAGCCGGCGAAGATACGCGAGTTGTACTGACGGGCGGTTCGGCAGCTTTGCTTGCGCATGAAAACATTCTCACATTCGACTTTATCCACGACCCCTATCTTGTACACAAGGGGCTATTCAGCATTATAAAAGATGAAAATTAAGCGACTCTCCGCATTTCTTGCCTTTGCATTCGCCATACTGGGGGCCGTAGCCCAGAACGGCACAATGACTCCTTACTCGGCCTACGGCTACGGTGTTCTCCGCGATAATGCCACTTCCATTCAGCGCGCAATGGGCGGTGTAGGCTACGCCATGAGTTCCGGCCGCCAGATAAACGCGATGAATCCGGCATCGTATGCCGCCATAGATACGCTTACTTTCCTGTTCGACATGGGCATAGACCTTACAGCCGTATGGCAGAGCGAACGCGATGACAAAGGCGTTGTTACACGTGACAAGAATCTTGGCGGAGGCCTCGATTACGCCACCATGCAGTTCCCGCTCGGGCGTTACATGGGCGGTTCGGTAGGTGTTGTTCCTTTCTCATCGGTGGGTTACTCTTTCGGCAGCGAGATTGAAAACGGCTTCGATTCCCGTCAGGGCGGAGGAAGTATCAACGAGCTTTATGTAGGTGTTGCCGGGCGTCCTTTCAAGGGCTTTACCATAGGCGCCAACATTTCGTATCTGTTCGGTACTATTCTTAACGAGACATATGCCATGGTGACATCTTCGCAGAGCGCGTTGTTCCAGACACAGCTTATTGTGCGAGACTTCCGCCTGAATTTCGGTGCGCAGTACGGCGTGAATATCGGAGCCGACCGTCTTACCCTCGGTTTAACCTACAGTCCTTCCAAAACACTGCTCGGGCATGCGCGCCAGGTGTTCTACGATACATCGCTCGATACAGGTCCCCAGTTCACCGACGAGCATTCGCTCAAGAACAACTACACCCTTCCCGAAACCTGGGGCGCGGGTATCAACTACCAGTGGGATCGCAAGCTGATGCTTGAGTTCGACTATACTTACCAGCCCTGGAGCAAAGCCAAGTACCGCGGATTTTCCGACGATCCCTCGAGTGATATACAGAGCTTTGCCAACCGCAACAAATTTGCCCTCGGCCTGCAGTGGGTTCCCAACTGGCGCGGCAGCTACGGCAAGCGCATCAACTATCGTTTGGGCGCGTTTTATTCGGACGACTATCTTGTTCTTCGCGGCAACCAGCTTAAGGAGCACGGCGTTACCTGCGGTGTGGGACTGCCTGTGCCGGCTTTCAAGTCGACAGTAAACATCGGTCTTGAATGGCGTGCCCGCAGCGGACATCCCAATTCGCTGATAAAAGAGAATTATCTGAGCCTGACGCTTGGAATTAATTTCAACGAAATGTGGTTCCGTCAGAGCAAGATTTACTAAACAGCCGTGTGGTTCAAGCGCGGACAGATTGATAACGACAAGGGTTTACGCACCCTTCCTGCGGTCATTGCCATAGCAGTGGCCGCGTGCGTTGTGCAGGGCTGCGGCGACGAGCAAAAGCGCTATGTCCCCAATACCGGGGAGGGCGGCAGCACGCCGACGATGAGCACTACCGACGTGAGCACTCTTATAAGCGATTCGGGATATACGCGTTATCACCTTGAAGCTCCGTTGTGGCATATATTCGACGATTGCGAAGAGCCGTACTGGAGTTTTCCGGAGGGGCTTCATGTTGAGCAGTACGACCTGCGGATGAATCCGACGGCAAATGTGACAGCCGACTCGGCGGTTTACTTTTCGCGAAAGCGCTTGTGGCGTCTTGACGGTCACGTGGTGATGGTGAATACCGAAGCCGACAGTTTCCTTACCCAGCAGGTTTTCTGGGACCAGCAGCGGAAGCAGCTTTATACCGATTCGTTTATACATATAGTGCGTGCCGAGCGTATACTCGAAGGTTACGGCTTTGTATCGAACGAGCAGATGACGGATTACACCGTTACGCGTCCGACGGCCATTCTACCTGCAGTACGTCCGGGCACGGCGCGCAAGTCGTCCACTCCCGACAGCACGTCACGCCCGGCAAAAACCGAAGCAGCGGCACCGGCCAAAAAAGACGTTGAAGATGCCGGCTCCGGCGTGCGTACCTCTTCCAATCCCCGCAAGCTGAGAGTAGACCCTCTCAAGCAAGTGGATGTAAAGTGAATAAAAAAATAAAACAGGATATAGCAAAAATAGATGACGGCCTCTGACCCACAAATCTGGAGCATAATAACTATAGTATCGCTTGTTTTTTCGGCGCTTTTCTCGGGCGTTGAAATGGCTTTCGTTACGAGCGACCGCGTTCGCGTAGAGCTTGATGTGAACCGCGGAGGATTCATATCGCGTATCATCAACCGTTTTTATTCCAACAGCGAGCTGTTTATATCCACCTTGCTTGTAGGCAACAACGTAATGCTTGTGATTTACGGTATGGGCGCTGCTGTTCTGATAGAGCCCTTGCTTGAGGCTGCGGGTCTGAATGAGTTCCTGGTTCTTGTGGGACAGACACTTATATCCACTCTTGTTATACTTTTGGCGGGAGAATTTCTGCCGAAGACCGTTTTTGGAATAAATCCTAACAACTCGTTCAAAATAATGGCGTTACCGGTTTATATATTCTATATAATTCTGTATCCGATATCGCTGTTTACGACTTGGCTGTCGCGCATACTCATGCGAATTGCCGGCGTTGAGGACGCGAAGCAGCGTCTTCATCTTATAAGCATAGGCGACCTCAACGATTACATAGAGGAAACTATGGACGACCTTGAGGAGCAACAGCAGGAAATTGACAATGAAGTTAAGATTTTCCGCAAGGCATTGGATTTTTCGTCGACCCATGTGCGCGACTGCATGATTCCCCGTAACGAGATAGTAGCTATTAACATAGATACCGGCACTCGAGAGCAGCTTGTGGATTTGTTCACCCGCACGGGGCGTTCCAAGGTTATTGTTTATCGCGAAGATATTGACAGCATTCTTGGTTATATCCATGTTAGCGAGCTTTTCCGCCCCGATGTAGACTGGAAAGAGCGTATAAAGCCCGTTCTTTATACTCCCGAGAACCTGATGGCCAATATAATGATGCGTCGCCTGCTACAGCAGAAACGCTCAATGGCGATTGTTGTTGACGAGTTCGGGGGCACGGCGGGCATGCTTACTCTTGAGGACCTTATGGAGGAAATTTGCGGCGATATAGAGGACGAACACGATAATTCGGGACTTATCGCCCGTGAGGTAGAATCGGGAATCTACGAATTTTCGGGACGTTGCGAAATAGCCGAAATAAACGAGCGGTTTGACCTTGATATTCCGGAGGATGACAGCTACCAGACAATTGCCGGTTTTATTTTGCAGACGACCGGTTCAATTCCCGGGGAGGGCGAGGTTATAGTATCGCCTCCTTACCGTCTTGACATATTGAAAAAATCGGCCAACCGTCTTGAGCTGATACGTCTATCGCGCAATCCCGAAGAGGAATCGGAGCAGCGATAAGCCGAAAAAAAGTGCTAACTTTGCAAAAATAGAAACAGAGGAGCGTATGGTAATAATGAAACGTCTATACAGTTACATGCTTCAGCGGTTTTTGCCGTTGTTCATGATGACGTTTTTCATATGCCTGTTTATAGTACTGATGCAGTTTTTGTGGCGCTTTGTCGACGACCTTGTCGGCAAGGGGTTGTCGGTTGGAATTATAGCCGAGCTTTTTTTCTATGCGGCGTTGACCATGGTTCCCACGGCGCTACCGCTTGCGGTTTTGCTTGCGTCGCTTATGGTTTTCGGCAATCTGGGCGAGAAATTCGAGCTGACGGCGATGAAGGCATCGGGCATATCGCTATTCCGGATAATGCGTCCGCTGATAGTGCTGATGATGTTTATAGCCGCCGGCGCGTTCTTTTTCCAGAATAATGTTTTGCCTGTTGCGCAGACGAAGATGTGGACACTTATGTTCTCGGTTCGCCAGAAATCGCCCGAGGTTGAGATTCCCGAGCGTTCGTTCTACGACCAGATACCGAATATGAATCTTTATGTGGGGCATAAAAATGCCGAGACGGGCATGCTCTATGACATGATAATCTACGACCTCAGCAAGGGCATGGATAATACTCGTGTAATTCTTGCCGACTCGGGTCTTTTCAACTTCACCGAGGACAAGACACGTCTTTATCTGCAACTCTATAACGGCGAGATGTTTGAGAACATGCGCGATAATTTCATGGGCTCGGGCAATTCGGGTTATATGCCTTTCCGGCGCGAGCATTTTACGGAGAAGGGTGTTTATTTTCCATTCGACGCGAATTTTAACCGCATGGACGAAAGCGGCATGCGCTCGCAGTATATAGGACAGAATATAAGCCAGTTGCGTGCGTCGATAGACTCGATAGGGCGCGAAGTCGATTCCATAGGCAACCGTTATGCCGCCGAGCTGCTTAATGTTCCCATAATGGGCGTATCGCGAGAACGCACCGTAATGGAGGGCGGCGAGGCCAAGCGCGTCCGGCGTGCCGATGTTATTCTGCGCGAGCCGCTGGATATAGACTCCATATTCCGCAGTCCGTCGGCGTCAATGTCGAAAAGCTATGTCAGCCAGGCACTTGCCAAGGCCAAACGACAGAAACAAGAGTACAGCTACCGCAGCCTTGTGCTTACTGAACAGGCCAAGCTGATGCGTCGCCACGATATAGAAATGCAGAAAAAATTCACGCTATCGTTCGCGTGCATAATATTCTTCTTTATCGGAGCACCTTTGGGCGCTATCATTAAGAAAGGCGGACTTGGTACTCCGTTGATTATATCGGTGTTACTGTTCATTGTGTACTTTATAATCGACAACACGGGCTACAAAATGGCCCGCGACGGCAAAGTGGCCGTTTGGGAAGGCATATGGCTCAGCACCGCAGTTCTTATGCCCCTGGGCGTATTCTTTACCTACAAGGCCGTTGGCGACTCCGCCGTATTCAACATGGACGCGTACCGCAACTTCTTCCGCCGCCTGACCGGCAAGGGCAACGAGCGCACGCTTACGCTGAAGGAAGTGCGCATGGAAGAAGTGGAGCCGAGTGTTGCAATACCCATGCTCGAGGGCATACTGAGCGTGTGCCGGGCAATGGAAAAACGTTATTCCGATACCGGATTTTTGAAGAGGCTTTTCCTTCGCACGCCTGCGGGCTTGCGCGATGACCTCAACCGGGTTGTAGATTATCTCTCCAACAGTCCGGACATCTATACTATCAATCTACTGAATCAATACCCCTTTAATCCCGGCTACCGACGTGCCCGCGATATGGTTCGCACCACAGAAGCCTTGCTATCGCGACTTGGCGCCGACGCAGCTACGAACACAACTCCAAATGGACAAGAAGATTAAACTGGACAGTATAGCGGAAGCCATAGAGGATTTCCGCGAGGGCAAAATGGTTATAGTCGTAGACGACGAAGACCGTGAGAATGAGGGCGATATAATTGTCGCAGCCGAAAAAATCACACCCGAGCAGGTGAACTTTATGCTCAAACATGCCCGCGGCGTGCTTTGCGCTCCAATCACAACGGGACGTTGCCGCGAGCTTGATCTGCCGCATCAGGTGGATGACAACACTTCGGTTCTCGGCACACCGTTTACCGTAACTGTCGACAAGCTCGAGGGCTGCTCGACAGGCGTCAGCGCCGAGGATCGCTGCGCCACAATCCGCGCCCTTGCCGACCCCGCCTCCACGCCCGCCACATTCGGCCGTCCGGGTCATATAAATCCGCTTTATGCTCAGGAACAGGGCGTTCTGCGCCGTTGCGGACATACCGAAGCTGCCGTCGACCTTGCTCGTCTTGCAGGTCTGCAGCCCGCAGCCGCTCTTATGGAAATTATGAGCGACGACGGCACAATGGCCCGTTTGCCCGAGCTTCGACGCCTTGCCGACGAGTGGGGCATGAAGCTTGTGTCGATACGCGACCTTATAGCCTATCGTCTTCAAACCGAGAGCCTTGTAGAACAGGGTGTTGAGGTTGATATGCCCACGGCCTACGGTCATTTCCGCCTTATACCTTTCCGCCAGAAGAGCAACGGGCTGGAGCATATAGCCATAATCAAGGGCGATTTGAGCGGCGACGCACCCGTTCTTGTGCGTGTGCATTCGTCGTGCGCCACGGGCGATATTTTTGCATCGCGTCGCTGCGACTGCGGCGAGCAGCTCCACAAAGCCATGGAAATGATTGAGGCCGAGGGACGGGGAGCGGTTGTATACCTTAACCAGGAAGGCCGCGGCATTGGACTTATGGACAAAATTCGCGCCTATAAGCTTCAGGAAGAGGGGCTTGACACCGTCGATGCCAACATCCACCTCGGACACCAGGCCGATGAACGCGATTACGGCGTAGGCGCACAGATTCTGAATTTGCTCGGAATCCACAAAATGCGTCTTATGACGAACAACCCCGTAAAGCGCATAGGCCTTGAGGGTTACGGACTTGAAATAGTGGAGAATGTGCCCATAGAGGTAGCTCCCAACGAGTTTAACCTTCGCTACATGCACACCAAAAAGGCGCGCATGGGTCACCGTCTGGACCGGGTGGAATGAAAGGTTCGGAAATTATAGACGAATGCAAGGCGCTTCTTGCCGCCGGTGATGTAGAGACAGTTCTACGTGTATCGGGCGAGGGACTTGCCACCCTTGGCGAACAGGGACGCAGCTGTGCCGATGTTGCAGAGCGCATTGACATTGCGCGCGATATGCTTACCTTGGGTGCTTTCCATGTGGCCGCCTTAGGTGCGGCAAATATGCACGGCGAGGCTTTGGAAACCGAGGTAATGCTTTTGTTGCAAGTGCTTTACATGCGAGTTTCGCCTCCCGAGGCGGGGAACATATTCCTTGCTCATCTGCAGGACGCTTTTTGCCTTGCCGCCGAACTGCTTAACCGTGCATCGGGGCGTGATGCCTTTGCCGCCGAGCACCTTGGAGCCGTTGCGGGCGCATTGGGCGGGCTGGAAGTAGCCACCGCCCGCAGTTTTATAAAACATGATGTTGAATGCACGGCCGTTGTGGAGCAGCGCTCGGCTTTGATAGCCGCCGATGTAGAGGAAGCGCCGCAGATGTATACGCTTAACGGCGAGCCTGTTTCGGCCACAATGGCAATGGATGTACTTGCCGATTGTGCCGCACGTCTTGCGGCTTTGCGCGGTGAGTAAGACCCCGTTCTCCAATATTTGTTAACGCTGGGGCGGTCAAGCGTCGTGCAGATGTGTTCGCGCAGTGAGGGAGCAATGCGCTTGTATTGTGACATCATTTGGCAGAAGTTTCCATTGACACCCTGTTTTGATTAAGAAAAACAAGGCATTAATAATCTCAAATATATCAGCATTTGATTTTGTATTGAAAATTTCCGGAAATTTTTCTAAAAATTACCTTATCCTCGCATCTCTCCGGCGCTTTTTGCCTTGTTCTTCAGTCACGTAGCTACGGCTACGCTCCTTCATCACAAGACAAAAATCACTCAGAGATATGCGACCCCAGCGTTAACAAATATTGGAGAACGGGGTCTAATGACATACTCTAAAAAATGAAAGGAGGTTCCTTGCGGAGCCTCTTTTTTTGTGGCAGTAAAAATTAAAGAATGTGAAAAGAACTGCCAAATTTTTGCGGGTGTGCCATGGGGTACGAATTTATATAAGGTGATATTCCAGCGGATTAAGGGCGATTTGGGGATGATGTGAAAAGTACGGAAATCCGTAATACGGAAATGTGATGTCGGGAGCGGTTACGGCAGTTGTAATTTTGCAGTGTCAGAAACAACTCACAAAAACTAAACTGAAATGGAAACAGACGAAAAAGAAAAAAATGAACAAGTTGCCGACAGCCCCGAAGCGGCCGCGACAGAAGAAGAAGCCGGACGTCCGGTGACAAGCTTTGAATTTCTTGCCGGAGCGGCATATGACTTCTGGGAAGACTTTTGAATAATGGAAATGATATTTGAATAATGATACTTGAATAATTTGCAGCATATTTTATATTTCAAATTCCATATTATTAACCAATTAAATCTAATCCTGATTATTAACCAATTAAATCAAATTCCACATTATGAATGAAAACCAAGTACCCGGCACCGCCGGAGGCACCCATGTAGCCGGTGCACCCCTCACCACCACGCAAATAGAACAGGCCTCGCCCGAACTGTTGCGTAACGACATCGACCGCCGCATAGTAAAGGTGCGTCCCATGTCGACCCCTATCGATCAGCTATCGCGCTGCGGCAATATCCGCCGAGCCGACAGTATGACCGTAGAATACTACTCGGTAGATACCAAAGCCACCGAGACCACCGTAAAGGAAACCTATCCCGGCGGTGAAGGCCAGCGAATATCGGATGACATAGCCCTGCATGTTATAAAAACCGATGCCGACGCCATATTCGACGTAAGCGAAACCATACTTGTGCCCGATGTTGCGGGTTATGCCGCCGAGGGAGAAGAAGCCATGCCGCTGGTTCTTTACGTAACCGGCAAGGGTGCGGGAGGCGGAATAGAAGTGTCGGCGGTGAATCCTCCCGTAGTGGGTATGGAAGGCGAACGTCATATGCCCCGCCTGTCGAAAGGAGTTCGCCTTGTGCGCATGGGTCGCGCCGCCACCGAGCTCGACGTGCAGACACCCCAGTTTGCCGCCCTTCCCCGCAAGGCGCGAAACAATTGCCAGATATTCAAGATGCAGGTTGAGCAATCGACACTTGCGCGTCTTGCCGGCAAGGAAGTGGAATGGTCGTTGAGCGACCAGGAAGAAGCCGCCATAATCGACATGCGCCTTGGCATGGAGAAGAGTTTTATCTTCGGCAGCCCCGCCCGCATTTTCGATACCACCAAAAACGAGTACATCTACCTCACGGGCGGCATATGGGGCCAGGCTCCCCGCAATCACAAACTCAAGCTTGAGGGCATGACCGAGAACGACCTCGTAGCCCTTTGCAGCGCCGCCTTTACCGGCAACAACGGCTCCAAGCGAAAAATCCTGATTGCCGGCACCGGGCTAATGGAAGCGCTCAGCAAGCTGGAGCATTCCAAGGTTATCCGTTCGGGCGAGACCAAGGTGAAGTGGGGCATAGAGTTCAAGGAGTTCGTGAGCAATTTCGGCACGCTCTATATTGTACACAGCGAGATATTTGACCAGTGCGGGCATGTTTACGACGGTTTTGTTGTAGATCCCAACTATATCACCAAATATGTGCATGTGCCTTTCAGCGCCGAACGACTCGACCTTCGCCGCAGCGGCCAGCGCAATACCGATGCGGTTGTAATAACCGAGGCCTCGTGTTTGGTTCTGCGCTACCCCAACGCGCATATGCGAGTGACGGGCGTGCTGTAAGATAAAAATTAACATATTTTCGATTCATAGTAATAAATTTGAAACCGTGGCTGTGCCGTAAACATCGGATTATGGCACAGCCTTTTCTGCTTACAATACTTAATTATGAAAATAACATTGACGCGTGCGCAGATGCTTGAACAGGCGCGAATTGCCACCCGCATGGCCGACCTCCGCGCCGACTGCGCCATAGAATTTACCGACGGCATAGACATTGATGTGCTGCTTGCTCAGAAGCTGCGCGGCCGTTATCTTGAATTGCTCGACCGCGGTGCGCGCGAGCTTGTGGCCGCCGACAATATTGCCGCCACTGTTTCGGTCAGTGCCGATGCTCCCGGCGGAGGTGTGCGCCTTACGCCGCCCGCTATGTGCAGGCGAGTGTTTGCGGTGAAGATGCGCGGCTGGGAACGTGCCGCCGAAGTTTTGCCCGCATCGCTTTTCCGCAAGGTTCTGAGCCGTCAGCTGAATCCTTATACGGCAGCCACGGCGGCCAATCCTGTAGCCGTACTCGACGGCGATTCGCTTGCGGGCAGCTCGCCCTCGGTTGTGGTGTGGCCGGCTATTGAGGGAGATAATAAAACCGATTATTTTAACGCGGCAACCGACAGCGGCGAGGATTTTTATACTTTCGACGAGGCGGCGCTGCCATATATGCTTGACAAACTGCTATGAACAAACAACTTTTGCAAAGCGCCTACAGCGCGTGGAGCGCGGCCGAACCCTTGCGTGCGCGTCGCGAACGTTATAAAAAATATACCTACGGCGACCAGTGGAGCGATATAATTCCCGATTCGCGCGGACGCAAGCGCAGCGAGTACGACACCATTGTGCGCTCGGGCGGCAAACCGTTAACCAATAATCTGATACGTCAGCTTGTAAAAACCATTGTGGGGCGTTTCCGTGCCATTAGCGAGGAGAAAGGACTGTACGCCGACAGCCGCATAAGTACACTTGCCGCCGAGAACGAGCTCCCCGAACTCGACAGCCGTCTGCTGGAGGAATTTCTTATTTCGGGCTGCGCCGTGCAGCGCGTGAGCAGCGAGACCCGCTATGGAACAGAGGGTGTGTGGGTTGATAATGTGGACATACGCAAGTTCTTTGTAAACCGCTTTTTAGACCCTCGCGGGCGCGATATCGACATGCTTGGCATGCTCCATGAGTTGAGTTTTCCGGAAATAGCCTCGCGTTTCGGGGGCGGCGATACAAGGCGCATAGAGAGTTTGCGCAAGCTTTTTGCCACACTGGAACACGACGGCGCATTTGCCGGTGAATCCATAGGCGAGCCGTCGGGCAATCCGGCATTCTTTTGCAGCTCCCGCGCCGGGCGCTTCCGCGTGGTTGAGCTTTGGACGCTCGACAGTGCCGAGAAACGCAACGGCAAGCGTACCGACTTCACATTCCGCTGGCATTGCCGCTGGCTCGCCGCCGACGGGACTTTGCTCGGGGAATACGACAGCCCATATGCCCACGGCTCGCATCCGTTTGTGCTTCGTTTCTACCCGCTAACCGACGGCGAAGTTCATTCGTTTGTGGAGGATGTTGTTGAGCAGCAGCGTTGTATAAACCGTCTTATAGTGCTTATCGACCGCGTGCTGTCGTCGTCGGCCAAGGGAGTGCTTCTTTTTCCGCGCAATCAGATGGTCGACAACTTTTCGTGGGAAGATATAACGGAACGTTGGGCGAGTGCCGACGGTGTTATTCCCATAAGCGGCCTCGGGCAGCATTTGCCGCAGCAGGTTGCCACGACAAATGCCGACACAGGGGCTTACAAGCTGCTTGAGCTGCAGATGAAGCTGTTCGAGAATATTTCGGGAGTGGGCGATGCCTTGTCGGGACGCGCGGGCGTGAATGCCAAGGGCGCCGAAATGTACAACACGCAGGTTGAGAACGCCACTATAGCGCTCGCCGACATTTTCAGTACCTTTACGGCGTTTACGCAGGCTCGCAACAGCAAGGCATGCGCGTCAATCACTCGGGGAGAGTGCGTCCGGGATATGCCTTGAGGGCTTCCTCCAGCACGGTCATGGCTCGCGCGAGATCCTCTTTTTTGAGGACATAGGCCATGCGCACTTCGTTGCGTCCCATGCCGGGAGTGGTGTAGAAACCGCTTGCGGGAGCCATGAAAATTGTTTCGCCCTCGTAGTCGAATTTCTCCAGACACCATGCGCAGAACTTGTCGGCATCGTCAACCGGGAGGCGAACAACGGTGTAGAACGCGCCCATTGGAATTGGCGAGTAGCAGCCGGGGATGCGGTTTATGCGGTCGATGAGGAATTTGCGGCGCTCGACGTACTCGTTGTAAGTTTCCAGCATGTAGGCCGGAGGAGTGTCGATTGAGGCTTCGGCCACGAGCTGTCCCAGCAAAGGCGGGCTAAGACGGGCCTGACACAGTTTCATTATGTTTTGTTTCAGCTCTTTATGTTTTGTAATGAGGGCTCCGATTCGTATTCCGCACTCGTTATATCGCTTTGAAACAGAATCGATGAGCACCACATTGTTCTCAATTCCGGGGAGTTGGAATGCCGAGATGTAGGGCGCTCCGGTGTAGCAGAACTCGCGGTAAACCTCGTCGGAAAAAAGGAAAAGGTCGTATTTCTGCACCAGGTCTCTTATCTGGAGCATTTCCTTCATCGTATACAGATACCCGGTGGGGTTGTTGGGATTACAGATTAAAATTCCTTTGGTGCGAGGAGTTATGAGTTTTTCGAATTCTTCGACAGGCGGGAGCTCAAAGCCGTTTTCGATGTACGACGGAACGGTAACAATTTTGGCGCCTGCCGAAATGGCGAAAGCCATGTAGTTGGCATAGGCCGGTTCGGGGACAATAATTTCATCACCTGGATCGAGGCATGCCATGAAGGCGAACAGAACTGCTTCGGAACCTCCGGTTGTGACAATAATATCGTCTACATCCACATCAATTTTATAGCGCTTATAGTACTCCAGCAGTTTTTTCCGCAGAGAAAGCAGACCTTCCGAGGGGCTGTATTCCAATACGGGTCGTTCCAGTTTGTGAAGTACATCGAAAGCGATGGGAGGAGTGGGGACATCGGGTTGGCCTATGTTTAGACGGTAAACTTTCAGCCCTCGTTCGATGGCTTTGTTGGCAAGGGGTACAAGACGGCGAATGGGAGATGCCGGCATTTGTTCGCCGCGGACTGATACTTTAGGCATATTGTGTTCTGTTAGTGAATTCAGGTTTTGATTCACAAAGTTAATAAAAAAAACAACAAATGTTCGCTGACTAATGTTTAAAGTGGCATTGTTAAGATAAGTCGGTCAAGTTATTTAACTCTATTTAACGTTATCTTTTTATGCTTTTTATGTACCTTTGCAGCGAAAATCAAGTGCTCGGCACTCATTTATAGCGCATTCCGTAAATTGTTTCAGCTGAATAAATTCATAGTCTAAAAATTAACTTCTTTCCCGGTTTGCCCCGCAGAATGCAACGGCGCAGCCTTTTTGAACACAAAACAACTAAACATAGTTATAAAATAAGCGAGCCTGCGAGGCGCAGGTGACAAATACTCTCCGATACAATAAAAACATAAACATATGGAATCCAATTCTAACGAAAAGAAACCTAAACGTCCGAGAATAGGGCAGACTTTCCACGCACCCGAAGAGGGTTCGGAACCCCGCCGCTCTTTCGACCGTCCTTACCGTGCAAACAACGACAGCGCCGGCACCGATGCCGATGCAGGATACCGTCAGCAGCACCGCACATACAACAACGGTCAGCGGACAAACAATTATACCCCCGGCGGATACAACCGTCCTCAGCGTCCCTATAACAACCAGGGCTACAACCGTCCCTATCCTCCCCGCGACGGTGCCGACGACACTCAGAACGCCGAAGGAACCGAAGGAACACACCAGCCTTACCGCCGTCCCTACAACCAGCAGGGCGGTTACAACAACCAAGGCCAGCAGCGTCGTCCCTACAACAACAATAACAACCAGGGCGGATACAACCGTCAGGGCGGTTACAACAACCAGGGTCAGCAGCGCCGTTCCTACAATAACAACAATAACAACCAGGGAACTTTCCCCGGCCGCGGCAAGAGCTTTACCCCGCGTCCCAAACGCGTGGAATATGAAATGCCCGTTCCCGACCCCAACGAACAGATTCGTCTGAACAAATACATGAGCAATGCCGGCATATGCTCGCGCCGCGAAGCCGACGAATTCATCCAGCAGGGTCTTGTTAAAGTAAACGGAAACGTTGTTACCGAACTCGGCACAAAAATTACCTGCAACGACGTTGTGGAATACGACGACAAGGTTGTTACACAGCAGAGCAAATGCTACATTCTGCTTAACAAACCCAAGGACTGCGTTACCACCAGCGACGACCCCCACGGCCGCATGACCGTTATGGATCTGGTGAAAGGCGCATGCCCCGAACGCATTTACCCTGTTGGCCGCCTGGACCGCAACACAACCGGTGTGCTCCTGCTTACCAACGACGGCGACCTTGCCTCCAAGCTCACACACCCCAAATTTGTTAAGAAAAAGATTTACCACGTGTGGTGCGACCGCGACATCAGCGAAGACGATATGCAGCGCATTGCCGACGGTATCGAGCTCGAAGACGGCCCCATTCATGCCGACGCCATCAGCTACGCCACCGAAACCGACCGCAACCAGGCCGGTATCGAAATCCACTCGGGACGCAACCGCATTGTGCGCCGCATTTTCGAATCGCTCGGATACCATGTAACCAAGCTCGACCGCGTGTACTTTGCCGGCCTTACAAAGAAAAACCTTCCCCGAGGCCGCTGGCGTTATCTCACCCAGGAAGAGGTGAACTACCTAAAAATGGGCTCGTTCGAGTAACAACCCGCACAAACGGACAAACAAAGAGGGCGTTCCTGCACACCGGCACGGACGCCCTCGCTTTATATTGCCGCATGCACAGGTGCCTTGCTTCTTTTTACACATAAAAACCAACTGAAAATAAATTTGGAAATTACAGCAAAAAGCCGTACCTTTGCAGCACCGATTATGTCCAACTATTTGACTGACAGTCGCGCGAAGTGCTTTTGGCCAAGTACCCCGTGTCGCGGCAGTCGATTTATGTAATTATTAATCAATTATTTAGAAAGTGGATACCATTAGCTACCGCACCGAATTTCCCAATGCTCAGCAAGTAGAGCACAACTGGGTTGTTATCGATGCTACCGACCAGGTTCTTGGTCGTCTTTGCGCCAAAGTGGCAAAATTGCTCCGTGGCAAATACAAACCCTCCTACTCGCCCAACATGGAATGCGGCGACAACGTAATCATCATCAATGCCGACAAGATTGTCCTCACCGGCAAAAAGATGACCGACCGCATCTATCTCAACTACACCGGCTACCCCGGCGGCCAGCGCGAGACAACTCCCGAAGTACTCATCAAAAAGTCCTTCAACAAACACCTCAAACCCGGCATGAACCCCCTTTTCATCCGTGTTATGAAGGGTATGCTTCCCAAAAACCGTCTCGGCCGTAAACTCATTGAGAACATGCACGTCTACAACGGTCCCAACCATCCCCACGAGGCTCAGAACCCGACCGTTATCGACATTAACAAACTCAAATAATTCACGAGCATGGAAACAGTAAATGCAGTAGGTCGTCGTAAAGCCGCAGTTGCACGCGTAATCGTTAAAGAAGGCACCGGCGTTATCACAATCAACAAACGACCCATCGAAAAATATTTCCCCTCCTCAATTCTGCAGTACATCGTAAAGCAGCCCCTCAACACCCTCGACGTTGTAGAAAAATACGACATCAACGTGAACCTCGACGGTGGAGGTTACAAAGGACAGGCCGAAGCACTCCGTCTCGGTATTGCCCGCGCACTTGTTAAAATCAACCCCGAAGACAAGGCTATCCTCCGCAAGAACGGCTTCATGACCCGCGACCCGCGTGCCGTTGAACGTAAAAAGCCCGGCCAGCCCAAAGCTCGCAAGCGCTTCCAGTTCTCCAAACGCTAATATTTCTAAAGGTTATTTCCCGCTACGGAACTTTCCTTATTTCTGTTTAGTATCTAAACCGAGGCGATGGACCTGCGTTCCCTACCCCCCGGTTGCTTAATTAAAAAGAACGTAAACAAACAAAACAAAAATGGCAACACCAACATTTGACCAACTCCTTGAAGCAGGCTGCCACTTCGGCCACCTCAAACGCAAATGGAACCCCGCAATGGCGCCCTACATCTTCATGGAGCGTAACGGTATCCACATAATCGACCTCTACAAAACCGAGGCTAAACTCAACGAAGCTGCCAACGTACTGCGCGGCATGGCCAAAGCCGGCAAAAAAGTGCTTTTCGTAGCAACCAAAAAGCAAGCCAAACAAGTTATTGCCGACCTGGCAAGCTCCGTTGGCATGCCCTACGTTATCGAACGCTGGCCCGGCGGTATGCTCACTAACTTCCCCACTATCCGCAAGGCCGTGCGCAAAATGACAACCATCGACAAGATGGCCAAAGACGGTACTTTCGACAACCTCTCCAAGCGCGAACGTCTGCAAATCACCCGTCAGCGCGCCAAACTCGAAAAGACACTCGGCTCTATCGCCGACCTCAACCGTCTTCCCTCGGCTCTCTTCGTTGTTGACGTACTCAAAGAACGCATCGCCGTTGCCGAAGCAAACCGCCTCGGTATCCCCGTGTTCGCTATGGTCGACACCAACTCCGACCCCTCCTCCGTTGACTACGTTATCCCCGCAAACGACGACGCTTCCAAGAGCATCGAACTCATTGCAGGTGCACTCGTAGCCGCTATGGCCGAAGGTCTCGAAGAACGCAAAGCCGAAAAACTCGACGCCCCCGAAGCCGAAGGCGAAGCAGCTGCCGCCGCTCCCCGTCGCGAACGCCGTCGTGTTCGTCGCAACGACGCTCCCGCTGCCGAAGCAGCAGAAGCTCCCGCTGCAGAAGCCGCTGAAGCCGAATAATTTTAATAACAACTAAACAACATACATAAAATGGCTGTTACTCTCGCAGAAATCAGCAAGCTCCGCGCTCTCACCGGCGCCGGCATGATGGACTGCAAAAAAGCTCTCGCCGAAACCGACGGCGACATGGAAGCCGCCGTTGAAATCCTCCGCAAAAAAGGACAGGCTGTTGCCGCCAAGCGCGAGGACCGTCAGGCTGCCGAAGGTTGCGTACTCGCTAAAAACGAAGGCGACTTCGCCGCTATCGTAGCTCTCTGCTGCGAAACCGACTTCGTTGCCAAGAACGCCGACTTCGTTGCCCTCACACAGGCAATCCTCGACGCCGCTATCGCCAACCGCATCGAAACACTCGACGCTCTCCGCGAAATGGAAATCAACGGTCGCAAAGTTGCCGACCTCATTACCGACGAAAGCGGTAAAACCGGCGAAAAAATCGAACTCGGCCGCTACGAGTTCCTCACCGCTGCTTCAACCACAAGCTACAACCACCTCGGAAACAAGCTCTCAACCATTGCAGGCTTCAACCAGGAAGGTATCGACTACCAGGTTGGCCGCGACGTAGCCATGCAGATCGCTTCCATGAACCCCGTGGCTATCGACCGCGACAGCGTACCCGAAGAAGTTAAAACTTCCGAGTACAACGTAGCCGTTGAAAAAACCAAAGAAGAACAGGTTAAGAAAGCCGTTGAAGCCGCTCTCAAAAAAGCAGGCATCAACCCCAACCTTTGCGACAGCGAGGACCACATCTCCTCAAACATCAACAAAGGATGGCTCACCGAAGAAGAAGCTGAAAAAGCTCGCGTAATCATCGCCGAAACTTCGGCTGCCAAGGCTGCAAACCTCCCCGAACAGATGATTCAGAACATCGCTCAGGGTCGTCTCAACAAATTCTTCAAGGAAAACTGCCTCATGGAACAGGCCTTCGTAAAAGACGGCGAACTCACCATTGGCCAGTACCTCGACAAAACCGCAAAAGGTCTTGTTGTTGTATCCTTCAAGCGTGTAAACCTCAATCAGGACTAATAAACCGAAAGGCATTAGCCTGAAGCCATAACGTCCCGGAACTTCGGTTCCGGGTTTTGGTCCGGTAGCTCAGCTGGATAGAGCATCTGCCTTCTAAGCAGACGGTCATGCGTTCGAGTCGCATCCGGATCACAAAAACCGCAAACTCCCCCGGAATTTGCGGTTTTTTGTATTAGCAATTATTTAGGCTTCCTTCGGGTAGAACGCACGGTTAATCAAATCGGAATGTGCATTAATAAATCGGACACATTCCGATTCGATTTTGTCATCGGTGTCGTAATCGAGGCTTAAACGATTCATCAACTCTTCAAGACGGTTGATGTCGGTTTGTTTGTTGAATTTGACGAGTGCGCAATCCAACGTTATCAACAAACCTTTGAGTTGTTCCATTCGGTCAAATGTCATGTTGTTTCGTATATTTGAGTTACTTTGATTTTGATGATTCGATATTGCCTCTTTTCACGATGATACGCTTGTTTTCGTAAACGTTCGTGTCA
>CAMWMR010000011.1 GCA_947175425.1 uncultured Porphyromonadaceae bacterium
AAAAGTAGGTAACCGCCCCCTCTAAGCCCTCCGGACATCCCGGAGGGCTTTTTTTGTTTCCTATTCTTTACAGTATCGGATTTTTACACTAAATTTGCACTTATTATTGACTAATTTTTTGCATCATGCCTTCTACTGATAAAGAAATAATGCTTAGCGGTATCCGCTCTACCGGCAACCTGCACCTCGGTAACTACTACGGTGCGCTCCGTAAGTTCGTCGCCGCTCAGGACCATTTCGACTGTAACTTCTTTATTGCCGATTTACATTCTCTCACCACAAACCCCGACCCCGACGCACTACATGCAAATGTAAAGAGTATTCTTGCCGAATACCTCGCTGCAGGACTCGACCCCGAAAAAAGCACTATCTTCATCCAGAGTGATGTCCCCGAAATATCCGAAATGTATCTCCTCCTAAACATGCACGTAGGTATCGGAGAACTAATGCGCACTGTTTCCTTCAAGGACAAGGCGCGCAAAATGCTCGGCATCGCTCCGTCCGACTCCGAAAGCGATGAAGAAATAGAAAAGCAAATTGTAGGTAACGATACAGGCAAGCGCGTAAATGCCGGACTCCTCACATATCCTACTCTAATGGCTGTCGACATCCTTATCCAAAAGGCTACTAAAGTTCCCGTTGGAAAAGACCAGCTCCAGCATCTTGAGCTTACCCGTCGCTTCGCACGCCGCTTCAACAGTTTCTACGGCGTGGATTTCTTCCCCGAACCAACCGACTTCTCATTCGGTGGAGCACCCGTAAAAGTTCCCGGCCTCGACGGCTCCGGTAAAATGGGTAAGAGCGAAGGCAACTGCATATACCTCATTGATGAACCCAAGGCTCTTCGTAAAAAAGTTATGCGTGCTGTAACCGATGAAGGCCCCACGGCACCCAACTCACCAATGAGCCAGCCGGTGGAAAACCTCTTCTCTCTCCTCGAACTCACATCCACTCCCGAAGTTGCTACACAATTCCGCAATGCCTATAACGATTGCTCTATTCGTTACGGCGACCTCAAAAAACAGCTCGCCGAGGACATCCTTGCCGTAACCACTCCTATCCGCGAGCGCGTTGCCGACATTATGGCCGATGAGGAATATCTCCGCAAAGTCGTTGCACGCGGTGCCGAAAAAGCCCGTGAACGTGCCGCGCGCACTCTTGCCGACATGCGTCAAATTATGGGTATACGTAAATTTTAAAAATTGAACAAAAGCTCCGAACATCTTTCTCAGGAGCTGAATCTTAAGCTCCAGCAGCGTCTCAATCCACAAAGCGTGGCTTTGGGGCGCGTGCTTGAGATGTCCGTGCCCGAATTCGAGGACGAGGTGCGCCGCGAACTCGATGAAAATCCTGCTCTCGACACCGTCGACAGTAATGACATCCGCGAATCTTCCGATTTCAACGAAAGTTCCGAACAGCTGCAGCTGGCCGATTACGCCGACCCCGATGACGCTCCGGCCTACCTTCGTAAAGCTTGGAACAGCAGTGTAAACGATGAGTATTACGATGCGGCGGCACTCGCCCCGGACGAAGGTTCCGACATGGGCGAGATTCTGCTTCGCCACCTCGCCGATGAAAAGGAATTGTCCGATAGCGATATGACAATTGCCGCTCACATAATCGGCAATCTTGATTCAAACGGTTACCTTACCCGCAATCTTGCAGATATTGCCGATGACATAGCCATTAACGACGGCTTTTATGTGGAACTGTCCGATATACGACGTGTGTTCGAGGAGGTGCGTTCGCTTGAGCCCGCAGGTATAGGCGCGGTGGATTTGCGCGACTGCCTTCTGCTTCAGCTCGCACGAATGCGACCTACTGTGCAGTCCATAACAGCGCGGGAAATCATTGACAAATATTTCGACCTTTTCTCAAAACTGCATTACGACCGTATTCAGGCGGCTCTGGGAATCGACAAAGAGGCGCTGGCCGACGCCATAGAGCTCATCCGAACTCTTAATCCAAAGCCTGCCTCGGCATTGGAGACCGGCCGGGGAGGGGAGCGAATGGAGCACATTGTCCCCGATTTTGTGCTGGACTACGATGTGAGCTCCGACACGTTCACCGTATCGCTTGCGGGAAATATTCCCGAACTTGCTGTTGAAACAAGCTTCCGCGCTGCCGATGTTCCCTTAAAGGATGTAGAAAAAAACGACCGCCGCAGCGAAGCGCTGGCATTCATAAAACGCAAACGCGATGATGCAACCGCTTTTATACGCCTTGTGGAAATGCGCCGGCATACAATGCTTGGCATAGCAAGAGCAATAGTTGCAATTCAGCACAATTTTTTTGTGTCAGGTGACAAGAGCGAAATCAAGCCTATGATACTCAAGGATATATCGGCCGCTACGGGGCTTGATTTATCGGTAATTTCGCGTGCCACGGCAGGAAAATACATTCTCACGCCCCACGGTGTGTATCCGCTGAAGCTGTTCTTTAACGAACGGCCTGATGCCGAAAGCGATGTTTCGGCGCATATGATATTGAAAGTTTTGTCGGATGCGATAGCCGGCGAAGATAAAAAGTCGCCTTTAAGCGACCGCGAGCTTACGGCGCTGCTTGCCTCCAAGGGTTACGATATAGCGCGGAGAACGGTGGCCAAATATCGCGAGCGCCTCGGTTTGCCCGTGGCCAGGTTGAGAAAAACTTTGTGAAATGAGCCAATTTCCGCTTCAGTTGTTGTAAATTTATGAATGCACAACAAAAAAAATCGACAATAGCATGGGGATTGGCGCAAACGTTCAGCGTTGTATTTTCCCCGCTTCTTATGCCCACCTACGCCATGTGCGTGGCCTTTTGGCTTACATATATGCGGGCATTTCCTCTTTCTCCGCGTCTGTGGGCTACGGGAGCTGTATTTTTTCTCACCGCTTTGTGCCCGCTGCTGTTCATTCTTCTGCTCATAAACAGGGGCAAAGTGAGCGATCTCGACATAACCGACAGGCGCCAGCGTACAGCCCCCTTCCTTGCAACTATACTATGTTACATAGGCGCGGGATTAGTTTTAATATTTCTTAACGCTCCGCAATGGCTTTGGATGTTTGTTGCGGGTGCCGTTGTAATAGGAATTTTGTGTCTTTTTATAAGCAAGCGGTGGAAAATAAGCGCACATTGCGCTGCCGCCGGTGGTTTGACGGCTCTTGTTTTGCAGCTTGCCTTAAACGATGTGCTTGTATCTCCTTTGGCATGGCTTACCGTAGCTTTTGCCATGTGCGGAGGAGTGGCATGGGCACGATTATATTTGCACAAACACACGATTTTGCAGACGGCGGCAGGAACTTTCCTTGCTTTTGCCGTTGAAATGATATTTCTTTCCATTTAGTTCGAAATTCAGCTGTTTAATATCTAAATAAATGACAATGAACCAATCACAGACCTGCCAAGTAAGTATAATAATGGGCAGTACGAGCGATCTTCCCGTAATGCGTAAAGCTGCCGATTTTCTGGAGCAGATGCAAATTCCTTTCGAGCTTCGCGCCCTCAGTGCACACCGTACTCCCGAAGCTGTTGCCGATTTTGCCAAAGGAGCGCAAGCGCGTGGCGTGAAGGTAATAATTGCTGCCGCCGGCATGGCTGCTGCGCTTCCGGGTGTTATTGCCGCGCTTACCCCGCTGCCTGTGATTGGAGTTCCCGTATCGGCCAGCCTTCAGGGTGTGGACTCGCTGTATTCCATTGTGCAGATGCCTCCGGCTATTCCTGTGGCTACGGTAGGTATTGACGGAGCCTTGAATGCCGCCGTTCTTGCGGTGCGTATTCTTGCGCTTTCGGATGCCGATGTTGCTGCCCGTTATGAGAATTATGTGCGTACATTGTGCGGCAAGGTTGAGAAAGCCGATGCGGAACTTGCGGCTTTATCCGATTACAAATTCAAGACAAATTGCTGATGAACAGTAATAAAAGTGACGGGCGACGCGTATGCACCCCCTCGCATGTCGGCGGAATAGTGATTGGAGCGCCCGCTCCCGTTGTAATCCAGTCGATGACTACTACACCGACTCTTGATGTGGAAGCCTCGGCTGCTCAGACAATTTCGATAGCAGAAGCCGGGGCAAGCATGGTGCGTCTGACGGCACAGGGAGTGAGTCATGCAGCTGCTTTGGGCGAAATTCATGCCGAGGTTCGAGCTGCAGGGATTGATGTTCCTCTTGTTGCCGACATCCATTTTAATCCTGCGGCGGCTTTTGAGGCAGCACGTCATGTTGAAAAAGTGCGCATCAATCCCGGAAATTTCTTCGATCCCGGGCGTACATTCCGAAAAATGGACTTCACCGACGAGGAGTATGCCGCAGAACTTGAAAAAATTCGAGAGAAATTTGTGCCTTTTCTTGAGCTTTGCAAGGCCGAGGGGACAGCGCTCCGCATAGGAGTGAACCATGGTTCTTTGAGCGACCGCATAATGAGTCGTTTCGGCGACGGTGCAGAAGGAATGGTTGAGTCGGCCTTGGAGTATCTTCG
Source organism: uncultured Porphyromonadaceae bacterium (assembly GCA_947175425.1). GTDB lineage: Bacteria > Bacteroidota > Bacteroidia > Bacteroidales > Muribaculaceae > CAG-873. The sequence goes on from CAMWMR010000011.1 coordinate 4,459, forward strand.
CATATGCCGGGATGAAAATTTCAACGATGTTGTTGTATCCATCAAGGCATCGGATGTCTCGGTAATGACTGATACGGTTCGATTGCTTGTTGAGGGTCTTGACGCTGAGGGTATGGCCTATCCGCTGCATTTAGGAGTTACCGAGGCCGGAAATGCTCTTGAGGGACGTGTAAAATCGGCTGTCGGGATAGGTTCGTTGCTTGCCGACGGCATAGGCGATACCATACGCGTTTCGCTGAGCGAGGCTCCGGAGAATGAAATTCCTGCAGCAAAGGCTATTGCGGCGCATGCCGAAGAAAATCTCAAGGCCAATGTCGCCTTTGGCACTATACGTCGCAATCGCAGCATCGGCCGTTTTGAGACAGAAGAAGCTTGCGGAATGGGCGGATTGCTTGATACCGCGGTTTTTTGTGGCGATGTGCCCGAGAGTGAAGATATTCGGGTGATAGAAGCTTCGAGTCCCGGATGCATTGCCCAAGTACGTAAGGCATTGAAAGACAATACCGACCGACGTCCTGTTATTATAGTGTGCTCATATCCCGATATAGATAATCGTGATGAGCTTGTAATGTCTGCTGCAGCCGATTTGGGAGCGCTTCTGCTTGAGGGCTACAGGGACGGAATAGGTGTCCGCAGTCCGCTGTTGAGCGAAGATGAGGCTGCAGAGCTTTGTCGTACAATAATCCAGGCATGCGGCCTTGCACGTTTCAAGGCCGAAATAGTTGCTTGTCCAGGTTGCGGGCGCACATTATTTGCTTTGCCTGATGTTCTTGACAAAGTAAAGAGTGAATTCGAGCATCTTCGTCATTTGAAGATAGCCGTTATGGGCTGTATAGTTAACGGACCCGGTGAAATGGCCGGAGCCAATTACGGATATGTAGGCGCTGCTGCGGGAAAAATAAGTCTTTACCGCGGCATAGACTGCGTTATGAAAAATATACCTCAGGAAGAAGCTGTTGAACGACTTAAAGAATTGATAAAATCGGACGGTCAATGGGTGGACAAATGATAGAAGAACCGCGCCTGTTGCAACTTGAGGGCGGTCTGCGGCTTGTATACCTGTACCAGCGCGGAGCACATGCGGGAATATTCGGCATGTCGGTATCGGCCGGAAGCGGGAGCGATCCCGATTCCGGACACGGGCTTGCGCATCTTGTAGAGCATACGATTTTCAAAGGCACGAACAAGCGCAGTCCGCGACATGTGATAAACCGAATGGAATCGATAGGCGGCGAGCTTAACGCATTCACCACCAAAGAAGAAACGACAGTTTATGCCATATTTCCCGGACGAGGCGCGCAACGAGCCGTGGAACTTATTTCCGACCTTGCCATGCATGCCAAATTTCCCGAGAAAGAGCTTGAAAAAGAGCGTGAGGTGGTTATAGATGAAATCAATTCATATCTTGATTCACCTTCGGAAGCTATTTTTGACGAGCTTGAGGACATGGTTTTCGCCGGGACGCGATTAGGGCACAATATATTGGGAAATCCGGAAAGTGTACGCGGTCTATGCGGAGAGAACTGTCGTGAATTTTTACGCAGAAATTATACCCGCAAAGGCAGTGTTTTATTTTATGCCGGTCCGCAAAGCGCTAATGTAGTGGCGAAACTTGTCGAGAAATATTTTGCGGAGCTGCGCGAGGGAGAGCAGTATGAGCCTGCGGCTGTAACAAGAATGAAAACAGGCGTTTATGACGAACGACGACTCGAAAATCTTCATCAGGCTCACGTGCTGACGGCTTTTCCTGCGGCGGGATTGTCATCGGAATTACGGTTTTCCGAAAATCTGTTTGCGAATTATATAGGCGGCCCGGGCATGAACTCGGTTCTTAACATAGAACTGCGTGAAAAGCGCGGGCTTGTGTATACCGTTGACGTATCGATGGCGCGATTCAGGGAAAGCGGAATGTTCAATATTTATTTCGGGTGTGATTCGGATGATGTAGAACGATGCAAAGACTTGTGCCGCAGGGCAGTGGAAGATATTACTGATTGTCCGCCCATAAAGCTTCAGCGTAGGCTCAACGGAGCTATAAAGCAATATTTAGGACAGCTTGAGGTGTCGCTTGAGAATAGAGAGAACCGCATTTCCGGAGCCGCTCGGAATGTACTTTTCGGCGGAGCGACCGTATCGCTCGAGACAATAAAAGAGCATATACGCAATACAACTATTTCCGATTTTCGCGAGATTGCAGGCAGATACAGTGAACGTTCCGAACTAATAATGAGATGAAAATGCAAAAGACATCCATAGTTATAGCAGCCGGTATTTTATTCTTTTCGGCAGGCTGCGGCCACCACGGCGCAGGGCAGCTTGAAAAGAAACTTGACGAGTTGAGCAAGCAATTGCCGGACAGTGTAGGCGCTGGTATTGTGCTTGTTTCCATGGAGTATGTTCCGAAGGAAAACAGTGTTGTTTTCACTTACCGCACGGACGAAGATATTTATAACATGTCGGAGCTTCAAAGCGGTATGAGTAAGGAATTTGCGGAATATTACTATCATAACTTCGCCGAACGCGAGTTAATGGAGGAAATATTGAGTGCCGACTGCGGCATAAAACTGATTTTCCGGGGCTCGATAAGCGGTGCACAGAGCAAGCTGAATCTGAGTTGTGAAGAGTTACGAACCGTAGCGTCCAAGGACCCGCTGACCTTTGACGGAGGCGGCAGTGAAGAGCAGGAGTTAGAGGATATAGTTGCCTTTTCCAATACGCTGTGTCCCGTTGACCTTGACGGTGAAGACCTTGTGTTAGGCTCTGTGACAATGGAAGATATGTATGTTGTACACAATATAGAGTACAATGACAGCGTGTATAACTTTGCCTCGGCCGATACGGCAATGCTGGCAGGGAGTCTTCGCCAAAGCCTCACGGAAGAATTTGCGAGTGAAGGCGGGCGCGAGAAAGGCCGCTTGCTCAAGAGTTTGGGTTACGGTATAAAATACCGTTATTGCGGGCAAGAGAGCACAGATACGCTTGAAATTACAATTAATCAGCCGATATAGAAGGCCGAGGGTTGCAGCTGAAAATATGCCTGTGCAGGTTTGTGGGTATCAATGCTGACCTTGCGCTCGGTTCGTGTTCCTATCGGAGCTCCGGCGCAACGTCAAGTTGCTTTCCTCCGGCGAGTGAGAAAAATCCGCGCCAGTTGCATCTTCATGGTAAATGACTGCACTATGTTGCTTTGAATTTTGTAGCCCAATCGTTATGCATATTCCGCTGGAAAATGCGTACCGGGTCATGCTTATCTTCTACAATCATATGCGGCAATATTAGATATTGAACTTAAGAAAAAGCAGTAAGCATCGTGTCTTTCGTGCTTGCAAGCATAGCAACTCGGCATTGATACCCAAATAGTTAAGATAAAAACTAAATGCTCAGTACCGCTAAGTGCTAAAGAATAGTTAAATCTTAGTCCACAATATGTAATACTACAAAGCATATCGGCATAAGTCGGTGTGCTTTAATGTGTTAAGACTCGTAAGTGTTAAACTTGGAAGCGGGTTTGGCGTTGTCGGGAATATTTACTATCTTTGTAATTGATAATATTTAATCGGTATTTGAGTTGATATGGGTTATTCAGATAATATGTTATCAGTATTGGAGAGCTTTGCATTGCCTGATGCGGACGATGTGGCTCGCACTATGGCGGATGACTTTCGCAAGCGACGTGTGGAGCGAGGCCTGACGCGGGAGGCTGTGTCAGAAAAATCGGGTGTGGCACTTGCCAACATAACACGGTTCGAGCAGAAAGGACTTATATCACTGAAGAATCTGATACTTCTTGCTCTATCGATGGATTATCTGCATGAAATACGCGACATTTTTGCCGCCCCCAAGTATTCCACAATGGAGGAACTGACACAGATTCGCAAGAATATCGGCAAGAAGAAAGCATACAAGCGTAAACCCCGAGGCGATGAGGAAGATTGACCGACTTTTTGTAAGATACCACGACCGCGAAGTAGGCACTATGTCGCTTACACCCGACAACCGTCTTTGTGTATTTGAATACGACAGGGAATGGCTTGCCGACGGGTTCAGTATTTCACCGCTGGAGTTGCCGTTGAAACCGGGCCTGTTCATCGCCAAGCCGACACCGTTCAATGGTGATTTCGGGATTTTCGAGGACAGCTTGCCGGATGGTTACGGACGCTATTTGCTTCATAAGGCTCTGCAACGTGAAGGAATAAATGATTATGACCTTTCAGCACTTGACAGGCTGAGCATTGTCGGCCACAGCGGTATGGGCGCATTGACGTATGTGCCTGTATTGAATATTGTTACAGGTGCGGAGGTGGATGATTTTGATATGCTCCAGCAAAAGGCACTGGAGGTGCTTCGCGAACGACAGGACGACGATGCCGAACTCCTGCTGTTTAACAGCGGTAACAGTGGCGGTGCAAGACCGAAAGCGGTGTTTTCGGACAGTGACGGTCACTGGCTTGTGAAATTTCGACATACGTACGATCCAAAGGATATCGGTGAGCAGGAATATATCTACAACGAGACAGCGCGAAAGTGCGGGATAACAGTTCCTGATTTCAAGCTTGTGAACGGCAAATACTTTGCCTCACGCCGTTTCGACCTGACGCAATCAGGAGAAAGACTTCATACCGCCACCGCCGGCGGACTGCTTTGCATATCACTTGGTAATCCGATTCTTGACTACAGCAATCTGCTTGCGCTGACGGGTTTCCTGACGCAGAACGCGAATGATGTTGAGGAGATGTTCCGTCGCATGGTGTTCAACTATCTTACAGACAACAAGGATGACCACTGCAAAAATTTCAGCTTTATAGTGCACCGCGACTCTGTGGGAAAATGGCGCTGGCAGCTTGCCCCGGCATACGACCTTACACTATGCACGGAAGGATATAACGGCGAACATGCCACATCGGTTAACGGCACGGGATATCCGACAATCTCGGATTTCATAGCTGTCGGCACCAAGATAAAATTGCCGGAAACAGTATGTCGCAGGATAATAGAAGATGTGGCCGACAATTGCGGCAGTCTGCTCAGGTATCAGCTCAAATAGAATGATTGGCTTTTGGAGCTGTTTTGGTTGTGCGGCAGATTAGCTGGCGGGCAATATTTTTGAGTGTTCTCGGTTAGGGGAGCGGGGTGATAGTGTGAAAAATTGCAAAACGGGCTAATATAATTAATTATAATGGTTAACTTTGCAAATAAAAAACAAGCCTACAGATTCCAATCATTATAAGAAGTATGAAACCCTTACAGGCCAAATTATCCAAATATACCGCACCTCAGGAAGCGAAGGCGGCCGGTATTTATCCTTATTTCCGCGCCATCTCTTCCGAACAGGACCCGGAAGTAATTATCAACGGCAAGCGAGTGCTTATGTTCGGTTCCAACTGTTATACCGGTCTTGTAAATGACCCGCGTATCAAGGAAGCGGCCATAGAGGCAACCCGCAAATACGGCACCGGATGTGCCGGTTCGCCGTTTTTGAACGGCACTCTTGACCTGCACAAGCAGCTTGAGGCCCGTATAGCCGAATATATAGGCAAAGAAGACGTAATGATTTATTCCACCGGATTCGGGGTAAATCTTGGAGTAGTTTCAACACTAACCGGTCGTGAGGATTATATACTTTGGGATGATCAGGATCATGCGTCGATAATCGAGGGACGTCGTCTTTCGTTCTCCAAGTCGTTGAAGTACAAGCACAACGATATGGAGTCGCTTGAGAAACAGCTCAAGAGCTGCGATCCCGACAAAATCAAGCTCATAGTAACCGACGGCGTTTTCTCGATGGAAGGCGACGTGGCCAATCTGCCTGAAATAGTTCGTCTTGCAAAGCAGTACAATGCGTCGGTAATGGTTGACGAAGCCCACGCGATAGGCGTATTCGGCGAAGGCGGCCGCGGAGTTTGCAACCACTTTGGTGTTACAGACGATGTGGACCTTATTATGGGTACATTCTCGAAATCGTTTGCGTCGCTTGGCGGATTTATAGCTACCGACAAGGAAATTACCAATTATCTTCGTCACCACTCCCGTTCGTACATCTTTACGGCGAGCATTACGCCTGCGTCGACAGCTGCAGCGCTTAAGGCCATTGACATAATGATAGAAGAACCGGAACTTCAGGAAAATCTGTGGAAGCTGACCAACTTTGCTCTTGAAGGTTTCCGCAGCCGCGGTTTTGAAATCGGCAATACTTCCACCCCGATTATCCCGCTGTATATCCGCGACAATTTCAAGACCTTTGCCATTACTCATGACTTGCTTGAAGAGGGTATATTTGTAAATCCGGTTGTAAGTCCTGCGGTTGCTCCTCATGACACCTTGATCCGTTTCAGCCTTATGGCTACGCATACCCAGGCACAGGTTGAGGAAGCGCTTGAAAAGATAACCAAAGTATTCAAGGCACACGGAATACTGTAAAAATAACCAACAAACAATTCCAGCTATGAAAAAACAATTTATATGCACCAAGTGCGGATATATCCACGAGGGAGAAGAAGCTCCCGAAGTATGTCCGTTGTGCAAGGCTCCGAAGAGCGCATTCCGCGAATCCAACCCCGAAGAACTTTTGAAATTCGTTACCGAACATGAAGTTGGAGTAGCAAAAGGTTGCGACGAACAGATGATAGCCGACTTGACCGCTCATTTCAACGGTGAATGTACAGAAGTTGGTATGTATCTGGCAATGAGCCGTCAGGCCGATCGCGAAGGCTATCCTGAAATTGCGGAAGCTTTCAAGCGTTATGCTTTTGAAGAAGCCGAACATGCAGCACGTTTTGCCGAACTGTTGGGCGAATGCGTGTGGGATACTAAAACCAACCTTGAAAAGCGCATGATGGCCGAAGCCGGCGCGAACGAAGACAAGATGCGTATTGCTCGTCGTGCCAAGGAGTTGAATCTTGACGCAATTCATGACACCGTTCATGAAATGGCGAAGGACGAAGCTCGTCACGGCCGCGGTTTCTACGGACTTTTCCAGCGCTATTTCGGTAAGTAAGCGTAAGTAATCATATACAAAAAGCGGGGGCATTGCCTCCGCTTTTTGTATATGAGGCGGTGTGATTTTTAGTATTAGCCAAATAGCCGGAGCCGGGGATTTTTAACTATAAGTAAGTGTTGAATATTAGTTTATACCATATTCCGGTAGCCTGTAGGCGATTTTCAACCTTGCTTGTCGGTCACAGAGCTACGGCTATGCTCCCTTCGCACAAGGCCGAAACTCATCCAACATTCAACCAAACTATAATATAAACTAATATTCAACACTTACTTATGAAATCCGTTCTAAATCTTAACATAAGTCAAAAGTAGACATAGTCTTACAATAAATAGAAATTTTGTGTTATCTTTGCAAGAGTAAAACCAACATTTTCAAAAAACAGTTATGAATCGCAAACTTTGCTATGTTGTCGCTGCGGGCTTAGTGCTGACAGTGAGCTCCTGCGGAAAGAAATTGGGTCAATTTTCGTCCGATTACTTTACCGCCGACCCCAATCCCCTTGAAGTAGTGGGAACTAACGTTCCCGGTCGCGTAAGTGCGAAGATTCCCGCCAAGTTCTTTGTGAAGAATGCGGAAGTGACAGTAACACCGACGCTTGTATTCAACGGAAAGGAAGTGACATCGCAGGCATACTCGTTCCAGGGCGAGAAGGTACGCGGCAACAATCCGGTAATTTCGTACGAATACGGCGGCACGCAGACCATTCCCGTAAACTTTGTGTATGAACCTGAAATGGCAAAGAGCGAGCTTATGCTTGATTTTGCCGTAACCCAGGGCAACAAGCGTTATGTACTTCCTCGCGTAAAGGTAGCCGACGGAGTAGTGGCCACCGCCGCATTTGCCGATGCAGCCGGTGTTAAACCCGCACTTGCCGCCGACGCTTTCCAGCGCATTATCAATGAGAAGTATGCGGCTGATATTATGTTCCTTATCAATCAGGCAAATATCCGCGCCGGCCAGCTCAAGACCGATGCAATGGCCGAGCTTCAGCGTGAAATCATAGCTGCAAACGGCGATACCTCGCGCGTGCTTCAGGAAATTAACATTTCGTCGTATGCTTCGCCCGACGGTGGTGTTAAGCTGAACGAACGTCTTGCTTCCGACCGTGAAAAGAATACCAAAGATTACATGAGCAAGCAGCTGAAGAAGGATAAAATTACCGAATTCGGCGAACTTACCGCTCAGTTCACCGCACAGGACTGGGAAGGTTTCCAGAAGCTTGTAGCACAGAGCAATATCCAGGATAAAGACCTTATTCTGAGCGTGCTTTCGATGTACAAAGATCCCGAACAGCGCGAACGTGAAATCCGCAATCTGTCGAGCGTATTCGAACAGCTTGCCGACCAGATTCTTCCCCGTCTGCGTTACTCTCGCATTACAGCTTCTATTGACGTGATTGGCAAGAGCGACTCGGAAATCAAGGCACTTCTTGCAAGCGATCCCAGCAAGCTCAGCGTTGAAGAAATTCTGTATGCCGCTACACTGACCGACAACAACGGCGAACGTCTGCGCATCTACGACCAGGCCGCCCGTCTTTATCCGAATGACTACCGTACATGGAATGACCTTGGTATGGCTCAGTACATTGACGGTGATTACGATGCCGCCAAGCGTTCGTTCCAGAAGGCAGCAAGCATGGGCAATAATCCCGAGCCTCAGATGAACCTCGGTTTGATTGAGATGCTTAACGGCAACTACAACAAGGCAAACCAGTACTTTGGCAGCGCTGCAGGCGTTGAAGAACTTGGCGATGCACTTGGCGTATACTACCTGAAGCAGGGCGACGCCGCTGCCGCCGTTAAGGCTTTTGGCAATACAAAGAGCAACAATGCAGCTCTTGCCCAGATTCTTACCAAGGATTATTCCAAAGCAAAGAGCACACTTGCAGGTATTGACAACCCCAATGCTGTAACATACTACCTGATGGCAGTTCTGGGCGCACGTACCAATAACGAATCGATGCTTAACACCAATCTTCGTCAGGCAGTTCGCATGGACAGCAGCCTTGCCGGCCGTGCGCTGAATGACCTCGAATTCAAGAATTACAATCTTTCGAAGGCGCTGAACTAAGCTGTTGCTAAGCTTAGGAAAAGATAATTTGCGAGCTGCGAGGCTTGCAGAATGAAAAGAAGTCGTGTTCCATTCGTGGAGCACGACTTTTTTTAACGAGTGTTAATTTGCAAGGGCACAGAGTTGGTTATGAGGTGTTTGGAACGGGATGTGAAATGTTAAATGCAAAAATTTTGCGTTTATGTATTGACAAACGCAAATTTATGTTGTAACTTTGCGGTGTGAGAGTTGAAGAGTTCAACTTTTGAAGTAAGGGCTGAGGGGCCTGAACTGATGTGGGGAGTTCGCTCCCAAGGTGCAAAATTTTTATCAAATTTCAAATTCATTTATCCATTAATTCAAATTCAAATTGCCATGAACAGAAAATATGCTGATTTTATTCCGGGACGTCAACTTAACGAGCAGGAGCTCAAGTTTATAACTGCCGCAGAACGTGCGCGAAAGAGTCCGGGAGGAGGTAGAATCGTTATAGCTCCGAAGAAGGGTGTGGATTATACGCGAACGATTCTCGAGTATTTAAACTATGTGTACAAGCATGTGTATCCGAGCGTTATAAATCAATATAACGGGGCTGACTTGTGCGTGATTGCGGATAATTTAAAGGATCCTGCGATGCAGTATTGTCGCAGAAGGTTTCGGTGTCGATATTCGACTCCACGCAGCCTGTACGGCTGTCGTGGCGGTACGTTCAATGTTATTTGGATTCGTACCACGGAGTGGAATTTCTATTGGCTGCGAGTGGCCTGCGAGGCTATTCACTTAGAGAATGCCGTGATTATTATTCAGCTGATACGTCCGTGTCATCAAGTGCCGGATTATTACCGTCCGTTTGAGGATTATTTGCCGAAGGTGCGTAAGCGTGCGATGAGTTCGCCTCCGCCTTTGCCTCCGGAGTTTTTGGAGGCTTATTGGGAGGTCAACAGGTACGAAGACCTGTATTTGGAGGATATTTTGTTTGAACTAAGTATTTACGAGCGGAAGCGAGGGCTCAGAGCTTTTCTCCGTTAAGGAGTGTGTTTGAGCCAATCTTTAGAAGTCTTTTCGGCCTGATTTTAGCTTTCAGTCTCGAAAATTCATTCTCAATCTTGATATTATTTTAATTCAAACACACTCCGCGGTAGCTGCCACCGCGCCTCGTTTGGGGTTAAGCAGCGAAGAGTACATTGACATTGTGGGTTAAGAGAGAACGTAGTGTTTGCAAGTTGTATGCACCCGGGTGTATACCTACATGAGAGGCGACGCTCTTGGGAAAATGGGTTTTGACGGCACTCACAAAATAATAAATTTACATTTGTTGCTTTGTTTTCGTCGGTATATTCTTGCAAAATAAATTTTGCCGAATATTCCTCCTCAAACCAGCTCCAAATATATTTGTATTTTGCCTGTTGGCCGGCTCAAGAAAAAAGACAATATATTTTATTTGCTCTCAACTTATTCGTAACTTTGCAGTGATATTGATTGAATTGATATCGATTGGAATTGATTGAATTGATTTAGACTGTATGAAATTACGATATGCAATAGTTGCCTTGTCGGCTTTGATGAGTGTTGGAGTTAGTGGTGCTTTGCCTATGCGCAATGCAGCCGTTGGTGAGCTTAGTCAGTATACTGCTCCGATGACAACACCGCGCAGTGTTGATTTGGTTTTTATGCCTGACGGAAAGCGCTATGTGAGCAAGAGTGCTGACGGTCGCGAGCTTGTTATAAGCGATATTGCGAGCGGTAAGGAGACAGAGGTGCTTGTATCGCTTGACCGTACGCGAGAAACTACGTTGCCGGATTTTGACGGTTTTGCGCTGAGTCCGGACGCGAGCAAGGTTTTGCTATGGCGTAACAGCGAGCCGGTATACCGGCGGTCGTTTACGGCGGAGTACTATGTTTACGAGGTTCGTTCGCGCTTGCTTAAGCCGTTGTCGGTGAATCATCCCCGGCAGATGAATGCGTTGTTTTCGCCCGATTCGCGAATGGTAGCTTTTGTTTCGGAGGGTAATATCTATGTTGCGAAGCTTGATTACGGGACGGAAGTAGCCGTTACGGAAGATGCAGCAGCGGGCAAGATTATCAACGGCAGTACTGACTGGACCTATGAGGAGGAATTCGGTGTTACATCGTTGATGACGTGGGCACCCGACAATCTGACATTGTGCTACGTGCGGTTTGACGAGAGCGCCGTTCCGAGCTATACGCTGCCAATTTACGAGGGCACTTGCGACCGCAAAGAGGCGTACAGCCTTTATCCGGGCGTAATGAGCTACAAGTATCCTGTTGCGGGCGAGGTGAACTCGAAAGTGAGTGTGCACAGCTACGATGTAGAGACCCGCAAGACCAAGGCTATAGAGTTTCCCGGAGGTGCGCCTTACTATATTCCGAGGATAGAATACGGCCCGAAGGAAAGTATGCTAATGGTGAGCACGTTGAATCGCGACCAGAATGTTTTTGAGCTGTTCAGTGTGAATCCGAAATCGACCGTTGCGCGTTCGATTTATACAGACAAGTCGAGTGCGTGGATAGAAGAGGATTGCTATTCGGGTCTTTGCTTTTATGAAAATTCGTTTGTTGTAGCCTCGAGCGAGAGCGGTTTTATGCGTTACAGCGAGTATTCGTATGCCGGCGCCAAGCTTAAAGATATAAGCAAGGGCGATGCCGATGCAACGGCTTACTACGGCCGCGATGCGCAGGGTAATTACTACTATCAGGCAGCGTCGCCCCGCGCGATGGACAGAACCGTCTATAAGCTTGATGCGAAGGGTAATACCGTTGCCGTTAGCCTTGAAGAGGGTACTTCGGCCGCAGTTCTTGCTCCCGGCGGCGAGAGCATGTTGCTGAGCTACAACAATACTGTTACGCCTCCGGTTTACAAGCTTTGCAAGACTAACGGAAAGGAAATAAGGACACTTGAGGATAATGCCGACTATGCCTCGCGCACCAAAGGCCTTGTGGCCGCGAAAGAATTCTTTACCATGCAGGGCGAAGACGGCGTAAGTCTTAACGGCTACATAATCAAGCCATTCGGTTTTGACAGCGGGAAGAAATATCCTGTAATCATGAGCCAGTACAGCGGTCCCGGCTCGCAGCAGGTGCTCGACAAATGGGTGCTTGACTGGGAAAGCTACTATGCAAAGCAGGGATTTGTTGTTGTTTGCGTAGACGGCAGGGGTACCGGAGGCCGCGGCACTGCATTCAGGACTTCGGTATACAAGAATCTGGGACATTATGAGACAATAGACCAGATTTCGGCGGCCCGTTATGTATCGCGTCTGCCGTATGTTAATGCTTCGCAGATAGGTATTTACGGCTGGAGCTTCGGCGGTTACGAAGCGCTGATGTGCGCGTCGGCTGACAATTCGCCTTATGCCGCCGCCGTGAGTGTTGCTCCCGTAACCGACTGGCGCTATTATGATACTGTTTATACCGAGCGCTTTATGCTGACACCGCAGCAGAACGAGAGCGGTTATAACAGTTCGTCGGCAATAGGGCGTGCGCTTCATCTCTCGTGTCCGTTGCTTGTGATGTACGGCACTTCGGACGATAATGTTCATCCTGCCAACTCGCTGCAGTATGTAAGCACACTCCAGAGTGCGGGAATTCTGTGCGATATGTTTGTTTTCCCGAATATGAACCACAGCATAAACGGTTGCAATGCCCGAGCAGTTGTGTATGCCCGAATGCTTGAGTTCTTTAAAGACAAGCTTGGAGTGAAATGAGCAGTGCGGCAGAAGACAAGGAATTGCGGCAGCGCCCCGATGTTGTGCTGCGCGTGCTTTGGCGTAACTGGGCAATAGCTTTCGGCGCGATAGTGCTGCCGATAGTATTGGGCAGTTTTATTCCGAAGGTATGGCTTCCGTTTATAGTTCTTGCCGAGGTGTGGGGCTTGGGCGTGAGCATGCGTTCGCGGATTACGGAGAGTGTGAGTTCTTGCTCACTGATAATAATGCTTGCAATGCGCTCGCTTGCAGTGACGGCGATAGCAATGGCCGGCGTAGTTATACTCTGCACCGACTGGCTTGTGCCGACTGTTATACATTTGAAAGTCTATAACAGCGAGATACCTTTTATAGCATGTCTGATATCGTTTCCCGTTTGTGCCATATTCAGTTTGATATCGCTATATGGAGGCGGTTCCGAGCGTTATTTCCGGCGCTGCCAGCAGCGTCACGGCTACTATGCGGGCGACAATATAGTTGCGACGCTATACTTCAGGGAGTCGCGTTACCAGGCCTTGATACTGCTTGTTCTGTCGCTTTTGCTTGGTGGAGTTGAATACTGGTACTATTTTACCCGTTATATCAACTCGAATCTTAATACCCCCGACCGTTTCTTTTTCAATTATATGCCGCTTGCGATATATTTGCTGTCGCTGTTTTTTATGGAAGGACGTTACGGCGGATTGCGGCGGCTGTACGGCGATTTGGCAAAGAATTCGGGCATAGACCGAACTCATACACTTGTGCGTTACCTTGTATTTTGCGGCGACGAGCTTCTTTTAAAGGAGAATGCGGGCATGCAGTGGGATACACCTGTCCAGCTAAAGTTGGGGCGTACGCAGAGCATTGGCGAGCGCCAGGCGCGGACGATGTTTGCCGAGCATACCGAGCTTGAGGAATTCGGGATGCGTTATTGCTTTACGAACAGCGGATTTATTCACGGAATCAATGTGTTGCATTATGCCGTGTTTATAAATCCCGAGCAGAAGAGCCTTTTCCCGGGCGAAGATGTGTGGTTCAATGCCTATATGCTCGACCGCGGTCTTGCCGAGAATATGCTTGCGCCGATACTTGCGAACGAGCTTTTCAGGATTCATACCATAACGATGGCGTGGAAGACTTACGACCGCAAGGGCAAGCGTCTATATCCTGTCCGTCATTACCGTCCGACGTTCCGTTTCCGTGATTTGCAGAAGTGGGATGTCGATTACGATGACGAGAGCTGGTTTGCAATAGCGAGCAATAACGAGGACAGGCGTTTTTATCGTTTGCGGAAGTTCTGGGACAAAGTTACCGGTGTAGCCGATAAAAAGCAGACAGATGAGGCGGGGCAGTAAGCGACTTGTAGCAGTTGTAGGGCCTACGGCTTGCGGAAAGACTCGCAGAGGTGTTTTGCTTGCGCGAGCTTTTGACGGCGAGATTGTGAGCGCCGACTCCCGTCAGGTTTACAGCGGCATGGATGTCGGGACCGGCAAGGATTTGTGTGATTACGGCGATGATGTTGCGTATCACATGATTGACGTTGTCCCGGCGGGTTACAGGTATAATCTTTACGAATATCTGCGTGATGCCCGTGCGGCGCTTGATGATATTGCAGTGCGAGGGAAGCAAGCGATAGTAGTCGGTGGTACGGGTCTTTATGTAGAGTCGTTGCTCAAAGGTATTTATTTGCCGGAAGTTCCGGAGAATCCCGGTTTGCGGGATGAGCTTCGCGGGAAAAGTATAGAAGAACTTACGGCTATACTTGCGTCGATGAAGCGGTTGCATAATACAACCGATGTTGACACAGCGCAGCGTGCAATACGCGCTATTGAAATTGAGCGTTATTATGCCGAACATCCCGCGGAGGCGGCCTTGGCACGAAATCCTCGACCGCTCGATGCCGTTGTTGTTGGTATAGATGTTCCTCGCGATGTTCGTCGTGAGCTTATAAGCCAAAGAATGCGCCGGCGCTTTGATTCGGAGGATATGCTTGCCGAGGTTGAAGGCTTGTTGTCGTCGGGAGTTTCGGCAGAAGATTTGTTGTACTACGGGCTTGAGTATAAGTTTTTGACATTGTATTTGACCGGCGCGATGAGCCGAGCGGAAATGGAAAACGGGCTTGAAACGGCAATTCATCAGTTTGCGAAGCGCCAGATGACGTGGTTCCGCGGCATGGAGCGCAGAGGCTATACAATTCATTGGTTACGGTGGGATATGGACGATGATTCGTTTGTTGCTGCCGTTACGGATTTGCTTGGCGATGAATAGGTTTTTACTGTGGATTCTGTTTGTTGGCGCATGTTTTTGCAGTGCGGCACAGGAATTTGCGGTGCTTGAACGCGGAGTTGATTTTGTTAATTACCATGTGCGTGTTAAGGCGGCCTCGCGCGGAGCATCGGTTCTGAGCTTGTATTGGAATTATTCGGATTCGGGCAATTACCGATGTGCGCGGGTTTTTATTCCTTCGGCAATTGATGCGGATAAAAGCGGGGGAGCGCTGTTGAAATGTGTTTTAGGGGAGCTTCGCAATGGAGATTATGTTGCGGGCGAGGAGTTTCGCGGTTCGGTTGCTTATGTTCCGGGTAGTGCGGAGGTTTCGGCAGTTCTTAAGTATGCCGATTGCATGGGCGTTCTTGAAATAGGCAGTCGCGGAGCCGAAATGAGTGTTCCTGTTGAGTTTGACGGTTCTGTTGGCGGCAGTATTGGCGCCGGGCTTGAGGGACGCGGCGAAATTGTGCGTAATACGCTGTTGAACCGATATATAGAGCCGGCAGCCGTGTCGCAGTTCGGGAATGACGATGAGCTTGAGGAATATATTGCTGCTTCGGACGACAAGCGGGAGGCCGTGTGGGAATATATGGATCGCGATTTCAAGAATGCCTCGGTTAGCTATGAGCCGGGCGTGCTTGCGAGTGTGAGCGACGGAGCCGGCGGTTATGTGCTTGTGGCGGTTGAAGAGGGCGCGTCACCACTTTTAGAGAAGGGACGGATGTATCCTACAGTTTTTGAGAATAATTTTGATTTGCGCTGGCATACTGCCGACGGTCGCGTGATAGAGCGCGAGTCGAATGCCACTTTTGAGCTTGAAGATAATGTTCTGCGGTTGAGTTTTCCGGCCGAGAACGCTACGATTCGTTTCCGTCGTCGGGTATTGTGCCGGTGAGTTTGCCGGTAATTACATCGTAGGAAACGCTTGTGTCGATTAGTTCGGCGGTGTATGAATCGTTTTTGTTATCGGTGTTGTGGTTAATGCTGAAAACTGCGTCGAGACGTTCGGTTTCCTGGAGATAGTTGTAAAGAGCCGGCGGGAGTTGGTCGAACAGCATAACCTGAGGCAGCGGCATACCGTATCCGTCGACTGTTATCCAGTTGTAGTTGTTGTTGAATGTCATTCCCGGGCCGTTCTCGATTCTGAGGTGATAAGTCTGATCCGAGTGCGAGAAACTTTGCAAACGCGACATAGGGTAGTAGTTGTTCACAAATTCGGCAATTTCGCCGGGAACTTCGTTCCAGAGGTCGGCGTTATCACAAGAGGCCGGCATAATCCACATAGCGCAAGCGAGGAGAATCATGTTAATGATACGTAACACGGGGCAGCAGCGAATGAGGTTTGCGGAATTGTGAGGCGTATATTTATTTTTCATAAGTTTGAGCTAAATTATATTTTTGTAACACGGAACGGTATGGCAAAGTTCGCAAGCGAAATAAGAATAATAAGGTTTAAAAAAAGGCATTGCAAAGGTGTAATTAAAGAAAAATTTCGTAAATTTGCAGCGTAAAAACTCAGGTTTCGCAAATTGTAACGTAACATACATAAATACAACAATTTAAGTATTATGAAGATTCAAAAAATCATCGGTCGTGAAGTCCTTGACTCTCGCGGCAACCCCACTGTAGAAGTAGACGTAATTCTGGAATCGGGCGCACGCGGCCGTGCGAGCGTACCCTCCGGCGCTTCCACCGGTGTAAACGAAGCCCTCGAACTTCGTGACGGCGACAAGAACCGTTACATGGGCAAAGGCGTACAGAAAGCCGTAGCCAACGTAAACGGTCCTATCGCAGCTCAGCTTGTAGGCATGAGCGCTCTCGACCAGATTGCCATTGACGAGGCTATGCTTGCCCTCGACGGCACCGATACCAAGAGCAACCTCGGCGCGAACGCTATTCTTGGCGTATCGCTTGCAGTAGCCAAGGCCGCTGCCGATTACCTCGACCTTCCCCTTTACAAATACATTGGCGGCTGCAACACCTACGTACTTCCCGTTCCGATGATGAACATCATCAACGGCGGCGCACACTCCGATGCCCCCATCTGCTTCCAGGAATTCATGATTCGTCCTATCGGCGCAACATCTTTCCGCGAAGGCATCCGCATGGGTACCGAAGTATTCCACAACCTTAAGAAAGTACTCCACGAACGCGGCCTCAGCACAGCAGTAGGTGACGAAGGCGGTTTTGCTCCCGCACTCGACGGCACCGAAGACGCTCTTAACGTAATTATCAAGGCTATTGAAAAGGCAGGCTACGTACCCGGCAAGGACGTAACTATCGGTCTTGACTGCGCATCGTCGGAATTCTTTGTAGACGGTGTTTACAACTACCAGCAGCTTAAGGACGGTCAGGCCAAGGAAGCCAACGGTCCCAAACTTACCTCTCAGCAGCAGGCCGAATACCTCAAAGGTCTTGTTGAAAAATATCCTATCGACTCAATCGAAGACGGTATGGCCGAAGACGACTGGGAAGGCTGGAAGATTCTCACCGAGCTTATCGGCGACCGTTGCCAGCTTGTAGGCGACGACCTGTTTGTAACCAACGTAAAATATCTTGAAAAAGGTATTGAACTCGGTTGCGCCAACTCTATCCTTGTAAAGGTAAACCAGATTGGTTCACTCACCGAAACCCTCCGTGCCGTAGAACTTGCACAGCGTAACGGCTACACCGCAGTGATTTCGCACCGTTCGGGCGAAACCGAAGACGCTACCATCGCCGACATCGCCGTAGCAACCAACTCCGGTCAGATCAAAACCGGTTCCGCTTCCCGTTCCGACCGTATGGCCAAGTACAACCAGCTTCTCCGCATTGAAGAAGAACTTGGTAATGCCGCTGCTTACGGTTACGGCAAGAAGACCCGTCGCCCCGAATAATAACCGTATAACCGGTTTTCGGAAACAAATAGTAAAAAGAACATCCGTCCGAGTACATTCGGGCGGATGTTTTTGCGTTTTTTAGAGTATAAGTGTTGTGCGCTAAAGTGTTTTTAGTTAACTTTGTAGCGTGTCAAGCGAATGTAATTATATAAAGAGATTGTATCACCTTAACCTATTATCAACAGAACGTTTTCAATGAAAAAATTCCTGTTATTGTTATTAGTGGCAGTGACGAGTATTTGTGCGGGCGCGCAAATAGTTACTACGAGTCCCTCGCCCTTGCTTGAAAGCAGCGATAATGTAGTGCTGACTTTCAATGCCGCGTCTCCCTTGTGCAACGGAGCATTAAAAAATCTTGCATCAACGACGGCTTTGTATGCCCATATCGGAGTAATTACCAACCGCAGTACCGGTGATTCCGACTGGAAGTATACCGTTTGCCCGTGGCCCGAAAGCGGGAATCTGTCGAGTGCGAATACCGACAAGAACCGTCTGACTTATGTATCGGCCAATACCTATACACTTGAGCTTGGTTCGCTTCGCGGCTATTTCGGGCTTACCGACCCCACCGAGTATATTCAGAAGATTGCAATTGTTTTCCGTAATGCCGATGGCTCGAAGGAGTGCAAGACAAGCAGCGGCGGCGATATTTTTGTGAATGTTACTTACGACGGTTTTGCCATAGAACTCGGCTGCGACCACAGCGACCGTATATTATCGGGAACTACTACGGTGAATTTCACCGTTGAGGCAACAAAGGCTTGTAACATGAGCCTTTCGGTAAATGGAACCGATGTCGCAAGTGTAACGAACACTACCCGTCTGACCTCGCCTTACACTTTCTCGGAAGTTGGTACATACACCGTAACCGCCACCAGCGTTTACGAAGGTGTAACTTACAGCGAAAGCATGGAGTTCAGCTATCCTGCACCCTCGCAGAACAAGAATTATCCCGGCGGAGTTCCCCGTCAAGGCGCAGTGAAGAACAGCGACGGAACTGTAACTTTCTGCCTTGCCGCTCCGGGCAAATCGAGTGTTGTGATTGTAGGCTCGTGGGACGATTATGCCGTTCTCGATTCCAATTTAATGAATTATCAGGATTACGAGGGTAACCGCTATTTCTGGATAACAGTTGCCGGGCTGGCGAATGATGTTTACTATCCTTATTATTATATAGTTGACGATACCTACAAGGTTGCCGACCCTTATGCGCATCTTGTGCTTGACTGCTACAGCGACAGCAGCCTTCGTAATTCCGTTTGGATGACTCGCCCGAAGTATCCGTCGGACAAATTGAGCAATGTAATGCTTGCCGTTTATCGCGGTGATTTGGACGATTATGAATTCAGTGATTTTACAATTCCCGATCACGGTAATCTGGTTATTTACGAGCTTTTGCTCCGCGATTTCACCGGTTATAACGGCTTGTCCAACGGCTGGGGAACGGTAAAGGCTGCCAAGGAAAAGATTCCTTATATTAAGGCTATGGGCTTCAATGCCATTGAGCTGTTGCCAATAATGGAGTTCAACGGCAACAATTCGTGGGGTTATAACACGAATTTCTATATGGCTCCCGATAAGGCGTACGGTTCTCCGACCGATTATAAAGATTTTATAGAAGCCTGTCATCAGGAGGGTATAGCCGTAATACTTGATATTGTGTTCAATCAGAGCGACGGCTTGCATCCCTGGTATCAGATGTATCCTATCGAGAGCAACCCGTTCTACAACAAGACAGCACCTCATTCGTACAGCGTACTGAACGACTGGAAGCAGGACAACGAGCTTGTGCAGCAGCAGTGGACCGACGCGCTTAAGTACTGGATGGAGGCTTACAATGTGGACGGTTTCCGCTTTGACCTTGTAAAAGGCCTTGGCGACAATGGCAGCTACGGCGCCGGAACCGAGGCTTACAACCAGAGCCGCGTGGACCGCATGAAGCGCTTGCATGCAGTGATAAAGAGTGTGAAGCCCAACGGTATCCATATTAACGAAAATCTTGCCGGCGCGACAGAAGAGAAAGCCATGGGCGAGGACGGGCAGCTGAACTGGGCAAATGTAAACGATGCCTCCTGCCAGTTTGCCATGGGCTGGGACGACGGTGGCAATAACCTGCAGCGTTTCCTGTCGACAAGCGACAGCGCCCGTCCCTGGGGTACTACCGTATCGTATGCCGAGAGTCACGACGAACAGCGCATGGGCTTCAAGTGCGAGACTTACGGCGCCGGCGATGTTCCCACCGACGAATTGACCCGCTACCGCCGTCTTGGCACTCTTGCCGCGCAGATGCTTCTTACTCCCGGCCCGAAAATGGTGTGGCAGTTCGGTGAACTGGGCGACTCGCAGGATGCCAAGAATAAGGACGGCAGCAATAATACCGATCCCAAAATGGTTGACTGGCGTTGGCTCGACGACCCCTACAAGAGTTATTTGATGCAGACTTACGGTGCATTAATCAATCTGCGAATGGATAATCCCGAACTTGTTGCACAGAGTGCGTCGTTCTCGTCGGAGAGCCTTGCGCTTAAGTTCAACCGTCAGCGTTCAATGGTGCTTAAGGCCGGTAACAAGGAGGTTGTGGCGTTTATCAATCCGTCGTTAACCGATGATATTACAGTAAATGTAACATCATCTATCCTGACAAGCGCCAACGCCAAGCTTGTATGGGCTTCTCAAGAGTTTACCCCCGAGCTGTCGGGCAACGGTACATCGCTTAGCGTGAATGTTCCGGCAGGCTGCTTCGCCGTGTTTGCAACTAATACCATTGCATCGGTTTCTCAGCCCGGCGCGGCTTCTTCGGATGTCCGCGTTTACGGAGGCTACGGATGTATTCGTATAGAAGGCGAGTACAGCAATGTTGTGGTATCGGACCTGAGCGGACGCTGCTATCCGACACTTGATGTGGCTCCGGGTCTGTACATTGTAAATGTCGACGGCCATGTAGCCAAAGTCGTTGTAAAATGATATTACTGTATTGAACAAATGGCGCTCTCTTTAACCGGTGAGCGCCATTTTTATAAACAACTATTTTATAAACAACTATGAAAATGAAATTTGCGTTGATGATTCTTGCGGCATTTGTGCTGCATGCAAGCGCTTTTGCCGGACGGCCTACGGATGTGTATGATATTAAAGTATCGCCCTCGTCGGGTTCGTGGACAGCTGCTGTAGGCGAGAAAGTTAAATTCGATATTGTTGTAACGGAATCGAATGTGCCTGTTAAAGCCGGCGTAATCAAATACGAAATCGGCGCCGACCTTATGGAACCTGCTATTTCAGGCGAGACCAAGCTGAAGAACGGCAGAGCTGTTGTTGACGGCGGAACGATGAAGGTGCCCGGATTTTTGCGATGCAAAGCTACTTATGACAACGGCACCAAATACACTGCCATGGGTACAATAGGCTTTGAGCCTGAAAAGATTAAGGCAGTTACAGAGTTTCCCTCGGATTTCGAGCAATACTGGAAAAGCAATGTGGAACAGGCTCGCAAGACCGAGCTGACACCGCGGGTGACACTCATTCCCGAAAAGTGTACCGACAAGGCGCTGGCCTATCAGGTATCGTTTTGCTGCGGTTCGCCTCAGCGTCGGTTCTATGCAATGCTTGCCGTTCCCAAAGCTGCGGGGCAGTATCCGGCGGTTGTGCGTTTTCCCGGCGCGGGTGTTTATGCAATCGACGCTCCTACAGGTCTTGCCGAGCAGGGTGTTATAGCAATGGCTTTCGGTATTCACGGTATTCCCAACAATCTTGATGCGGGCATTTACCGCGATCTCGACGGAGGTGCTTTGCGCGCTTATCCTACAATGAATCTTCACGATCGTGAGCAGTATTATTATAAAAATGTTATTCTTGGCGCTGTGCGGGCGCTTGATTATGTACAGACTCTGCCCGAGTTCAATGGAAAACTTGCGGTGTTTGGAGGTAGCCAGGGCGGTTTCCTTGCCATTGCTGCAGCGGCTTTGCACGATGACGTGCAATTTGTAGTTGCCAATTTCCCTGCAATGAGCGACCTTGCCGGTTATGCGCATGGCCGTGCGGGAGGCTGGCCACATATATTCAAGTCTGAGGCTAACCGTACCGCCGAAATTATGAATAATATGAGTTACTTCGATACGGTGAATTTTGCGCGATTGGTAAAAGCTCCGGGGTATTACGCATTAGGGTTCAACGATTTGACATGCGCTCCGACAACAACTTATGCAGTATATAATGCTATAGCAGCTCCCAAAACGCTATACGTTGCACCGCTTGCCGGACATTACACGCTATCGGAGCAGAGTGCTGCCGAAAATGCCGCCCTGCTCGAAGCCCTCGGTTGCAAGTAGGATTTAATTTCGGTGATTATAAAAAGTAAGGAGCCCCGGCGAATTTTCACCGGGGCTCCTTTTCAGATTATGATTAGAGTTATTGAACGGCAATCCTCAGAGTATGAGCAGGCTTGTCTTGGCAGGATATGCGCAGTAAGTATATTCCTGCGGGATGTCCTGCAACGCTAATCTTGTTGGTGTTTTCGGCAAGGGCTACGCATGCGCCGGCGGCATTGATAAGCTCGAGACGGTTGATTGTTCCGGGAGCTTTAACGGTAACAATGTCGGAGGCGGGATTTGGTGTTGCTTCGTACATTGCGTTGTCGGCGGGAGTGATTGCAACAGCACCGCTGCCGTTGATGCGGCGGGTTATGTTGTCGATGCTGAAGCTTCCCTGCTGAGTGACGGGGCTGTTTGTCTGTACAAGTCGAATGCCTGTCAGGAGGTAGGGGAATCCTTCCTCAAGCATGTCGAGCGTTTCTTCCTTGTACTGCCATCCACGGTAATCCATAAGGCCGAAGGAAACATATTTCACATCGGTACCCGAGGTGAGTATGGCGAGAACTTCGTGTGAGCTGAAGTCGCCGTTGATGTGGATTCCGAGTTTGTCGCCGTGATTGAAAATTTTATCGTTTGCGAGATAGTTCCAAGTAATGTCGCCGCCACGGAAGTCGGTAAACTTATAAGTAAGTTTAGTGCCGTAGCTGCCGAGCAGGTGTTCGGTTGAGCGAATAGCACCGGGCAGAGTAGATCCAATGCCGGTGGTTTTTTCGGGGTCGTAAGCGAACATTACATCGGTGCCTTCAAAAGTTTCGATAACTTCGGCATCCCCGGCTTCGGTGGAAACATCGGTAGCGGTGAACTTCATGACAATGTCTTCGCCCATGGGCAGGTTCTCGCGGTCGCGGAGTTCCGAGCCGAGAGTGAGCGAGTAGGTTTCGCCGGGAGTGAGCTTGCTTGCGAGAGCATAAATAATGTTTCCGAATCCGTTTCCAAGACGGTTGTAGAGTGTGCTGCGCGAGCTAACGGTAACGGCAGCGCCCTTTGAGTCGGTAATGGCGATGTTTTTGTAAATTGTGGTTGCGTCGACAGCATTATCGAAACGGAATTCGATTTTAGGCGAGTCGAAGTGAACTTCGCCACCGTCGACAGGGAAACATTCGGTCATTTCCAGACGGTTTCGGTTTTGAGTTGTGAACTCGAAGGAGAGTTCATTCTCAAGGTTGGGATTCTGACAGTAGGGGTCGGGATGACGAGCCTCTTTTCCGACGGTCACTTTATAGTGCGTATCGCGGGCAAGCGACAGATTGGGAGTGAAAGTTGCTTTGTGGTAAGAATCGGAATAGGTGAAGTATCCTTCAACGTCGGGTTCTATTTTGAAAGCTTTTTCAAAGGATTCCACATCGATGTCGGTGTTGAACTCGAAAGAAATGACGTTGGAGCAGCTTATAGGCTCGTCGTTTTCCACTTTGGGGCCGTAAGCAACTATTTCGAGGGGGAATTCGCGTTTGAGGCTCATGCCGAACTCGGTGTAAGTAACTTCGTTGGCGGTAACAGTTACGTCCTGTTCCTCGGTGTAATAGTTATTTGTGGAAGTGCGTACTTTGTAGTTTCCGGGAGCAACGTTACGGAAAACGAACACGCCGTTGTACATGTTGTCGGTGGTGCGTTTCTGCACGAGGTTTCCGTTCATGTCGAGCAGTTCAACGTAAGCGCCGTTCAGGGGAGCGAGTTTATCGCGGCCGAGCATGGAGAAGTTGGCCGGCATAACGTATTCGCGGAGGTTGTGGTTGTCGTATACCACACCGGCAACGTTTCCGTTCACAAAGCGATCCTCGGTGTTATAGAATTCCATGATACCGCGAACAAAGTGCCATGCTTCGAGCCACCACATGTCGTCGTTCATGAGTCGGTGAGCTTCGGGGCGGTATTCGTGCATGGAGCCTTCCGAGAGAAGTCCCACAACGTAGAGAGTGCGCAGAACTCCCAGTCCGCCCGACCACATGTTTTTATAGAAAGTGAGGTCGCCGGCAATATACTCGGTGTTGCGCGACCATACGGGGAGCTGATTGGAGTGGAGCTGTTGCCAAATTATTTTGCTGAGAGTAATGTTTTCTTCGTAACGGGGTACGCCCTCGGTTTCCTCACGGTATAGCATGAGGGGGTAGTTCACATTCTCGCCGGCGTTTGAGTGGATTGAGAAGAACAGGTCCACATCCAGTTTGTTAGCTTCGGCAGCAATACCCGAGAGGGAGCGGTCGTCGGCCTGGGTGTTCTTGGTGCGCGACAGATAGGGTGTTGCACCGAGTGAGTCGAGGATGTGGTACATGTGCAATCCTTTGTAGAGGTTACTTTTGGATTCCCAATAACCGTTTGAGTCGTTGCTGGCAAAAGGATAAATGCGGATTGGGCGGTCGTCGGAAGTGTATCCGCCGTGTCCGGGATTTATGTATATTTTGAGGTCGCTCATTTTTTTCGCCTCGGCCGCGCCTACTGCAGCTGCAAAGGCAAGCAGAAAAATAAGAATTCGTTTCATCGGTCGTTGAGGTTTAGAATGAACATGTTACCGTTAATGTCGGAGAAAATTACGGTACCGGTTTCGGAAGCCGTAGCCTCGCCCACGAGCATATCGTCGTCGGTTAGCTGAGTTGTTTCGCCGGTACGTGTATCTACCATAACGAGTTTTGAGCTGAGGACAACATAACCGTCGTCGTAAGTAACCACGGCAATTATTTTGTCTTTTCCGGCCCAGGAAGTGAAATCGCCCTTGGGAAGCAGTTTTTTTGCGTTGTTACCGTCGGCATCACAAACGAATACTCCCTGGAAGGGTTCGGAGAATAGTAGCTGACCTTCGGACGAGAGGGTAGCCCACAGGTATGAGTGACTGTCGGCAACCGGGCGGATTCGTTTTTCCACACCGTTTCGACGGACGCAAATGTCCTGATAGTCGGCCACGGCATAGTCGGCAGCTCCGAGCGCGGCAATGTTTACATGTTCGCGGGTAGCCTTGGCGAGCTGACGGTGTTTTCCGCTTTGTATGTTGAAGGCACGGACATCGCGGTAAAGCAGGCCGTCGCGCATTTCGGCAGTGCGGTAGTAGATTGTACGGCTGTCGGTAGAGAACACGGGTTCGAAGCCGGCAGAAGCAGCTTCGTCGATTTCGCTGACAGTGCCGTCGGTCATTGAGTATGCCTTAAGTCCGCGGTGATTGTCGGAAGAAAAGAGCAAAGTTTTTCCGTCGGGACTGAGCACGGGATGATGAGCGCCTGCAGGCAGAGCGAGTGGCGCATAAGGCAAGCCCGCGTAAGCCCCGAAAGCGAGGCTTAACGCGGCTGCTATAGAAAGCAGGTGTTTTTTCATGTTTATTAATGAACAATTATTACGCGGTGAGCGCTTGTACCGTTTGCATTGGTAACAAGGGCAATGTAGTGTCCGTTGGCAATAGCGGAAACATTGAGGACGTTACCTCCGGCTTTGGCAACTTTGCGGCCGTCCATGTCGATGAGTTCCACCGATTCGATTATGCCGTCGGCATTTGCAACGAGATATTCGGAAGCCGGGTTGGGGGAGATTGTAACGGTGTTGTCGGTAACGAGCGAAGAAACGCCTGCACCTTCGGCAATTTCAATGCGGTCGATTCCGAATGTACCGCTTCCGCTGATTTGAGATTTGTTCTGCACAAGTTTCACGCCTTCGAAAGTGTACTCGTCGGTACCTTCGAGAGCTTCGAGCGAAACAACAAGATGTTTCCAGCCGAGGTAGTCGAGGTCGGCTACGTGTACGTAGCTTTGGGCGATGGGCGAGCTGAAGAGGAGGTAGAGCGAGTTGCCGGAGAGGTCGCCGTTGACGTGAACGGAGATTTTTTGATCGCGGGTAACTTTTGCTGGTTCTTCGGCCGAGTTGTCCCAAAGGATTTCGCCACCTTCGTTTCCGTCGAACGCATAGGTGTAGTTAACGGCTGTGCCGAACAGAGCGGTTTTGGTGTCGAGGGCAACCGACTGGGAAGTTACGTTTTGCGACTGTTCTTCGTTATAAGCGAAAACGGTTGCATCGGTCATTTCATCGATAACGAGACCGGCTTCGTGAGCAGATGCGTCGCATGCGGTGAAGAAGAGTTCAACTCCGTTCTGGAGAGTGAGGCCGTCGCGGTCGGCGAAATCTTTGGAAATTTCGAGGCGGTAGGTCTGTCCGGGAACGAGGTCTTTCAGCACGGGAATCTTAACGAAACCGAAGGGGCTTGTGCTTGAGTCGAAACGAGCGTTGCGGGTGTCGAGAGTTACGGCTGCGCCTGTTTCATCGTAGAGTTTGATTTGTTTGAGAACCTGGCTTGTTGCGGGACGTTTGTCGCTGCGCACTTCGATTGTGGGCTTGGTGTAGTGTACCATTGCATCCTGAGCGGGGGATATTGCAATCACCTGCAGGAAGTTGCGGTCGGTAGTCTTGAACTGCAACGAGAAAGGTTCTTCCATTTTGGTACCGCCTCCGTGAGCAGCTTCGGTTGAAATAGTAACCGTGTAGAGCGTGTTGGTAGCGTAGGGAGCGGTGGGGGTGAAAATCATGCGATAGTTGAGGTCCTCCCAGGTGAAAGTACCTTCGGCAGCGGGTTCAATGGAGAAAGCTTTTTCGGTAAGCTCGGTGTCCATGTCCCAGTTGAAGTCAATAACAATGGGAGCGTTGCAAAGAACTGCTTCCTCGCCTTCTTTCCATTCGGGGCTTGCGGCGAGCACCTGCGGGGGAGTGTTGCGAACTTTGTTGAGCTTGAAGTTTGCGTATGTCACTTCGTCGGCCTTTACCTCAACGGTTCTTTCGTCGGCGTAGTGGGATTCCACGTTGGTCTTGATAGTGTAGGTGCCGGGTTCAAGGTTCTTGAAGGCATATACACCGTTGGTATTGACGGTTTCGGTAGTGTAGGTGTCGATGAGTGTTCCGGAAGCGTCGTAGAGTTCAACCTTGGCAGTCTGGATTGTTGCCAGGAGGTCGTCGCCATACATGATGTAGCTGCCCGAGCGGGGGAAGCGAACGTCGTTGAGACGACCGAAAATGTGACCCTTGTCGGTGCCTTCCACCTGAAAATATTCATCGATTGCGCGGCGGAAGTGATATGCCTCGAGCCAACAGAAATCCTTGTTCATAAGGCGGTATGCCTCGGGGATATAATCGTGGAACGAGCCTTCTGAGAGCATGCCTGTTACAGTCAGGCCGCGGAGTACGCCCAGGCCGGAAGTTCCCCAGCTTTTATAGAAGGACCAGTCGCCGCGGAGGTTGAGTGCGGTAGATGTCCACCAGGTAACTTCGTTTTCGAGGAGGTGCTTGTTGAGGATTCCTGCCACAACTTTGTCCTCGGGTTTAACGGGCTGGTCGTCGTATCCGCGATAAAGCATGAGGGGGAAGTTTCGGCGAGCCGAAGTACCTGTTGCGTTGGAGTGTATTGAGAAGAAAATGTCGGCCTGGGATTTGTTTGCAAGGCTTACGATTGTGCTCAAAGGCAGGTCGTCGGCGGTTGTGTTTGTAACACGCGACATTTCCACGGTGTATCCTTTTGCCTGGAGCTGTTCGCGGAGTGCGAGGCCTTTGTCGAGGTTCGAGTTCGATTCCCAGTAACCGTTGGGGTCGCCCGATTTGTAGGGTTCGATTACCACGTTACGGTCGTCGCTGTCGTGTCCGCCGTGTCCGGGATTAATGTAAACTTTGAGGTCGGAAGCGTTACCTGCCAAGGCGCCGATAGAGCCCGCGCCGGCAATCAGGAGGCTTAAAATTTGCTTTTTCATTGTCAGAGCGGATTAACGGTTAATAAGATTAACAGACATTTCAAAGAGACGGCCGTCGATAGTGTTGTACACAATCTTGCCGGCTTCAAATGAAGCTGTAGGGAACATTGTCATGCTTTCGGGACGGGTAATTTCCTGAATTTCGGAACCGTCGGCTTTGAGCATTACTATTTGCGAAGAGCTGTACTGGTGTCCGTCGTCGGTGGCTTTCATGGCAACAACGGTGTTGTTTCCGAACCACACGGGAGCTTCGTAGTTGCCGAGGTCGGCAATAATATTTCCGTTGAGGTCGCAAATCACAATTCCGTGACCTGCGGCAACGAACATCACCTTAGTACCGTCGGGCGAAAGCGATTCCCACAGGTATCCTGCGTAGGATTCAACGGGGGAGTATGCTTTTTCAACACCGTTTACAGTTATATATAAGGAGGAGCCTTCGGTGCGCACACCTGTTTGCACTTTTTTGCCGAAAGCTTTGCGTACGCCGTTGAATCGGGTTTCCATGCCACCTTTTGTGAGTTCGGGACGCTGGATGAAGCGGGCCGATTCACCGATTTTGGAGTTCGCTCCCTGTGCAATGTTGTAGCTGTGGAGCTGGCGCATTTGGCGGCCGTTGCTGTCGGGTGTCTGCGAAATGTAAATCACTTCGGCTCCGTCGGGGGTAAAACGAGCGTCGAAACCGGCACGTTCCAGGTCGCATACAAGCGAAGTTGCGCCCGATTCAAAGTCGTAGATGCGCAGGTTGGAGTAGTCGGCGTTGGAGAACAGCAGTTTGTTTCCGTCGGGGCTTAGAACGGGGTTGTACAGATTGCTCTGTACACCGGCCAGAATAGGAGTGGCTTTGCCGGTTTCGGCAATGCGTGCACTCATGCCCATGCCTGAGGCGAGAGCTGCAAGTAACAGAAGTCGTTTCATAAGGATAATTATGGTTTAGTTATTTTACAATCAGTATGGCGGCGCTTGCACCTTCGTTGGAGTTAATGTTCACCACGTAGGCACCGGGAGTTGCGGGAGCGGGGAGAACAACTGTTTCGGCGTCCATTCCGGCGTATTTTGCAACGAGAGCTCCTGCGGGGGAGTATATGTCGATGCTTTGAATGTCGGTGGCATGAACGGTGAAGCATGTTCCTGCGGCTACAGGGTTGGGAGTTATTGAAACTTTGCCTTTTTCGGCAGTGGCGGTGTTGAGTTCAACCGACGACTGGTAGTTGTCGTAACGGGCGTAGAGGCGATGCAGCTGTACGGTGCCTTGTCCGGAGCCTGCTTCGGGGTAAAGGCGGATGTTGGAGATACTTACGGGGTAGGTAGATATTTTGGAAGTTTCGCCAACGAGGCTAATGGGTATTTCCACATTGTGTTTGGTAGCGGCGGCGAAGTTAGGCTCGGTTTCGTGCTTGATTGTTTTGTAGCTTGTACGAGTAGCTTCGGGAGTGTGGATATCGGCCGAAATGTGGGTGAGGTTTACAGCGGGTTCAAATTCAAAGAAGATGTTATCGGGGAGGCTGTAGAAAACTGTGCCTGTAGCGATAGTGATGTAGGGAGTTTTAGATGAGCCGTATGTGAAAGTTACAACACCTTCGGGCGAGAGGCTTACGTTAGAAACACCGGTTCCTTTGGCAGTCCATTCGCTAAGGTTTTCGTGAGCCATTTCGGCGGCATTTGCAATTTCTACGGTAACTTCGGTGCTTTCGGTTATATCGCCGATTTTGGCTGTAATGGTAGTTTTACCTTCTTTGAGGCCGCGGAGAACGCCTTGTGCGTCGATGCTTACAATGTCGGTGTCGTCGATAATCCATTCAAAGTCGGCGGGGTTGTAGGAGTAAACTTTGTCGCCGATAGTGGCGGATATTTCGATGGGATATTCGCGAGTGCCGTCGATGAGCAGAGGTTTCACTGCCATAACCGGCTGAGTGGCTGCAACGGTGAGTTCGATGTCGATGCTGACTTCGCCGACAGTTGCTGTGAGTTTGCCTGTTACGGCATTTTTGCCGGCGGTGAAGGAATTTCCGTCGCAAGTGCCGAGTTCGGGGTCGCAGGAGAGTGTGAAGTCGCGGAAATCGTAGCTGATAACGGCGCCGTATTTGTTATATGCAATTACAGTGGGCGAGAAAGTTCCGTAAGCGGGAGCTGTGAGGGACATTTCTTCGAACGCGAGGGCTGCAACTTCCGAAGCTTCGGGAGTGTCTTCGGGAGCGGTGTTATATACCAGCCAGCCGTTTGCCACGGCGCGGGGAGTACCTTCGGTTGTGCGGTTTTCAATGCGGTCGGTAATAAACATTTCGGCGGAACCTCCTGCGTCGAAGTTAGCCATGTTGGAGCATCCGAGCCAACGGGCGAATTCGCACATTTTTGCAGTGTTGCATCCTGCCGATGTTCCGTATACGGGGTCGGTTGATTTGTCGATAACAACAATGTAGAGGGTTTTTCCGTCGGCCGAGCAGCCGTAACCGGTGCGGGAGTAAACCTGCGAGTTGTAGGTTTCGTTTGAGTTGTGTGCTGTGAGTTCGCCGTTACGCATAACGAGCGCGTTACCGCCTACAGCCTGCTCAACGAGGGGAGTGATTTCGTTTTCGCTTCCGGGGTTGTAGGTCCAGGAGTATTTCATTACGAGTTTGTCGCCTTCGGCCAAAGCTGCCATAACTTCGCGGTACGGGCCGCGGCCTACAAGGGCGAGGTCGTGGTTTCCGAGCATTCCGTTACCTGCATCGGTGCGCACTTCCTTGACGATGAATTCAATGTCGCGGCCGCTGTTCCAGTCTTCGCCTTCGGCAAAGTCAAGAATAACTTCGGTAGCATCTCCCGGGGCGTCGAATTCATATTTGCCGCTTACAATTTTAATGGGCATAAATTCGCGAGCCGAGCCATAGTAGCGGTTATACATGCAAAGCTCGTCGGTGTGTATGCCTTTGTTGCACTGGTGTACTTCGAGAGTGCCGATTTTACTGTTTGTAACGGCAATTGAAGAAGTACAGTAGTCGATATATGCTGTTTTGTCGTAGGACATTGAAACTACGCCGGTACGCATAGTGCCGCCGTCCCACTGGTCGCGGTTCTGGTTCGATTCGGTAACAATAACGCCGTTACGCACGCTTGCGTTACGGGTGGTTCCGGTGTATGTTTTTTCTTCGGGCTGAGTTGCCACCACCCAGAAGTTGGCGTTGGCACCGGCAACGGCACGGTGTCCTTCCGACGACTGGCGTTTTGCCGCATTTACAAGGAGTTCGGTTCCTTTGGCCGACTCGTTGGCAACAGTTGTTTCAATGCGGTTGTAGGGATTGTTCAAATCCACTTTCACCACGTTGATATTAAGGGGATAATCGGGCAGTCGATAGCGCAGATGTGTAATGCCGGGGCCGATTTGCCGGTCGATTTTACATTCCACTTCGTAATCCTTGCCTTCGAGGTTTACGGTTTCGGCCATGGAGCTAAAGCTGAAAAACGCCACAGCTCCGCAAGCGAGTAAAAGTTTATTCATAAATCGGTATCAGATTATAAGTTCAAAAAAGTTGTTTTACGATTGGCGGAATTGTCCAAGACAAAGGTAGATTAAAAATCTGTAATATATATCAAAAGTATGTTAAAAAGAGTGTAAGTAATTAAAATGTGTATTATACTTGCCCTAAAGGAGGGTGTTATACGTTAAAAATATAGTTTAAGTGTTGCTCTCTATAAAAAATTTTGTACATTTGCACAGTCTCAATAATCCGCGCAATTATCACATTGAAATCTTAAACCATATACCTTAATATCATTTTATGAACAAGTCTACTTATCGTCTTTCCGGCCTTGTTGCAGGAGCGGCATTCGCTCTCTGTTTTGGACTGGGAACCGGAAGTGCCTCGGCACAGACATTTATGCACGAAGGTCTTGTGTATAAAGCATCCGGAAACAAACTCACTCTACAGGCTGCTACCGTAAATCCTGAGAACGGTACTGCACCCGGAGAATACTCGGGTTCGTATGTAATTCCCGAGGAAATACCTTACAATGGCAAAACCTATATTGTAACCAGTGTAGGCACTGTATTCAAGTCCAATGCCAAGCTTGTATCGCTTGAAATGCCCTCTACAATCACATCGCTCAGCCGCGGTGCTTTTGCCGATTGTACAGGTCTGGAATCGGTGAAACTGCCTTCAGCAATGACAGCTCTTCCCAGCGATGGTTTTGCCCGATGCAGTGCGCTTAAGGAAATTTCCATTCCGGGCACAATTGCCAAGGCCGACGGCGGAAATACTTTCAAGGATTGTACCTCGTTGGAAAAAATTACCTTTGAGGAAGGTGCGACTCCGCTGCTTATCAAGCTTGCTTTGTTCACCGAGCTTCCCTCGAGCCTTAAGGAAGTGTATATCTATCGCGACCTCGACAACTCTACTGTTGCCATGGCCGATAAACCTTTCCGTGCAAGCACAAGTCTTGAAAAAGTTGTTTTGGGCGATAAGGTAACAGCTCTTCCCGCCAGCTTCTTCGAAAACTGTACTGCTCTTAAGGACGTTACAATCGGTGCCGGTCTCGAAACAATAGGAACTTCGGCTCTTTCAAACACCGCTATCACCGAAATCGTACTTCCCGACGCTCTCAAAACCATTACCGCATCGGCTTTTGCAGGCGACAAGAGTCTTGTTAAAGTTACTATGGGTAAACTGGTGAAGACAATCGAAAGTATGGCTTTCCGTAACACCGGTGTTACAGAAATCAACTTCTCCGATTCTCTTACCACTATCGGCGACATGGCTTTCCAGAACTCAGGCCTCGCAGGTACTCTCACACTTCCCGAAGCGCTCAAGAAACTCGGCTCGCAGGCGTTTGCCGCCAACACCGGTCTTACAGAAGTTGTTTTGGGCGACTCGCTTGCAACTGTAGGCGACGGTCCTTTCATGGCTTGTCCCGAAATTTCCAAGTATACCGTTGCTGCCGACAACCGTTATTTTGCCAATGAAGCAGCCGGCCGTTATGTAACCGACAAAGACGGCAAAGTACTTTACTTCTACGCTCCCAAAGCCGCAGGCAACGCTCTCGCACTCGGTGTAACCGAAATCAAGCCTTATGCATGCTACGGTGCCACCGCTCTTGAAAATGTTGATATTCCTTCCTGCGCCACATTCGGTGACTACGCTTTTGCAAGCTCAGGCATCAAATCTCTTACCGTTAAAGGTTCGGTTGGCCGTTATGTTGCACAGAACTGTCCCGAACTCACTGCAGTGAATATTCAGACAACCGAAGTTCCCATCGGTATTGTTGCCGGTTGCGAAAAACTTACATCTGTAACACTTCCCGAAGCTGTGACAGTTGTTAAATCGGAAGCTTTCAAAGGCACCTCTGCTCTCAAAGAACTTAACCTCGGCAGCTGCCTCGCAATTATTGAATCCGGCGCGTTCGACAACGCCGCAGTTGAAACTCTCAGCGTAGGTTCCACTTATCCTGCCGTAATGCCCGACGGTGTATTCACCGAAGCACATGCAAACATCACCGTAAAAGTTCCCGTCGACCTCGTTGACGCTTACAAAGCCGCTCCCGGCTGGAGCATGCTCAAGATTGCCGGCGATGCCAACATCGTAGCCGGCGGCGCCGACATGGGTATGCCCGCAGGTCTTTACTACGCAGGTGAAGACGGAATGCTCCACTGTGTATATTCCGACGGCGAAAGCGACACCTACGACGTTGGCGGCGTTCCCCACACTTTCCAGCTTGTAGAATACAGCAACCGTATTTACGGTGCCTGCGCCGGTGAAAAATTCGTTTACTCGGCTACCGGTGCTGTCGACGGCGACGGTAAACTGTTCTATATCTCCAAAGTTGGCGGCAATATTTTCCAGGCTGTCGTTCTCGACAACACCGGCAATAACGCCTATATGGACCCCTTCGGCCTCTACATCTATGGCGAAGACCTCTATGTAAACGACCGTAACGTTTGTCTGCGCAAAATTCCCGCAAGCGCAATTTCACTTCCCCAGGACTATCCCTCTTGGATGGAAAACAACTGGATGGCTTTCTACAACACCGAATGGACCTATGGCTGTATCAAAGCCGGTTTTGCAATCACTACTGCTGCCGATACTCAGGAACCTCTCTACTGGCTCGGCATGAAGTATAACGGCTATGGTATTTTCCGTTTCCGCGAAGGTAACATCGGTACCGGCGCAGGCGACCTCGCCGGCCCCCGTCCCACCGACCGTTCTCTGTTCACTCAGTTCACCCCCATTATCACCACTTTCAATGTTGACGAACCCAACGGACACCTCTATATGTATGTAGTACGCATGGGCGACCTCAATGTGGAAAATCCTGTTAAGTGCGGTCTCTACCGTGTAAACATCGCCGATGTTGAAGCCAACTCCGACGCTTCTTCGTTCTGGGATTACAACCCCGTACTCATCGACGGTGCTCCCGTAATCTACGAAGGCAACACCGAGTACGTTGGTATTCCTCAGCTCGCTATCGACAGCAAGGGCGAATACATGTACTGGTGCTACCGTACACCTTCGGAAGAAAGCATTGAAACAATCGAAGGCTATACCGTTGCACAGCAGGAATCCAACAACCGTTTCCACTGGGCCGACAAGTACGACGCCACCAACCCCCGTCATCAGGACGGTATCAAGCGTATCAAACTCGGCGAGGCCAATCCCGAAGTTGAAACAGTTGTTCCCGGTGTTCGCGGTTACGGCGTTGTAGCTGTAAACTACGAAGGCTCCACACGTCCCGAAGGCGGTGTTTCCGCAATTGTAGGCGCTCAGGCCAAACTCGCTCACATTGCCAACGGTACAGTAGTTGCCGATACCGACCTCCGTCTTGAAGTTTACACAACAGCCGGTCTGCTTGTTGCAGTTGAAAATCTTGCTGCAGGCGAAACTTTCGCAGCCGACCTCGAAGCCGGTGTTTACGTAGCTGTTGCCAATGCTGCAGGTGAAACTCAGGTTCTCAAATTCGTGAAATAATATCACAATTTATATTCAAGCGCCGTCCGCCATGTGTGTGACGGCGCTTTTTTTATGTTTTTCAGCATAATGTGAACCGCGGGCCGTTATTATTGCTTATATTTGAAAAAAGTTACATTTATATGCAAGTATAGAGCCGGATGTATTCTATGAAAATAGCATTACCACCTCGTCGCGACGGTGCTCCTGCGGGTAATTTGGAACTATCGTCGGATCAATCGCTTCTTATTGTCGGTGCCAACGGTGCCGGTAAAACCCGTTTCACTCATAATATAATGGAGAGTATGGGCGAGACGGCCTATCCGTTGTCGGCGCTCGATGCGCTGTACGGACGTCGGCGAGGCGGAGAACTTCCTCCGGTTCTTGCCCGGAGGCTGGCGGGTGGAGCAGCGGCTTTGCCGGCCGATGCTACAGTACTCGAGCTTTTTCTTTGGCAGCTTATGCACGATGAAATGTTGAATCTCATAGGCTATAAACTTGCGTTGGCCGATAAAAAGCAGGCACAGCTAAAGCGTACGCGGCTTGATGCGGTTATCGAACTGTGGCAGGATGTTTTTCCGGGAAACCGCGTACTTATTGACAGTGGTAAAATTGTTTTTGCACGCGGCATGGATGCCTCTACATATTCCTCGGTTCGGCTTTCCGACGGCGAACGTGCCGTGTTGTACTATGCCGCAGCTGTAAGTTATGCACCGCACAATTCGGTTATTTTTGTGGACAGCCCCGAAATATTTTTGCACCCGTCGCTCACTGCATCGCTGTGGAACCGGCTGGAGGCTTCGCGTCCCGATTGCTGTTTCTGCTATACTACTCACGACACCGAGTTTACTTCGTCGCGCAACGGAGCTCCTGTAATATGGGTGCGCGATTACGATTCGGCTGCCAAGGCTTGGGATTACGATATTCTTCCGCCGCAAACCGGAATTTCCAACGAGTTGTATATAACCTTGATAGGTGCCCGCAAGCCTGTTTTGTTCATTGAGGGCGACAGCGAACGAAGCATCGATGCAAAACTTTATCCGCTTATTTTCCCCGATTTTACCGTTCGCTCGCTCGGCAGTTGCAATAAGGTTATCGAAGCCACGCGCACTTTCAACGATTTGTCGGGCTTCCATAAAATGGATTCTTTCGGCATTGTGGATCGCGACCGCCGTGACGATGCCGAAGTGGCATATCTTCGCCGCAAGCGCATAATGGTTCCCGATGTCGCCGAAATTGAGAATATGCTTTTGCTTGAGGATGTTGTAAAGGCAGTTGCCGCATCCACCGGGCACGATGGCGAGCGTATTTTTTCGCGTGTGCGAAAAACTATAATCAATCTTTTTGCCGGCGATTTGCATCAGCAGGCGCTCCAGCATACACGCCACAGGGTCAAGCGAACGATAGAGTACCGTGTCGATGCCCGTTTCACCGATATCGGCAACATGGAAGAGCACCTTGGCGGATTGCTTGGCGAAATTAATCCGCGAAAGATTTACGAGGCGTTCTGCCGCGAGTTCCGCGCTTACGTAGAGGCTCGCGATTATAATGCCATTCTGCGTGTGTTCAATCAAAAATCCATGCTTTCGTCGTGCAATGTGGCCAATATGTGCGGCTTTAAGAATAAGGAAAAATATATAGAAGCCGTGGTGAGGCTTTTGCGTCAAAACCATACCACGGCTCAAAGTATACGTGCGGCAGTGCGCCGCTGCCTGTCGTTTACAGATTGAGCAGCTGCTCGGCGTGAATCTTTGTTTTTATCTGTTTCGGGCCAAGAATATTGGTAATAGTGCCGTCGGGCGCTATTATGAATGTTGTGCGCAAAGTACCCATGTATTTGCGTCCGTACATGCTTTTTCGGCCCATACACCCATTTGTTCAACGAGTTTGTGTTCCGTATCGGCAATAAGCGGAAACGGCAGTTGATTTTTCTCGGCGAATTTGATGTGTGAGGCTGCCGGGTCCACGCTTACGCCTATAACCTGATAGCCGGCGGCGAGGAGTTGACTGTAGCCGTCGCGCAGGCTGCAGGCCTGTGCGGTGCAGCCCGAGGTATTGTCCTTGGGGTAGAAATAGAGTGCTATTTTTTTGCCGGGAAATTGGCTTAGACGCACTTCGTTGCCGTGGGCGTCGGTCCCGAGAAAGTCGGGAACTTTATCTCCGATATTCATATTTCAGTTGGTGTTATTGTTTTTACAAAGGTAATAAAAGTTTATGAAAAAAGCCCGCGCCTATGGGGTATGGCGCGGGCGATATAAAAGGCGCTGTGTTGTCATCGGGCTTTTTTAATGAAGCCAGAAAAATGCCTCCTATGCTTGTATAACATGCGGGGCGGAATATTGTTCACAAAAAATAAATGACGATTGGAATTTAAGGTTTCCAACCGTCATTTATTATAATGTCAATAGCGGTTTACCAAATTATTACGCGTTCCTCTTCGGGGCGGAACATGGGGTCGCCTTCCTGAATTTCGAAAGCTTCGAAGAAGGGCTCGATGTTGCGGAGGGTTGCGTTAACGCGCCAGCGACCGAGGGAGTGGGGGTCGTTCTGGGTGCGGGAAAGAATTTCTGCGTCGCGGATGTTGGCAGCCCACACGTTAGCGTAACCGAGGTAGAAACGCTGGTCGGGAGTCATGCCGTCGATAACGGGACCTTCCTTGCCGTTGAGCGAGTTGAGGTATGCTGTGCGAGAAACACGGAGACCGCCCTGGTCGGCAATGTTTTCACCGAGAGTGAGATGTCCGTTGGCGAAAGTGCCGGGAAGAACTTCAATAGCGTCGAACTGTGCGGCGAGTTTTTCGGCAAGAGCGTTGAAAGCTTCGGCGTCCTCATCGGTCCACCAGTTGGAGAAGTTTCCGTCCTTGTCGAACTGACGTCCCTGGTCATCGAAACCGTGAGTCATTTCGTGGCCGATAACAACACCGATAGCACCGTAGTTTACAGCATCGTCGGCTTCGGGATCGAAGAAAGGAGCCTGGAGAATGCCGGCGGGGAAGCAAATTTCGTTGGTGGTGGGGTTGTAGTAAGCGTTCACGGTCTGAGGACTCATGTGCCAGCGGGCGCGGTCAACAGGTTTGCCGTAATCGGAATTGTTATAATCCTGATTGAAGTTTATGGCTTTCTGCACGTTGGTCCAGTAGGGGAGTTCGGGGTCGATGTCGAGCTTGGAATAGTCGCGCCATGTGTCGGGATAACCGATTTTTACAGTGAAGGCGGCGAGTTTTTCCTTAGCACGTGCTTTTGTGGTGTCGCTCATCCATGTGAGGTTGTCGATGTGCTGTCCGAGAGCTTCCTGAAGGTTGCCTACGAGCGCAAGCATTTTTTCTTTGGAAGAAGCGGGGAAATATTTTTCGACATAGAGTTCGCCGAGAGCTTCGCCGAGGAATCCGTTGGGGATTGAGAGCGCTCTTTTCCAGCGGGGCTGCTGTTCTTCCACGCCCGACATAACCTGCTGAAGAGCAAAGTTGGCGTTGATGAAGTCGTCGCTGAGGAAGGGTGCGGCGTTGGAAACATAGGATGCGGTGAGGTAGTCGCGCAGAGCTTGTTCGTTTGTATTGGAAAGTGTTTTGGCAACGAAACCGTAGTAGTCGGGTTGTCCAACTATTACAGTGTCAACGTCGAGACCCTGGTTTGCGAAGTAACGTTTGAGGTCGATTTGGGGATATTTGGCCACAAGGTCGGCAACGGCAGTGGGGTTGTACTGAGCTTCGATGTTGCGGAGCTGTGTACGGGTCATCTGCTTCTGAGCTAGCGCTGTTTCAATGTCCATCACGTTTTTGGTGAGGCGTGCGGCAGCAGCGTCATCGTATCCGATGAGTTTTGCAAGTGTGGTGAGGTAGGTTTTGTAGGCTTCGCGAATTTTAGCGGCGTTTTCGGTGTTGTCGGTGTAATAGTCGCGGTCGCCGAGTCCGAGTCCGCTCTGGCTCCAGTACATTGTGTTCATGTCGGCGTTTGCGAGGTCGGCTTCGACACCGGTGCCGAAGAATACGTCCACACCGGGAATAGAGGTCATGATGTCGACGAGGCTGTCGCGTGTAGCGCCGGCAATTCGTGCGAGGTCGGCCTGCAGGGGAGCTGCGCCCTCGTTGTTAAGGCGAAGGCTGTCCATGCCGAGGTTGAAAAGGTCGGCCACTTTCTGAGCGTTAGTGCCTTTTTCGTGTTCGGTGGCAGCAAGTGTATCAACGAGTTCGCGCACCTGTTCGCGAGTTGTTTCACCAAGAACGTCGAAAGTGCCGAAACGGCTGTACTCGGGTTTGAGGGGGTTGGCTTTCATCCAGCCACCGCATGCGTATTCGTAGAAATCGTCTTTGGGCGATACCGAAGTGTCGAGATTGGCAGTGTCGATACCTTTGCCGTTTTCTTTTGAGCTGCATGCAGCCAGGCTTGCCGCAATGGCAATAGTGCCGGCGAGGAAAATTCTGCTTGTTTTCATTAGCTTTTTTATTTGGAGTATTTTTCTTTGAGTTCGTCAAGTTCGAGCTGGGCGAGTTCCCACATGCTCATGGCGTTTTCCAGTTCTTTAGTGGCGTTCACGTGGTCGGTGAAAATGTCGGGATCGACGTTCCCTGCGGCGATTTTCGATTCAATGGAAGCGAGGTCGTTTTCTTTTTCGGCCACGTTGTTCTCGGCATCTTCCACTTTCTTGGCAGCTCTCTTTAGAGCTTTGTCGCGTTCGCGTTGCTCGGCATAGGAGAGTTTGCGGTCGGGCTCGGTTTGCAGTGGAGCGTCCTTCTTTTGTTGTGTTGCACCGGTTTTCTGTTGCGCGGGTGCGGCTTCCAGCTCGCGCAGCGATGCCATGCGTTTCTTTTCCAGGAATTCGTAAATGCCGCCCAAGCATTCTTTAACGGCACCTCCACCGAATTCGTAAACTTTTTCAACAAGGCCGTCGAGAAATTCACGGTCGTGGCTCACTACAATCACAGTGCCGTCGAAGTCGCGGATAGCCTGCTTGAGGATATCCTTCGTTTTCATGTCGAGGTGATTGGTGGGCTCGTCGAGGATAAGCAGGTTTACGGGTTCGAGCAGAAGCCGAATCATTGCAAGACGCGTTTTTTCACCGCCGGAGAGTACTTTTACTTTTTTGTCGGAAGCCTCTCCGCCGAACATGAATGCTCCGAGGATGTCGCGGATTTTTGTTCGTATGTCGCCCACGGCTACGTGGTCAATTGTATCGAACACGGTTAGTTCGCCGTCGAGGAGCTGTGCCTGGTTCTGGGCGAAATATCCGATTTTCACGTTGTGTCCCAGCCGCAGGTCGCCGGTGAAAGGAATTTCACCCATTATACATTTTACGAGCGTGGATTTACCTTCGCCGTTTTTGCCAACAAAGGCCACTTTTTCGCCTCGTCTGAGAGTAAATGTCGCGTGGTCGAAAACCTGATGATTGCCATAGGCCTTGCCTACGTCCTCAAGGATAAGAGGAAAATCGCCCGAGCGGGGAGCCGGGGGGAAACGGAGGCTGAGGTGCGAGTTGTCGACTTCGTCGACTTCGATACGTTCAATTTTGGCGAGCTGTTTTATTCGGCTTTGTACTTGCACCGATTTAGTGGCTTTGTAGCGGAAGCGTTCAATAAATTCCTCGGTGTCGGCAATCTGCTTCTGCTGATTGCGGTATGCCCGCATCTGCTGCTCTATACGTTCGGCTCTGAGTGCAACGAATTTCGAGTAGTTTACGGAGTAGTCGTAAATTTTTCCCAACGAAATTTCTATTGTTCGGTTGGTAACGTTGTCGATGAAAGCGCGGTCGTGGCTAACGAGCATTACGGCCTTGGCTTTTGTTGCCAAAAAATTCTCGAGCCACTGAATGGATTCTATATCCAAATGGTTGGTAGGTTCGTCGAGCAACAGCACGTCGGGGCGTTGAAGCAGAAGTTTTGCCAGCTCGATACGCATTCGCCAGCCGCCGCTGAATTCGCTTGTGGAACGAGAGAAATCGGAGCGCACGAAACCGAGACCGAGCAAGGTTTTCTCCATTTCGGCCTCGCAGTTCTCGCCGGATGCAAGTGCGAGCTGCTCGGTGAGTGTTGTAACCTTGTCGATGAGGGCGTGGTATTCGGCAGAGTCGTAATCGGTCCGTTCGGCAAGTTCGGCGCTGTAGCGGTCGAGCGTATGTTGCATTTCGCTGATGTGGGCGAATACTTTTCGCACTTCTTCGGCAACGGTAAGGGTATCGGTCAGCACCATTTGCTGCGGTAGATAGCCGATAGTAATGTCGGGCGGCGCGGCAACGCTTCCGGAGGAGGGAGCCTGGAGCCCGGCAATTATTTTGAGCATAGTACTTTTCCCGGCACCGTTTTTACCCACAAGAGCAATTTTGTCCTTTGGGTTTATAACGTAGTTTATGTTGTCGAAAAGTACTTGCGAGGAGAACTCGACGGAAAGATTGTTGACAGAAATCATGAGTGCGTTACAATAGCTATTTAGCTGCCGTAATGGCTATGGCGTTGAGCCTGTGTTCAAGTTCGGTAGTGCTGAGGCGAGTTGAAAGTTTGCCGCGGTGAGCGATTGAAATGTTGCCGGTTTCTTCGGAAACCACAATTGCAACTGCATCGGTGGCCTGCGCAATGCCAAGGGCGGAGCGATGACGCAGCCCGAGCGAACGGGGAACATCGCTGTCGTGGCTTACGGGAAGAATGCATCCTGCAGCCTCAAGCCTGTTGCCGGCAATAATGAGGGCGCCGTCGTGCAAGGGTGAGTTCTTGAAGAATATGTTTTCGATGAGGCGCGTGTTAATGTTTGCGTCTATAATGTCGCCTGTTCTGGCATAGTGCTCCAACGGAATGGATTGCTCAATTACTATCAAAGCCCCGGTTTTGCTTTTGGACATGCTCATGCAGGCATAAACCACAGGCATAACCCACGAGAGGGCATCGGTTTCCATGTTGTCTTTTCCATGGTGAAAAAGTTTGCGCAGGAATTGCCAGCGACGGTTGGAACCTAATTCCACAAGAAAGCGCTTTATCGGTTCCTGGAAAAGAATGACGAGGATTATAAGCCCTATCGCCATGAAACGGTCCAGAATGGTACCGATGAGCCGCATGTTGAAGATTTCGGATGCAAGCGCCCAAACGACAATAAAGGACAGCACACCGTAGAAAATGTTTATTGTTCCCGATTCTTTCATCATGCGGTAGATGTAGAACAGGAGCAACGCGAACAGGAGAATGTCGATAATGTCTTTTATTCCGAAGTCGAACATGGAGTCGCGTTTTTAAGGGCTTGTATAATGCGAATGCTTTGGGCTGCTTCAAGAGGGTCGTGTACGCGCAGAATGGCCGCCCCTCGCTCCACGGCAAGAGCGCCGAGGACGGCAGTGGGGGTAAGAGCGTCGTCGGCGTTTATTCCGAGCAGGCGCGTTAACATGGATTTGCGCGAAACACCAACAAGAACGGGCTTGCCGAGAATATCGTTGAACAGATTCAATCCGGCCATAAGCGCGTAATTCTGCTCAAGTGTCTTGGCGAATCCGAAGCCGGGGTCGACAATTATGTCGGCTACGCCGGCTTCCTCCAGCCTGTAGATTTTTCGGCTGAGTTCGCCGATTACATCGGTTACAACGTTATTGTACTGCGTGAGCTGCTGCATGGTTGCGGGGGTACCGCGCATGTGCATGAGTATATAAGGTACGCGCAGGCGTGCGACGGTTTCGAACATACGGCAGTCCAAGTCGCCGCCGGAGATGTCGTTGATTATGTCGGCGCCGGCGTCAATGGCCGCTTCGGCAACGGAGGCCCGGAATGTGTCAACCGATATCGGGACGTCCGTTCCCACAGCCTTGCGGACGATTCGAACGGCCTTGCACAATTGCTCGCGCTCCACGGCTTCGGGAACATCGGCTGCTCCGGGCCGAGACGAGTATGCGCCGATGTCGAGCATGTCGGCGCCGTTCTCAATCATTGATATCGCGCGGGAGGCAATATCGGCTCCTTCCACGCGGGATGCTGCGTAGAAGGAGTCGGTGGTAGCGTTGATGATACCCATCACGGCCGTGCAGTCGTATTCGACAATACGACCGTTCAACGACAGGCTGAAGGGTTTCATCGTTTTCATATTATCGGTTTGCGCGTTTGCGTTCGGTTTCGTCGAGGATAATCTTGCGCAGGCGAATGTGGTGGGGTGTTACTTCCACGTATTCGTCTTCTTTGATATATTCGAGCGCTTCTTCAAGGCTGAAAACTACGGGGGGAACGATGCGGGCTTTGTCGTCGGCGCCGGAGGCACGCATGTTGGTGAGTTTTTTGCTCTTTGTCACATTCACGGGAATGTCGTTGTCCTTAGCGTTTTCGCCAACAACCTGTCCGGCATAGACTTCCTCCTGGGGGAATATGAAGAAACGGCCGCGATCCTGCAGCTTGTCGATTGCATAGGCGTAGGCAGTACCGGCTTCTATTGCAATGAGCGAGCCGTTGGTGCGGCGTTCGATATCGCCTTTCCAAGGCTGGTATTCAAGGAAGCGGTGAGCCATTATAGCTTCGCCGCCCGATGCGGTGAGTACGTTGCTGCGTAGTCCTATAATGCCGCGCGACGGGATGGTGAATTCCAACTGCACGCGGTCGTTCTTGGTGCTCATGGCAGTG
Organism: uncultured Porphyromonadaceae bacterium; assembly: GCA_947175425.1. Classification (GTDB taxonomy): domain Bacteria; phylum Bacteroidota; class Bacteroidia; order Bacteroidales; family Muribaculaceae; genus CAG-873. The sequence goes on from CAMWMR010000011.1 coordinate 47,923, forward strand.
AGTTCGCCTTTGCGACGGGTAACCATGTCGATCATTTTGGAGGAGCTTTCCTCGGGCACGTTTATTGTGAGGAGCTCGACAGGTTCACATTTCTGACCGTCGATTTCGCGGATAATAACCTGGGGCTGACCCACCTGAAGTTCGTAACCTTCGCGGCGCATTGTTTCGATGAGCACCGAAAGATGAAGCACGCCGCGTCCGAAAACGTTCCACACATCCTCGCGCACGCCTTTTTCCACGCGGAGAGCGAGGTTGCGGTCGAGCTCGGCAGTGAGTCGGTCGGCGATGTGTCGCGATGTAACGAATTTGCCGTCGCGGCCGAAGAAAGGACTGTCGTTTATGGTGAATGTCATTGACATAGTAGGTTCGTCAATGGCAATTCGAGGGAGAGGTTCGGGGTTTTCGGGAAGGCTTATAGTGTCGCCGATTTCAAAACCTTCGATGCCTACAAGAGCACAAATGTCGCCGTTTACAACGGAAGCAACTTTTTTGCGTCCCATGCCTTCGAAAGTGTGCAGTTCCTTGATTCGTTGTTTGCTGATGGAACCGTCGCGACGGCAAAGAGCTATTTCCATTCCTTCGCGCATTTCGCCGCGATGTACGCGTCCTATGGCGATACGTCCGACGTATTTGGAGAAATCGAGCGATGTGATAAGCATCTGCGGGTCGCCGGGGTTGTCCTCGGGGCCGGGGATGTGCTCGATAATGGTGTCGAGGAGCGGCAGGATGTTGTCGGTGGGAGCGTTATAGTCGGTGCTCATCCAGCCTTGTTTTGCCGAGCCGTAGAGAGTGGGGAAATCGAGCTGTTCTTCGGTAGCGTCAAGACTGAACATAAGGTCGAACACCATTTCCTGAACTTCCTCGGGACGACAGTTGGGTTTATCCACTTTGTTTATGACAACCACGGGTTTGAGGCCCATTTCAATGGCTTTCTGGAGCACGAAACGTGTCTGAGGCATAGGGCCTTCGAAAGCGTCGACAAGCAAGAGGCATCCGTCGGCCATGTTCAGCACGCGTTCCACCTCGCCGCCGAAGTCGGCGTGTCCCGGGGTGTCTATAATATTGATTTTATAGTCCTTGTAGTTGATAGAAACGTTTTTGGAAAGGATTGTAATACCACGTTCACGTTCCAAATCGTTGTTATCTAATATAAGCTCTCCGGTTTTCTGGTTCTCGCGAAAGAGGTTTCCGGCAAGGAGCATTTTGTCCACCAGCGTTGTTTTACCATGGTCCACATGGGCGATGATGGCGATGTTGCGAATTTTTTGCATACTCTATTGGAGATTAGGCTTGTTTTAAGCTGCAAAGTTAGCGAAAAAATAGCAAAAAAGCTTGTTTGGCCGTTAAAAATTGGCGAGCAGAGTGTCGAGCGACAGTTTTTTAAAGCTGTCGATAACCACATGAGCTTTGTCGGCGAGCGAGTGTCGCGGATTTGTTGTTGCCAGAGCCACAACGTGTGCGCCTGCATCACGACCGGCCGATAAACCTGCGAAGGAATCTTCGAAAACGATGCATTCCTCCGGTGCCGCTCCGAGTTTTTCGGCGGCCTTAAGATAGCATTCGGGATGCGGTTTGGATTTGGTTACGTCGGCATCGGTGACAACCACTTTGAACATGGCGGCAAATTCGGGCCTGGCGTTGAACAACTGCTTCATTTTAGCTTCGTTGCTGCTTGTTACTATAGCCGCAGGGATGTTGTTCTTTTTGAGTTCGGCAAGAAAATCCATAACACCGTCGAAAAGCGGATATTCCATTCGCTTTTCACTCTCCTTTAGCATATTGCATATTTTTTCCTGAGTCTCTTTTTCGGGAAAATATGCAGAAAGGATACCATGCAGAGTGGAGCCTTTTATTTTTATTGCGAAATTCTCGATTCCTGTGGGGAAATGTGATTCTATTTCGCTCCATATCCGGGTGTAGGCCGGTTCGGTGTCGATTAGCACGCCGTCGAGGTCGAAAAGCGCAGCAGCAGGTTTTTTCATGTTGTAATGGAAACGCCGTCAATATCCTCAAGCCGTTTGCGCAGAGCTTCCAGCTCATCGCAGGGTGCGCTGAGGGTCATTGAGCAAGTATTGTTGAATGATTGGGATACTATGTCGGCTATGCCGCTTTTTGCAAGCTTCATAACCTGATTCATTGCTAAATAGGGAAAAACAAAGTCGATAGTGCCGCATTGTCTGCGCTCCACAATCTCGGCATTTTCAATGGCGAGACGGGCAGCCTCGCGATATGCGGCGATGAGCCCCGATGTACCAAGCTTTATGCCTCCGAAGTAGCGGACGACGACAATGAGAATGTCGGTGAGATTGAACGAGTTGATTTGTCCCAAAATGGGCTTGCCTGCTGTTCCGGAAGGTTCTCCGTTATCGGAACTGAGGAATTCGTTGCGTTCCACACCAAGCATATATGCCCAGCAGACATGCCGTGCATCGTAGAATTTTTTTTGATATGCGGCAATATTAGCCTTTGCCTCGTCGGCAGATTTTACCGGCAAGGCAAAGGCATGGAATTTGCTCATTTTTTCGCGGAGGTAACCCTCGGCGGGAGCTGTTATAGTGCGGAACGAATCGGCCATTAATATTTGTGATGTTCACTTTCCAGCTCTTTTTCGGTGAGCTGAACAGCATTCATTTTGGACCAAACATATACTATGTAGGCCAAGACAAAGGGCACAAGTATGGAAACAATGCTCATTGTTTTGAGAGTAAACAACGAGGAAGAGCTGTTAGCGAGAGTAAGCGATGAGGCGGGGTCGAGAGTAGAGGGTAGGTAAGCAGTGCCTGCGTATCCTGCAATGCAGAACAGTACTATCACCACTGCCGACGCACCTGTTCCGCTGAACCATATTCCGGCGCGTGATTTGGTGAAAGCACCTGTGAATATGCCGTAGAGGGCAGCCACAACGCCTGCAAGAAGCAGAACGGCAAGCCACCACATATTCAGCAGGTTGTGAAGGTAAATATAATCCTCGGCCACGATATTGCCCTGAGCATCGGCGCGATAGCCGCCCGAGAGCAGCAGAACAACAAGGAAAGCAACGAAAAGAACGGCAAAAATGAGACCGTTTACAAGCACTTTTTTACGCATGCGTGCTATAAAAGCATCCTCATCGCCGATATTGTTAATAAAATAGAGTGCCGCCATTGTTCGGGCAAGGAAGAAAACGGCGAAGCCGAGAAGCAGATTTTTCCAGCAAAGCATGGCTTCCAGGCCGTGCGACGAAGCCCACTGCGAAATAACGGGATTGCCCGGCTCAAGAATGTTGGCCTTCTGCACGGTGAACGCTCCTCCGAAGAAGAACATTCCAACAGCCACTCCAAGCATTACGCAACCGAACAAGCCGTTGAACATGAGGAATGAATCGTAGGTGCGGGTTCCGTAAACATTTCCTTTTTTACGACGGAACTCATAGCTTACGGCCTGCAGAACAAAGCTGAACAGGATGAGCATCCACAACCAGTAAGCACCCCCAAAACTTGTGCTGTAGAACAGCGGGAAAGAGGCGAAGAAAGCTCCGCCGAAAACAACGAGTGTGGTAAACGTAAATTCCCATTTGCGGCCAAGCGAGTTTACCATGAGCTGACGTTCGCTGTCGCTTGCCTTGCAGTAGAGCATCGACTGTCCGCCCTGTACAAAGAGCAGAAAAACGAGAGCTGCGCCTAAAACAGCAATAAGCAGCCACCAATAGGCTTGTAGTAATTCGAGAGTTTCCATAGATCAGCGGGTTTTTTCAATATCGGTTTTAGACGCGTTGGAAATATATCGCAGCATAATGCTTACTTCGGCAATGAGCAGCGCGGTGAATATTACGGCGAAGAGCCAGAAAGTGAACTGTACCGAATCGGATTGAATGCTGCTTATTGCGGCATTGGTGGGCATGAGGTCCTGAATCACCCAAGGCTGACGTCCGACTTCGGCTACAATCCATCCTGCCTGGCTGCATATCCATACCAGAACAATGGAGAAAATGCCAATGATGTGCAGCCATGATTTTTCGAGAACGTTTGTTTTGCAATAGCTTGCAAAGAGCATGAGCAGCAGCACGGCAAAAAGGAGTCCGCCCACGGCAACCATTATGTGGAAGGCATAGAAAGTTGTCGCTACCGGGGGCACGGCGTCTTCGGGTTTTTCAAGATAGCCGTAACCGAAGTAGGGGAAGTTCTCTTTTATTTCCTTTTCGGCGGCAATAATTGCGTTGGAGTCGTTTGCTTCGAGTGCTTTTGAATAATCGGCAAGAGCTGTACGAGCTTTGCGACCGAGCGCCATTTTGTCGGCATAGCTGAGTCCGTATACGGTGTCGCCCTCGGCAGTAATGGAGCGTCCGGCGATGAGGTCGTTTATACCGGGAACAAAATGTTCGCCGTCGGCATAAATGAGATACGACAGTCCTTTTGGAATGTCGATGCTGAACAGCATAGGGTCGTCGGGAGTCTGCTCGGGATTGCTTTTGAGAACGGCAACACCTATGAGGTCGGCGCCTACGCTGCCTTGGTAAAGACCTTCCATTGCAGCGAGTTTCATGGGTTGTACGCGGGAAACCTCAACAGCCGAGCCGTGGCCTGTGAAAAGAGTGAGAAGCATACCTGCAAGACCAACCCACGCACCTATTTTAAGCGAGCTTTTTGCGGCCGAAATATTGCGTTTGCGCCACAGCAGCCAGCTGCTTACGCCGATAACGAAAATTCCGGCGAGAGTCCACCCGCTGAAAACGGCATGGAAAAACTTGTTTATAGCAACCGGGCTGAGTGCCACGGCAAAAAAGTCGGTCATTACATTGCGCATCTGGGCCGGGTCGAATTCCATTCCCACAGGGTACTGCATCCATGCGTTTGCCACAAGAATCCAAAGAGCCGACAGGGAAACGCCAAGAGCTGTGAGCCATGTGGATGCAAGGTGAAAACCTTTGCTCACTTTGTTCCAGCCAAAGAACATAACGGCCACAAATGTAGCCTCCATAAAGAAAGCCACGATGCCTTCAATGGCAAGCGGCGCGCCGAAAATGTCGCCGACAAACCAGCTGTAGTTGGACCAGTTGGTACCGAATTCAAATTCGAGAATGAGACCCGTGGCAACCCCGCAGGCGAAGTTTATGCCGAAAAGCGACATCCAGAATTTTGTGAGTCCTTTCCAACGTTCATTACCGGTGCGGTAGTAAATTGTTTCCATAATTGCCACAATTACGGAAAGTCCCAGAGTGAGTGGTACAAACAGCCAATGATACATGGCTGTGAGCGCGAATTGCGCCCTCGACCAATCGACCACTTCAATCAGTTCGTTCATAGTTTCAAGGTTTAAGGAGATTATTTATTCAATTAGCGCCGAGCGTACAGCGCTTGCGCGTTCGGCGTCGGTATTGTAGTTGCTCGCAAGTATATCGGGGAAAAAGAACAGCTTGAGGACGGCAAAGAAAATAACGAGCTTAATAATTATTATAAGCCACAAAGAGCGTCCGAGCTTCATGTTGCGGAAGCCGTCGACGTACAAGTCAAGCGCTTTCCCAAAAAAATTCATTCTGCGAGTTCTGCCGGTGTTTTATGATGTTTTTCGGCGCCTTTGTCATGGTGCTGGTCGGGCAGTTTCATCTTCACTTTCAGTTCGTCGAAGCCTTGACCATAAACACCGTTCACGTTTGCCTGCGTTATGAAGGCATCGGAATCGATGCTTTTGATTATTCGGGAAATAGTAACCGATTCAATTTTACGGCACATAACAAGCAGCACTTTCACTTCCTGCTTTGAGTACCACCCCATGCCGGTGAGCACGGTGCATCCGCGCTTGGCCTCATTGTTTATGGCAGTGGCAATTTCCTGCCATTTTTTAGAGAAAATGGTGAACTGCACGGCCTGACGGTTGGTGTTCACAATCATATCGGCGCAGTACGACGAAAGCACAAGCACCACAAGGCCGCATACAACCTTATCTATTTGATGAAAAAGGAGATAGGACGATGAAATGATGAACACGTCGGTGTAAATCATTGTACGGCCGATACTTACGTTTGTGCGCTTGTTCACCATAGCGGCAACAATGTCGGTACCCCCGCTTGAGCCGTTGTGTGTAAAAGCTATTCCAACTCCCATGCCAGCCATGATACCGCCGATAACGATGTTCATGAAAGGCTCGTTTGTGAATCCTTCGGCGAACAATGGCTGGAAAATACCCACGAAAACCGAAATCATGGTTGCTCCGTAAATTGTTCCGAGCACGAATTTTTTACCCACCACCTTATAGGCTATTGCCAGCAGAAGCAAATTGAGGGCATACTGTGTTATTGCCACCGGTACTCCCAAAGTGAGGTAAACAATGGTACCTATACCGGCGAGACCGCCGATAACCACCTTTTGCGGGAGGATAAAACCACAAAAACCGAGGGCATACAAAGCCATGCCGAGGGTTATGAAAAAGTAGTCGCGGGATGTGCGCCAGAGATTTAAGTTGTTTATCGTCATCGAACCTATATTTATAACGAGGCAAAGTTAAGCAAAAAATCGCATTTTCATGCCGACGGTGCAATATTTTTACTTTGCGCCTATAAAACCTGTTTTCGGGATGAATATCGTTTGCCGAGAACAAAGCATCCCCTCGGCTTGTTTTATACTTATAAACATTAAAGCTCGCGTTATGGAAAAAATTACTACCGGATTCTTTACTGCTGTTGCCGTTTTGGGCGCATTGGCATGTGTGTCGTCGTGTTCAAAAAACGACCCCATTGCGGGTACATGGCAGGGCGCTCCCGAAAGAATAGCACATCTTGACGATGCAAGCGATGTTTCGTCGGTTCTTACTTTCGATTTTTCCCCTTCCATCACTTCAAAGTCGGCCGGTACGGGGACAGTGCTTGCTTCGGCGGTAATTGAGGTTCAGCAACCTGTTGTAGGGGGTGTGGGTGTAGACAATGCCTATGCCGCCAATGTAACGGCAACAGCTTCGGTGAGCGGTACTTATGCGCTTGCCGAAGGTGAAGATAACGATTATCTGCTTGTATTCGACCCGTCGACGCTGAAGGTAACGGTAGATCCCTCAGGGGTAGTTTTTGCCGAAAATGTAATAACAGGCATGCAGCAGCCTCAGGTCGATTCCCTTACCGCAGTTACTGTTGAGCGTTGGCGTATGTTGCTTACGCCTGCAGTACGCGAGCAGTTCTACCGCTACCGCTCAATCGATGATGTGAAAGTGCATCACGGTTCAATGATGTCGTGCGAGGTGGACGACAAGGACTTGACTTTCCGCCGTACAGGCGTACCCGATTAACGTTGGGTTGGAAGAATTATGCGCTCGCCGAGAAGCTTGCCGAGTTCTTTCTGATATTCTTTCCAATAAGCTATATCCTGCATTATGGCCATGGTCTCGTCGGGCATGTCGGGGGCTATGGCCATAAGACGTTTGTTTAATTCTTTGAGGGTTTGTGTTATTATAGCCCCTTTAAGTTCAAAAATTGCGCGTTTTACAAGGTGCGGTATCTGCTCGAGTTCACTTGGTTCGTTACCTTGTTTTGTATAAATTTTTGAAAGTGAGTATCGTTCTATTGCGAGTTCGGAAGCTGTTGTGCGCACAGCGTCGTCGATTGAGTTTATGAGTCTCGACTGTCCGTAAGTCATGTCGAATTCATTAATGGCTTCCAGGCGATAAGCCGCACATTTTTCCTGCAAAAGTTTTTCCGCTTTTTCGAGGCTCTCGATAGTTTGCAGTTCGTTTCGCGCTTTTTGCCTTTCGTCTTCTTCCATTCGGGCGCATTCCTGTTCAATTTCCTGCAGGCGCATGTTGCGGTGTTCCTCCCATTGTCCGTTTCGGATTTCGCGCAATGCTTCCATGGTGGCGGCAAAGGGTGGATAGGTGAAGCGCAGTTCTTCCATTTGCATGGTAGCGTCTATTACATCGAAGACCGTTGAGCTTATAATCTCGCCGTTTTCGTCTGCGTGGTCGAAACTGTAGATAAGGCCGTAGCGCACAATGTAACGCATGAGCATCTCTTCGTAGGGCTTCAGCAGATTTACATCCAGCTGTATAAGCGGAGCGTCGGAGCTTTCGGTCGGTTCCGTTTTTTCCTCGCTTTCTTTTTCTATGTCGGCTATGCTTGCTCCGGCTTCGTTGCGGCGGCGTTGTTTTTCGTCCTCTTCGTAACGGCGAGTGATGAAAATATTGAGCTGTTTCACAAGGACTTCCTCCGAAACGCTCATCATGCGCGAGCATTGGGCGATGTATTCCTGTCGCTTTACAGGCTCGTCCACGTAGGCCACGCTTTCCAACACCTTGTTAATTACCTTTGCTTTTGCCGTGGGATCGTCGGGGTTGACTTCGCGCATAAGTATTTCGGTCATGAAAGCGATGATATCGCGTTCGTTATCGGTGAAATACTTTTCCACTTCCTCGGCCGAGTGGTTTTGAGCGAAAGAATCGGGGTCGTCGCCCTCGGGCAGAAGCAGTGTCTTTACGTTGAATTTAGCCGCCAGAAGCATGTTGATGCCTCGCAAAGAGGCTTTTATGCCGGCAGCGTCGGAGTCGTAGATAAGCGTGACATTATCGGTAAAGCGACGTATAATGCGTATCTGCTCGTCGGTAAGAGCGGTTCCCGAAGAGGCCACAACGTTCTCTATTCCGGCCTGGTGGAGCGAAATAACATCCATGTATCCTTCCACCATTATACATTTGTCCTTTCGGCCAATTGCCGAGCGCGACTGGAAGAGTCCGTACAGTTCGTTCTTTTTATGATAGATAACTGACTCGGGCGAGTTTACGTATTTTGCAATTTTTTTGTCGCTGCTCATTGTTCGGCCGCCGAAACCCACCACGCGTCCCGAGAGGGTGTGGATGGGATATATTACGCGTCCGCGGAAACGGTCGTAGGTGTATTGGCGCCCTTCGCGTTCTGCTGAAATCACAAGCCCTGTTTCAACCAGGTTCTCGGTAGCAAAACCGGCTTGAGAGGCAGCGTCAAGCAGTGCTGTAGGTTTGTCGAGCGAGTAGCCGAGATGAAAGCGCTCAATCATTTTTTGAGAAATGCCTCGGCGCATGAAATAGGGCATTGCGAATGCTTGCCCGTCGTCGGATGCCAGATTGTTCTTGAAGTGTTCCAGCGCAAAAGCGTTTGCGGCATATAGTGCCTCGCGCTTGCTCTCGGCACGGCGTTCTTCGTCGCTGAGTTCGCGCTCAACAATTTCAATATTGTATTTGCGGGCAAGATAGCGCAGCGCTTCCTGGAAGTTCAGCTGCTCGTGCTCCATTATGAAATTGACAGGTCCGCCTCCTTTTCCGCAACTGAAGCATTTGCATATGTTTCGTGCTCGGTTTACGTGGAACGAAGGCGTGCGGTCGTTGTGGAAGGGGCATAAGCCTTTGAAATTAGCGCCACTGCGGCGTAATTTCACAAAGTCGCTCACGACATCCACAATGTCGGCTGCATCGAGGATGCGCTGAACTGTTTCCTGATCTATTCTTGGCATAATGCAAAATTAGTGCAAAAGGGAGCCAAAAGCAAGCCTTCCGCACTAATTTTTGTTTATTGCCGCTTATCACCACATGGGAGTGAAGCCTTGGGATTTTTCCAGATATTTGTTGGCGCAACCTGTAATATCGCTGTGGCGCGATGTGTCCAGCTTAAGGATAGGTGAGCCGGGTTTCAGCATAAGGTGCGACATATCAATCCAGAAGTATCCCGTGCTTGCCGCGGGGCGGAAGTAGTATTTGCTTCCGGCAGCATCGGATATGCTTGTCCATTGTGTTGAGGAAACATTGGGCTCGCCTTCAATAAGATAACCGTAAGGTACGCTTACGGTTCCCATAATGCTGTTGATAGCTGCAAAGGCCTGTGGATATTCGAGGTCGGTGGGCACGTGGCGGATAAAGAATTGAGCGCGGACGTAGCGGTCGGCACTGCGTACTGTTCCGGGAAGCATGTTTACACCGCCCACGGCTTCCCAATAGTTCTCGATAGCTTCCATTTGAGGATGTTCGGGGTCGTTTGTAAGTACCTGAAGATCGCGTCCCTGATACAATTTAAGCTGTCCGTCGACAAATTCCATAAGCAGCGTGTCGCCCGTACGGTCGGTCAAGGCCCAGTGGAGTGTGGATGTTGTTCCTTTGTCGAAAGTGGCGCCGGAAATTACAAAAGAGTTCGTTTGCAACCATTGGTATACTTCTTCTACGGTTGCAAAATTATCGAGGAAGTAGCTGATGAATACCGACATGCTCATAACCGGAGTATCGCCGTCGGAAGCTGTGGCGGTAGGATATACGGCAGTTTTGCAGAACAGACCGTTCATTACGAGTCCGGCTTCGTTCATGCCTTCGGTAACACCGCCGTCGTATCCCACGGCAATAGTGCTTGCATATTTCGATGTCCATTTGAGAATGGAGCCGGAAGTCATGCTTTGTCGGCTCACTCCCTGAGGATATACATATATATTTGTGGGAATCGGCGTGCGCCAGTCCAGTGTACGGCCAACCATAACGAGGCCTGTATCGCCTAAATAAACAACGCGGGAGCAGGCGTCGGCACCTGTCCGGGCAAGGAGTCCGCATACTCCAAGCATAATGTACTTGAGAATTTTCATAGTCCTTAATTATTATGTGTCCGACAGCAGAAACTGCCATATACATAATAACCTTGCGGACAGGATATTGTTCAGTACTGCAGGTAAATAAACGGAACGAGTTCGCTTTGGCGTGTCTGTACAACGAGGAATAGTATTGCCGTGAGCAGAACTGCCTGCCATACAAGAGGCATGGCAATATATGCCTGCGATGCGTTAGCGGTCCATGAGCGAGGCGTCATGTGTGCTATATATCCCATTGCGGCAGCAAGTACAATGAGCATATAGCCCTCGATGAACTGTGGCGCGACGGAAATGTGGAAGTTTGTGGCTATCTGGGTGAAAATGTCGCCGGCCACCTGAGGTGTGGGCGCTCTGAAGAATGTGAAGCCGAGTACGATAAGAGCAAAAGTAATGACAATGTTTGCGGCTTTTACTTCGGGGCGTCCTTTCATGAATTCAGGCAATTTCCACACTCGTTTTATTGCCTTGTGAAGGATGAGGAGCAGGCCGTGATAGGCGCCCCAGAGTATGTACATCCATGAGGCTCCGTGCCACAAACCACCGATTAGCATGGTGAGGAACTGGTTTAGATAGGCGCGTGCGCGGCCTTTGCGGTTGCCGCCGAGGGGGATGTATATGTAGTCGCGCAGCCATGTGGAAAGCGATATGTGCCAGCGGCGCCAGAATTCGGTGGGACTTTGCGATTTGAAAGGTGCCGCAAAATTATCCTTGAAGCGGTAGCCGAGAATAAGAGCAAGACCTATAGCCATGTCGGAGTAGCCGGAGAAATCGCAGTATAGCTGGATTGTGAAGCCTATGCATCCCATGAGGCATTCGAAGCCGGAGTATAGCATGGGATTGTCGAAGATGCGGTCCACGAAGTTTCCGCTGATGTAGTCGGCAATGACAACCTTTTTAACAAGGCCAATCATTACAAGGAAAAGCCCTTCGGAAATCATTGCTTTGCTTGCAACCGGGTTTTGCTTTATCTGCGGGAGCATATCTTTTGCCCTTACAACGGGGCCGGCAAGCAATGGCGGAAAAAAGGTGAGGAAAAAAGCATAGTGCAGGAAGTTACGGCACGGTTGCATAAGCCCCCGGTATAAATCCACAATGTAGCTTATGGAGCGGAATGTGAAAAAGGATATTCCTGCGGGAAGTATCACTGCCTCGAAATTGAACCCCGGGGATACAATGCTTGCCAAAGCACTGAACAGCAGTCCGAAATATTTGAAATATACGAGCATGCCGACATTGATTAGCACGTTGACGGCAACAATGCCGCGGCGCACGGCGTCGGCTTTTGTCACTCCCATGAGCAAGCCCAGGAGATAGTCCGATACACATACGCCACACAACAGCAGTGTGCACGCTCCGCTGTTTTTGTAATAGAAGTAGAGCGAGAATGCTGTTACAAGCAGCATTTTCACGGTGTTTCTGCCGTTAACAAGCTGGTAAACGAGCATGAACAGTGTGAAAAGTATAAGGAAAAGTCCGGAGTTGAAAAACAGCGGGCTTGCCGGGTCGTAGGAGAGGAGGGTGGAGAGACGAGAAAAGAGTTCTTGCATTATCGGAGGCGATTAGCGAACTTGTGCCGCCGGCGAACCACCGGCAGCACAAGCGCTTATATTACATATGTGGGGACATTATTTAGAGAGAGCGGCCAATGATGCGCGCAAAGCTTCCAGCTTGGCGTCGGCATCGGCAAGTTTCTTGCGCTCGCCGTCGACAACCGCCTGCGGGGCGTTGTTGACGAATCGCTCGTTGGAAAGTTTTTTCTCTACCGAGGCGCGGAATCCGACGAGGTAGTCGATTTCTTTGTTTATGCGCTGCAGCTCGGCTTCGATATCAAGGCTTTCGCTCTGCGGAACGTTGAATTCCAAAGCTCCCACCATGAAGCTGTTTGCCGCGTTGTCCTTTTCGGCGTCGGTGACAACCTCGGAGAGATTTGCCAGTTTGGCGCAGAAAGCAGCAGTGTCGTTGTCGAGTTTGCCGAGAACCATGAGTCGCAGAGCTTCCTTGGGCGGAATGTTTTTGCGGGCACGGACGCCGCGGACGCCGTTTACAATTTCCTGAGCCATTTCCATTTTTGCAAGAATGTCGTTGTCGGGAGCACCGGCTTCGGGCATGGATGCGTACATAATGGATTCGCCGTTGGCACGGCTTGCGAGGTTCTGCCACAACTCTTCGGTAATGAAAGGCATGAAGGGGTGGAGCAGACGGAGCAAGGCGTCAAAGAACTCTTCGGATTCGCGATAGCTTACGGCATCGATAGGTGTGCCGTAGGCGGGTTTGATGAGTTCGAGATACCAGGCCGAGAAGTCGTCGCGGAACAGGCGGTATACGGTCATGAGAGCCTCGCTGATGCGGAATTTGCCAAAGAGGTCGTCTATTTCGGCAACAGCTGCATTGAGTTTGGAACGGAACCACTTGGCGGCAAGTGCGTTTACTTTGGGCTGTTCTGCTTTTTCATCGATTTGCCAGCCGCGTACAAGGCGATAGGCGTTCCATATTTTGTTGCAGAAGTTTCGGCCCTGTTCAACGAGTTTGTCGTCGTACATAATGTCGTTGCCGGCAGGAGCTGCGAGCATCAGACCCATGCGCACACCATCGGCACCGTATTTTTCGATTAGGTCGAGCGGGTCGGGCGAGTTGCCGAGGCTCTTGGACATTTTGCGGCCAATGGAGTCGCGCACAATGCCGGTGAAGTATACGTTGTTGAAAGGCTGCTTGCCGACGTATTCATATCCGGCCATAATCATGCGTGCAACCCAGAAGAAGATAATATCGGGGCCGGTTACAAGAGTGGATGTCGGATAATAGTAGTTAATCTCTTCGTTGCCGGGATTGTTGATTCCGTCGAACAGCGTTACAGGCCACAGCCAGGACGAGAACCAGGTGTCGAGCGCATCGGGATCCTGACGAAGGTCGGATGCCTGCATGTCGGGATTTCCGCTTTCTTTGCGCGCGAGTTCAAGAGCTTCTTCGGCAGTGAGCGCCACAACGTATTTTTCCTCGTCTTCGGGTCCGTAGAAATATGCGGGAATGCGATGACCCCACCACAGCTGGCGGCTTATACACCAGTCTTTTATATTTTCGAGCCAGACACGGTAGGTGTTTTTGTATTTTTCGGGAACAAAGCGGATAATGTCGTCCATTACGGGAGCGAGGCTTTCCTTTGCAAAGTGTTCCATTTTTACAAACCACTGCAGTGACAGACGGGGTTCGATGGGAACTTTTGTGCGTTCGCTCAAACCGATGTTGTTGGTATAATCCTCAACTTTTTCGAGCAATCCGGCGGCTTTGAGGTCCTCGACAATGGCTTTGCGGACATCGAAGCGATCCATGCCTATATACATTCCGGCGGCTTCCGATACTGTGCCGTCCTCGTTGAATATGTCAATAACCTCAAGATTATGAGTCTGCCCCAGTGCGTAGTCATTTTTATCGTGTGCCGGAGTTACCTTGAGGCAGCCGGTACCGAATTCAATGTCCACGTAGCGGTCTTCGATAACCGGAATAACGCGGTTCACCAAAGGAACAATAACCTTGTGCCCCTTGAGCCATGTGTTTTTGGGGTCCTTTGGATTGATGCACATTGCGGTATCGCCCATTATTGTTTCGGGACGTGTTGTGGCTACAACTGCATAGCGGCGACCTTTTTCGTCGGTGTGTACCACGCAGCCTTCGGGAACTTCTTGTCCGGCCTTGTCGTCGGCAAGATAATAGCGGAGGTAGTAGAGTTTGGATTGTTCTTCGACAAAGAAAACTTCGTCGTCGCTGAGCGCAGTGCGGTTTTGGGGATCCCAGTTAACCATGCGCAGGCCGCGATAGATGAGTCCTTTGTTGTAAAGGTCTACGAACACTTTGTTAACGCTCTCGGAGCGCAGTTCGTCCATTGTAAAGGCGGTGCGGTCCCAATCGCAGGAAGCGCCGAGTTTGCGGAGTTGCTGCAGGATAATGCCGCCGTGTTTTTCGGTCCATGCCCATGCGTGCTTGAGGAATTCCTCGCGGGTGAGGTCGGTTTTGCGTATTCCCTCGGCGGCAAGTTTGGCAATAACCTTTGTTTCGGTGGAAATGGAGGCGTGGTCGGTACCGGGAACCCACAACGCATTTTTACCTTGCATACGTGCGCGACGTACAAGAATGTCCTGAATGGTGTTGTTGAGCATGTGGCCCATGTGCAGCACGCCGGTCACGTTTGGCGGGGGAATCACAATTGTGTACGGTTCGCGTGCGTCGGGTTCGGAGTGAAACAGCTTGTGCTCAAGCCAATAGGCGTACCAACGTTCTTCTACGTCGGACGGTTGATATGTCTGGGGTAAATCTTTCATTATCGAGCGGTTTTTAATGGCTGCAAAATTAGTGAAAATTTATGTTTTGCGCAAGCGCTCATTTTTAAGTAATTTTGCATCAGCAATGGCAAATATAGAGCAAATACGCAATGGTGAAGAGCTGTCGTTCCGCAGCCGTGTGGCGCTGACGGCCAAACTGTCGGTGCCGGCCATTATGGCGCAGCTGTCGACAATACTGATGCAATACATTGATGCTTCAATGGTAGGACGGCTCGGCCCAGAACCCGCCGCTTCGGTAGGACTTATGAACAGCAGTCTGTGGATGTTTTGGGGAGTTTGCTCCATGCTTACTATGGGCTTTTCGGTGCAGGTGGCGCACCGTCTTGGCGCGAAGGATAATTCCGGTGCCCGCGCGGTGCTGAGGCAGGGCATAGTGTCGTGTGTAATTGCAGGTACGCTTATGGCTCTGCTCGGAGCTGCCATAGCTTTCCCGCTGCCGCATTGGCTCGGCGGACATGACGGCATATGCCACGGTGCCGCGATATATTTTCTGATATTCGTATCGGCTTTGCCTGTTCTTATTCTTAACTACCTTGCGGGCGGCATGCTGCGCTGTGCCGGAAACATGAAAATTCCGGGACTTCTGAGTGTGCTCATGTGCGTGCTCGATGTAGTTTTCAATTTCTTTCTTATTTTCCCGCACCGGAATGTTGTGCTTATGTGCATGCCTTTGGAAATGCCGGGCGCAGGACTTGGAATTACCGGTGCGGCTCTTGGCACTGTTGCCGCCGAGTGTGTGTGCACGTTTATATTGCTGTGGTATCTATGTCGGCGTCAGCGGGATTTGGAGTTGCGTGGCGCCGAGGCTCGCAAAAGCTACCGTCCGACACGTCTGGTATTGCGGCGCGCCGCCAAAATAGCCGTGCCGATGACTTTTGAGCACATTGTTTTTTGCGGCGCACAAATTATGATAACCGTAATTGTTGCTCCCCTTGGAGTTGTTGCCATAGCCGCCAATGCTTTTGCTGTAACGGCCGAAAGTTTGTGCTACATGCCCGGCTTTGGTATCGGCGAAGCGGCCACGGCTCTTTGCGGCCAGGCTTACGGTGCAAGCCGCTACGACCTTGTGCGCGGATTCGCGCATCTTACAACCGCTTTGGGTATAGTTGTAATGAGTATTATGGGAGTGGCAATGTATTTTGCCGCCGATTTAATGATGGGAATAATGAGTCCTGATCCGGCGGTGACTGCGCTTGGAGCGCAGGTGCTGCGCATAGAGGCTTGGGCCGAGCCGATGTATGCTGCGTCTATTGTAGCCTACGGAGCTTTTGTAGGTGTGGGCGACACCATGATACCCGCAATAATGAATTTTGGCAGCATATGGCTTGTGCGCATTCCGCTTGCGGCATGGCTTGCCGGCACTATGGGACTGCCCGGTGTGTGGATTGCAATGTGTGCCGAACTGTGCTTCCGCGGAGGTATATTCCTGTGGCGTATGGCAACGGGCAAATGGCTGCATAAAGGTAAAAATCCGCAGCCCTCGCCCGATTTTATAGAACCTTGACAGGTATCATTTCACAAGTTCTATTCCTTCTTCTCCTGCGCCGAAAAGTGCGAAATCGTAAATAACGGGGTCGTCGGGACGGAAAGCCCGCAATGCATGGGTGAGTTCTTCCACCGCTTTGCGGTCGTTGCCGGAGCGTCCCAAAAGTTTGAGCGTTCGCGATGTGTTGGCGGAATGGACATCCAAGGGTATATATAATTGACTTGGTTTTAGAGATTCCCAACAACCTATATCTACAATGCCGTCGTTTCGCACCAGCCAGCGCAAGGCCATGTTAAAGCGTTTTAAGGCCGATTTTTCCGGTTTGTCAGGCAGGCATCGCGAGGGACCCTCGAGCGGTGCGGCAGCGTTGGCATCGGCAAAAATTCCGTTTATGGCATTGGCCAGTTCCCATGCGGGAGCACAGTTATTTACGGCTCCGCAGGCTACTGCCAAATCTTCCATCGAACCGTATCGGGAATATATTTCCCGCAGTCCGCGCAAGGCGTAGCGAAGATGTTTCCCGAAAAATGTGCGGTGTATGTTTGCATCGCTGATGTTTTCAATGTCGCCTTCCAGAATAAACTTGTGAGGTTCGTGACAAAGAATTGTGTCGATTTTTTCGGCGTTGGCAAGAATCATGGCCCTCCGCCCCCACGATATTGTGGAGGTGAGGAAGGCCGAGATTTCAATGTCGCGCTTGTCGGTATATCGCTTGGGGAACTGTATAGGGTCGGCGTCTGCGAAGCCGGGTACGTTGTAACGTTCTACAAGCGAGTCTAGATAGCGGTGGAGTGGTGTCATATACGGTCGAGAACAGTGCCGATGAGGTCGCGGATACCCGATTTGTAATTGGGATTAGCCTCGGTGTTGAAGCGGTTTGCAATTATAGAGCAAACTGTCATGCAGCGGTGACCCATGAGACGTCCCAGACCTGCCAGAGGAGCGCTTTCCATTTCGTAGTTTGTAACGCGGCGTCCTTTGAATTCAAATTCCTCGATTCGACGGTTGAGGTCGGGATTGGACAGAGGCAGTCGAAGTTCGCGACCCTGCGGGCCGTAGAAACCGACGGCGGAAATTGTGTTGCCGCGCACCATGTCGTCCTTGCCAATCATGTCGACGAGTTCGGCATCGGCATCCACAACGTAGGGTTTTGCCCACAGCGGATTCCAGCCGGTGTGTTCGCACAGCGCCTGCTCGAATTCAAGGTCGGCCACTTCGTTACGGCCTGCATAGTAGTTGAGAACACCGTCGAAACCAATGGATTTTTCGGCAATTACGGGTGTTCCGAGCGAAAGTTCGGGCTGCAGTGCGCCGGAAGTGCCGATACGCACCATGGTGAGACGGCGCAGGTTCTCGCGCACTTCGCGGGTTGCGAAATCAACGTTTGCAAGCGCATCGAGTTCGTTGATTACGATGTCGATGTTGTCGGGACCGATACCGTGGCTCAGACACATTATAGGCTTGCCGGCATAAGTGCCGCCGATAGTGTGGAATTCACGCGACGATACCTCAAAGGTTTTTGTATCGAAAAATGATGCCACCATATCAACACGGGCGGGATCGCCTACAAGGATAATGCGGTCGGTGAGTTGTTCGGGAAGAAGGTGAAGATGGAAAACGGAACCGTCGGGATTTATAATGAGTTCCGATTCGGGAATAATTCTGTTAGCCATGATATAAAAAATTGGGGGTGTGTATGTTGTTATATAATAAACAAATTAAAAGCGCTAAAGTGAATGCTACTGCATTAAAAGCGCATATCGTCCGCCCGGAAGAGCCGCTACAATATTCTCAAGCTCCATTTGGAAAAGCAGTGAACTTAGCTGAGGATAAGGGATTCCGAGGTGTGCGCACATATCGTTTACACTCGCATCGGGATGTTGCAGCAGAAAATCGGCAATGCTCTGCTGCTCGTCGCTGAGCAAGGGCAGTGTTTTTTGCTCGCCTTCTTTTTCGCGGGCTTTCCAGCCCATAAGTTCTATAATGTCGGCGGCATCGCGCACGGGCGAGGCTTCGCGCCGTGCAAGCAGGTGGTTGCAGCCGCGGCTGTACATGTCGGTTATACGTCCCGGAACGGCCATTACCTCGCGGTTATAGGCTGCTGCTATGCGGGCTGTTGTCATTGCGCCGCCGCGTATATCGCTTTCAACAACAATGGTAACATCGGCCAGCCCGGCGACAATTCTGTTTCTGGCAAGGAAGTTTCCTTTGTGTACCGGAGCGCACGAGGAGTATTCGGTGAGTATGAATCCGCCTTCGCGGATAATGCGTCGTGCGTCATCGCGGTGGTCGGCCGGATAAATGGTGTTTAGCCCGTGGGCAAGGACGGCTCCGGTTGGTATCCCGGCTGCAAGTGCGGCACGATGTGCGGCAATGTCCACACCGTAGGCCAGGCCGCTTATTATTTCGAGGTCATCCACGTTTGCCGCCAAATCTTCTATAAGCCGCGAGCAAACGTTTGCTCCATAGGGTGTGCAGTGACGTGTCCCCACAATTGCCACGGTGTGGCGTCGCTGCGGTTCAAGATTGCCGAAAGAGTAGAGCATTGCAGGAGCATCGTCGCACTCGGCAAGCTTTACGGGAAAATCGGGCGAATCGAAAAAATGAACTTTCACGCTGTTTTCTTCCACAAAAGTGGCCTCGGCGCGTGCCGACTCCAATGCCGTCTGACGACGGGCATCGTTAAAAAAATCTTCCCTTACACAGCATATGGAGGCAAGTGTGCGCGCCGGCAGCTTGAAAAAGTCCGCGGCGCTTATCCCCTTGGCGGCGAATTTACGTGCCGTGCCAACGGTGATGTTGCGGTAACTTGCAAATGCTATGCGTTCGGGGAGGCTGTTCATGAGTTTAAACCGAAAGCTGCGGCAAGGCGTTCGCCGCGCGACAGACGTCCGTTTTCAAAAGATGCCACCTCAACCACGGCTTTCACAACCGGCAGCCCATCGGTCGTGAATATATCCTGATAAAACACAAACACAGGGCCGCGACGTTCCAGCCGCAGTTTGCTCACCATTGTGTCGCCTAATCCGAGCGAGCGCAGATAGCGGATATCGATGTGCGCTACCACTGGGTCGAGTCCTTCGGCATGCATTTGACGGAAACTGAATCCGGCCTGCTCGCAAAATTCATGACGTGTGTGCTCAAGATAATGGAGATAGTTGGCATTGTTCACAATACCCTCGGCATCCACTTCGTAGTCGCGCACTTTTATTGTGAGTTCGTATATGTATTCAGAGGTATCTTTCATAATAAAACAGGTGTCAAAGATACGAATTGTTATTGTCAATACAAAAAATAGCAAACAAAAAAAGCCGCTTAAAAAGCGGCTTTGAAACTTAGGGTGCCCAGTGGGATTCGAACCCACGACCTTCGGAACCACAATCCGACGTTCTAACCAACTGAACTATGGGCACCGTCTCATTTGCGGTGCAAAGTTAAGGCTAAATTTTGAACCTGCCAAATTTTTTTGAATAAAAATTCTAACGGACTATGATATTTTATTGCAAGTGCGTGAACAGGGGCGGTTTACAGGAAATAAAAAAGGCGGCTCGCAGGAGCCGCCCTTATATATATGACTTGTAAATTATTTCCAGCCGGGGTTCTGACCAAGTTCTTTGTTGAGGTCAAGCTGGTTTTTGGGAATAGGACGCAGATAGTATTTCGGGCTGAAGATACGGTTTGTGCCTGCATAGGGGCGAACATAACCGGCTTCTGCCGACGTAGGCTGGATATCGGCGTTGGCAATGTAAGCTCCGCGCAAAACGTTGGGATACTTGCTTGAATCAAGCTTGTCGAGCTGGTGCCAGCGAACGAGGTCCCAGTAGCGGATGTAGTTGTCGAACATGAGTTCGCAACGACGGCAACGACGTACTTCCCAAAGGAGTGAGCTTACACCGTGGTTGTTGGCTCTATCGTTGACAGCTGCCATATCGGCGGGAGTCTTGATGATTTCGCCAAGGCCGGCACGCTCATAGAGTTTCTTGAGCGATTTGTTGAAGGCGGCTTCATCGAACTGTCCGAGTTCTGCTTTTGCCTCGGCGTAGTTACAAGCAATGTACGATGTCCAGTAAATAGGAGCACTGGTGTAGTTACCTGCGGAGTTCTGACGCGCGGTTACGGGCAGAAGAACGTTGTCGAACTTGGCGATACCAAGGCCGGCAGATGCGTTCATACCGCTTGTTCCCTGGCGCGACCAGTTCATGCCCATGTAATATACATTGGGGTCGGTCATGATGCTGAGGCGCTTGTCGCGAACATCAAGCAGTTTCTGAATTGAGTAGGTGGGAAGGTCTTTGTCACCCGACTTGTATGTTGTATTCTCTCCAACGAGCGATGTATTGCAGCTTGTTTGGTCGGCTGCTTTGCCGTCGATAAATAGGAATGCATTGAATGCATCCAGCGACATACCGGAAGTTGTGGACGAAGAGCAGGTGAAAGAAACGAGCGAATGACGTCCGTTAACTTCGTCGTAGTGGCGTCCGAAGATGATTTCGGGAATTGTGGTGAAGTCGGTGATTTTAGCGCCGGGAACCACAGGGCTGTCCATGCCACCCCATACAGAGTTGTAGATGGACTGATAATCATCGGTAAAGCCGTATTTGCCGAGAAGAATTTCGGAAGCGGCAGCCGATTCGGCGAGGTACTTTTTAGCACGTTCTTCGTTGGCTTCGAGGCCGTTGTCGGCTTCGGTGCGATAGCGGCAGAAAGTTCCTTCGTAGAGAGCGATTTCACTCTTGATTGCAAGGGCGAGATCGCGGCTCCAGCTTACTTTGGCCGATTCGGTGGATATGCCTGCAATAGCATAGTCGAGGTCGCGGAATACGGAGTCCATTACGATATCGCGGCTGGTGCGGGGACCATAAAGGATGTCCTTGTCGGCGGGGTCGACAACTACGCTTTCCCAAACAACATCGCCGAACATGCGCACGAGCTTGTAGTAGCCGTAGGCACGGATAAGGCGGGCAATGCCTTCGTAGTTTTTGTGGTCGGCGGCAGAAAGTGCGGGTTGGGCTGTCCGTATGCCATTAATAATGTAGTTTGCACCGCGAATCTGGCCATAGTCCCAGTTGCTGTCGGCAGAGGGGACTACAGTATTGGGCCAGTCGGCGAAACTTGCACCTACCTGGTCATCGTTGAGGGTGGTATAGTAGAACCAGCCGTCCTGTCCGCCTCCGGTACCATACGCAGGGCTGATTTCGTCAATGTAACGATCAACCTGCAGTTGGCAGTTGTCGGGATTGGACCAGTACACAGGTTCGTTAACAATGCTGGTTAGCGGATAACGGTTGTCGTCCAGGAAGCTGTCGCAACCGGTAAGGGTTACGCCTGCTGCCAATGCCGCTAATATTGATATTTTTTTCATGTTGAGTAGTCTGTTGAATTAGAAAGTAACTTGGCAACCGAAGGAGAATGTACGGGAGATAGGAGTGGTACGGCCGTAGTAACCGTTGCCGGCAAAAATACCGGAAGAAGTAAGTGTTGTACCGTTAGTTCCGACATTCATTTCGGGGTCGAGAGGATACTTGCGCATACCGTTGTAGAGCAGGCAGAGGTTGTCGGCGCTGAAGTAGATGCGAGCCTTCTGGATGAGGGCTTTCTGAGTGATTTCAGCGGGGATGGTGTAGCCTACTGTAAGGTTTTTGAAACGCAGGTAAGCTGTGTTCATGAGGTAGCGGCTCTGAGGATAGAAGTTGTAACGACCGTTGTTAAGACCGTTGAATCGACCTTCTCCATCGCCTCCGGGGTAGAGTCGGGGATAGTCGTGGCTTTGATCTACATGGATTTCGCCAAGAGTTTTGGTGTCCATGTTGATGTCGTAGTAGTTGTAGGACATCTGGTTGGAATAGAGTGCGTCTGTACCGCGGGCAAAGGGCATTACGAATGCCGAAACAGCCCACATGTCGCGTTTGCCTACGCCCTGGAAGAACATGTCGAGGTCGAAGCCTTTCCATGCGCCGCCAATGCGGAAACCGTATTCAAAGCGGGGTTGGGTGTTACCGATAACCTTGAGGTCGCCGTGGTTACGTTTTGTTCCTACGGGAACTTCTTTGTGATTCTTGTCGGCAAGCGCTGCTTCGTAGCCTGCATCACCGGGAATATAAATCTTGCCGTCGAGTTCAATCATGTTGGGGTTACCGAAGTTGATAACGCCGTCGCCGTTGAGGTCGCGGAATTTAACGTCGCCTGCGCTGTAGCGGAAGGAGCCGGATTCGAGTGCGCTCTGGTCGTACTTGCAAGTACCATCGGCATAGAAGTCGTCGGCTGTGAAGTAACGTTCGGTTTCAAAACCGTAGATGTCGCCGAAGTAGCTGCCCTCGGTATAGTCGTTCTGAACGGGTTTCCAGGAATAGAGAGTACCGTTTTCGTTATACCACTGGGTAACTTTTGTACGAGCGTCGGCAAGAGTACCGGTTACGTAAATCTGGGCATCGCCGAAGCTGTGGTTCCAGCCGAGAGCGAGTTCCCAGCCTTTGGTGGTGAGGGTACCGTTGTTGCCATAAGGAGTGGCAGCACCGAGAACAGAGGGCAGAGAAGCGCCCGGACCGAGCATGTTGCGGGTTTCGCGGTTATACCAGTCGAAACTTGCGGTGAGGGAATTGTTGAGGAATCCGAGGTCGATACCAACGTCGGTGGTAACAACTTTTTCCCATGTAAGAGTACGGGATACGAGCGAAGGCATGCCTGCATACTGCTGGCTTGCGCCGCCGGAGGTAAGCCAATAAGCGTTGGAGGGACCGGAAATAGTGGAGAGGAAGCGGTAGTCGCCAACAGCTTCGTTACCTACGGAACCGTAGGATGCGCGCAGTTTACCGTTGCTCCACCATGCCTTGAGGGGCTTGAAGTAAGCTTCTTCCGAGAAGCGGTAGCCGATAGAACCGGAGCCGAAGAATGCCCACTGGTCGTTGGCGGGGAAGCGGGAAGAACCGTCGTAGCGGCCGTTGAGTTCAAGGAGGTAGATGCCTTTGTAGTCGAAGTTGATACGGCCGAAGAAGCCTGCAGTGGCGCGTTTGGTTATTGTGTTTGTTATTTCGTAACCGGTTTTGTTAGCGCCGCCGGTGGTGAGGCCGAGCCAGGGTTTGGTGAGGT
The DNA here is from genome assembly GCA_947175425.1 of uncultured Porphyromonadaceae bacterium. Taxonomy (GTDB): domain Bacteria; phylum Bacteroidota; class Bacteroidia; order Bacteroidales; family Muribaculaceae; genus CAG-873. The sequence continues at coordinate 71,382 of CAMWMR010000011.1, forward strand.
CGAGCAGGATGTCGCGTTTTGCGTAGAGGTTGTTGTAGTCCTGCTGTTCGGCTGTTGCACCAAGCATGATTTTGAAGTTGAAGTCCTGAGCGAATGTGTGGGCATAGGAGCCGAACACGTTCATGGACCACATGTCCTGTTTGGTGTTGGTTTGGCGTGCATCGGCATAGCTTACGGGTACAATGTACTCGGGAGCTGTGATTGCGCCCCATGAGTTGTAGCCGTAAACGGGCATATACGCACGTGTCTGAAGAATGTTCATCACATCGTAGGTGAAGTCGCCGTGGAGTGTGAAGCCTTTGAACGGAGTTGCGTCAAAGAAAGCGGTCATGCGGGTTTGGGTAGCAGAGTCCTTGATGTCTCCGGCCTGTTTGCGGTAGGCGATGTCGTTACGGTAGTCAACGATATTGCCTTCATCATCGAGGCTGTATCCGTAGGGGCCGAAGTAGGAACCCCAACGCCACATATACTGGTAGTCACCGCGTACGTTGTAGGGGCCTGTGAAGTCTTTTTCGGAGAAGCTGAAACGTACACCTGCTT
>CAMWMR010000012.1 GCA_947175425.1 uncultured Porphyromonadaceae bacterium
CACGAAAGTAGGAGATAAACACCCTATGATTAGTGTTTACCTCCTACTCGATTGTGTATTGCCGATTTTCAACTCCTTGAGAATCAAGTATCCGAACTAATCTCGAATTCCACGTTTTCCGTGTTCAACTTTTGAGAGTTCGTTCAGAGAGACAGCCTCCATTGTTATATGCGTGTACAGCTGATTTAATGTTTTAATTTATGAACTTTGCTCTTGGGCGTATTTACAATTTCTTCGGGTTCATCATCCACGTCCCCAGCAATGTCGAGGAAAAAGTTGTGATTCAGAATTCGCGAAATACGCATGAGGAGCCCGCTGTCGATGGTAGGACGACTGAAAATGTCGTAAATATTGGAGCGATGACAGTTTATCTGCTCGGCGAACCATTGTACAGTGCAATTACGGGGCTGACGTTCAAAAACATCTTTAATAAGATGGCCTATGTGCGTCATGGGACTCGGATTTTGCGCTTTAAGCAACAAATTCACAAACCTGAAAAACCAGAATTAAAATATATTATGTGTAGTTTGCGTGGAGGATTAACGGCGCGTTAATGCGCGTATAATCTGCAATTTGTCTACCAGTTAATATTTTAAATCAGCAGTTTTTAATTTTTCAGATATTGAGAATTTATTAACAAACAAAGGTTGATCAGGCAAAACCCGATGACTGTTTCAGAAGACACACGAGACCGAAGTATATCCATTCCGAACAAATCCTCATTATATGTCAGACTATTCCATTGCCCGGTCCGCAGCAGGTGTATGTGCAAACCGTCTTCGTGAGAATTTGTCGAATATCCTCCGGGTTAAATCCCGCGTCGGACAATAATTTTATATCGCAAATTTATAGACAACTTTTGACATTTCCAAAAAAATTAGACAAAAAAAGCAATATGCAGTATTGTACAGCTTTTTGAAGTGATTTGCACAAACGGGGGAAATGGAGTAACTTTGCAGGCGGAAAAAACGACAATAATAAAATAACGACATGATTACTCAGGAACAATTAAAAGAGACTTTTGAGCGTATGCTTGCGCTGAGGAGGTATCTTTGACATCGACGGGAAGAAAATAGCCGTTGAAGAAGAACAGTTGCGCACCATGGCCGATGGCTTTTGGGAAAATGCCGAAGCGGCCCAGCGCCAGATGAAAAAAATAAAAGACCTTCAGAAATGGATTGCCGACTATACCGAGCTTGAAGGAGCTGTGGACGAGGTGAAACTTGCCATGGAGTTTTTCAAGGAGGAAATAGTGAGCGAAGAAGAGGTTGACCAGGCGTATGCCGAAGCCTGCCGACTGCTTGAAGCGCTGGAATTGCGCAATATGCTCCGCAGGGAGGAAGATATAATGAGCGCCGTGCTCAAAATCAACTCGGGAGCGGGAGGTACCGAAAGCCAGGACTGGTCGCAGATGCTTATGCGAATGTATATGCGCTGGGCCGAGGCTCACAACTACAAGGTTTCGGTAGCCAACCTGCTTGAAGGCGATGAAGCCGGCATAAAGAGTTGTACGCTGAACATTGAAGGTGATTTTGCCTACGGATATCTCAAGAGCGAGAACGGCGTTCACCGACTTGTGCGCGTATCGCCCTACAATGCCCAGGGCAAGCGAATGACATCGTTCGCCTCGGTTTTTGTTACGCCTCTTGTTGACGATACTATAGAAATTAAGGTTGAACCGGCGTTGCTGTCGTGGGATACTTTCCGTTCGGGCGGTGCAGGCGGACAGAATGTGAACAAAGTGGAATCGGGCGTGCGCCTGCGTTACCAGTTCACCGACCCGTATACCGGCGAGAAAGAAGAAATTCTTATCGAAAACACCGAAACACGCGACCAGCCCAAGAACAAGGAGAACGCTCTGAGGCAGCTGCGTTCCATTCTTTATGCCAAAGAGCTTGAGCACCGCATGGCCGAGCAGGCCAAGGTTGAGGCCGGCAAAAAGAAAATTGAATGGGGCTCGCAGATTCGCAGCTACGTGTTCGACGACCGCCGTGTCAAGGACCACCGTACAAATTATCAGACTTCCGATGTAGGGGGTGTGATGGACGGCAACATCGATGAGTTCATCAAGGCATATCTGATGGAATTTTCCGAAAAAGAACAGTGAACGGAGAAGCGCTGCTGATAGTAAACCCTGCATCCGGCACAATTTCGAAGCACCGGATTGTTCCTCATCTGTGCCGACAGCTTGAGAAAAAGAACATACCGTTCCGCCTTGTTCCCACGGAGGGTCCGGGGCACGCCAAAGAACTTGCCGCCGCTGCCGCCGCTGCCGGCACACCTGTTGTGCTTGCATGCGGGGGCGACGGCACCGTCAATGAAACGGCTTCGGGACTGACGGGTTCGCAAACGACCATGGGCATAATCCCCACCGGTTCGGGAAACGGACTTGCACGTCATTTGGGCATTCCTGTGGATATTGACAGCGCCGTGCGCGTTATTGCGGAGAACAATGTTACGCGCTGCGATTACGGCACGGCCAACGAAACTCCGTTTTTCTGCACGTTCGGAGTTGGCTTCGATGCCGCCGTGAGCGAGCGGTGCGCCAGGCAGAAACGCCGCGGGATAATGATGTATCTTCGCAACACAATCAACGAGTATGTCAAATTCTCGCCCGAGGAGTATATAATAGAGGCCAACGGGAAAGTTATTACCGAGAAGGCTTTTCTGATTGTAGCCTGCAATGCCTCGCAGTACGGCAACAATGCGTTTATAGCGCCACAGGCGTCGGTAACCGACGGTGAGCTTGACATAACGATAGTTCACTCGGGAAATCTGCTGACGCAGGCGATAGTCGGCGTTGACATGCTCACGGGTTTTATAGGCAAGAACGCACTGATTGACACCATAAGATGCAGTTCGGCCACCATTCGGCGCAAAAGCTATGGTGCGGCACACATCGACGGCGACGCCCTGCGCATGCCTCAGGAAATACATATACAGTGTCATCCGGCACAGATAAATATATTCACCCCCACAAAATCCACGCGCTTCAGGCCGTTTGTGACTCCGACAAAGCTGTTGCTGCGAGATATGCTGCTTTCGTTGCGTCACCTGCTGCCAAGCGCCGAATAATTTGGTGCTTGCGCTTATTTTTAGTAATTTTGTGGAAGTTTTATAAATCCGTTCAATAATCACGAAACTCAAAGTGGACACCAAGTACATATTCGTTACCGGCGGCGTTGTATCGTCGCTTGGAAAAGGTATTATTTCATCGTCGCTCGCATGTCTTCTGAAAGCCCGCGGGCTTCGCGTGACAATCCAAAAGTTCGACCCTTATATCAACATCGACCCCGGAACACTTAATCCATATGAGCACGGCGAATGCTACGTGACAGTGGACGGACATGAAGCCGACCTTGACCTGGGTCACTACGAACGCTTTACGAACGTTCACACCTCGAAGGCCAACAACGTCACCACCGGACGAATCTATCAGAGTGTAATCGACAAGGAACGCCGCGGCGACTATCTTGGCAAAACCGTTCAGATTGTTCCTCACATCACCGATGAAATCAAACGTCGCGTGAAATTCCTGGGCAATACCGGCGAATACGATTATATAATCACCGAAATCGGCGGCACCGTAGGCGACATCGAGTCGCTGCCCTATCTTGAAGCCGTTCGTCAGCTTCGCTGGGAACTCGGACAGAACAGCCTTTGCGTGCATCTTACCTATGTGCCTTACATTGCCGCCGCCAAGGAGCTCAAGACAAAACCGACTCAACACTCGGTAAAAGCCTTGCAGGAAGTGGGCATTCAGCCCGATATTCTTGTGCTGCGCACCGAAAAGGAAATTTCCGCCGAGATGCGCCGCAAAATCGCGTTGTTCTGCAACGTTGCGCACGACTCGGTTGTGCAGTCGATGGACGTAAATTCCATTTACAAGGTGCCCATTATGATGCACCGTCAGCACCTCGATGAAATTGTGCTTCGCAAAACGGGCATGCCTGTCGAAGGCGAACCTCAAATGGACTCGTGGCTGCACTTCATTGAAAAAATGGATAATGCCACCGAAACCGTCACAATCGGTCTGGTAGGAAAATATGTTGAGCTGCAGGATGCTTACAAATCCATTAACGAGGCATTGTTCCACGCCGCCACATATGCCGACCGCAAACTCGACATTGTTTACATCCACTCCGAAAAGCTCACCGACGCGAATGTGCAGGAACGCCTGCAGGGAATGGACGGCGTTATTATTGCTCCCGGCTTCGGGCAGCGCGGTATCGACGGCAAATTCACGGCTCTGAAATGGTGCCGCGAGCACGATGTTCCCACTTTCGGCATTTGCCTTGGCATGCAGTGCATGGTTATTGAGTTTGCCCGCAATGTGCTCGGACTTGAGGATGCGAACTCCACCGAGATGAATCCTCACACTCCTTATAATGTAATAGACCTTATGGAGGAGCAGAAGAATATTTCGAACCTTGGAGGAACGATGCGTCTTGGAGCATACGACTGTGTTCTGCGTCCCGAGTCGAAAGCAGCGGCGGCTTATGGAAAGCAGAACATCAGCGAGCGTCACCGCCACCGTTTTGAATTCAACGACGACTACCGCACCCGTTTTGAAGAAGCCGGCATGGCGTGCGTTGGCGAAAATCCCGCCACACACCTTGTGGAAGTTGTGGAAATGCCCGCAAAGCGCTGGTTCATCGGTACGCAGTATCATCCCGAGTACTCCAGCACGGTTCTCTCGCCCAGCCCCGTATTCTGCTCGTTCATAAATGCGGCTATCGAATATCACAATGAAAAGGAAAGCGCAAAAGCTTCCGAATAATAAAAAACGCCAATAATTAAAGATGGATAAAAACACCATAACCGGCCTTGTGCTGATGGCTGTTGTAATGTTCGGCTTTATGTGGCTGAGCAAGCCCGAGGCGCCGCAGATCGACGACCAGGCCGCTCCCACCCCCACCGAAACAGCTACCGACCGACAGCAGACGGCAGGTTTCATGAGCACCGACAGCGCCGCGCTTGCCGCCGCCGTAATAAATTCGGGAACCGAACAGCCCGACGGCACTGTTGAGTTTACCAACGACAATCTTAAGCTGCGCATCAGCGGCAACGGACTGGAAGGTACTTTCACCGACGGCACTGCGAGCGCCGACATCAACAGTATTCTCACAAACAGCGCCACATCGCTCACGCCGTCGCAGACAATCAAGGCTGCCAAAGCTATCCGCGCCGTAATAGACAATTCGGCACGCTACGAAGGATTTGCGCGCCACCTCTCGGGCGAGAACAAGGAAACGGTGCTTGAAAACGAGCTTGTGCGCATGACACTCTCGAGCCGCGGCGCTCAGCTGAGCAAAGTGGAGCTTAAAAAGTACGACACCGAAACCGGCGCCGAACCTGCCAACGTGGTTCTTTTCACCGCCGATACCGATAACTACGGTTTCTGCTTCAATACCGCCGACCAGCGTATCGATACCCGCGAGTTCAATTTCACCACTATCGCCGAGGGCGACTCGGCAGTGCGCATGGAACTCCGGCCCACTCCGTCGTCGACCTGGGGAATACGTTATTCTCTGTCGCCCGACTCCTACGTTCTTTCCATGGAAATATATCAGAGCGGCATGGGTTCGGTACTTCCTGCCAACACCGCCACCATGGATTTCGGCTGGAAACAGAAAATGGTGCGCAACGAGCTTGGCCGCACTTTCGAGGAACGCAACAGCGCCATATACTATAAATATATAGGAGAAAGCGTTGACGACATGAGCGCCAACAGCGACGAATCCAAGAGCCTGAACGGACGTCTGCGCTGGGTGGCTTTCAAAAACCAGTTCTTCTCCAGCGTGCTTATTGCCCGCGACTGCTTCAACTCTGCCGAACTGAAATCGGAAGTTATCAAGAACTCGGAGTACCTCAAGGATATGAGTATGACGGCGTCGCTGCCCTACACCGTTGCCGACGGTACCGCCGCCCGTTTCGACTTCTACCTCGGCCCCAACGACTACCCGTTGCTGTCGAGCCTCGACGACAAACTCGGCTATGACGAAGGCCTGTCGCTCACCCGCCTTATTCCGCTGGGCTGGGGACTATTCCGCTGGATCAACACTCTCATTATTATTCCGGTGTTCACATTCCTGGGACATTACTTCACAAACTACGGCATAATAATACTGCTGCTCACAATCTTTATAAAGATAATTATATTCCCCTTTACATTCAAGAGTTTCAAATCGCAGGCAAAAATGCGCGTACTTGCACCTGAAATAAAGGAGATAAACGATAAATATCCCGCACCCGAGGACGCGGCAAAACGCAGCACCGAAACCATGGCACTCTACAGCCGTGCCGGGGCAAGTCCTTTCTCGGGCTGTCTGCCTTTGATGCTGCAGATGCCGGTGCTCATTGCCATGTTCTCGTTCTTCCCCTCGGCAATCGAGCTTCGCGGACAGTCGTTCCTGTGGGCACACGACCTTTCGGCACCCGACTTCATTTTCTCGCTTCCGTTCAGCATTCCTTTCTACGGCGACAAAGTGAGTCTGTTCTGTCTGCTCATGACAGGTATCAACATACTCTACATGCGCATAAGCATGCAGAACCAGCCGCAGAGCCAGGGTATGCCGGGCATGAAAATGATGCAGTACTTTATGCCCGTGATGTTCCTGTTCATCTTCAACGACTATGCTTCGGGCCTGAGCTACTACTATCTGCTGTCGCTGCTCATCACAATTATACAGACCTATATTTTCCGTCATGTAATCGACGAAAAGAAGGTTCGCGAGCAGCTCCTTGCCAACGCCCGCAAGCCCAAAAAGAAAAGCGGATGGATGGCTCGCCTCGAAGAGGCTCAGCGCCAGGCACAGGCCGCACAGCGCGCCAATCAGAACGCCGGCAACCGCAAACGTCGCTGATCCCGACCATATAACAGAGTTTACTCCGGACGCATGTCCGGAGTAAACTTATTCAATATACCACACACAGTTATCCTTTCTTCACCATGAAAAATCTGTTCACAGCAGGCCTGCTCATTATTCCCGCCATAGCGGCGCAGGCAGCAGGAACAATAAACCTGCAAGGTACCGAATTCCGCGCCGACACACTTGCCCACTACTCGGTGGCTCCCGGCGTTACCTACACCCAACTGCAACTTAAATCGTCGAACCGCACATTCAACGTTTCCCTGTCGACGCTCGACAAAAACGCGCCCGATTATAACAGTTCCGTGCGTCCGCGGGTGGAAATAGGCAAAGACCGTTGCCTCACCGCCGAATCGGTGACATCCATGGCAACGCGCAAGACAACCGACAGCCGCCAGTACCTTATGGGTATAAACGGTGACTTCTTCATAACATCGTCGTTTGCCTCGCAGCACGAGTTCGGCAACGCCATTTTAGGTTACCCCAACATGAGCTGTGTTATTGACGGCAAGATTGCCGCTCCCGACATGATTGACATAGTAAGTCGCGAGAACGCCCTTATCATCGGTTCGGACAACATGTGGATCGACGCCACCGACCTCACCTACAAACTGCTGAGCAACGACGGCAACACACAGGTAAAGGCTCAGGCGGTAAACTATCCCCGCCGCAACAACGAGCTTATGGTGTACAATTCCTATATGGGCGACAACACCGCCACAGCAGCCGGAGGCCGTGAAATACTGCTTCGTATGGCCGAAGGCGCGCAGTGGAAAATAAACGCTACCACAAAATTCACTGTTGAAGGCGAATGGAGCACGGCCGGAAGCATGGCTATTCCGCAGGACGGCATTGTAATTTCGTGCGGACCCGACTACAGCAACGAGTTCATCGACAATCTCAAGGCGGGCGACATTGTAAAGCTAAAAATTATTCTGGCATTGCCGGCGTTCGACAATCTCAAGCCCGACATCACCGATGTTATCGGCGGCGATGTTCGCATTCTCAAGGAGGGTGTTGTCACCACCGAGGCCATCCGCTGGATCAACACTCCGTCGGCACAATATCCCCGCACCCTCACCGGCTACTCGCAGGACCGTTCCAAGCTGGTTATGGCCACCGTCGACAGCCCCGGTGTAAGTTATTATGAAGGCGCCGACCTTATGGCCGCTCTGGGGTGCTACGACGCTCTCGACCTCGACGGGGGCGGATCTACAGCCATGTGGAGCAAGCACGCGGGAATAATCAACAAGCCGCGCGACGGGGCAGAACGCGCCGTAGGCAACGCCCTCTACTTTGTGATGGATGCTCCCGCCGATACCAAAGTGGCATCGATACGCTTTGAGCGCCATGCGCTTACAATGCCTCTGTACGGTTCGTTCGAGCCTGTTATCTACGGCTACAACGCCTACGGGCAGCTCGTCGACACCGATGTGAAAGGCTTCACACTTTCCGCACCCGAGGGCAAGGCTGAAATAAACGGCACGTCGCTCACCGCTGTCGAAGGCGGCGCATTTGCAATAAAGGCCACATTGGGCGAAATGGAAGCTACTATTCCTGTTTACGTCGACGGCGACATAGCTCCCGAAGTGGTGAACACAAACATTCTTGTGGATGCCGTTCGCGAGACGAGTCTCACGTTGCAGGCACTTGTAGGAACCGACTATATGCCCGTAGCCAACAACGCATTCACATGGAGCACCGACAATCCCGCGATTCTTGAAATAGACCCCGCAACGGGAATGTTCCGCGGCATTGAAAACGGCACCGCCACCGTTACCGGCACCCGCGGCAATGTTTCGGTAAGCGCCGAAGTAGCCGTAGAGATAGCCTCGGCAGCGCGAATGCCCCTTGATGCCGATTTCGGCGGCGAGGGCTGGAAAATAACAAAAACCGGACTTGGCACGGATTTTGCATTTACATCGGAGGGCAACGAAAGCTACTCCATGAACTTTACAATCTCCAACTCGCGCACCGCCGGCGTCACTCTCACCAAATCGATGGCGGTATACAGTCTGCCCGACGGCTTCTCGGTATATGTCGACCCCAATGGCGGCAAGCTCAAAAGCGTAGGCATACGCGTAAAACCCGCCAATTCGCGTAACCTCGTAACAGCCTCTTCCGGCGAAATCGGCGAGGCCGGTACAATAGAGCTTCCCCTCGGCGAAGTACTGGATCTCACCGACACCGGCGTTTATCCCCTCCAGTTCTCCTATTTTAAAATAGAGCCCTCCAACGGAGCCGACGGCGGCACAAGCTGCTCGCTCACAATTTCCGAACCGGGTTTTACGTACAAGAACTATCAGTCGGGCGTGCGTAATGTCACAGCCGAGGACAGCCGTCCTCTTGTAGTACGCGAAGGGGAGAGCATCCGCATTGCCGGCGCCGATGACGCCGAGCTGTCGCTCTACGACATGACCGGGCGTCTTGCCGGCGGGAGTGCCGGCGGCATGCTCGATGTATCGTCCTTCAGGGGCGTATACATTTTGCGCATTGAAACGAATGCTGGCACAGATGCCTTGAAAATCGTATTATAAATCGACAGGAAAAAACTGCACTAAAAAAGCACATAATAAAGCAAAACCCGCGCAGGGAGGTGCCTGCGGGGGTTTTGTTTCCTTTAACACTTGTCACGTTCTCAGTATTAGCAGATTTAACAATTTATTTTTAGTTTATTTAACACTTAAAAAGTCGGAAAATTTGCCGCCGCATAGTAATTTTGCAATCTGAAATCAAGAGTATATATCCGCTTAATCTGCTAACTTGCCGTTATATACCGTCGTAAAACACGAAGCTTACACAGTTCTTGATTCAATACAATTTCTAACCTTTAAAGTTAATTTCAACTTTATTTTCATTCGCATTATAACAACCAATTAATATCTAACGCAGAGAATTTTTATGAAAAAACTTCTACGCAACACCGGCCTTATTCTTGCAATGGGCACGGCTTTCACAGTCTCGGCGCAGCAGGTGGCTCTCGACGGCTACTACCGCATCCAGAATGCCGGGAACGAGAATTATGTCCAGATTACCGGACCTTTCACAGCTGCACCCAACCAGACAATAGACGCAGCCGAAACCCAGCCCGGCTCGGTATTTTACATCAATGCCGTACAGGACAAGAACCTCCTCGGACAGGACGCTTTCCGCATTGTACACCTCCGCTCGCAGGGCGTGGATGTAATGGGAGAACCCGGCTACACCGTGGAACAGTTCTTCGACGACCTCATGAACTCCAACAGCAACGGCGTTGAACAAATGGCTCATGCCATTACCAAAATAGGCTTCGACCGCGGTTACATCAACGTAGGACGCGCCGCCATTGAATTCATGATTCAGTTCATGGGCGATTACCTCAACGACAACTACAAACAGGCTTCGGGCGCTCCCGACTACGACCTTTCCCTGCTTACAAAGGACTTTATCGAGAACGTTGCCGACAACATCAACCTCAACCTCTACCTTGAGTCCTCCGACAACGGCACCGTACGCCTCTACTACGACGTGCCCGACCTGCAGGCTGTTTGCGACTGGTACCTCTACGGCACCCACGGCGACGGCATTTCCAACAAGGACGCCTTTGAAACCGGTTTTGCCGCCATGCGTTACGGCTTGGAACAGCGCGGCATAAACAGCGGCGAGTATCTTGACGAAGCCGAAATTGCCGAAATGGCACGCTGCGGTTACGTTCTTCCCGACGAATACAAGAACGAACCTGTTGAAATTGAAGGCGCAATCCAGTACCACGTTACCTACGAACGTATTTTTGCCGACAAAGACCTGCTGTTTGCATGGCTCAAATACCACGCACTGCTGCTTCTCGATCCCGAGCGCTGCCCCGACATCGAGCTTAAGGGCATAAAAATCCGCGAACTCGGCAAACTGCTCCGCGAACACCGTTTCACCGAACAGCTGCTTGCCTACGCTCCCCGTCTTAACCCCGGCCGCGTATACCTCATTGCAGGTCTGCTCAGCAACGGCGGTAACGAAGGAACTTCGGGCACCGACTACTCCGACAACGGCCAGTTCGGTTTTGTAAGCACCGCCGGCGCAGCCTACGTAGGCAACGCCGACAAGTGGAATATCTATCCCGCCGACTACGTTATTCTCAAAACAACACACCAATATGTTCACGATGTGACCAACGAAGCCCTCGAAGCCAAGGACGAAAAGGACACACACGACTACTCGGCCGACATTGCAAAACGCAGCCAGGAAGAAGGATACTACCACAGCATTTATCTTGACTTCCCCGTTAAGTCGGACAGCAAGTTCTACACTCTCACCAACGAAATCGAGTTCGACGACTTTGGTAAAATCATGGAAAAATTCGACCCCTATCAGGATCTTTCCAGCCTTCCCGCACGTATGCGTGAAGTTAAGGAATATGCCAACCTCGAAAGCGGCGACATCCATTACTACTACGACATCGAGGCAATTGGCAACGAGCTTCCCATGCTCACTCCCGCCATTGTTATTTCCAGCGATTCCGAAGTTGTGCTCAACGTGAACTACGCTACCGTTACTCCCGACTTCACACTCGACATCACTCCCGTAGCGCCGAGCTTCCCCGTAACCGACGGCGAGGCTGCAATCGGTCCGCAGGCTCTTGAAGCAGCCTATGCCGCCGACGACAGCGAGGCAGTGTTCCGCGGAACTCTCCTCCCCGTTTCGCTCGACAACCTTAATGTTTACGGCTTCGACTACGACGAAAACGACCGTCCCATCTACGGCCTTAACGTTGAAACTGCGGAACGCAACGCCCGCAAGTACTCCATTAAAACTACCGGAGCAAGCGCCAACGAGGCATTCCTTATGGCTCCCCTTGGCCACGCACTGCCCCAGACAACCAACACCAACAGCATTTACCTTGGCATTCCCCAAGGCAGCACACAGACCGGTGTTGAGAACATAGTTGTTGACAAGGTCGAAACCGAAACCGTTATATTCGACCTCTACGGCCGCCGCGTAAACAACATGCAGCCCGGCAACTTCTACATTGTTAACGGCGTAAAAACTTTTGCCCGCTAACATTTACACGATAAACGTTTAAACACCAACGGCCCGGCTCTCGGCATCGACTGCCGGGCCGTTTCTCCCCCATAATCATTATGAATACCATTATAAAACTATTTTTATTTGCAATAGCACTGTTAGGTGCATTGCCGGCTTATGCAGCATATACCTATGGCGCAAATGTAAAAGCTTCGACAGGACCTACCGGCAACGGACTTGTATACGTGAGTAAAAGCACTACCAGCTCGCCCGCGTATCAAGAAGCGCCCGAAACCGTAAGCCAGTCAGAAAGAGCCAATTCCCCCACTACTTTTACTTTTCATCTCTATGCGCAGCCCGCAGAAGGAAACACGTTCTACGGATGGAAGCGCGATGGATACATAGTAAATAACGAACTGCATTTCACAAGAAGCATACCCGGTTCACGTTCCACTGCAACAACAAATGAATATACCGGCGAATTCGGGCCGGAAGGAATGCTTAAAGTTGTTCCGACCACACTTGGCACTGTAAGCATCGACAAGCCCGACAATGTTCTCGGCGATGTTGTAACGGTTTCTACCCGTGCACAATTGAACGATTGCGAAGCGACAAATATTGGAGCGGTAAACGTAGTCAACCGCAACTTTATTTTCCGTCATTGGAAAGATGGTGACGGTAATATTGTTTCTTACGAAAAAACTTTTTCTCTCACTGTAGAAAAAGCAATGACCCTCACTCCGGTTTACGACAACCCGTCCACAGTTACTAAGGCCAGCGGGTATTACCGCGTTATGAGCGGTTTCAGTGCCGGGCTGCGGATTGCCGGAGAAGTCAGCATTAATTATAAAAGCGATACACAGCTGTGGGGAGACATAAATTATGTCCGCAATCCGGAAGGCATCGGTTACGGATACGACAAATCGAAAGTCAACAATATTTATAATGATCCTGCCCAGATAATTTACATGACAGGTACATTACAATCCTCCGGTGCGGCTTCTTACTCGGCAGATAAAGATGTTATGACAAATATAGTTCTTTCGGGTCAAGGCAAGAAGACCACCGATTTTATCGATCAGACCATTAACCTTAAATGGTCCTATAATACCGGATATCATGTTATTTACAATTCGGTAGGTGCCTTAAAATTTACGGAAGATGCTTCAAGAAACCCCGGCGGTGATATACTTTATGTTGGAGCTGCCGACGGAAGTGTACAGACAAATCTTCACTTTGAACCTATAACCGAAGAATATGCCGATATCTGGTGGTTCGGCGCGTTCCCTTCGGAACAGATGTTCTACGACGGCGGCTACTGGACATCCATGTACACCTCGTTCCCCTACCGCTGCTATGAACCCGACGGTGTTGAAGCATATATTATAAGCGACTACACTTTCGACGGCGAAAGCAACACTGCAGTGCTCAAGCGTATTGAAAACGGCATTGTTCCTGCTTATACACCTGTTCTGCTTAAGTGCCCCAAAGTTATCGATACCACCGATTACTTTGAAAACCGTATCATGCCCGAGCCTGCAAACCGTCTTATTCCTCTTGAACCCGATGACGCAAGCATTGACAACACCGTTGCCGAGGGTAACATCCTTAAAGGCGAATTCCAGCTTAACAAATCAATACCCGAAAAGACTTCTACTCCTGCGGAACTTGGCCACGTAATGTTCAATGCCGAAACCATGCGAATTTTCAGTGCCAACGCAAATAACGAAGTAGGATTCTACGTATTGCCCGCCAATGCCGACGGAACCGCACAGGAACTTGGAGCCAACAAGGCATATCTTGACCTGACGACAATTCCCGCCGAAGCGCGCACAAGTTCGTTCCGCATTGTAAGCGAGGACGAAGCCGCAGGTATCGACAATATTATTGTAAAACCCGCGCCTGCAGTGCGCGAGGGTATTTACGACCTCTACGGCCGGCGCGTGGAACGCATGATTCCCGGCAATATCTATATTGTGAACGGCGTTAAAACACTTGCACGATAACGATTAACAAACAATAACTTTCTTCATGACGACCGGCGTTTCCGCGATGGAAACGCCGGTTTTTTATTTTGTTTAACTTTATTTAACTATTCGGGGGGGGTATTTTGGAGGCTATTCCCTAACTTTGTGGTGTTTAAACGTTTATCTTAAAATATTCCACGATTTTTAATACCATTATCACTAACCGCAAAGAATGAACATCACTAAACGTATTGTTTTATTCGGCGCTGCAATAGCTATATCGCTATGCGCGGCACCGGATGCATATTCTCAAGAAAGTCCTATAGCCATTGTTGCCACAATAAACAATGGAACTGTCACCGTAAGCCCAAAAGACAACAAAATAGGCGATGACGTAACCGTAACATTCGCTCCGCCAACATATGGAGGAAATGAATACGTTCCCGACCTTGCCCTCGATTTTGACGGCTGCTACGACTCGGAAGGCAATTTAATATCCAAGGAACAGAGCTTTACAATAAAAGCTGAGAAAGTGATGGCTTTGACAGGCTCGTTCAGCATGACCCCGCGTGTTACAAAAGCAAGGGGCTACTATCGTGTTCTCAGTTGCTACAACGCTCCGTTACGTGTATCCGGTAATGCCACTATAAGTATTAGCACAACAACAACAACATTAACTGCCAAATCGGTACACGCCGACATCACAAATATAAAGAACCCCTTAGGGCACTCGATTGGTCGTGACGACAGCAAGGCGCTTAACCGCAACTTTTACGATGATCCCGCCGCTATTTTATATATGGAAGGTACTTTAAACTCAAGCAACAGCCAAACATACAAAGTAGGGAACACTGTTCTGGATAAAGTATCCATGACAGCTCAGGGAATCTCTTTATTCGATGTTATAAAATTTACCGCGATTTTTAGCACTCCAACTGTATCCTTAAGATGGGCGGCTCAATCGGGACACTACAAACTTGTAGCCTCGATTGTAACTATAAAAACCCTTTGGGACAGCAACATCAATAAACATAACGACGTTGTCAAAATAGGGAAAGATACATCCGACGACTTTAACTCGAACTGTACCCTCCAGCCTATTGATGAAGAAAATGCCGACCGTTTTTGGTTCGGCGCCTGCCCTACGGAGAAAATGTACTACGACGGAGGTTACTGGACATCCATGTACGCCTCGTTCCCCTTTGAATGCTATGAGCCCGACGGTGTGGAAGCATATATTATAAATGAGTTCAAAACCGACGGCGAGGAAAACCTGCTTGTGCTCTCGCGCATTGAAAACGGCATTGTACCTGCCGCTACACCCGTGTTGCTCAAATGCCGCCAATGGACCGACACATCGGAGTTCTTCGATCTTACCAAAAAGAAACCTCTCGCGCCGCAGAACCGCCTCATTCCCCTCTTTCCCGATGACGAACGCATTGACGCCACTGTTGCCGAGGGCAACCTGCTGAGCGGAACCTACAATCTGCTCAGCGGAGTTCCCGCACCGGACTGGACCGATGTAGAGAATTATATGCCCGACAAATACGACGCCTCCAAGCACCGCATTTTCAGCGTGAATGCCGAAGGCCGCGTAGGATTCTACAAGCAGCCGACCGGATATAAATTCTGGGTTGAGAATCCCAATGAGGTTACCGAAATGTCGCTGCGCCCCAACCGAGCCTATCTTGATTTGAGCAAGCTTCCCTCGGCTTCGCTGCAAGGTGCGCCGTTCCGCATTATCAACGAGAACGAAGCCGCCGGCATCGACAATATTATTGTAAAACCCGAAGCTCCGGTTCGCGAGGGCATTTACGACCTTTACGGACGCCGCGTGGAACGCATGATTCCCGGCAATATATACATTGTGAACGGCGTTAAAACACTTGCACGATAACGATTAACAAACAATAACTTTCTTCATGACGCCCGGCGTTTCCGCGATGGAAACGCCGGTTTTTTGTTTTTTAACAAGAGCTTGTTGGATTTAGCGACAACTATGCCGTAACTTTGTGATAAAATGACACATACGCCTTTATGTACCGATATATTATAATTTTTCTGTCACTTCTGCTCAACCCGGCCTGCAAGCTTTTTGCAGCCGAACCGGAGGATTCATCGTTTGTAACAGCCCGCATGCTAATTACAAGTCCGGGCAAGGAGGTGTATCAAAGTCCCGGACATGCGGCCCTTCACATGAGCTGCCCTACCCACGGGCTGGACTATGTTTTCAGTTTTGAAACCGATATGCAAGGTGGCATGCTCGGGCAGTTTATAGGGGAGGCTCACGGAAAAATGGTTGCAAAACCTACAGACGAGTATCTTGAGCAGTTCCGCAAAGAAGGGCGCGGTGTAATAGCCTACACGCTGAATCTTACACCGCAGCAAAAGCAGGAGCTGTGGCGGACACTGGATGAAATGCTTGTTACGGGCGAGGGACGTTTCAATATCCGCCGCAAAGATTGCATGTCGCAGGTTCTGACGGCAATAAACCGAGCCTGCGCACCTCTTGGAGTGGGCGCAAGTACCGATTATCATTATAAAGAAGCCAATGCTGCATATCTTGAACGTTATGTTGGCGAGCGTTCCCCCTGGAGTGCTCTTATAATTGAAAACGCACTTGGAATTGATTGCGATGTAACCGACGGTTTCATTACCCGACACGGGCCGTTAGCATTCGCGGACGACTATGCCGATATTGTTTTGGAGGGCAATGGAACATCGGTTCCGCTTGTGAGCGATGTGGAAGTGCTTTTTGAACCTGAACATGAAGATGTTCCGCAGCCTGTTACGCCGGTTGGAGCGGCCTTGCTTTTTGCCATACTGCCGCTGAGTGCCGCAGTTCTGCGCGCCCTGCGGCGTGCACGCACATTGCGCATTGTTCTTGAATGGGCAAGCATTTTACCGCTTACGCTTGCCGGCCTGTTCCTTGTATTCATAACTTATATGCCCAATCACATTGGCGGGGCGTGGAACTGGAATTTCGTGGTGCTGTGCCCGCTGTGGCCTCTGCTGTGGTACATTGCAGGCAAAAACCGTGCCACAGGCCTTGTGTGGAGCGGCATGCTGCTGCTTTTTGCCCTTTTTGCTCCGCTGCTTACGTGCGCCACGGAAACACCGTTTGTAATAATCGCCGCCTCCATGATTCCCATGACGGTTCTGAAAAGCATTGAAAAGCTTTAAATGTAAATTTTGAAGTTCGTGTAAAAATATATATTTTTGCAGAAAATATACATCATATTCCAAAATGCAAAGCATATCACCCCGCGTGCGGGCTCTTGCGGTATCGCAGACCCTCGCCATGTCGCAGAAAAGCGCCGAACTCAAGGCTCAGGGAGCCGATGTTATCAATCTGTCTGTAGGTGAGCCGGATTTCAACACTCCTCGCCATATAAAGGACGCCGCCATTAAGGCAATTGAGGACAACTTCAGCTTCTACAGCCCTGTTCCGGGCTATATGAGCCTGCGCAAAGCCATATCGGACAAACTCTCGCGCGAGAACCGCCTGAGCTTCGCTCCCGAGCAGATTGTTGTGGGCAACGGCGCCAAACATGCATTGTGCAATGTGATAATGGCCACGGTGGCTCCCGGCGACGAAGTTATTATTCCCACGCCGGCATGGGTGAGCTACATGGAAATGGTGAAACTTGCCGAGGGAACGGTTGTTGAGATTCCCACCGGCCTCGAGAGCGATTTCAAGCTTTCGGCCGAGCAGCTTGAAAACGCAATCACCCCCCGCACACGAGCAATATTGCTTTGCTCGCCAAGCAACCCCACCGGCAGCGTTTACTCCCGCGAGGAGCTGCAGGCTATTGTGGATGTGCTTGCCCGACACGAGCAGGTGCTTGTGATTGCCGACGAAATTTACGAACACATTATATATACCGGCGGCGACTTTGTTTCGCTGGGCTCGTTCGCCGAAATAGCCGACCGCACCGTAATTATCAACGGCGTGAGCAAGGCCTATGCCATGACGGGCTGGCGTATAGGCTACTGCGCCGCTCCGGTTGAAATTGCCAAGGCTGTGAGCAAGCTGCAGGGTCAGTATACCTCGGGAGCGTCGTCGATTGCACAGAAAGCCGCCGAAGCCGCCTATACCGGCCCGCAGGACTGTGTTGAGGAAATGCGCAAGGCATTCCAACGCCGTCGCGACCTTGTTGTTCGTCTTGCCCGCGAAATTCCCGGGCTTAAGGTGAACGAGCCTCAGGGCGCTTTCTATCTGCTGCCCGAAGTGAGCGCCTTTATCGGCCTGAGCACTCCTGCCGGCAAAAAAATAGAAAACTCGGGCGACCTTGCCATGTACCTGCTTGAAGAGGCACTTGTGGCCACAGTTGACGGCAATGCTTTTGCCGCTCCGGGTTATATCCGCCTGAGCTACGCCACATCCGACGAAAATCTTACCGAAGCCTTCCGTCGCATCTCGGACGCCCTGGGCAAACTGAAATAGAAAACCACGCTCTCCTGACTGTTAAAATTGCGGTCGCGTTAAGTTAAATATGTTAAAGTTTCGTATGTTGCTGTAAAACATATATTTTTTAAGCGGAACTTAGCGGAAAAATAACTTAATTTGCGGCTGCAAAGAACAGCAGGCCGTACTCATGGCCAAAATTCGTACGCACAAAAAACCGTACATCAATAAAATACTTCACTTATTCTCGAGCGGCAAACAATCTGTACCACAGCCGCTTAACAACATGGAAAACACAACAAGCCCCGGCATAAGCAATGCAGGCGCTCCTCGAAAGGGGGAGCTTTGTCATCGTGTTGTAACAGCGTGAAAAATATCAAAATATACATTAATATAAAGTTTAACTTAAAACACCCCTTGCATGAAGAACATTTGTCATCAAATGACGCGGAAAGCTTGGATGACGCTCCTATTGGTGCTGTGTCTCAGCTTCCCGGCTTTAGCGCAGAACATCACAGTTACAGGTACTGTGTATGAGCCCGAAGGCGAACCCGCCATCGGCGCAAGTGTAAAGCCTAAAGGCTCCTCACACGGCGTGGCTACCGACTTCGACGGTAACTTCTCGATTCAGGTAGCGCCCAACGCAATTCTGGAAATTTCCTATGTAGGCTGCGACCCGCAGGAAATTGCCGTGAACGGCCGCACAAACATTACCGTTCACCTCAAAACCAACTCCGTTGCCATGAACGAACTCGTTGTAGTAGGTTACGGTGTTGTTAAAAAATCGGATGCTACAGGTGCCGTTGGCGTTGTAAAGCCCACCGACATCGAAGCCGGCCTGGCCTCGACAGCCCAGGACCTCCTTGTTGGCGCAAGCCCCGGTGTGGTAGTATCCAAAAAAGGTGGTAACCCCTCGGAAGGCGCATCAATCCAGATTCGCGGCGGTGCATCGCTCAACGCCTCCAACGACCCTCTGGTTGTTATCGACGGTGTGCCCATGAACAACCGCGGCGTTACCGGCTCGGCCAACGTGCTCAGCCTCGTAAGCCCCGAGAACATCGAGTCAATGACAATTCTCAAGGACGCTTCGGCTACCGCAATCTTCGGTTCTCGTGCATCCAACGGTGTTATCATTATTACAACCAAAACCGGTAAATCGGGACGTCCGCAGGTTAACTTCGCCGCCAACTTCTATGTTGCCAACGCCCGCAACTACCTCGACATGATGGACGGCGACACCTTCCGCAAATATGTTGTAGGCCGCTACGGCGCCGATTCTCCCCAGGCAGCAGCCCTCGGCACCGCCAACACCGACTGGCAGCGCGAAGTGCTCCGCACCTCTTTCAGCCAGGACTACAGCCTGAGCGTCGGCGGTACTGCCGGTATCCTCCCCTACCGCGTGGCTGTCAACTACACCGATACCGAAGGTATTATCAAGGAATCGGACAACGAACGCATCGGTGCCAGCATTAACCTCACTCCCAAGTTCTTCGACGACCTTCTGAGCGTAAACCTCAACGTTAAAGGCGCCGTTATCAACAACAACTGGGACCGCGGCACCCTTGGCGGCGCAACAGCCTTCAACCCCACCCTGCCCATCCACTCGCCCAACGTATTCGGCAACTGGACAAGCTATGTAGGCGGCGGTATGATTGCCAGCCCCGAATCGGCAGGTTCCGAAATCTCCACCCTCTACGCTACCAACCCCATTGCTCCTATCTACGACATGTACAACAAGGGTCGTGTATACCAGAGCGTTGGTAACGCACAGTTCGACCTCAAGATGCCTTTCCTGCGTGAACTCCGCGCCAACCTCAACCTTGGCTACGATTTCAGCTACGGCAGCAGCAAAAGCGTACACAATCCCTACTCTCCCCAGGCATGGCTCGACGGTTTTGCCTACTATGCAGAGGACGGCACAACAATCAACGAAAAGAGCGGTTACACCAACATGTACCAGAGCCGCCAGAAACGTTACTCGCTTCTTTTGGACTTCTACCTTAACTATAACAAGGACTTCAGCGCAATCCAGTCGTCGCTCGACGTAACCGCAGGTTACTCCTGGCAGCGCTTCAACAACCACGGCCGCAGCTGGAGCTACGTTGACCCCGCTATTGCCTATGCTGTTAACTCCGACGGCACTCCCAACGATTTCCTCCGTCAGTTCGCCTGGTATCAGTACGGTCCCACAAGCTACTATGCAAACCGTCACCAGCTCGTATCGTTCTTTGGCCGTGTAAACTACACATTTAAAGATCGCTACCTGCTCACCGCTACCGTTCGTCGCGACGGTACCAGCCGTTTCGGTAAAGACAACCGCTGGGGTACTTTCCCCTCGGGCTCGCTCGGATGGCGCATCAGCCAGGAATCGTTTATGGAAAACACCCGCAGCTGGCTCAATGAACTCAAGGTTCGCGCAAGCTACGGTGCTACCGGCCAGCAGGACCTTAACGACTCCGACTACTTCCCCTACCTCCCCGTGTACAACAACTCCATTGGCGACAACCCCACTTACCCCATCAACGGACAGTATGTGAACACCGTTTGGCCCAAGGATTACAACGCATCGCTCAAATGGGAAACTACCCACACCTGGAACGTAGGTGTTGACTTCGGAATGCTCAACAACCGTATCAACGGTAGCCTCGAATTCTACATCCGCAATACCAGCGACCTCCTTGTATATGCCGACTATCCCGCAGGTTCCAATATCGGTAACCAGGGCTGGCTCAACCTCGGCGACCTCCGCAACACCGGTATCGAGTTCAACATCAACACCAAGCCTGTTGTTACTCAGGACTTCACCTGGACCTCGAATCTTAACCTTGCCTGGAACAAGAACAAAATTACCCGTCTTGCCGAAGGCGCAAACAACACCACCGGCGGTATCGACAACGGTCTTACCGTTCAGAAACACGAAGTTGGCAAACCCGCGTTCACCTTCTATGTTTACGAACAGGTTTACGACCAGAACGGAAACCCCATCGAAGGCTGCTATGTTGACCAGAACGCCGACGGCGTAATCAACAGCTCCGACCTTATCGACTACCACCACGTGAACCCCGACATCACCGCAGCATGGTCCAACACCTTCAACTGGAAGAACTGGGACCTCGGTTTCGTGTTCCGCGGTGCATTCGGCGGCTGGGCTTACAACAAGAACCAGTGCGACGCAAGCTTCGTTTCGCGCACTGCCACCGCTCCTCTGAGCAACCTCATGAACAACACCTTCCTGTTCGAACAGACCCGTACATCGGAACTTCTGCTGTCCAGCTACTGGGTACAGAACACCTCGTTCGTACGTTGCGACAACATTACCCTCGGTTACACATGGGATAAGATTGGCGCCGCCAAACTCAACCTCCGCCTCTACGGTGCGGTTCAGAACCCCTTCGTAATCACCAAATACAAAGGTCTCGACCCCGAGCTTACAGCATTCCAGGGCATCGACGCCAGCGTATATCCCCGCCCGACAACCTACTCAATCGGCCTCGTTGCCAACTTCTAAGGTTTAACAGCTCATCTTCTATCAAAATATGAAATTCAACAAATATATCGCTTGTGGCATGATGACTCTTGTTGCTTTCGCCGGCACTTCCTGCGTCGACGACCTCAACATGGAGCCTAACGACCCCAACACAAAGCTTGAACTCACAACCCAGGAAGAATGGGACGGATATCTGGCCCGTATCTACTGGAACTTCCTCGACGACACCTCCGACCTCGTTGTAACTTCCGACGGCGGCGCAGGTTCGTTCACCCGCTCGCACTTCAACCTTCAGGAAGTGACCGCCGACGAATGTATTATTTCCCAGAAATGGAACGACCCCGGTTACAACACTCTCAACTTCAACACCTGGTCGAACAACAACGAATGGGTATATGCAGCATTCTCCCGTGAATTCTTCATGGCCAAGATGTGCTCGGAGTACATCCGCGACATGAAAGAACGCGGCGCCGCTTTCTACACCGAAGAAGAAGTTACCGCACGTATCGCCGAATCGCGTCTCATCCGCGCCTACGCTTACTGGTGCATGATCGACCTCTTCGGCCGCGGCCCCTGGATTGACGAAAACTCCGTTACAGGTGCAATTCCTCCCACTTACGACCGTCAGCAGCTTTTCGATGCCGTTGTCGCCGACCTCAAGGCTGCTCTGCCCGACGTACGTCCCGCAGCTCAGCAGGACTACGGCCGCGTTTGCCGCGAAGCCGGCTACATGCTGCTTGCCAAGCTTTACCTCAATGCCGAAGTATACACCGGCACTGCCATGTGGAGCGAATGCGCCGCTGCCTGCAAACAGGTGCTGAGCACCGGTCTTGAACTCGCCCCCGAGTACAAGTATCTTTTCTGCGCAAGCAACGACCGCTATGTTGCCTCCAAGGAAATGACCGGCAACTACGGCGAAATCCTTTGGGCTGTTCCCCAGCTCCAGGGTCGTTACACAACATGGGGCGGCACTACCTACCTCACTTGCGCTGCATGGGTTGAATCGGTTCCCGCCGACGTGCTCACCCGCCTCAACAGCGGCGACACCCCCTGGTCTGGTATCCGTCTGCGTCCCGAGCTCTCCAAAGCCCTCAAAGGCGACAACCGCCGTCTTATCTACGAAGGTACTTTCCAGGAAGAACTCACCGACCTTGCCTCCTACGACAAGAACTCCTGCGGCTACATGCTCATCAAGTACACCAACACCACCGAGGAAGACTACTTCAACGAAGCCGGCGACAACAACAACGGTACAGCGATGTCCAATACCGACTATCCTCTGTTCCGCCTTGCCGACACCTACCTCATGCTTGCCGAATGCCAGCTTCACGGTGTTGAATGCGACGGTTTGAGCTACCTCAACAAGGTTCGCGCACGTTCGGGCATGGATCCCATTGCCGGACTTTCCGACCAGGCTATTCTCCACGAACGCATGGTTGAGCTCTACATGGAGGGACACCGTCGTCAGGACCTCATCCGCTTCGGCAAATATACCGGCGACAGCTACGTATGGTCCTGGAAGGGCGGCGTAATGGAAGGTGCTTCTATCGAAAGCTTCCGCAACCTCTACAACATTCCCTACCAGTACACTGCCACCGTTGGTCAGAATCCCGGTTATTAATGTCTAACACGCCATTCATTGTTAATACATATGAAATTCGCTAAATTATTTCCGGCATTCGCCGCATTCACTGCAATGTTCGCCATGAGCGCATGCAGCGACGACGTGACCGACCCCAAATATCACGAACCGGATGCTTCGGACTTCTCCATCTACACTCCGGCATTCCAGAACGAGTACTACGAACTCACTCCCGAAGGAACCTTCACCCTCACTCTGAGCGGACAGCCCGACTACGGCTTCTCGGCCATTACCCAGTATCGTGCCGAAGTTTCCCTCACCCCCGATTTCGCCGAGTTCCGCACTCTCATTCCCACCGGCTCGGGAACTCTCTCGAACATGACCCTCAAGGACAACGACCTTGCCATGGCTCTCTGCGCCCTCCACGGTGTTGAAACCGAAGAGGATTACAAAGACCTCGGTCCCCAGGTTGTTTACTTCCGCGGTTCCGCTTTCATCGACCAGATTGAAGGCAGCTATGTTACCACCAAAAATGTTGTGTCGCTCAACCGCGTACAGAGTTATCTCGCACTGCCTATCCCCGCTGTTATCTGGTGTATCGGTAACTACGTCGGCACTTGGATCGACCCGCTCGAATCGAAACTCGAAGAACTCGAGCCCTATCAGCTCTCGGAAAAAGAAGACGAAATAGGTTCCAACAAATACTACGGAACCATCGACTTCCAGCCCACCAACGTTGCCGAAGGCTGTATCTTCCGTTTCTACACCGCTCTTGGAAGCTGGGATGAAAACTCACTCGGCTGTGCCGGCGGTACCGACTCCGACACTCCCGTGGAATTCCCCGACTTCATTGCCGGCACCACCCTTGAGCACGCTCTCGCATCTACCAAGGACAGCTTCCAGTTCCCCAACTACACCGGCAAGCTCGAATTCTTTGTAGACCTCAGCGACTCTGCAAATCCCAAAATCACCATAACCGCTCCCGCGCAATAATAAACTCCAAACAGCCAATACGATATGAAATTTTATCAAATATTAGCCCTCGCGGCAACCGCTGCTCTGGCTACGGCCTGCGACGAGTACACCCTGCCCAACCCTCCGGCTCAAAGCAATCCTGCCGAACCGGTGTTCAATAATGCCGACCTTAAGGTGACCAACCTTGTCGACGGCACTATAAACCTGCCCGAACTGCAGTCGGAAGGCGTGCCTGTGGAGATTTTCTCCGTAAGCTCCCCCGAGCTGCCCGAAGGCTATACACTCCAGTTCCAGGTTGAAATGTCGGCAAACTCCGAATTCACACCTTCCAAGACCATTAACTGCACACCCGGCGAAAACGGCATTGTATCCATGCCCGTTACCGAAATGCAAATGGCCTTCAACGAACTTGTGAGCAAGGACCTCGTTGCAAAAGACCTCTATGTACGCATTCCCGCATATGCAGTAAACGGAACATCCGAAGTTCGCATCGGCGGTCCCGATGTATACTACTACAACGGAATCTACAATGTGCTTCCCCTGCCTCAGGAAAATGTAATCGAAACCGGTTACTACCTCGTCGGCAACTTCTGCGACTGGGATATCCGCAAAGGTATCCGCTTTGAACAGGTAAATGCAGGCAACCCCTACGACAACCCCGAATTTACCGTTAAAATCGACGTTAGCGCCGACCTTGCCGACTCTGCCGACGGCTATCAGTGGAAAGTTGTTCCCGTGAGCGGCTACGACAACAACACCTGGGCCGACGCCTTTGGTGCCGTTACCGGCGACAGCAGCACAAGCGGCAACCTTCTGCCTGCTCCCGAAGCGCAGAACATGCCCGGCGAAATCCGTCAGGAAGGACCCTACACCATTTCAATCAACATGGAAACCCGCAAATATGAAGTAGCTCCCGCTTACGAATATCTTTGGGTTCCCGGCATGGGTTCGTCCACAACGAACTTCGACAAAATCATGCGCCTTACCACAAACAACTACATCAACTACACCGGTACAATGCGTCTTGCCAGCCGCTTCTGGTTCACCGGACAGGCAAGCACCAAGGGTGTAAGCTTCCGTCCCGACGGCGACGACAACGAAGTTGGTGCAAACGGCGTACTCTCGGGCAAAATGATTTACGATGTAACATCAACCGCCATGATGCGCGTTCCCACCACCGGTCTCTACCTGGTACAGGCAAATGTAATTACACTTACATGGAGCGCAACTCCCATTCCCGTAATCAGCGCAATCGGTGAATTCAACGACTGGAACACCGAAACCGCTCCCGACCTCACCCCCGATTCCCGTTTCGAGGTTTGGACCCTCAAAGATCAGGATCTCCCTGCCGGAGAATTCAAGTTCTGCGTTAACCACGCATGGGACATCAGCTACGGCGGTACTTTCGACAATGTTGTTGAAAACGGCGGCAACTTCACTGTTACCGAAGCCGGCAAATACGACATCGAACTCTACTTCAACGTATTCCCCAACTGCGTTAAACTCATCAAGAAATAAACGCAAAACACTGTTTTACAAGCGCCGCTTCCCGAAAAGCGGCGCTTTTTTTTGTTTATTTCGTTGATTTTTATTCCAAAAAATTTTTATTACACAAAAAATTAGCTAAATTTGCAGCACGTTTGCCGTTTAAGCGAACGTACATCATACTCTTATTCTTTTAATAACCAAAACTATTTACATGAAAAAGCTTTACTCTGCTATTGCTCTTGCTGCTATCGCTTTCAGCGCAAGCGCTCAGTCACTCTACTTCAAAGGCGCCGGCGAAGGCCTCTCCTGGGATCTCGGTGTTGACTTGGAAGTTGCTCTTGCAAACGGCAACTACACCGTAACCATCAACGACCTCACCCAGTTCAAAGTTTCTACTGTTGGTTCTGCCGACGGATGGGACGAATTCAACACCTACGCTCTCTACGCTGCCGAACTCAGCGACAAAGCCAACCTCGGCAAACCCTGCGCCACCACTATCAACGGATACGAAAACAACAATCTTCCCTGGAAAGGTGAATACACAATTGTAATTCCCGCCGACCTCTCTACCATTACCGTTACCACCACCACTCCCGAACCCACCGGCTTCACCGCTGTTTATGTTCGTGGCGGTATGAACGAATGGGGTTCTCCCGAAGACTGGCAGATGACCACAACCGACGGTGTTATCTATTACTTCGACTGCGATGAAGCTCACATGATTCCCGCAGGTACCGAATTCAAAATTGCCGATGCCGACTGGGATGCCATCAACTACTCTGCAGGCGACGAAGTAATTCCCTTCGACGAACCCCTTCCCTGGAACTACAACAACTCTGTAAACGGTGTTATGAGCGAAGACTACACCGGTACTCTCAAACTTAACCTTGTAAACGGTCCCCGCAAAGACGCTGAAGTTACCGTTTATCCCACAATCATCGACTGGCAGGGTGGCGTAAGCGAAATCATCGCCGACCAGAACGCAGCTACCGAATACTTCAACCTTCAGGGTGTTCGCGTTGCCAACCCCGAAAACGGTCTCTTCATCAAGCGTGTAGGCAACACCGTTACCAAAGTGCTTGTAAAGTAAGAAATTACTCTCTCTACTAAGCATAACACACATTTTGCGCGGCCTCCCCTTTGCGGGAGGTCGCTTCTTTTGCTTACATACGAGCGAAAATACATATTGTGAGCCAACGCGGCAACAAAACGTCCGTTGATTCTTAAACTTAGTGAAATTTTGCAAAATTAGCCACTACTCCCAACTAACCTTGCCTTACATTTAGTATCTTTGCTCTGTTATGACCGCCACAATTCTTCCCTTGATATCACTCTTTTTGGCAGGAATAGCCGTAGGAGGCAGTTTCGTACCGCGCTTTCCCTCTGTGCCTGTAGCATTCATTGCACTGCTGCTCAGCTATTTCGCTCCCTCCACAGGTATTACAGGCAGCCTGCTCGCATTTTGGGCTGTAGCCTCTGCTTTGGCCACAGGCATCAACTTTCTGCACCCCAAAGCGCTCACGGGCACAAGCCACGGACACGCCTACGTTGCCGGAGGAACTCTCACGGGAACTATTGCAGGACTTGCAATAACAGCCGCCACAGCAACCTTGGGCGCTTGTCTGGGCGCATTCCTCGGCGCTCTTGCCTATATGCGCACTCCGGCAAGCCCGCGCTTTCCGGTTGCTTCTTCCCAATTCGTACAATACCTTGCGGCAAAAGGTCTTCCCGATGTGCTTACATGTGTAATGGCGGCACTTGTAATTGCGGCCTTTTGCTAAGAACTTACTCCGCAGATGAAAAAGATTACATTACTGTGTCTGGCACTTTCGGCCTTCTTTATATCTTCTTCGGCCAAAAGCAACGCACGAACCGAACTCGGGCCTCCCGATTTGAAAAAAATAGCCGTGGAATCGGTTGACCCGTCCTCGAAATATTATTATCCCAAACTCCTTAAAGCGTTCATGGCCAACGACACGACCATGACACCCGTCGACTTCCAGTATTTTTACTACGGAACAATGTTCCAGGAAGATTACGACCCCTATCGCGACGCTCCCAACAAAGAACTTTTAGGCGAGCTGCTGCCTATCTACGCAAAGGAAAACCGCACTCGCGCCGACAGGCTCAAAATGCTCGACTACGCCCTTCAGGTTATCGACGACAATCCCATTGACCTGCGCCAGCTCACAAACCGTATTTACGTTTACGAAAAAAACGGCAAATTCGACCTCGCCAAGATTTGGCAATATAAACTCAATCATCTGTTGCTGGTGATTGCCGCCTCCGGAACAGGCGCCGACCCTTCCAGCGCTTTTATGGTGGTGTTCCCTCAGCACGAGTACGATTTCCTCAATCTGTCGGGACTAACTGCTAACAGCCAGCGCTTCGAGCCTCCGCATTTCGATTACATTGAAGTAACACGCCGCGAAAGCAACACAACCGAGGGCTTCTATTTCAATATCGAGGAAATGCTCCACCAGTACTTCGAGAAACATCCGGCAGAACTGGCCGAAACCGAAGATAACGTTGAATAAAACTCAGCAAAAAACCATATTACCATTTATCACAACAGAAATGAAAAAATTATTCACCTTATGTTGTTTCGGTGCTTTGACGGTGGCAATGTCGGCCATGCCTGCCAAACGAGTTTTCCGCACCGTAACGCAGCCCGACGGGAGCACGATAGAGGCAATGCTCGTCGGTGACGAACATTCGCACCACTATGTAAGCCGCGATGGCGTACAGATGCTCAAGGATGCTCAAGGCGTATTGCACTACGCCGGGTTGGACTCCGACAACAACATCATTCTCAGCCCCATGGCAGCTGCCGAAGCATCCATGCGCACCCCCGAAGCAAAAGCTTTTATTGCTTCCAACAGCAAAACCGATGTTGCAAAAGCTTTTACAAAACGCAACAACAACTCACGCCGTGCAAAAAAAGCTCTTCCTGCAGCCAAGGCCAACGGAGAGTTCAGTGGTCTGGGCCTGTTCACCGGCGACTATCCCCGTAAAGGACAGGTTCACGGGCTCGTTATTCTTGTAGAATACAAGGATGTGAAATTCACGGTTTCAAATCCCTCTGTCTACTTCAACAACCTCCTCAACCAGGAAGGTTTCAGCAGCGACGGCGCAACCGGCTCGGTACGCGACTACTTCCTCGACCAGTCGCACGGCCAGTTCGATGTCACTTTCGACCTTCTTGGTCCTGTAACCCTCCCCAATAACCGCAAATACTACGGCGGCAATGTGGGCTACTACGAAGAAGACGAGTACCCCGAGCAGATGCTCATCCACGCAATGGATATTCTCAAGTCGTCGGTAGACTTCTCCAAATACGATTACGACAACGACGGCAAAATCGATAACATTTATCTCATCTATGCCGGCGTAGGCGAGGCAAGTTCCGATGTCGCCGAATCCGTTTGGCCTCACTCCTGGGAAATTCCCGATTCGTACGGCGAACTCATGTACAACGGGAAACAGCTCTACGGATACGCATGTTCCAACGAAATAGGCCCCGACAATGTTCCCGACGGAATCGGCAACATTTGCCACGAATTCTCACACGTAATGGGACTTCCCGACCTTTACGACATCAACTACGAAGTTGAATGCACTCCCGGCATGTGGAGCGTAATGGACTACGGCAGCTACAACAACGACGGACGCACCCCGCCCAACATGTCGTCGTACGAACGAAACGCACTCGGATGGATGGAAACCGTTGAACTGGACGGTGCCGCATCCATAACCCTCACTCCTCTTCACAAGGACAATATCGCATATCATGTGGCAACAAGCAGCCCCAAGGAATTTTTCCTTATTGAAAACCGCCAGAACGAAGGTTGGGACACATATCTTCCCGGCCACGGCATGCTGATATGGCATGTGGATTTTGTTCAGTCGGTTTGGGATTCCAACGAAGTAAACGTGAACAGCTCGCACCAGTATGTCGACCTCATCGAGGCAAACAATGCCAAGCGTTATACAACAAGCTCGGGTTATCTCGATATGACCGCCATGGCAGGCATGCCTTTCCCCGGCACAAAAAATGTTACAAGCTTCACAGCAAGCACAACTCCCGCATTCAAGGACTGGAGCAACAAGGCTATAGAACTCCCTCTTACCGATATCACCGAAAATGCCGACGGCACTGTTTCGTTTGACGTTGCCGGCGGATTTGTGGACCTCGCCACTCCCGCAGCGCCCGCACTCAGTGCAAACGCGCAAGGAGAACTCACCGCAACATGGGCTGCAGTAGACATGGCTACCGGCTATGAACTGCAGATATTCACCCGAAACGGCGATATTGAAGAAATATTCGGAACTTACGAAACCGGCAACGTTACAAGCTACACCGTCGCCGGAATACAGGGTAATACCGAGTACTTTGCACGCGTACGCGCCACCCGAGGCAAAAATGTGTCTGAATTCTCGGGCGCAGGTTCCACAACTTCGCCTGCTGTAAGTTTTGAATATTCCGCTCCCATGGCGCTTCAGTCGTTCATGAGCAACGGCAACAGCCTCCTCACTTGGAAAGCTCTTGAAGGTGCCACAAACTATCTGTTGACCGTAAACACAGTAACAGGCAGCGAGCCTCAGCAGCAAACCGTAAACTGCGGTTCGGGCAACACCCTCTCTCTTCCCGCCGGATGGACTTGGAGCGGCAGCACATCCGATATATACAAAACGTCTTCAACAGGTTTCTTCGGCGAGGCTGCTCCCTCCTTGAAATTCAACAAAACAGGCTACACCCTTGCATCTCCCGAATTCAGTGGCAACATCAGCAAAATAAGCTTCTGGGCACGCGGAGCAAATGCCGCCGCAACAAACACACTTGCAGTGGAAGGTTCAACCAATGGTACCGACTGGGCTCTGATAGAAGAAGTGAGCGGATTTGATAAAATGACCGATGAAACAATCGTAATCGAACCCAAAGGCGACTATAATCGTGTGCGTTTTGTATTCACCAAAGTTCTCGGCAATATTGCCGTGGACGATGTTGTTGTAGAATATGGCAAAAGCACAAACGCCACTGTAATGGACGCTGTTTCGGTTGGCAATGTAACAAGCTACAACTTCAACACACCGGCCGAAGCTTCGCAAGTAAGCTTCTTTGTAACCGCCGAAAATGCCCAAGGACAGAAATCCAAACCCTCTAACACCGTTATTGTAAAAGAAGGACAGGGCATTACAGCCATTGAAGGCGACAGCTCCGAAACCGCTGCCGAATACTATACACTTCAAGGCATTCGCGTTGACAAACCCGCGAGCGGGCTCTACATTGTAAAACGCGGTACGGTTGTAACAAAAGAAATAGTACGCTGACGTCCCGAACGACGTTCCTCTGCAGGCCCGGCCCAAAAAGCCGGGCCTTTTTCGTGTGTTTTCAACTCTCGTTTTTTGCAGAGAATCAAAATTTAATTTATCTTTGCATCAACATAACAAAAGCGTCTGTTACGCTTCATCCGGCCACTTGAAACTTCGCAAACTTCAATATCCCGGCAGGACTGAGCGATACCGGATGCCCGTAGGTATATGTATATACGAACAATCCTTACGAAGCCGCCGTTTATGCGCTTCGTGTCGATTGGTTTTTGACATATATCATGCGTGGGGTCCTCGTGTTGCTCGTTTACCGGGATGGGCAATGCGAAGGCCTCAAGTGGTGGAACGAGCGAAACGTCCCCCACGCTTCTTTTCTAACCATTACCGCTTCAGGGGGAGACAGCGGATGAAAAAGTAATCCTATGTTTAAATTTTTACCACGGGGACGAACTATCACGCTTGCAGCATTGGCGTGCACTCTGCTCGTAGCCACCCCTCCCGTAATTTCATCGGTTACAGGAAATGATTTCGATGTCGGGCTTACCCCTCGCCCAAGCTCGGCACAAACAGCACAAACGGCACAGGCGTCGCTCGCCATTCCTCAGTATAATAAATCATTCTACGACCCGTTTTTCGGCTACGACCTGAACGGCGACGGATATCCCGAAGTTTACGACAACTTCCACATATACATTACCGAAGGAAGCTCTATAAGGGATATGGATTTGAAATCAGAGTTTTATCCGGATGTATATGACGATTACCGATACTTTAAATGGGAAGATGTAACGGTTCTGTATAATAACATTGTACTTGCACGTGCATATACCTATAATTATTATACAATTTTCACATTCTCAAAAACGGATTTCAAGTTGTTGGACATTGTCAAAGCAAGTAAAACTATTGCCAAAGTCGATGCCGACAACGACGGTATTATCGAGTATATCGACTATGACACTAACCGGATTTACAAAGTGGATCCACAAGGTAGATTTCACGACAGTCCATTAATGATTTACGAACCCGAGGCAAGCACTGCCGAAAAAGAAGATACCGACGGAGGACGTTCCTTTGTTGCGTGGGACTACTCGATGCTGGGGGCTTCCATGTCTCAGATGTTCGGACGCGACAAAGGAGGCAGTTCCTATGCGCTTGCCGGAGGTGATTTCATTAGCCTCGACCTTAACGGCGACGGCCTCCCCGACCTTATAAACCTGAAGAACGGAAAAAACTACCTCAACATAGGTAACGGCAAATATTATCCGCAATCTTTTTCGGGGACGACCTTTTTCGGCGATTTCAACGGCGACGGTCTCTGCGACTTCCTTATTTTGGAAAACCTCGCTTTGACATGTTACATTACCGATCCCGATGGCGGCGAACCTTCGGAAAAAACCATACTTTCAGGATTCTCTGTAAAAAACATATGGAGCAAGGACGTGGACAATGACGGCGACCTCGACCTTGTGCTCATTGTAACCGGCAGCAATTCGCAGTGTTACGGAGTAATAATGGAAAACGACGGCAAAGGCTCGTTCCGCCGCAATGAATTTGCAATTCCCAACTGCAGCTATAACCTCAAGGATTGGGATAACGATGGAAATTACGAGCTCCTTTTCTCGGAAAACGATATTTTGAAATCCTTTAAAATTCAAGGAGCAAAAATATCGGGCACCGCCGTTGAAATACCAACAGATATCGACGGAACTATCACCGACATACCCTCTGAAGGCAAAGTGCTGATGTACGGATACAACGGATACAGCCTGTTGTCGGACAATTCAAATTCCCGACCGAATGCTCCGGCAAAAGCCCCCTCTGTGGTTTTCGAGGCAAAAACGGGCCTTGTCAAAATAAGTTGGGCTGAAGGAAGCGACAAGGAAACTCCCCGTCGCGACCTCACTTATTCCGTCCGCGTGGGAACGGCTCCCGGGAAAGATGATGTCGTAACAGCCAATGCATCGCCCGACGGACTGCGATACGCTTCGGGCGACGGCAATGTCGGCTCGGTACTGCAACGAATCTACGATACCTCTTCATGGCCTGCGGGGACACTGTATATAGCGGTGCAGACAGTCGATGCCAACAGTCAGGGTTCGGCATTCTCACAGGAGGCGGTATTCCTAAAAACCGCGCTTCCCAACGAGTTCACCATGGAACACGCCGATAAGTTCGCTATAAACGACACTCTCACTCTGCGCATACACCGGCTTGAAGGGACAGCGCATTGGGATCTTGACGACGGCATTGTCGTGGGCTCGGAAGCAGACCTGTGCAAAGTAATTTTCAAAACCGGAGGCACAAAAAGCATATCGCTCCAAACCGAGGATGCCAACGGTAATCTTTCGGGTAAACGTTCCAAAGAAATAGCCGTACTGTCGTCACCTTTGAGATGCGGCGAAATTGCTGCAGAAAGCTCCGGTAATGAATCGATATTACATCCCTGGGCTGTATTCGACATGGACGAGGACGGCATAGATGAATTGTATGCCGGGAACTACGGTTATCTCAACGGGACATTCGCTCAAGGCGACAGCGAAGGTGTGTACCGCACCATTCCCAAAATGTTCAACTCACACCAATATGCGTCCAAATTAAAGGAATGCACCGCTATTGCAACGCTCGATGTAAACATGGACGGCATGTGTGACATCGTTTCCGGCAAATACATAGGCTATAACCTCGGCAATCTTGATATGGATTTTGAAATGGCTCCGGAATCATTCAATCAAGACCGTTGGATTGATTTCGACAACGATGGCCGTTACGATGCCGTTACAGGTTCCAGGTTTTATCCCGGGCAAAAGTATTTCCGCGACAAAGTCACTATATGGCGTAACGACGGGGATTACAAGAGCTTCAACAGCAATTCACTCCAATTAACGGGCGAATCCGGGATATTCCTTGATTTCAACAATGACGGGCTTATGGATATCGCTGTCAAACCTATGTATCAGAATCAAGTTATACTGTATAAAAACAACGGCGATTTTACCGTTACACCTGAAAATTACATCACTTTCCCCGGTACAATATCAATACTATACGACATTGACGATTACGACCTCGACGGCAAACTCGATATAATTTACATGGAGGGTTATAACAAGTCCGATGCGGTTATATGGTTTGGCAATGGCGAAAGGTTCAATTTAGGGTACTCCGAACAAGTATGTGTTTTTGATATAAATAACGACGGTCGCAAAGAAATAATTGCATACAAGGACGGCAGTTGGATGCAATTCACTGTGTACTATATCACTGAGCAGGGTATACATTCCGAGCCCATCGACATGGCCTACGATGTGTATGGCGGCTATATATACGGTCTTGGATACGGACCAACCGAAGCACTCCTGCTGAGCGACGGCACCCGCTGCCTGCGCTACTGGGGATATCATTCGTATTCGAGTGCATACCGGGCAATACCGGCATTTTTGAATGTTGACAACGAACGTCCCGCGCCGCCGGCAAATCTGCGGCATACCCAAAGCGACAAATTCGTCATTATAGAGTGGGATCACTCTGCCGACAAAGAAACTCCCGAATCAAGCATGCGATATAACATATCCATACGCCACAAAGGAGCAAGCGGAGATGGCTCCTACCTGTTCTCGCCCGCAAACAGCGGCAAAAACGGCGTGCGTGTGCCGGGAGAAAAACCTTTGCTAAGCTGCAATCGCATAACTATTCCCATTGCCAACATCCCCGCGGGCGATTATGAGGTTATGGTACAGGGCGTGGATCTTATGCACGACCAAAGCGACTTCTCGCAAGTTTACGAAATGCATGTGAACGAGGCGTCATATGTTGAAGCTCCGCCATCGGGAGAAGTGGACGTTCCTGTAAGTATTAAAATTCTACAGAACAACGAAACCGATATCGACTGGGACGGTGGAAAAGTGTTGTACACCGCATCGGGCGTATACGATGTGGTTTGGAGCACTTCGGGCACCAAGACCATAAAGGTAGACGGTAATCCGACAAATATTGTTATACAGGACGCACCCGACGGTTCATTCACCTTGCCCGCCGTGATTCGCAGCGGCGACCGCATAGAGGTTAAAGGCAAGCTCATGAACCAGGGACAATGGCTCGTAATAGAACGAAAACAAATCGGGTCCCACCCGATAGACGGCCCGCAATACGAGGAAAAGGAAGTATCGCTTACAAGCGATAACAAGTATGCCCTTGTGGAGCCTGCGGATTCCGAAACTGCGTACATAACGGTAAAAACTTACAAGCAGCAAATTGTGCACCGCGTGACAAGCGCTTTCAGCACCCGCAATTACGAGCAGACCTGTAACGGACCCGACCCGGATGACGAGACCGTTTCCAATCCCGAAATAGACTTTGTCACCGCCGATCCTGCTACCGGCAAATACAAAGTGCAGTGGACTCCCCGGGAAGAAGTACGTGCCGAGGCTACGGGCATAAACGTTTATCGCGAGACTTCGGTATCCGACCGTTACGAACTTGTTGCCGAGCTGCCCCTCAATGCCAAAGAATGGGTGGACTTGGCCTCCACACCCGACATAATGGCTTCGCGCTACGTAATAGCCTACAAGCTGACTTATGGTCGCTCGCGCTACAGCACCGCACACCAGCCCGTACACGTAATGATTAACCGAGGAGCCGGCTCAAGCTGGAATCTCATTTGGGGCAACTACGAGGGCGGTACAATTCCGCAGTACAGGATTCTGCGCGGCGACTCGCCTGAAAATCTTTCAACTATAGCTACCGTATCGGGACACATGACAAGCTACACCGACTTTAGCGCACCCGCAAGCGGAGCGCTGTACTATGCCGTTGAAGCAGTGCTTAGCCCCGAGACCCCGGCTTATGCATCGGCAAAAGACGCCGCTGCAAGCGGAGCTCCGCGCTCAAACGTTGTTGCCGCCGCCGGCTCCAATATAACATTGGCCGAAAGCTTGCGCGTGCTCAGCACAAGCGGAGAAAGCACCTTGCAGATAAGTGAAGAGAACAAGAACCCCTCGCTGCAGCTTATGGCGGTTATAAGCCCCACAACGGCAACATTCACACGCCCGTCGTGGTGTGTCATCAGCGGCGAACATCTTGTTACCGTGGACAAGACCGGCCGCGTAACCGCTACCGACGCCGATAACGGTGTGGCAATTGTTCGCGCCATGGCAATAGACGGTTCCGGTCTATTCTCCGATATAGAAATAACTGTTACAGGCCACTCCGGTATTGAATATGTTGTTCCCGAAGGCGAAACACACGAGAAACTGCACGTTTATCCCTCGCCTGCCGATGCCAATTTCTGTATTGAAGGACTATCGGGAAATGAGACCGATGTCTACATTTTCTCACTCGGCGGAAAAATAACCGAACGATTCACTACGGAACAGAATTCGGTGAACATTGACTGCGACAGCTGGAGTCCCGGCGTATACGTTGTTAAGGCTGTCGACCTGCGAACCGGCGAGAACCGCACGGTGAAATTCATTAAACGATAAACATCAATCCCATTTGCAGTGCCGCGCTCCTTAAAGGATGTCGCGGCACTTTTTTTTGCAGGTAGGCAATTTAAAATTTGGATATATTGGCGTTTATACGTAATTTTGCTATAATTATGAGCCAACGGAAAAACACATGGATACCGAACGCCGCCACTATTGTCGTTGTGGCAGCCGTGCTGTTGCTGATTCCGTGGCTCGGCCTGACGCTCTTCAACTCCAAAGGAGAACCCCGCGAAGCTATTGTGGCGGTTTCAATTCTGCAGAGCGGCGACTGGATTCTACCTGTCAACTATGGCGACGACATTCCTTTCAAGCCCCCTTTCCTTGCATGGTGCATAGCTGTTTTTGCCAAGATTTTCAATGGCGGAACAGTTAACGAATTTCTGTCGCGCCTACCCTCGGCACTTGCCGCTTTGGGAATGATTATGGCCGGATACAAGTGGGCGGAGAAAGCCCGTGGAGTGCGCTTTGCAATGATTTTTTCATTTGTAACTCTTACTTCGGTTGAAGTTTTCCGTGCAGCGGTGGCTTGCCGATTGGATATGGTGCTCACCGCATGTATGGTAACTGCCTTGTACATGCTGTACACGCTTGCCGAAAGCAAAGTACGCCGGCGCGGACTTTGGTACGCGGGCGTTGTAATTCTGCTCACATGCGCCACTCTCACAAAGGGCCCGGTCGGAGCATTGCTGCCCTGCCTCATCGCCGGAATTTACATGCTGCTGCGAGGCAAACGCTTTTTCCCCACATTCTTTACACTGCTTGTCATTGCGGTATTATCGATGGTTCTTCCGGCATGGTGGGCTGTAGAGGCCTATTCACGAGGCGGCGAGCACTTCTACGAGCTTATGATGGAGGAGAACATAGGACGCCTCACCGGCACCATGAGCTACGACAGCCACATAAAGCCCTGGTGGTATAATTTCCTGACACTTGCCGCCGGTCTGCTCCCGTGGACACTTCTTTTGTTTGCCGCATGTTTCGGACGCCGCAGAAATTACGGAACTTGTAAAGTTTCTCCTGCAGCGCTTTTCAGCATAGTGGCAGCTGTTGTAACAGTTCTTTTCTATACCATTCCTGCCAGCAAGCGAAGCGTATATCTGCTTCCGGCCTATCCTTTCATTTGCTATGGAATTGCACATATCATAGACAACACCGACAGGCGCACGGCCATACGTTTCTTTACATGGTTTATGGCAGTGCTCGCCATAATTGTTCCTCCGGCGGTAATATGGCTGAGTATATCTCCTCTACCCTCTTTGCCTATGGACAGCATGCCCTGGTGGGGATATGCTATTATAATTATTCCGCTTCTGCCTGCTGTTTCATGGTGCGTCAACCGCCACAGTCCTGTAGCTCATACTTTTGCAATTGTATGGTCATTGTATCTTGTATATGCAGCTGCCGTTATGCCTGCGGTGCTTAATCCGAAAAGCGACTATCGGCTTATTCCCGCTCTTGGCGCCGCTCCCGACACCGAAATATTGAGTCTCGCACCCGATAAAGCCTACCGTTTTTTCACAATCAATTATTATATGGACAATCGTCTGCGTCTTGCAAAGGACATCGACGATGCAGCCACGCATCCCGCCGGCACAATTCTTCTTGTTCCTGCCGAGTGCGATACGGCAGGCCTTGGCAAATATTTTGACTACCGCCCGCTGACGGCTCGTTCCTGCGATTTCCGCCATGCCGCCGGTATAGCTATAAAACGATAACAACCAACACATTATCTGTATACCAATCCTTTAAACAAAGATGAAATTTAGAATTTTAAGTGCCTTTTTGGCAACAATGCTGCCCTTTATGGGCTTCTCGGCCGAAGCCCCGCAGAAACGCGAAATGCGCTCGGCATGGGTAGCTACTGTATGGCAGCTTGACTGGCCTCAGACCACAATCAGCTCCACGGGTAACACCAATCAAATCAGCAGCCAGCAGGATCAGATGACAAAAATGCTGGACTCGCTTTCTGTCAACAATTTCAATGCAATCAACTTCCAGATTCGTTCCCGTTCCGATGCTATGTACAAATCCAGCTACGAACCGTGGTCGTCGGACCTTGTAAGCACCCGCGGCATGGATCCGGGCTGGGACCCGCTGGAATGGGTTGTTGCCGAATGCCACAAACGCGGCCTTGAGTGCCACGCATGGATTAACCCCTACCGTTTCGAGTCGGTTGTCGGACAATGGAACGGCACACCCAACAACTATCGCGACACACATCCCGAATGGCTTCTCGATGTTGGCGGCGCATCTATTCTCAACCCCGGTCTGCCCGAAGTTACACAACGCATCTGCGACATTATAAAGGAAGTTGTAACAAACTACGATGTGGACGGCGTACTCTTCGACGACTACTTCTACCTCAGCGGTACTAAAGACACCGACGACGGCGACCTCTACAACGCCTACAAAGAACAGGGCGGAACCATGACAATATACGACTGGCGCCGCGACAATGTCAACCGCATGATTGCCGCTGTTAACCAAACCATTAAGGAAACAAAACCCTGGGTACGTTTCGGCGTATCTCCCGCAGGTATTGCATGTACAAGCTCTACCGTAGCAAAAAAATACGGCATAGTTCCCTGCCCCACCGGCTCCGACTGGCAGTACAACGACATCTATTCCGACCCTATCGCATGGATTTCGGAACAGTCGCTCGACTTCATCTCGCCCCAGATTTACTGGACCACCCAGGCAAGCACCAACTACACCAAAGCAACCGAATGGTGGAGCATGGTGGCTAACAAATGGAATCGTCACCTGTACGTATCGCACTCCATTTCTTCTCTTACCGGCGCCAGCAAAGCTCCCGCTATGACCGGAATGGAAAGCAGCCTTGCCGGCATGGCTCAGCCTCTGGCATCGGGCACCGGCGGCGAAACTTTTGCCGAATACGCACAGGAAGTTATGGTTAACCGCGAGTATACACTCAACGACGCTCCCGGCTCCATTTTCTACTCAGCCAAATATCTTTACCGCACAGCGCCCAAATTTGCGCACTACCTCATGAACACCGTGTTCAACACCAAGGCTCTTGTTCCTGCAATTACATGGCAGAAAGCCCCCGAGCAGGGATTGGTGCAGAATGTAAGCCGCAGCGGTTCAAAACTCACCTGGGACGGTGTGGACAATGTACGTTACACCGTATATGCATTCCCCGAAAGCATGCCTTTGCAGAATTTTGCCCGCGAGGCCGACTATCTTATCGGCGTGACATATGAACCCGAATTCGACATTCCCGCCTCGGTACTTGCCGGAAAACAGTATGCCGTTTGTATTCTCGACCGCTACGGCAATGAGTACAGCCCCGCTCTTGCAGGTGTGCCTGCAGGCCAGCTTGATGCTCCCGAAGCAATTTCGCCTGTCGACGGAATGTCAATCGAAGCTCCTTTTGAATTCTCCTGGACTGCGGTTGAAGGCGCCGGCGAGTACATTGTTGAAATAGCTACCGATGCCGAGATGAACAACCGCGTCGACCAGCGCTCCACAACAGCAACAAGCATTAGCACCGAAGCCTTCCACCAGCTTCCTATCAACTGCACACTCTACTGGCGCGTCCGCAGCTGCGGTGCCGGTAATGCCGACGGTATTTCTCCCATATACTCCTTTGTTATGACCAATATGCTCATAACATCCCCCTCGACAAACTCCGTAAATGTGGAGCTAAACCCTGTGTTTGTTTCTTCGATAGCCGACCGTGACGCCGAATTGTTCATTGCCACCGACGAATCTTTTGAAGACAAGTACATTATATACAACGCAACAGGCAAAGGAACTTTTGAACTTCCCGCCCGCACACTCTTTGCCGGCACTGTTTACTATGCACGCATGAAGTATATGCGCGGAGAAACCGAAATGATTACTCCCGCCATTACTTTCACAACCGTAGAACTCGACCCCGTAGTTCCGGCCATTGCCAAACCTCTTGACGGCGCCACCCTCCATTGCGATGAATTCATTACCCTCGATGACATTCACGGAGCAAGTGCTCTTCGTCTTGAAGTTTCCGCTTCGGCCACATTCCCGGCACGTTCGAGCTACATTACAAATAATGTTGACGTTCATACCCTTGAAGCTCCCGTTAATGCCGGCGGCATAAAAATTGGCACCGCACTACTTAAGGACGGTACTACTTACTATGCCCGCGCCCGCTCCTCGTATAACAAGGTTGGTGTTGCCACGGCACAGAACTCGGATTTCGGACCTACAGTAAGCTTTGTATACAGCGAACAACCCTCCGGAGTTAATTCCGTTATCGCCGCCGAGGGCAAGCTTTCTGTAAACGGCAACATTGTCACAGTTCTTTGCGACGGACTCACCGACCTTACCGTATACGATATTGCAGGTTCGCAGCTCGGCGTGCTCGCCAAAGCACCTGCAGCAGGACAATCGTTTGAACTTCCTTTCACATCGGGCGTATATATTGTAAAAGCTGCTTGTGGAAACTCCACACTCGCTGTAAAAGCAGCAGTTAAATAAAAATATCATATTACAATGATTAGTCCTAAAATTCAAGACGCTATCAATGAACAGATAAACGCCGAATTCTGGTCGGCCTACCTTTATCTGTCCATGGGCATGCACTTCGAATCCGAAGGTCATTCCGGAATAGCCAATTGGTTCCGGATCCAGTTCAAGGAAGAACAGGCTCACGCCGAAATTTTTATAAACTACCTCATTGCCCGCGGCGGACGAGTGGAGCTCAAGCCTGTAGCAGCGGTACCCACAACATGGGAATCTCCGTTGGCTGCTTTCCAAGATACCCTCGCCCACGAGGAAAAAGTGACGGCTCTCATAAACAAACTGTACGCCTTGGCCGAAAGCGAGCACGATTATGCTACCCGTGGCAAACTCGACTGGTTTGTTTCGGAGCAGGTTGAGGAAGAGGAAACGGCACAGAACCTTATAGGTCGTCTTAAACTAATAGGCGACAACGGGCTGGCACTCTTTATGCTCGACCAGGAACTTGCCGCACGCACCTACACTGTACCCTCACCGCTTCAGTCGAACAATTAACCGACTGAAACGATACCTAATAGCAAAGGCCGTTTCCCAAATTAGCGGGAAACGGCCTTTTTAATGGTTTAAGTATTTACATTAATAGTTGTTGGCGTTACGCTGGAACCAGCCCTGATCCATTCCACAGACGGGGCAACGCTTTGGAGCGGCCTTTGCCGTGATAGTGAAACCGCATCGACGGCAATACCATTCGACAGGTTCTTCCTGTTCGAATTCCGTGCCGGTTTCAAGACGTTCAAGGAGCTTGATATAACGGGCTTCGTGCATTTGTTCAACCTTTGCAATGAGCTTATACAGGTTGGCAATCTGCGGGAAGCCTTCTTCCTGAGCGGTTTTGGCAAACGAGTCGTAGAGGTCGCTCCACTCCTCGCGTTCACCGGCAGCCGCTTCGGCAAGATTTGTTTTGGTATCGCCCACTACTCCTGCGGGATAACCTGCCGATATTTCAACAGTGCCGCCTTCGAGCAGATTGAAGAACTGGCGGGCATGGCTAAGTTCCTGCTCGGCTGTTTCAAGGAATACAGCCGCTATCTGTTCATAACCTTCTTCTTTTGCTTTTTCGGCAAACAAGGTGTAACGTGAACGAGCCTGACTTTCACCGGCGAAAGACGCAAGGAGGTTATGCTCGGTGCGCGTGCCTTTTATGCTTTTCTTTTCCATAATCAATAGAGTTAGTTTAGTATAAGTAAAAACACCGCCGGAGCTAAAAAAGTTCGCATAAAAAAACGAACGGCCTCCGCAAGGGAAACCGTTCGCACATTTAAGAGTGTCTTATTAAAGAAATACCTTGTTGTTACGCACTGTCCGCGAAAGAATATCCATATCCTTGCGAGCCTGCTGCGTAAGCAGGTAGGCGTCTATGGCATCGGCATGAGACGTGCGGTGCAAGTCGGTGCCGACAAAGTCCACCATTCCTTCCGACATGAGATACTCGGCAATTTTGCGTTCCATCTTGCCATAGTTTCCTGCCAGACTCAGCAGATTGATTTGGAATGCCAATCCGGCACGATGCAGCTCACCATAGCGTTCTTTTTTGTTGTTATAATAGGAATAACGCTCGGGGTGAGCAAGAATCGGTTTAAAGCCGCGCA
The DNA here is from genome assembly GCA_947175425.1 of uncultured Porphyromonadaceae bacterium. Classification (GTDB taxonomy): domain Bacteria; phylum Bacteroidota; class Bacteroidia; order Bacteroidales; family Muribaculaceae; genus CAG-873. The sequence goes on from CAMWMR010000012.1 coordinate 42,711, forward strand.
CCTGCAGGTCAAACACAAGCTGGTCCAGATTCCACGGCTCCTGCATGAATGAATTCTCAATAAGAATAAAATTGTCGGGCAAGAGCATAAGCTCGTTTTTCTCCAGACGTTCCATAAAGAGCTCGTCAATGCGGTATTCGGCGGAATGTCCTACGGGAATGGCATTTCCTCGTGCCGAGAGTTCCGATTGCAACTGCTGCATGGCCGGCTCTATGGTTTCACTGCTGTTCTCGAAAGTATACTGCGTAACGTGAGGAGATGCAATAATGCGCTTTATTCCCCAGCGCTGCATTCTTTCGATAAGATCGGCCGAATGAGCGGCGTCGGGAGAGCCGTCATCCACACCCGGCACAATATGGCAGTGTATATCCACATTAAAGCACAGTTCGGCAGGGGTACTCGGTTTCTTTTTGAATATATTGAACATGTCAGTTTTTTCGGGATACTGTTACTTTACGCGCCGAAGCTTCCAAAACGAAAGGACAGGGCGCTTTCATAGACAGAGGGGGTTGCTTTTCAATTTTTTCCAGAGCGGCAAGAGCCTCGTCGGGGCTGTCGGTCGACAGAGCCACAACATAATAATATGGTTCGGCAGTTTCCACGACAAAGCTTCCGGGATAGCCTGCGTCGGCGAGGCGTCCTCGAAACGAAACGGCATTGAAAAGCTGTTTGAACTGAGCGGCAACAACATTATAGCGATGAAGATTCTCGGGGATTCCTCCACCTTTGTCGGCAACTCTTACAAGCTGAGTGCGCACCTGCAACGTACCCGAAGCTGTATTGACAGTTGTTGCAGTCCACTGCGAACGCATTTCGCCGTAAACTGTTCCATCGAGGGGTTCGTCATCGCTGTTGCCCACGGCTTTTTCATAAGCAGCACGATAATTCACCTCGGAAGTTTTGCAAGCTCCGAGCGATACTGCGGCAAAAACCGCGACAAAGGCCGCTATAACTGAAGGACGGTTCACTTAATTTTGAGTTTCTTTGCTATAACATCGGGAACAGCAGCCTTGTTCACATACACATCCATTGTCTTGGCAAGGAAGTAAGGCATGGAAACATAGAAATAACCGCCGTATACCTGATTGGTATCCCACGAGTTTTTCACTTTGTAATAGCGGTTGCCGTTACGGTCGGTAGCGACGCCTACAATTACCATTCCGTGGTCGTCGGTTGTTTCCTGGCTGTCGTACATTTCCTGACGGAGCTCCTGAGTAACTTCAATTTCTTCGACCGGACCTTTGAAATCGAACTGAGCGGCCTTGCGGTCTTTATCGGAAAGCGTCACCCAACGGGCAAGTTCGGTGCCTTCCATGTCGGCTTCGTCTTTTGCTTTAGGCATGAGCGCCACACCGTCGTTCCATTTGAAACCGCCTTCGCTAACATCGGCAGCCCATACAACAGAATATCCTTTTTCAAGCGAATTGTCCACAATGGCTTTCATTTCGTCCATAGGCACGTTGTAGTAATCGGCCCACAGCCAGTTGTCGGGCACTTCAACGGGGAAAGCGGTGTAGAACGGATGGTGAGTAAAGGATGTTACGGGAACATAATCGCTCATTTTGATACCGAGCGAGGCTGCATACGATGCCGGAGTATAAGTTTTTCCGTTATATTCAAATGTTTCGGGAACCGGGCCGAAATATGCATCCAGAATACCGTCGACACCTTTGAGCCACGCAGTGGACAGCTTTTTGGACGGCTTGGCCACTACGGCTTTGAGATAGGCAGTAAGAGCGGCATCCAGTTCGCCGTGGTCGTGTTTCTTTTCGCCATATTCCAGACCGCTGTACACGCTTTCGGGTATCGCTCCGTATTTTTCCCACACATAGGGAACGTCGATAATAGAGCCGCCGGGGCTGAAGTTTGTTTGTCCGTACATACGCACAAAGCGCTCGGCTTTATCGCGATAGCACATGCGCACGGTAAACATTTCGCTAAGGTCCAGGGAATCGCCCTTGCTGCGGAGAATTTCGTCCTCAAAGAACGAAGTTCCTGCAAAGCACCAGCATGTTCCACTCTTGTTCTGATCTTTTACCGAAGTTGTGGGAACTGTTATAATGTCGGTAAAACCGAAACCTTCCACCGAATCCTTTGGAGCCGCTTCGGGTTCCTGTGCGGCGCAACACATGGCGCCGGCAGCAAGCATAATGCTGAGAAGTTGTTTCATATTCAATTTAGTACGTTATAATTTGCTTCCGCAAGCGCCTTGCGGATTGTGTTGATATGCTCCATATCGCGCGTTTCAATTTCCACACGTATGGTACAGCCGTTTATGGCAGTGCTTGTATTTATTCGCTCGTGAGTAACGGAAATTATGTTTCCGCCGTTGTTGCCGATTACGCTGCACACACCCGAGAGCTGTCCGGGCTTGTCGGCGAGGTCGACAATAAAAGTGAAATTACGCCCGCTTTTGCTGAGACCGCGAGTAATGACACGGCTGAGGGTATTCACGTCGATGTTACCGCCTGAAACAAGACACACTGTTTTGAGGCCGTCGACGGGTACTTTACCGAACATGGCAGCGGCTACGGCCACGGCACCTGCACCTTCGGCAACAAGTTTTTGCTGTTCGATGAGTGCAAGAATGGCGGCGGCAATTTCATCGTCGCTGACAGTTACAACCTCGTCCACATACTTGTTGCAAATTTCAAAAGTATTCACGCCGGGTTCTTTCACGGCAATACCGTCGGCAATTGTGGAAACATCGTTAAGATGACACAGTTTGCCTTCCTTCAGCGATTCGGCCATTGACGGCGCTCCCAAGGACTGCACTCCATACACTTTAACATCGGGACGCAGTGTTTTAATGGCAAAAGCCACTCCTGAAATAAGTCCGCCACCACCTATAGGCACTATAACGGCCTCTACATCGGGCATTTGTTCCAATATTTCGAGCCCTATAGTTCCTTGTCCTGCAATTACTTTAGGGTCGTCGAAAGGATGCACAAAGCAATAACCGTGTTCCTTTTGCAGCTCAAGAGCACGGGCATAGGCATCGTCGTAAACACCGGGGACAAGGCAAACCTCTGCTCCATAGCCTTTTGTAGCCTCCACTTTTGAAAGCGGAGCGCCTGCAGGAAGACATATAAGCGATTTAATGCCGTTATGAGTGGCACCCAAAGCCACGCCTTGCGCATGGTTTCCGGCGGAGCATGCAATAACTCCGCGTTTCTTTTCCTCCTCGGTGAGCTGCGAAATCTTGTAATAAGCTCCGCGTAACTTGAAAGAACCGGTAAGCTGCAGGTTCTCGGTTTTCAAATATATATCACATCCGGGACGCAATTTGGGAGCCGGAATAACCGAAGTGCGTCGCGCCACGCCCTTAAGCACGGCTGCGGCATTGAATATTTCACTTATTTCAAGCATATTGTAAATATTTTGTCAACGCTTTAAAAAGTTCCGGAATGCTGCCGGGGAGCAACAGAACCTTTGTTTGCATATAGTGTACAAAATTAGTTTTTTTATCTCAAACGGACAACATTAGCCGAACTTTTATCCCCGGCTTAAATCCTTATTGGAAAATTATGAGTAACTTTACGAACCCAAAACCGTTTTTGCACATAATTTTATGAAACATAAAAACATATTTGTACCCGTTGTGGCAGGCTTGCTCATGAGTTCATGTTCTTTATATCAATCGCTTACAGCGCCGACAAAATCAAGCGAGGTAGAGGCGGCCACGACAGTAAACGAGGAAACGGCTGTTACAGCGCCTGCCGCTGTAAAAACCGAAAAGGTAAAAGCTCCGTCCTCCGATAAAGGCAAAAAAAACAAAACTCACGCAAGCACTGCGCCCACAGCACAACCGCCCACAGTACCTACACAGCAGGAACTTTGCGGAGCCCCGTGGAAAATTACAGCAGCCGGCAACATGACAATCGATGCCGATGAAGATGCGCCATATCTGGCATTCGACCCCAAAGGCAATTTTTATGCCTGCGACGGATGCAATGTTATTAACGGCACATATGTGATTAAATTCGACGGAAAACTCATTTTTTCCAATACTCTTTCTACAATGAAGTATTGCCCCGATGTTGAATGGGCGGCGCAGATTTCGGCTGTTTTCTCCAAAACCGAACAATTGTCGGTGGACAGTAAAAAAATAGGACACGAAACGTATCTTTACATTAAGGATGCCTCTAACCGCACAATTCTTACCATGCGCCGGCATAATATGGAATTTCTGAACGGTAGCTGGAAAATTCTATGGGCCGACGGCAAGAAATTAAGCGATGACGATACCGCCGATATTTTTATTGACATTGCCGAACGCAAAATACACGGCAATGCAGGCTGCAATTTCTTCAACGGGACTGTATATATTGACGAATCACGCAGCAATGCAATGGATTTCAGCAATATACAGCTCACAGCACGTGCCTGCCCCGCCAGCGATACGGAACATCATATTGTAGTTGCCCTTGAACAAACATGCTCGGCAATAGCCGGAAAAAACAACGACACCGTTCTTCTGCTCGACCATGCCGGCAAAAAACTCATGACTCTCAAAAAAATAACACGGTAATGATTCCCGATATAAACAAAATTTTTGCATCCCGCGCCACTGTACGCGACTTCGATGCTTCGCGCAATGTTTCCGACGAACTGCTTGACGAACTGATAGCTGCTGCCGCACACGCACCCAACACCGGCAACATGCAGCTCTACAGCGTGGTTGTAACACGTGGCGAAGAACTCAAAAACGAACTCGCCGGCCTGCATTTCAACCAGCCCGCGGCAAAAAACTGCAATGTCCTGCTCACGTTCTGCGCCGATACGGCACGCTTCGACAGCTGGTGCCGCGCAAGCGAAACCGCTTCGGGTCTTAATAATTTCGGCGGCGCTGTCACTGCTATTGTCGATACGGCCATCTTTGCCCAGCAATTTGCCCAGCTTGCCGAACTTAACGGTCTCGGAACTTGCTTTTTAGGCACTGCCACATACAGCGCCAAGGGATTCATCGAAAAACTCGGTTTACCCGAGGGCGTCTTCCCTGTTCTGGGACTTGCAGTAGGCTATCCGGCAAAGCAGTGCGAGGCCTCCGACCGTCTGCCCGTCGAAGCTATCCGACACAATGAAACATTCGGGCCTTACAACGAAGAAAATATCCGCCGGTGGTACTCCGAAAAAGAAAATTTACCCGAGAGCAAAAAATTTCTTGAAATAAACAACAAAAAAACTCTTGCGCAGATTTATGCCGAAATACGTTATCCCGAGCCACTTAACAAAGCTTTAGGCGACGATTTACTTGGTATAATGAACAAATAACACAACAGGGGACGGCATTTTTTAATTGCCGTCCCCGAAAATTTCACAATAGTGCCGTATTAAAAGAAAACACTGTTGTGAACTATGAAAACCAAAATTTTTAATCTTATCATCATTGACGAAAGCGGTTCCATGCAGCCGCTTGTCAAAGCTACCGTAAGCGGTTGTAACGAAACTATCAACACCATTATATCTTCGCAGGAACAGTTTGCCGAGACCCAGGAGAACTTCGTTTCGGTATATGTTTTTCAAGGAGGCACGGCAATACCCTCCCGTTATCTCTATTTCAATGTGCCGGCACAGAACATTGCTCCCGTAACTGAAGAACAGTACCGTCCGCTTGGCAATACCCCGCTCTACGACGCAATAGGCATGTCGGTGGGAGCGCTGCAGGAGCACATGAAGGAGTATTCTCAGGCAATTGCTTCCGTAACAATCATAACCGACGGTTACGAAAATTCCTCCACCGAATTCAACTCCCGCAGTATTGCCGCCATGATTGACAAATTAAAAAAGAAAGGGTGGAATTTCAACTTCATCGGCGCCAACATCGATGCCGAACAAGTTGCCGATACCCTCAACATTGACAATTCTCTCTCATTCGTGGCAACACCCGGAGGAACAAAAGAAATGTGGAGCATATTCTCGGAATGCCGTAGTATATATGGCACCCGAATCCATGAGATTTTCACACAAGACATCGACGATGACGAGGATGAGGATACGTTTGAAGAACGCTGCTCAAAAGCCGCCGACAACTTCTTTTAATACCTCAGTACCATTGTAACTGCTTTTGGCGCTGTCAGCCCGGCAACGACAGCGCCAAAAGCATCTGCCGCAAGGTCGAGCCAATCGGCACTTCTGCCGCAGTTCATTGCTCCTTGCAACAGTTCGATTATACCTCCTGTCACTATGCTCGACACAACAAAAGCAATTATAATTCCGGTTTTTATAGCCGATGCTTTTCGGCTTCGCATATAGTCGAATATCAACGCGCCTGTCATGCCGCCGAACATTATGGCGTGTACAAGCTTGTCGGCACCGGGAAAGGCCGGGATTTCCTCTTCGCCCAAGGGATGCGGGAAAAGTGTGGCATACAGAATTACAGCCACCACCAGCATGCTCGGCCAGTAATTACGAAACAGTCTCATATCGATATATATTCGCGAGGATCAATCGCCAGCCCGGTATGCCACAGTTCAAAAATCACTCTGCCGTTGCGGGGACTGTGTCCAAGCCGCTGGCCGCCTTCAACACGTGCACCTTTTTCAACAAAAACATCTCCAAGACCGCTGTAAACACTCACAAAATCGTTGGAATGCTGTACGGTAACAGTTGTAAGTCCGTTGTAATCGGTATTCAGCCCAACCACAGTACCGCGATAAATGGACATAACAGGCGTTGCGACATCGGTTTCAATTGCAACACCTTTAAGTCCTGCTGCGGGACAGTCGGCTATACCCGAGGTTACAGGAGAATTGAAAACCATACCTTCGGCAGCAATGGGGGTGAGAACCGACAGATTGAAGCGTTCGTTCTCTTCGTAATTGCGGACAAATTCCATTTCGGCCTCACTTGCCGAGAGCAGTGAATCGGAACCTACCACCGCCGGAGCCGCTCCCACAACAGCCGCAGGCTCGTCGCCTCGCATTATATTCAACAGATTGGTTATATACACATCGTTTCGGCGCGCCGCTTGCTCCAGCGAGTCCAGCCGCAGGGCAGCTTCCGTATATTGGATGCGTAAATCGCCTCGCAATGCGCCGGGGAAGAGCTGTCGCATGGGAGTAAATGCAAATATAACATACAACAGAGCCGCAATACCGGCAAAAAGTGCCACAGTGGCAAGAATAACCCTCGCACGCGTCATGCGCACGCTCCACACTCGGTTATACGTATTCTCCTTTATAAAATCCAGCCTGTAGCGTGCCGGATTCCGGTACACCGCTACCTGCTTTTTGGGTTTACGTTTTTTCATATGCAAAAAGTATATGTTCCAACGGCGGGATGTGCCGGTAAACAAAGACAAAAATAGTGAAACCATTCCATACCGACAAGATTTTAACTAATTATCGAACCGCCATATTGCCAAGCAAACAAACACAAGAGCCGGCATGTTATAATTCTGTAACAGCGATACACGCTATCCTTTTTGAAAACTACTGTAATTATGGAAAATCCATTATTTAAAATTCCTTACGGCCTTTACATCGTCACTGCAAATGTCGACGGACGCGACAACGGCTGCATCTCCAACACTTTCCAACAAGTAACATGTACACCGCTCATGACATCGGTATGCCTCACCAAAAGTTCGCTAACATGTGAAATGATTGAAAAATCAGGTATTTTCACTGTTTCGGTCATCAGCTGTAAAGCCGATTTCAGCCTCTTCGAACGTTTCGGGTTCAAATCGGGACGAGATGTCGACAAGTTCAAAGATTTCACAGATGTAAAACGTACCAAAAACGGAACATTGGCTGTTACCTGCGGCACCAATTCATATTTCAGCGTAAAAGTATCGCAAAGCATCGACCTTGGCACACACGTGATGTTCATTGGCGAAGTTTCCGAAATGGAGACTCTTGCCGATGTTCCCTCTGCCACTTACAGTTACTATCTGGAACATATTAAACCTCAGCCTGCGCAAACCGCGGAGCCGGGTTCTAATCACACTGTATGGCGCTGCCGTGTTTGCGGTTACGAGTATACAGGCAATGAAATTCCTTCCGATTTCATTTGTCCGGTGTGCAAACATCCGGCATCCGACTTCGAAAAAGTAACCATTACCGACAACGTTGCCGACAATCCAACAAATCAATATTCAGGTACCAAAACGGAAAAGAACCTTCAGGAAGCATTTGCCGGCGAAAGCATGGCTCGCAACAAATATACTTACTTCGCTTCGGTGGCACGTAAAAACGGCTTTGAGCAAATCGCCGCAATTTTTGAGCACACTGCAGCCAACGAAAAAGAACATGCCGAACTTTGGTGCAAGGCTCTTGGTGGTGTAAGTCAGGACACGGCGGTGAATTTGCTTCATGCCGCCGAGGGCGAAAACTACGAATGGACCGACATGTACGACCGATTTGCAAAAGATGCCGATGCCGAAGGTTTTCACGACCTCGCCGAACAATTCCGGGGAGTCGCCGCTATCGAAAAAAGTCATGAGGAACGTTACCGCCGCCTTCTTCAGAATGTCGAGGCGCGCGAAGTATTCCACAAAAGCGGCGTAACAGTATGGGAATGCCGCAACTGCGGACACATATGCATCGGAACAGACGCACCGGAAGTATGTCCGGTATGCTTCCACAAACAGAGTTATTTCGAGGTGAGAGCGGAAAACTATTAAAAAGTTCGATTACAGATACAAGAAAGAGACTGCCCGCACAGAGCAGTCTCTTTCTTGTATCTGTAATTTTTATATCGTTCCCCTTTGTTAATTACTTTTTATATTAAATAAATTTTGTTTTTCAAGTTCTATGAATTAACTTTGTAGCACCCTAATACCATATTATTCTTTCATATGCAAAAATTCGCAATTATCTTGACTTTGGGTCTCGCATCATTGGGTGCATCGGCCCAACCGATTCTTGTAGGACACCGAGGCAGCCTCTATGGCCTGGAAAACTCCGAAGAATCATTCCGCAACGGTATCAAACTCGGCTATCAATATCTTGAGACCGATGTGAAATTTACAAAAGACAACATTTTGGTATGCTCGCACGACGACGACACAAAACGTCTTGGAGGTACAAAAACACTTGCTACCAGCACACTTGAGGAGCTGCAAAGTGAAACCCTTACGCAAACACGAAGCGGAGTTCAGTACACCGGCCGCATATGTTCCATGAAAGAATATCTGGAAATATGCAAGGACGGAGGCGTGAAACCGCTTATCGAACTGAAATGGACCGACGGTATCAACAGCAACGACTGCTCGAAAATTCCTTTGCTCATTCAGCAAATAGAAGAAACCGGCATGCGCGACAAGTGCATGATTCTCACTTCTATGAAACCGTGCCTGGAATATATTCGTAAAAATTATCCCGACATCCCTCTGCAATTCCTCACCGGACAATACTGGGCTACTCACTTCGACTGGTGCGTGGAGCACAACATCGATGTTGACATCCAGGTAGGATACTTCGATAAAACAACCGTTCAGAAGTACCACGACAAAGGGCTTAAGGTGAATATGTGGACAACCAACGATGAAGCCGGATATAAAACCTACGGCAACATGGGTTGCGACTACATCACTACCGACTATCTCGACGGCCACAATCTGCCGGAGCTTAACGAGGATATTCGCATGCCGCACAACACCGTGGACTATCCCAACTCGGCTTTCGACCCTCAGATAAAAGGCTCGTATAATGTTGAAAGTGCCGAAGCCTACGCCTGGCCTGCCGAATTCGAGGGCAAAAACGTGCGCCGCGCTGTATCGGACCGCCAGGGAGGCTGGTATGTACTCCTGCATGACGCCGAAAAAAACGCTTCCCTTTTCCACCTTGACGAAAAAGCCGTTCCCACAGAAATGTCGCTGGAAGGTATCGAAGGCGGAGAAGTAACCCTCAACGATATAGCTCTCACTGCCGACGGCAAACTCATTGGCTGCAACCTGGAAGTTGTTACCAACAACGCCGAAACCACTAAAGAATGGAAAACTTACGTTTGGGACGGCAAGGAGGCAGTCCCCGCCCCTTTTATATCGACTTCCGACTTCTCGCAGACCGGTAACTGGATCAGCGGCCGCATAGGCAACTCACTGGCTGTATCGGGACGCATTGCCGACCTGAAAATATACACAACATCGCATTCCACTTCGGGAACCACATATCGTGTATGCGGCCTGCAAGTAAACAATGCCGAAATTACCAATGCCGTATACGCTCTCGGCACCGACTACACTCTCGAAAACTGGGGCGACTTTCACATGACAGTGGCTCCCCGCTCGCAAAACAACATTATTATTTCGGCCGAAGGCAAAACTCCGGTTGAATACACTTTTGAATGGGGTGGAACACGCCTTCCCATGACCGAGTATTCCACATTTGAAATGCCTCTTATGTCGCGCGCCGATGCTGCAGGCTTTTTCCGTTACGGAACAAAAGCATATGCCATTGTTCCCTCCGGCCGTTCCGGCGTAGCCATGCTCGACGCTCGCGTATACGATGTACAGTCGCGCCTTTCCGAAGGCAAAACAGCCTCTCCGCTCTTTGAAGTGTGCCCCATTGTTGCAGGTGCCTACATAAACTCCGGCGCAACAGTTACCGAACCCGGCAACACCCTCTTGTCAGTTATTGCCGAAGGCTCCGGTATTTATAACTTTACCTTCGACCCCACCGAAGAAACTCCCGAGGCAAAAGCGCATGACTATAAATTCGACCTTGTATGGATCAAATCCAACACAACAGGCAATGTCCCCGAACATATCGACGGCAGCAACGCACAGCAAGGTACAGCCGTAAACGGATTTTTCTACATCAACGATTGCTCCGAACAGTCGCTCCATATCTTTGACGAAAGCGGTTATCTCGGCGCTATTCCCGGCGGTGCCGGCTGGGGATGTACCCGCGACGATGCAGGAAACATTATTGTTCGCGATGACAAAAACACTTCCGGAACTCACAAATTCATTATATACGCTGCAGGCGCTCGCCCCGATTCGTACGAAGCAGCCGTGAAATTTGAATTGACAATAGCTCTTGACGGACAGACCAACTTTATAAACGCTTCGGGCAACGTGCTCGGCGACGAAGGCTACATCTATATGTATCCCAACAAACAATCGGCCATTGCTATTATCGAAGTGCAGCAAGGCAAGCACACAAACACTTACATCTCCGATGACCTCGCCTTTGCAGGAAGCACCGCAGGTTATGTTGCTCCAATGGGACACGACCGCGAAAACTTCATCTATCAGGTCCGCAACCAGAACATCAACTATTACAACGGCGGCGCAAGCACTCCCGTTATTGCCGGTAACTGGTCGGCCACACCTCCCGCACGCAATACTACCATAGGCTGCGCATATGTGAAAGAAGGCGGTAACGTGCTTTTCGCCCACAACTCGGGAACGAACTACAAGGGCGGCCTCACCGTTCGCGACCTCACATTGGATAAAGTTATCAAAACCATCGATCCTATTGGCGAACTCGGTTACGCTGCCGGCGGCAACATGTCGTGTGCCAACTGGCTGGTTTGGGAACGCATCGGCGACATGGATTACTATCTGTATCAGTATTGTCCTTCCAACGGTTTTGCAAAATACCACTTATATGTGGAATCCGAAAAAGTTGAAGGTATTTCAACCGACAACGCCGGCACAATTGTACTGCAAGGAAAAACAGCCAAAGCTGCCGGAGCGGAAGCAATAATGGTTTATGACCTTGGCGGCCGTATGGTAATGAACATCAACGCCGGGGAAGCCGATCTTTCCAATCTTCCCGAAGGAGTTTATGTTCTCCGCGCCTCCACAGGAGCCGTTCTCAAAGCCGCAATCTGAAAATAATATTATCAACACAAGAAAAGCCCGCAAAAGCGGGCTTTTTTATTTACGGATATATTCTTAAAGTTCTACAATCTTAACCTTTTTAGCATCGAGTCGCGCTTCAAGATATTTTGCAAGTCTTTCACGTTCGGCTATAGTGAACTTTCCGCTGCTTTCGATAAGAGCGACCGTCAGAGTGTCGCATCCGTCTTCGTGCAACTCACTGAATACCGATGTACTGATACCTATTTTTGTGAGTTTTGGGAACAGAACTTTCACTTCGGGGGCAATCTGAGGCGCATCGTTAATGCTTGCGCGTTCTTCGGCAAGGAGGCGGCTCAGAGAGTCGATTGATACCTGCTGCCGCGAAATCGTGCCCTGTGCCAGGGTATATATGTCGCTTACGGCCTGAGTATTGTTTTCGGGACCGCGTTCCACCATTCCTCCCTGTATGAAACTCAGATGCGTTCCGGCAAGCCCGTAGAATTTCAACTTAGGCTCAAGAGTGAGAAGCAAGGAATCGGCAGGGATGGTCCGGCCTATAAGAGTGATTGTCAGATATTTCTGCCCGTGGTCGTAATAAGCTTTTCGGTTAAGAACCTGCGTATCGGCAAACTGGCATTCGTTATGGATAAACGAGTCGGCACTCATAACAAACTTGTTGTCCTTAAGCATATTATAGGTAAGATATATACTCGGCAACATAGTAAGAATAGCCAATGTGTACACTACCCTGCGCATGCGTTTGGCACGTTGCTCGTCGGCGCTCTCAACACCTTTGTACTTCATAAGCTTTACACCTATAAAAGTTGCAAAGGCAATATATATGGAATTTATTATGAAGAGATAAAAGGCTCCGAAAAAGTAATTGAGCTGCCATGTGGCGAGACCGTATCCTGCCGTACACAAAGGAGGCATAAGCGCCGTGGCTATTGCCACGCCGGGAATAACATTGCCTTTGTTGGTGCTGCCGAGAGCAATAATGCCGGCACCGCCGCCTACAAACCCTATAAGTACATCATAGATCGTGGGCGATGTGCGGGCAAGAAGCTCGCTGTGCTGCTCATTAACCGGCGATATCAGAAAATATACTGTTGACGCTATAACCGAAAAGCCGGCGGCCATAACAAGGTTACGCACGCATCGCTTTATCAGCTCGAAATCGTGTATACCAACACCCAGCCCCATGCCTATGATAGGTCCCATGAGCGGGCTTATGAGCATGGCGCCAATAATAACTGCCGTGGAATTGGTGTTCAGTCCGAGCGAGGCTATGAATATTGCAAGAATAAGAATGAGAATATTCGTGCCACGGAAAGAAACGCCGTCGCGGATACTGCGCTCGGCTTCTTCCTGCGATACAAGTTGTCCCGACAGGCTGAAATAATTTACAAAAAATTCGCTGAAACGTGTTGCTATGTTCGCTTTCACTTCTTTAATATGTAAAAACTGAACGCCGGGTGGCGTTCAGTTCTGTAATTATTGATTTGCAGGAAATATTACATGTATTTCGCATAGTCGGCATTACGCATATCGCCGGTATCGCTGAAAGCGTTGTGGAATGCGAATGCGGCACGGAGGGTGTGGGGAGTCTGTCCCTGAGTTCCCAGGCGGAGATAATCGCGAAGGAGTTCGCGGTACATGGGATGCGCGCAATTGTCGATAATGGCGTTGGCACGTTCCACGGGGTCTTTGTGACGAAGGTCGGCAATACCCTGGTCGGTAACAAGAATGTCCACAGAGTGCTCGCTGTGGTCGGGGTGCGCAACCATGGGAACGATATTGCTTATGAGACCGCCCTTGCTTACAGAGGGGCAGCTGAAAATGGACAGGTATGCGTTGCGGGTGAAGTCGCCCGAGCCGCCGATACCGTTCATCATCTTGGTTCCGAGAACATGTGTGGAGTTTACGCTTCCGAAGAGGTCGGCTTCCAGAGCGGTGTTCATGGCAATTACACCTATGCGGCGGATAACCTCGGGGTTGTTGGAGATTTCGGCGGGACGCATAAGAATTTTGTCATGGAAGAAATTGATGTCGGCGAACAGAATTTCCTCGGTGGCATCGGTAAATGTCATGGAGCAGGTACTTGCAAATGTACATTTTCCTTTCTGCATAAGTGCAAGCACGGCGTCCTGGATAACTTCGGTGTACATCATGAAGGGAGGAAGTTCCTTGCTCTCGCCGAGATCGTAAAGAACGGCGTTTGCAACATTACCTACACCCGACTGCAGGGGAAGGAATTCCTTGGGCAGACGTCCGGCCTTGTATTCGCTCACAAGGAAACGCACAACATTTGCACCAATCTGCTTGCTCACTTCATCGGGAGCGCTGAAGGGTTTTACACAGTCGTAAGAGCTTGTGCGCACAATACCCACAACTTTGGCGGGGTCGACCTTGAGCACGGGCGAGCCGACACGGTCGTTTGCGGCGTAGATAGGTATTTCGCGGCGATAAGGAGGATCCAGCGGCATATAAATATCGTGCATGCCCAGGAGGCTCTTGGGAAGCTTGTCGTTGAGTTCGATGATAATTTTTTTAGCCATCATGGCGTAGGTGGGAACATTACCCACACCGCAACCCAGCACAATTTCGCCTTTTTCGTTGATGTCGGCGGCTTCGATTATTGCAACATCCACGTCGCCGTAAGTACCGTAACGCATTTCCTGAGCCATTTCGGAGAGGTGACGGTCGAAGTAGTGACAATCGTGCGAGTTGATGCGTTTGCGCAGGTCGGGCACATTCTGGTAAGGCGCACGCATGTTATATGCGTTTGCACGAGCAAGCACACCGTCAACATGGTCGCTGGTGGAAGCGCCTGTAAACATATTCACTTTAAAAGGACGTCCCTCGGCGTGTTCACGTTCGGCTTTTTTAGCCAAAGCTTCGGTAACGAATTTGGGTGTACCCGGTGCGGTAAAGCCCGAAAGGCCTATGGTATCACCGTTGTTAATTATTTCGGCAGCTTCTTCTGCTGTGATATAATTATAAGCCATTGGTATTACGATTTATAAATTTTTCTGCTGTATATTGGTTAATTTTTTCAGAATTTGCGTTTAAGAATTTCGCTCCATATAAAAGCGTTCCGTAATTGCCGGCGAGCTTCGGCGCTCATTTCGTCGCCTTGGACGCTTTGCCGTTCGGGAATATCTGCAGTAATGCGACCGCCTTCATCATCCGGCGAACCTATAAAAGTGCGGGGTTCCGCAGGTGTCGCAACCCGTGCCGGACGAGCCGGAGGAACGGGACGAGCCGGAGCATGCCGAGGGGTCGCGGCAGCCGGATGACGCTGCGAATCCTGTATGCTCATAACCTCGGTAAATATTTTCTTGAACCGCTTGAACAATTTTTCGAGCAAGGGTATAAGAATTGTTACTCCGATGGCGACTAATAACTGAATATATGGCCGTTCCACTTTATTTTAGTAATTTTGCACAAAAATAGTCATTATTGGCCAATGTTACAAATTTGCAATCGTTTAAATGGAAAATAAAATAGCCGCCGGCAAAACTCTTTACATAGAAACTTACGGATGCCAGATGAATGTGGCCGACTCCGAAGTTGTGGCCGCCATAATGGAAATGGCAGGATACTCGATAAGCGAAAATATCGATAATGCCGATGCCGTTTTTTTGAACACATGTTCCATTCGCGACAATGCCGAGCAAAAAATTATAGGACGCCTGCAGGCTCTCAATGCAATGCGCAAGCGCAGGCATTTCATCATAGGGGTAATCGGCTGTATGGCCGAGAGGGTGAAACAGAATCTTGTCGAGAACCACGGCGTAAACCTTGTTGCAGGCCCTGATTCGTACCTCGACCTCCCGGCTCTTATCGCCGCTGCCGAAAACGGCGAAGCTGCAGTAAATGTGGAGCTCAGCACCACCGAAACATACCGCGACATTGTCCCTGCCCGTATTCCGGGGCATAATGTTTCGGGATTCGTAAGCATTATGCGCGGATGCAACAATTTCTGCTCCTACTGCATTGTTCCCTATACTCGCGGCAGGGAGAGAAGCCGCCCCGCCGACAGCATTATCCGTGAAGTTCTCGATCTCCGCGACAAAGGATTCTCCGAAGTGACTCTGCTCGGACAGAATGTGAACAGCTACTCGTTCAGTCCCGAAGGTTCCGAAGAAACAATCGACTTTGCAAAACTCCTTGCCATGGTGGCCGAAACCGTACCCGGCATGCGTGTGCGCTACACAACATCTCATCCCAAGGACATGTCACGCGATGTAGTGGAAGTTATGGCGGCACATGCCAATATTTGCAAACACATACATCTTCCGGTACAAAGCGGCAGCAACGAAGTTCTAAAAAACATGAACCGCAAGTATACGCGCGAATGGTATTTGGAACGCATTGCCGAAATTAAGGAATTAATACCCGATTGCGGCATATCCACCGACCTGTTCACCGGCTTCCACAACGAATCCGAGGAAGATTTTGCACAGACTCTCAGCCTGATGAAAGAGGTTGGTTTCGATTCAGCATTCATGTTCAAATATTCCGAGCGTCCGGGAACGCTTGCTTCGCGCACAATGCCCGACAATATTCCGGAAGAGGTTAAAATAGAACGTCTCAACCGCATGATTGCCTTGCAAAACGAGCTTTCGCTGGCCTCCAATAAAGCCGATATCGGCAAACAGTTCGAAGTTCTTGTGGAAGGCGTTGCCAAACGCAGCAAGGAGCAGATGGTTGGCCGCACAAGCCAGAACAAAACCGCCGTATTCCCGCGAGGAAACGCAAAAGTTGGTGAGCTTGTGCAGGTTCGTGTGCTCGACGCCACCTCCGCAACACTGCTGTGTGAACTTGTTTAGACCAACATTTAAACCCCTCGCTTGTTTATAATTCCATGAAGGAGGGATTGCTTAAACGTTTAAAACGCTATTTTTCGCGTCCTGAGGTTCGCGGAGGAATAACACGTAGCCGACGCAGTTTCGCGTCGGCTACTGATGTCATTGCCCGCATACTTTCGTCTTTCGTCTATATTGCGTCGCTTGCCTGTGCGGTTGTAATTCTTGTTTACGCCGGCTTCGACAGCAACGCCGTCGACCGTCACCTGCTGCTTACGGTGATGCATGGCTGCCAGGCCGTATTTGTGCTTACGGTGCTGTTCAACATAATATTCCGCTATAGAGCCACCATGCGCGACAGCCTGCTTTTCAAGCGGCTTGCCGACATTCTTGTTTTGCTCACCGCTCTGCCCGTACTGCAGAACAGATATTTTCTTTTCGCCGCATTGGGATTATACTCCGTAGCCGAGCTATGCTACGGAACGATGCAAATGCTCGGACGACGGACCAACCCCTCGCTTATACTCTCGGCAAGCTTTTTGATTTTCATTCTGGGCGGCTCGTTCGTCCTGATGCTGCCCCGATGCACAACGGGGACTCTGCACTATGTGGACGCTCTGTTCATGGCGGCAAGCGCCGTGAGCATGACAGGGCTTTCGACAATCGATGCCACAGCAACGTTCACGCCTTTGGGCTGGCTTGTAATTGCAATACTTATGCAGATTGGAGCTTTGGGAGTTCTTACGTTTACAAGTTTCTTCGCGCTGTTTTTCAGCGGGCGCAGCTCGATATACAACCAGCTGCTTATGCGCGACTTTATTTACTCCAAAAGCCTCAGCTCCCTAATGCCCGTAATCCTCTACATTCTTTCCTTTACTCTGGTTGTGGAAGCAGCAGGCACCGCAGCCATATACTTTTCACTGCCCGATGACTTCGGTCCGGATACTTCCTGGCGCTTCGGTTTTTCGGCGTTCCACTCGCTTTCGGCCTTCTGCAACTGCGGTTTTTCCACAATTCCGGAAGGAATGTCCAATCCGGCTCTCATGAACGGCAACCAGGCCATATACATTGTATTCACCGTACTTATCCTCGCCGGAGGCATTGGATTTCCCAATCTGGTAAACTTCAAGGATGTGGGAGCCGAATATATTCGGCGTATAAAAGCGGCTTTAACAGGCCGCCCCTATATACACCGCGTCCACGTCTACGACCTCAACACCAAACTTGTGCTTGTACTCACCGCCATTCTTTTTTTCGGAGGTGCGGCAGGATTCTATTTGCTTGAATATAATCACTCGATGGCCGGGATGTCGGCATCGCAAAAAATAATCCAGGCATTTTTCAATTCCGCCACAGTGCGCACTGCGGGATTCAATTCGGTGCCTATTACAGCATGGCTTAACGCCACATTCCTGCTGGCAATGTTTCTTATGTGGATTGGATGTTCGTCCCAGTCGATGGGCGGCGGTATAAAAGTAAACGCTTTTGCGGCCGTACTGCTGAATCTGCGCTCGATAGCTCGCGGTCAAAAAGGAGTGGTAGCGTTCGGACGCCGACTGTCGCCCGACTCGGTGCGGCGCGCAAACGCAACCGTTTGTTTCTCTATTTTCACCATTTTCGGCTATGCAGTGCTCCTTATGCTGCTTCAGCCCGAACTTCCCATGAAAGCGGCAATGTTCGAGGCATTCTCGGCAATAACCACTATAGGAATGTCGCTCGGCATAACGCCCGAACTTTCCAATGTTTCCAAAATACTTGTGGCTACAGCAATGTTTTTAGGGCGTGTGGGTATTATTTCGGTGCTGTGCGGCATGTTCACCCAACACTCCGACAACTCCGAGCACCTTCTCACCGATGATATAATTATAAACTGAAAAAGAATATGAAATTCCTCATTATAGGCCTTGGAATTTACGGCGAGAACCTTGCCCGCGACCTCACCGACATGGGACACGAAGTAATAGGAGCCGATATACGCCGTTCGGCGGTGGAAAGTGTCAAAAACTATATTTCCACTGTTTATGTACTTGATTCATCGGAGGAATCGCAACTGGAGGTATTGCCGTTGCGAAATGTCGACCTTGTCATTGTGGCTATCGGCGAGAATTTCGGAGCAAGCATAAAAACGGTGGCTCTGCTCAAAAAGGCCGGCGTGAAACACATATATTCCCGCGCAATCGACCCGCTGCAGCAGGCCATTCTTGAAGGATTCGACATAGACCGCATAATAACTCCCGAACAACGTGCGGCAAACGACCTTGCGCACGAAATGGAGTTAGGCGTGAAAGTACGCACCCTGTCGGTTGACCCGGAACATGCCGTTATAAACTTTGCGGCAAACGAATATCTTTTCGGTTTGCTCTATTCCGACCTTAAAGAACGTCTTAAAGAGAACTACGATATAACTCTTGTTGCAGCCTCGCGCCCTGCGAAACGTACCAACATAATGGGAATTTCCCGGGAGGCCCTTACAAAACTCGACCTTGAAAGCGACACAAGTATACAGGTAGAAAAAGGAGACACGGTTACGGTGTTCGGATCCAAATCGCGCCTGCGCGAACTGTGCCGTAAAATTTCATAAAAAAAAGGATTCAAGCACGCCGCCACCCCTAAGGGCCGACGTCTTGAATCCAACATCTTTATTATCAATAAAATCAGTCCAATCCGTCCTTCCGTGTGAAATATAACAGGAGACCTCCTGCAATCCACAGAACGATGAATGATGCAAAAATAGCGCTTAATATCGAAATCAGGAACAGTTGCATAGGCGTGCTCCCGAGATAGCAAATGCTGAGATATCCGCCAATAAGCGCCGCAACGATACCTATAGTCAAATCAAACAAGAGTATGCGTTTTCCGCCGAGACACCTCTGAGCAGCCAAGGCCTCGAAAGCGCCAATCAAAGCCCACACAATCCAAACAAGCCAACCGGCATAACCGGGGGCGATACTCATCATTGTTTCCATAACATATTAATTTATACAGGTGTATTGACAATGTAAGGAGCTAAAAACGCGGCAACATCGGTGTTTCCGGTAAGGTCGGCGAAGCTGAGCCATATTATCAAGAGGATAATCAGAAAAATGGCACCTATCGCAACCCAGACGCTTGTCCGGGAATTCTTTTTGTTTCTTGAACGTGACATCTCTTAAAAATATTAATTAGCTGAAACTTATTTCCGACATACATAGTAATATATGCTTCGGAATTATAACATTTGCGGGCTTTGTAATGTTCAGCAGCAGTGAAGTGCAGGAGTGCGTGCAAAAAGTGTTAAGAAAAGAGCAAATACGGCTTGGAATAATGCTCAAAAAGGGCAATATTGCGGATACAGTGTTAAAAAATCGCCCCTAATGCAAAAAAAATTTCCAAATTATTTTGCAATTCACATTTTTGCAGTAACTTTGTGGCGATTTTTAAGCAAACAATTGTTTTATTACTTAATCAAAAGTCAAAATGAAAAAGTTAGTTTTAATGCTTGCTGTTGTATTCAGCATGTCTTTCTTCGCTTGCGGTAACAAAGAAGCTGCTGCTGAAACCACCGAAGCTCCCGAAGTTGTAGAAGAAGTAGTTGCTGAAGAAGAAGCTCCCGCTTGCCAGGGTGACTCTTGCTGCGCCGACACTACCGTTGCTGTAGCTGAAGGTGAAACAGTTGCTGTTGCTGAATAATATTCAACAACACACTTCCTGCTCCGAAAGATTTAACTCGAGCATATTCCGAACTGGCCGTTGGCATTGATTGCAACGACCGGTTTGTTTTTTTATATCTATACCTTGTAAAAATCTTCGAAAGCTTTTCCCGAAAGTATATTCTCCATTGAATTTGCTTCAAGTTCCATTTTTGCATTTAGCTTTGCCTGATTAAAGTCCTGAGTCTCTATCATAGTCTTGCAGAATTTTACCGAGTATCTCAGCGCTTCGGTATCCTTTATAATTTTATTGGGAGCAATAATCCCGTCGAATGGCTTGTTGAAAGCCGCAGGGTTGAAATCATCAAACAACTTTGTTCCGTTACAGGCAGCAAGGTTTACATACAAGTCGCCACCGCATCGACTGTATAAATGTCCCAGACTTTTCAAAAAATCATCGGGTGTTATTATTTTGCCATCAGCGGCAATCAGGCTCAAGCCGTCTTTACTGCCGTGTATATCCAATTGAATAATTTTTACAGCATCATACGTGAATTGAAATGTCTCAAGTTCTTTTATGAATTCCTGTGGCGAAGACGCATAGCTTATAGTCGATTCAAATTTTATATCGGCGCTTAATTTCAACTCATTATCAAGTTGATCCAACAGCAGTTCTCCCGTTTGTTTTTCATCTTTGGCGAGAGACTGGATTACGTGTAGATGAATATTTTTCATTGTTTATTTAATTTATTTCTATCTAATAATAGATATACTGAGCTGAAAAGTTTTTTTTCGGCACGGTGCATAAATAAAATTTCGGCCGACGATATTTTATTCCGCCGGCCGAACAGAAATATTTCTATGGAGCTTTATATCTGATCTTCAACGTTCCACACAAAGGCACGCAACCCGAGTTTGGGGCGTTCATCATTGAATTGGCGCAGTTTTTCCATTACTACAGGAACGCGGTGATCCTCCACCACAGTAAGAATGGAGCTTGCCAGCGAGGGCCACGCGTGAGAGCCGTAATGAGGCTCGCCGTTCACACTTCCACGTCCTGCAACTTGTTCCCATGAAGTGAAACCACGGCAGTTGGAGCGCTCAAGCATGTCGATTATGCGTTGATAATGAGCCTGGTCGAAGGCTATAAATATTGCTTTCATAGTGAGTTAACAATTTTCGAGTTTACGTGCTGCCAAAGCCTTGGCATGTTTGCGACGCTGATTCTTGACACCGCGCGATGCAAACACACAGTAAAGCACCGGAACAAACAGCAGGGTCAGGATTGTGGAGAATGTGAGACCGCCGATTACCGCCGTACCCATAGGACGCCACATTTCCGCACCCTGGCCAGTGCCGACAGCCATTGGAACCATACCGAGAATAGTGGTGAGCGTTGTCATTACAACGGGACGCAGACGGGACTCGCCGCCAAGAATAACGGCGCGCCGGATGGACATACCTCTTTCACGGTTAAGTGAAATATAGTCGATGAGCACAATACCGTTCTTTACAACGATACCGATTAGCATGATTGCACCAATCATGGACATTACGTTGAGTGTGTGTCCTGTGAGCCACAGTATTATGAACACACCCGAGAATGCGAAGAGGAGCGATGTCATAATAATACCGGGATAGGTGTAGCTTTCGAACTGAGCCGCCATAACTATGTACACCAGTATAATGATGAGTACAGCCAGAGTGAGGAGGTCGCGGAACGAATCCTGCTGGTCTTCGTAGCTGCCGGCAAGTTCGATAGAAATTCCCTGAGGAATATCCATTTGGTCGATTTTTACCTGAGATGCTTCCACCACAGCACTCATTGGCACATCCTGCACCACGGTGCTGACGGTTACAATTCGCTCGCGGTCCTTACGCTCGATAGTGGGAGGTGTGAAGCGTTCCACTACCGTGCCTACATCGCGCACTCGCACGGCCTTGCCCGCCGAGTTGTAGATGAGGATGTTCTCTATATCGGCAATCGAAGTACGGTTTTCGGGTGCATACATAACCTTGATATCGTACTCTTCGCCATCCTCGCGGAACTGAGAAGCGAGCTGTCCGTTTATTCGGTTTCGGAGATAAGTTGCCGCAGTTGAGAGATTAAGGCCGTACAACGCGAGTTTCTCACGGTCGAAGTCAACCTGATATTCGGGCTGATAATCGGAACGCGATATAATAACGTCGGCCGCTCCGGAAATTTCTCTCAGCGCCTGCTGCAGCATTCGTGCCACCGAGTCGGTTTCATTGAAATCGTATCCGTATATTTCATAATCGATAGACGACTGTCCGCCCATTCCCTGCATGCCGCCAACAGAAACCTGAGTCTTTTTATACTCGGGATACTGTTTTAGGTCCTCGCGCATGAGGCGTGCAATTTCAGTCACCGAACGTTCGCGGTCGCCGGGGTCGCTGAGTCGAATGTTCATTGAAATAATGTGAGGGCCGTTATCCTGAAGAGATGCGAAAGTGTTATCGCTTGACGCACTACCTGTGGTGAAGTTTATAACGTCGATTTCCGGATATTTTTCGCGCCATTCGGCCACAAGGCGCTGAGTAACTTCCTTTGAAAGCTCCACACGCGTTCCGATAGGCGTTTCAAGGCTGATACGCATTCGACCGTCGTCGGCAGTGGGGAAGAATTCGGTACCTACCTGCTTCATGAGGAGAATTGAGCCGAAGAAAGTTGCCATACACAGCAGGAATGTAACAAGCTTGTGTTCCACCACCCAGTGCAACAGGCGTCCGTATCCGCGGTCGAAGGCATCGAGGGCGCGGTTAATAGGCGTGAATATTACTGTATATACCTTTCCGTGATGATTAACACGACGCAACAGAATGCTGCAAAGCATGGGCGTTAGCGACAGCGCACAGGTTGTGGAGATAATCATCATAATTGTCACCATCCAGCCGAGCTGACGGAAAAGAACGCCTGTCATGCCGGTTACAAGGGTAAGGGGGAAGAATACGGCAATAAGCGTGAGCGTAGAGGCTATTACAGATACAGCAACTTCGTTGGTGCCATGTACGGCGGCCTGTTTCGGGTCGGAGCCTCGTTCGATGTGTGTGGTTACGTTTTCAAGAACCACAATTGCATCGTCCACAACCATACCGATTGAAATAGACAGAGCCGACAGCGACACAATGTTAAGCGTGTTGCCTGTGGCGTAGAGGTATATGAACGAAGCTATGAGCGAAATAGGAATTGTTATTGTAATGATAAGTGTCGCGCGCCAACGTCCGAGGAAGAACAGCACCACAATTATTACAAACAGGAGCGCGTACATTACGGTCTCCACGAGAGAATCGATGGTGTTACGGATATTGTCGGAAGTATCGACAATAATTCCGAGCTTGACATCGGAAGGGAGTCGTTTTTGCAGCGAAGGAAGCATTTGGAGCACTTTGTCGGAAATTTTCACGGAGTTAGCTCCACTCTGCTTCTGAATAACAATCATAGCACCCTGCTCGCCGTTGTTATAGGTTTCCTGAGTTCTTTCTTCCAGCGAGTCCTCAATTCGGGCAACATCCGAGAGATATATAGAGCGACCTTCGTAGGTGCCTACAACAATGTCCTTCATTTCCTCGGAGGCCTTGAACTCGCCTTGCACACGCAGAGAATATGTGTCGGAGCCTATATCGAATGAACCGCCGGGGATATTGCGGTTTTCGTAACCTATTATGTTTCCTATTTGCTCCACAGTGAGGTTATAAGCCTCCAGACGCACGGGATCCACATAAATGTGAATCTCACGCTTGGGAGCGCCGGAAATAGATACCGAACCCACACCGCTGATTCGCGCAAGAGGGTTTGCCACCGCATCGTCCAGGATTTTATATAAACCGGGCATACTTTCGGACGCGCGTACCGAAAGCATGATAATGGGAATCATATCGGTTGAGAACTTGAATATGATAGGCGTTTCCGCATCATCGGGGAGCATGGATGAAACCATATCGAGTTTGTCGCGCACATCGTTTGTGAGCACGTCGATATCCTCGCCGTATTCAAATTCAAGAGTAATTACGGATATGTTTTCGCGGGACTTGGATGTAATGTGCTTGAGATTGCTCACGGCATTGAGAACATTCTCAAGGGGACGTGTCACATTCTGCTCTATGTCCTGCGCACTTGCTCCCGAGTAGGTTGTCATCACCATAATGGTGTTGGTCTCTATATCGGGATACAAGTCGATAGGGAGTTGTTTAAGGGAAAACAGACCTAGAATAACCACGGCTACAAAGCACAGCGTGGTCATGATAGGGCGCTTTACCGCGTTGCCATATAAACTCATATGTCCGGTGGTATAATATTGTTATTGACGGTTTTGAACACTCACTTCCACACCGTCGGCAAGGCGGGACTGGCCTGAAATAATAACTGTATCGCCATCGTTTATACCCGAAATAAGCTCGTAGGCATTGTCGAGACGTTGTCCGATTTCAACTTTTTTGAAACTGACAGTGTTGCCGTTAAGCACATAAACGTATTTGTTGCCGGAGCCTGTCTGCTTTACAATGGCGCGGTCGGGCACTACAACGTTGTTCTGTGCACCCATGTCGATAGAAACGCGACCGAACATGCCGGGTTTTATGCGTTCGTTTGCATTGAGGATGCGCACCTCCACCTGAAAGGTGCGTGTGGAAGTATCTACAGTGGGATATACTCGCTGAACGGCAGCACTGAACTGCTCGGAGGGGAATGCATCGAAGGTAACCGAAACCGGCATGCCCGCTTTAATGAGGGCGAGGTCGTTCTCGCTTACGTTAATCATAACCTTTACAACCGGCGAAAGCTGGCCTACGGAGAGAACGGGCATTGTACCTGTCATATCGCCGGCATCGTAGTTTCGTGCAGTCACCACACCTGTAATGGGTGAGCACAGCACGGTATTTTCAAGCAAATTGGCATATTGCGATTTTGCAGCATCGAGCTGGGCTTTGAGCTGGTCGACGGCCTGTTGTGTTCCTGCGCCGATTTCCAGAAGTTTGGCAGCGCGGTTATATTCGCGTTCGATCTGCTCAAGGTTGATGCGCAGCTGGTCGATATTGGAAGAGTCCAATGTAACGAGTTCCTGACCGGCTCGTACATGGTCGCCTACCTCAACGTTT
This sequence comes from uncultured Porphyromonadaceae bacterium, assembly GCA_947175425.1. Lineage (GTDB taxonomy): Bacteria > Bacteroidota > Bacteroidia > Bacteroidales > Muribaculaceae > CAG-873. The sequence continues at coordinate 68,021 of CAMWMR010000012.1, forward strand.
ATTTTCTTGATTCGGTTAGGCTGTGCCGGGGCGATGTTGTTAAGGTTCTCGGCCTCGACTGTTGCGGTGTAAACTTTTGTCTGCGGCACAAGGAGCTGTCGGGCCACATCGGTGTTAACAATCGGCAGCTCCTCGACTTTTTCTACTTCGGTGCTGTCGTTGGCGCCGCAGGAAACAAGCGACAGCAGCACGACAGAGCAGAGAGTGCTTTTTATAATATATTTCATTTTCAGGTGGGGGATTTATTTATTATTAGAGTACTTTTCGACGGGAGCGTTTCCCTGCAGGAGTTCAAGTTCGCTGTTTGCGATGAGGTAGTTATAAATAGCCTGATAATAGGTAAGGCGAGCTTGCGTGAGCGCAAGTTCGGAATCGCGGAGTTCCAGGTAGCTTGCGGCACCTATGTTGAAGCTCTGCTCCATTATGTTGTGCGCGCGTTCGGCTTCTTTCACACTCTCGGAGCACGATGCTATCTGTTTCACATTCATCTTAATATTATCAACCGCGAGGTCTACCTGCATTGCAACGGAGCGCTCGAGGTTGTCGCGCTGCAGACGCATTTCGGCGGCCTGCACCTGCGCTTGCTTTAGCTGACTCCAGCGTCGGCCTCCCTGATATATGGGGAAGGTCAGCGATACGCCGACTGTAGAATACGGGTTCCAGCGCAGATTTGAGAACGGATTGCCGTTGTTCATGGCCGTCCAGTTGTAGTTGGCCGAGAGGGCAAGTGTTGGCAGGAACGAGAGCTTGCGCATGGATACCGTTTTGTCAAGAATATCGGTGTCAATGTCCATAAGCTTGAGGTCGGCATTCATGCTGTAGTCATTAGTAAGGGCAAGAGTGGTTCCGTACATTTCCTTTTCGTATTCACGCAAGGATGTAGCCGGATCGAACTCGAAATTTGCGTCGAGCCCCATGAGGATGAGCAACTGCAGCCGAGCCTGCTTTATTGCAATGTCGGCCTGCATCAACTGCGGTTCTATGTTCTTTACGGCAACCGATGTACGCAAAACATCGTAATCGGAAGCGGCGCCGAGGCTGTACTGCTTCGAGTATGTCTCGTAGGTAAAGGCCGCCATGTCGTAGCTTTGCTTTATTACTTCTTTTGAATCGTTTGCGAGAAGGAGGGCATAATAGGCGCTTTTAACCTGATTTACCAAAGCCTGTTTGCTTTGCCTTGAAGCTTCCAGCGAACGAAGAATCTGGGCGTCGGAAATACTGAGGCTCTTCCACAGCTGCGGAGCAATTACCGGGAGCGAGGCGTTGAAACCGAGCGACCAGCTGTTGTCCAAACCCATTTTGATGCCGTTATTGCGAGAGCTGTTTTCATCGGCGGCGGTATCATCACCTCCGGCAGCTCCGCCAAAAGCATCCATGTTCATGTACATTACCTGTTTTGCCAGCATGCGGCTGTAGTTGGCACCAAAATCCACAGCGGGGAGCAATTGTCCTAAAACATCCTTTTTGGAGTAATCCATACGCTCGACTTCCATATCGGCAACCCTCACGGTGGGATTTTTGTCTAAGGCAATGGACAGACATTGGTCAAGGCTGAGAACCGGATTTTGTGCAAAGACGGCAAAAGCGCTAATCACAGCGAAAAGCGCAGTGGCCGATGCGCGTTTAATACTCATTGCAAATGCGAAATATATCTATTGGTTAGTTGTAAAATACTGAATGCAAATTTAGTAAAAATAGAGGCGAACGGCAACAATTAAAGGTTGAACAGGCATAATATTCTACCTATATACCAAATAATTCGACAAAACAGCCATTTTTATCTTCAACGCAATAATTTTTGCATTGTTATAAAAGATAAAATTGCTAAATTCGCATTCATGGAACAAGAATTTAACTCGACACTGCTTGAAAATGCAGTGTCGGCATTGTCGCGGCTACCGGGCGTAGGCCGTAAAACGGCATTACGGTATGCTCTTCATCTTTTGCGTCGCGAACCGTCGGAAGCAGCGGGTATAGGCCAAGCGATTATCGACCTTCGTCAGGGCATACGCTACTGCCGCATGTGCCACAATATTTCGGAAACCGAACTATGTCCCATATGCAGTTCCGAAAAACGCAATCGTTCGGTTATTTGTGTAGTTGAAAATGTGAAGGACGTTATGATGATTGAGAAAACACGCCAGTTCAACGGTCTTTACCATGTTTTGGGAGGGCTTATATCTCCTGTCGACGGTATTGCACCGTCGGACATAGAGATTGAGTCGTTGCGCGAGCGTGTTGCATCCGACAACATCGAGGAGGTTATCCTTGCAACGGGAGCTACCGTAGAGGCCGATACAACGAACTTTTATATTTTCAGGATGCTCAACAGGCTTTATCCAACGCTTAAAATCACTCAGATTGCTCGTGGTGTTTCGGTTGGCAATGAACTTGAGTATACCGACGAGGCAACTCTTGCGCGTTCGCTGAGTGCCCGCACACCTTTTGAGTTCTGATTATGGAAAACTTACTGAGCAACGGCAATATACGCCTTAGGGCAGCGGAACCTTCGGACCTCGACTTTATTTATATGCTTGAGCAAGAGGTTGCCGACAGCAGCACTACCCTCTTCTCCGGTCCGGTAACAAGGCATATGCTTTGGGAGTATCTTCAGAATTATCAGGCGGATTTATATGGCGAACGCCAGCTTCGTTTTATTATAGAGGATATTACGCTTGGCAAGGCTATAGGCACCATTGATATAAGCGACTATGACCCTCAAAGCCGCCGGGCTTTTGTTGGAATAGCCGTTTCGCGCGCCGAACGCCGAAGAGGTTACGGATACGAGGCCTTGGAACTTGTATGCCGCTATGCGGTTTATGCGGGAATTCATCAGCTTGCGGCAATTGTCTCCAAAGAGAATGCGGCGTCTACCGCACTGTTTATTAAAGCAGGCTTCAAGGGCTGCGGAATGCTTCGTTCGTGGATTAGAGCCGGTAACCGATACCTTGACGCGCTGTTGTTTCAAAGGCTTTTTGAACAGACATAAAAAAATCCGTCGGGGAAAGTTCCTCAACGGATTTTTTTGTATTTGTAAGAGTTATTTGCTTCCCAGGTGGTCGGAAACTGTGAGGGAAAGACGACCCTTTGCACGACGGCGGGCCAACACTTTGCGACCGTTGGCAGTAGCCATTCTTTCGCGGAAGCCGTGCTTGTTAACTCTTTTACGGTTAGAGGGTT
>CAMWMR010000013.1 GCA_947175425.1 uncultured Porphyromonadaceae bacterium
ATTAAAGGGGGCTAACCTATGGTTTCCTCAAACAAAACCCCCGTTAAGTTTGAGTAAACTATTTTTAATATTTGTAATTTTCAGTAAATCATAGAGTTAACTCATGGTGATTTATATCTAATTGAAATACAGGTATTTACAGTGTTAAATTTAGTTTCCTCAAACAAAACCCCCATTAAGTTTGAGGAAACCTATAGCCAGCCTATAGTTTTGTCGAACAAAACCCATAGCTAGCTCATTTTTTGTTGTATTATTTTTGAAGTTGTTTATATTGTTGAATATTAATGCATTAACAAATTTTAAAAGTTTGAGGAAATGTCTTCTGAGACGTAGTTTTGTGTGACTTAATTGTGGGTTGGCTTATGGTTTCCTCAAACAAAACGTATGGCTAGCCTATAGTTTCCTCAAACAAAACCCCCGTTAAGTTTGAGTTTATTTTGAGGGGAAAGCTGCGACAAGGGCGCAAATGTTATAAGAAAACCGCCCGGGGATTGTTGGGCGGTTGCTGTCTAAAGTGGAGGGTGAGTAGATTATGTTTGGTCGGAGGCGAGCTCTGCGAGTCGGTCTTCGATTGTTTTTTGTTTGTCGGTGTTGTTGAGGTCGATTGCGGTGCTTTGCATTTTGGGCATGGTGTATTGCATCAGTCGTTCTGCAATGACGAGCCGGTCTTTTGGGTCGAGCGCCATGAAGTCGGATGTCATGAGTCCGCTGTCGGCATAGTCGGACAGCAGGGATACTATGATTTCTTTTCCCAACATGGTTGCTTTGTTGGGTGTGCCTTTTGTTCGTCCTCCTGTTTTTTTGCCTATTGCCATGCGGTTAAAGTTAATACATGGTGACAAAGATAATAATGTAAATTCGCATGTATAATTTAAGTTCAACTAATTGTATTTGGCGTAATTGATATGATAGGCAGTCTTATAGGAACCGCGATTAGTACGGCGGCAAGTATTTATGGCGGCATGAAGGCATCGGAGGCGATGAAGGAGGCTAAATCGGGTTTGGAGTCTTACAGGCGTAAGAATCAGGATTGGTATGAGCGCCGGTATAATGAGGATGCTACTCAGCGTGCGGATGCGCAGGCTGTTTTGACGAGGGTTGAGGATGATATTCGCAAACGTAACAGGGCTGCTGCGGGTACACAGGCTGTAATGGGTGGTACTGAGGAGAGTGTTGCTGCTGCCAAGGCGGCGAACAATGAGGCTCTTGCGAGTGCTGCTGCGAATATTGCCGCTAATGGTGATGCAAGGAAAGATGCTATAGAGAGTCAGTATTTGCAGACTGATGCGAATCTTATGCAGTCGCTCACAGAAATTGAGAAAGAGCGTGCTGCGGCTATTGCTCAGGCTATCGGGGGCGTTACCAAGACTTCGGGCAATATCGGTTCTCTGATAGATCAATATGTGAGCAAAAGCTAAGTCGGATGATTAATGGGGTGTAATAATTGTAAATTATGGCTGTAAGTGTTGATGATATATTGAAGAGGGGAAAAGGCCTGTTGCGGACGACGTTTGCCGACAGGGCTTCTTCTGCGGATGTGGCTGTTGATTCGGGACAGTCGGCTGATGATGATGAGCAGGAGCGTACCGGTGTTGAGGATGTGCGTTATGATACTGTGACGATGCAGGGTGCTCCGGATAATCCGAAGAATGCGCGAGATGTTGTGTCGCGTGGTGTTGTGAATGTTGCCAATACTTCGAGGTATGCGGATGAGTCTGCTACGGGGAGCGACAGGGTGACGTATACTGAATTGTATGATCTGTTGTCGCCGAACAAGCCTCGGTCGGCTGAAGATATTGAGAAGGAGCGTAAGAAGCAGAAGCGGGAGGCGATTTTTGCTGCTATCGGTGACGGGATTTCGGCGTTGAGCAATTTGTATTTTACGACGAAGTATGCTCCGAATGCTTATAATGCCTCTGATGGGCTTGCCGCGACTACGAAGGCTCGTTTTGACAAGCTTAAGGAGGAGCGTGAGCGTCGTGACCGCGAGTATATGGAGGGTTATCTTCGTGCGAAGAAAATGGATGAGGATGCGGAGCGTGTTGAGCGTGAATGGGAGCATACGTTGGAGCGCGAGTTGGTGACTGACCGTTATAAGGCGGCAGCCGAGGAGCGTGCCGAGGCTAAGGCTGTACGTGATGCAGCCTTGGCTCAGCTTCGTATGGATATAATGGCGGGGAAGATTAGCGAGCAGCAGGCAGCTGCGGAGGCAAGGCGTATTCAGGCTGAGTATGCGGACGCTTATTGGCGGTCGCGTATCGGGAAGAACAATTATCGCCGTCCCGAGGGCATCAAGAAGTATCCTGTTTTTGATGAGAATGGAGATGTTGTGGATCATGTGTACACCAAGGAGGAGGCTATATCGGAGACTGAGCGTAATGGCGGTACATATATATTTCTTCAGAAAGAGCAGGAAAAGGAAACGGGCTCGGGGCTTGCGAAAAAGAAAACAAATACTAAAACGACACAGACGGCGACGGGTGACCGAGAGCGTCGCGATGACGGTTTAACCATGCCGGGAGTGGCAAAATAATAATATATATTATGGCAAACGAGAGTACTCAATGGCTGTACGGGCAGTTGACGAAAAGAGGATATAATGTAGGTAAAGATGTCGAGGAGTTCGACAGTCTTATGCGTTCTAATGCCGAGTCGAGGCAGTGGGCGTATGATACTGCAACGAAATCGGGGCTTAATGTGGGTAAAGATATTGATGAGTTTTCATCGCTTGTGGGCGGAGGGTCGCAAGCTGAGGTCTCCCCTGCCCCGCCTGCGGCTGTTGCGCCTGTTGAGGCCTCCGCGCCTGCGGCCGGTGATGAGGCGGTTAAGGAGGAGCGTTGGAATCCGACTATGGAAGAACGGATTGAAAATGTCCGTTCTGTACAGGATGTTGTGAATCATTATCGTGATGTTGCCAAGGTTGGTCTTGATGCTGCCGGGCGCCGTGGCGAGTTGTATACGCCTGAGGGACGTGAGCGTCGTAAGACGCAGGAGTTTATGGCTCGTTTGTCGGGGACGCGGGTAAAGCCTATGGGTCTTGTCAAGCCGTCGGGTGCTGATGCAGATGCGTCGGGCGGAGGTGATTCGGAAGGCGGTTCTGCGCCTGTTGTGTCGCCTGTTCCGTATGGTTATGTTATCGGTAAGGACGGTAAGCGTCATTCTCAGTGGCTTTTGCCTGACGGCAGTCTTACGACAGATTTTATTGAGGCTGATAAGGCTGAGTATGTTGCCCGCGAGGGTCGTCTGCAGCATGAACGTGAGCGAGAACAGTCGGTCGAGGGACAGCTTCGCCGCGCTGAGGCGGAACTTGCAGAACTGCGCAGGCAATTCGATGAAAGGGGGAATGAGGTTCTTGAAGAGAGTACGGAATTTGACCGTACCAAGATGAACGGGCCTCTTGGTTTCCTGCTCCATGGGGAAACAAATGTCCGCAAGCAAAGTGGAGATAAGGAGCGGTCGGCATTGCGTGTTGCTATCCGTCAAAAGGAGGAGCAAATCAAGAATTTGCGAGAGGAGCGAGACCGGCAGGCGGGCAAGGATGTGGGCTTTTGGCGCGGTTTCGGTCGTACTGTCAGCGATACGCGTACTTGGGATTTCGGCACGGGAGACCTGTTGGACGCAATGACTGTGCTTAATGCCGACGCGTATTCTGCTCCCGACGCTACCGAGGGAGAAAGACGCGCCGGGCAGGCAATGATGCAGGCTCTACACGATAATCAGCAGGTTGAGGAGATGTATGGCGGTAATGCTTCATTCTGGAACAGGGCGGGTGTTATGACCGGTTATATGCCGTCGTTCATGGTTGACTTCGCACTTACGGGCGGTGGTTTCGAGGCTATCAACGTTGTTGGAAAGGCGGCAGCTCGTGGCTCTGTCAAGTTGATAGGCGAGGCGGCAGTCAAGGAGATGTCCAAGTTGGGGGTGAAAGCCTATGCGAAGAAATACGGTATCCGAGGTGTCGGTCGTATGGCGGGGAATTGGACTGTGAAGGCTCTTGGTACTACAGCCGATGATTTGCTTTTACGTGCTCCTCTTATGACGAATACCATTCAGGGCGGAAAGACGGCTGCGGATGTGATTAACCGCAAGCTTGGCGCGGTTGTCGTAGATGAGAATGGTAATTACAGTTTTGAGAATGACAAGACTTGGGGAAGTGCCGTTTGGCAGGGAGAGGCTGATGCTGTCATAGAGAACTACTCGGAAATGTTTGGCGCACACCTTGACGGCGTTGTACCGGCTCTTGCAAAGGCATTCGGTGGCAAGCGTATCAGTGGTATGCTTGCGCGAGCCAATGCGTCGGGCTACGGCCGCATTCTTGCTACCACTCGCGAGCATTTTAAACGCCTTGGTGTTTCGGATTACTTCGGGGAGGTTGCTGAGGAGTATTACGGCCAGCTTTGGAGGAGTATGCTCAAACTGGATGATGCTTATACCAATGTTCCTGTCTGTGACGAGGACGGCAATCAGGTAGTCGACGAGCAAGGCAATCCTGTTTACGAACGCAAGAATCTGTTGTTTACCGGGGAGTTCAACGGCGACATTTGGGGTGGTATGGCTCTTTCCATGGGTTTAATGGGTGCAGGGAAGTATTCTATTTCCGGTGCGGCCTATTTAAGTATGAAGCATCAGGTTAACAAAGCCGACAAGCGAGCTTCTGAAATCTTTACTTCCGGGCGCTGGGATTCTATTCGTGAGCTTATAGACACGACTACAAACGATGATATGGGGACACTTGCCGAAAGTATTGTCAGCGACGACAGTCTTACAGAAGATGAACTTTCGGCGGTTATGGTGTACATGGAGCGCAGTCTTAATCTGCGCGGTTTGAATCTTGGGGCGTTGGCGCGCAGCCGTGAGAGTGCCGCGGATGCAGAAGAGGCTTCGGATGCTATTCCTGAGGCGTATTACGGTGATGATGTGCAGGGAGGTGCAGAAATTGACAGTGGACTGAGTCAGTCGTATATTGAGGGTTATGAGACTTCCGATCCTCAGAGAATGAACGACGCTCAGAATATGTACGAGTATCAGCGTCGGCGAGCGGAAGGATTTTTTGACGCAAGTTTTTTAGAGGCTTTTGAGAATAATCCTGTTTACTATCTGCAGGAAATGCAGCGAACGGGGCAATTTACACAGGAAGAAATAGATGCAGCTATTGACTACATCAACGCGAAGACGGTTCGCGACGGCATTCTTCAGCGCGTTCATGACAACATCGATGAGCAGATTACGCAGAGCGACGCGATGATAAATGCTCGTGTGAATCCTGCCAGTGGTATGATACATCCTGCTGTTATGGGGCTTGACAACCGTGAGGTGTATGTTGTCGGCGGTTCACTCGCTATCAATCCCGACGGAACAATCGACCGCGAGGCATCCGACGAGAGCATTGTTGTACGTGATGCGCAGACAGGCGAACTGCAATTTACCGATCCGAAATCTGTTGTGTCGGCCGGTGAAGCCATAGATCCGGAAATGGAAAGAGCGATTGCCGTTGACAATATCCGTCAACAGACGGCGCAGGCAGCTGCGGATGCGCTGAACGGCACACTTGCTTTCAATCCGGGAGACGTTGTGGAAATCAACGACGGCGGCGGTAATGTTCAAGTTACTGTACTTGGTCCTGTTGTGGATGAAAATAGCGGAATGCCTGTTGAAGGACAAGTTTTAGTTCAATTCCCCAACGGACAGCAGACGGCATTTGCCAAAGAGCAGCTTCAATCTTTTGCTGATGCAGCCAACATTGAACGTATTGACCGCCGGGCGCAGGAAAACGCGGCTGCGCGGGGTGGTGTTGTGTCGCCCGGCTTTGCGCTCAATGATGAGTTTACGGTTCTTAAGGAGGACGGGACTCCGGTTCGCGGCACGATTACTGCTGAGCTTGACGAGGACGGCAGGATTGAAATCCAAACGGACGAACCTGTAAATGGTAATTATGTGAACCGTTTTACGCCTGCCGAGCTTGAAGCGATGTTCGATACCTACAACGGGCAGGCTGTTAATATGTCGGCTCCGGAGGCTGTGGACACTGCAGCTGAAGCTGAAGCGCCACAACAGCCTGTTGCTGCTGAGGGGGAGGATGTGCGGCAGGATGAGAGTGCTCTTTCGCGTGTTCCTGTTGGTGCGGACGGCAAGCCCGATTTCGGTGCTGCGGATGTTGATACGGCGTGGGATGCGCTTGTGGAGAAGACGGGTAATGAGTCTGTCGCTTCTGCTTTTGCTGCGAATATGGTTTCTGTTTCGGAGGCTGAGCTTAAGAAGGCTGAGAAGATGAAGCCTAAGGCTACTGTTGATATTGATGAGTTTATGGCGGCGGAGAATGAGCGTTTGGCGGCTGTAGAGCGTGCGAAGTCTGCGCTGGAGCATTGGAAAGCTGTGGAGGGTACGAAGCAGCGCCGGGAGGCTGAGCGGCTGAGTGCGGAGGCTGAGGAGGCTCGTCGTCGTGCGTCGGAGCGTGCAGCCGAGGAGGCGCGTGTAAGGGCTGAACGCGAGGAGGCTGAGCGCTTGGAGCGTGAGGCGCTTAACGGTGTGCCTGATTGGTCTGTTGATACTCCGCAGGATGCACGTGCCCGCGGCTATCGCCGCAACGGGCCGAAGAAAGTTGACCGTCAGGAAATCATTGACGATCATGCCCTCGGTAATTCGGTTGAGGTAAAGTTTGGCGACGATGTTATTCAGAGTGGCAATGTTGTTGTCATGGAGGCTTCGCAGTTGCAGCCGAGCCACCGCGACGGGCAGCGTAATCCGGCACATTTCCTTGATGAGGCACAGCCTAAGGAGCGCAAGGATGCGGCAAGCCGTTTGGCGGCGGCCAGGATTGCAGAGGGCATTCGTCCGGAAGAAATTACATCGAGTGTCACGGCCTACACCGGTGCGCCGAGTGTCAACAGCCGAGGCGAGGTTATTCAGGGTAACAACCGAAGTGAGGCGCTTCGTATGATGTATGAGGGTTATCCCGATTCGGCTGCCAAGTATAAGCGGTATCTTATCGAGCATGCCGCCGAATTCGGTCTTACTCGTGAAGCTGTCGAGGCTTTTGAGCATCCTGTACTCGTCAATATGCTTGATGTGTCGGATGAGAGTGCCATTGCTTTGGGACAATATGTGGCACAGGATACCGAGAGCGGCGGCGTTGAGCGTATCAAGCCTAAGAATGCTGTTCAGAAAATGGGCGACAAGATAGGCACGTTTGCCAATCTCCTGCTCCGCTCTGCCGATGAGGAAGCTACTTTTGCTCAGCTTGTGGACGCTAACGGCGTAAACGTGTTGAAGTGGATGAACCGTAATGGCTACATTACCAACACCCAGTATGCAAGTGCTTTTGACAGTAAAGGCAATCTTACGGCTGAGGCTGCCAACGACCTCAAAGGTATAATGTATCAGTCTGTCTTCAGAGGGGGCAGCACTCGCTTGGAAGAGATGTTCAACAATCTTCCGTCCAAGGCTCAGCGTGCTATTCTTGCGACGGCATTCCGCGACTATGACAGTGCGTTTGCCGACCGCATGATTGGCGAGATACAGCAGTCGGTTATTGCTTTTAACGCCCTTATGGGTTACGAGCGGTTTAGTGATGCTACCAATGCCGAGTCGGCACGACAGGCTGTAGGAGAATGGGTGTCGCAATATGCTTTTGACGATGTTTCGGGAGAGCCGTATCTGCCTTCTGAAACATTCAGCAATTTTGCGCTGGCACTTGCGGCGATGTATAAGGGCAACACTCAAAAGCATATCCAGTCGGTATTCAATACTATGTACGACATTATTCAGGGAACTGAACAGGATAATCTTTTTGAGGCTGCTGACAAGACTCCCCGCCCAGTTGCGGAGGCCATACGTCAAGTGCTTAATCTCGAATATCAACCCGTAAAAAAGAACGATAATGGGACAAATGGAAGTGCTGTATTGGACATCAATAGTGAAGATGTGCAAGGCGGGCGACGCGGAAGCAATGGAAACGCTGACGGCGCAGAACAACATAAGGAAGATGCAGAGCCGGGATATGGGGCGGACAATTGGGACGATGTATTGCCGGAGCGAGCGACAGCGGAAACGGAATCAAGTCATGTTGATGTCTTCATAGACCAAGCGCGCGGCGGTGATGCGGCGGCCATAGCAGATTTGGAAAGATATGGCATAGAGGCAGGCACGCCGGGGGTGTATAGATTTGCGGGTAAGGGCGAGGTAGACTCTCTCATGGCCGGCAAGCACTATCGTGGCCGCATGGGTAATGGCCGTGTAGATGTCACGGCCAGCGAAGAAGTAACGAGCGCGGCTCATAAAGACTATCGTATAAAGTTCAAGGCGGAGTTTGACTTGTACAAGAAAGGCAATGGGCGAACGCAGATGAAGTCGGCGCAGGAGAAAGACGGCTACGTGCTTGGCGGCTACGATTTGCGCGATGTTGAGAGCATTGAAGAGCTGCAGCCAGACGGCAGCTATAGAGAAATATATCGAGCCACCGAATCGGCAACAGAGGCTGAGGTGAATACTGAGCCTACGGAGGCGCAGAAGGCTGCGGGGAATTACAAGAAAGGACATGTGCGGGTTGACGGCCATAACGTTAGTATTGAGAACCCTAAAGGCAGTGTGCGGCGTGGTACTGATGCGGACGGCAATGAGTGGGAGAACACCATGCAGAACGACTACGGTTATATCCGTGGTACTCAGGGCGTGGACGGCGACCACATTGACGTGTTCCTGTCGGACACTCCCGAAGAGGGCGATGTGTTTGTCATTGACCAGGTGAACGAGGACGGTTCGTTTGATGAGCATAAGGTTATGTACGGCTTCCCCACCGAGCAGGCCGCACGCGATGCGTATCTTTCCAACTATAAGTCGGGCTGGAACGGTCTTGGCGCGATTACGCGTGTAAGCAAGGAAGAGTTCAAGAAATGGATTCAGTCGAGCAAACGTAAGACCAAACCCTTTGCTGAGTACAAGAGCGTCCGCGACATCACCTACAATGTTGACCAGACTCCTACCAATGTCAACGAGCAGGGCATGATTGTTGACGGAGAGGGCAAACCGCTCACTCTCTACCACGGCACTCCGAATGATGTTGAACTGGCTGACCTCGCTATGGGTCACACTCGGCAGGGCGATGATGAAGCCGCACGATACAATGGTGACGGCATTTCGTTCACTCCCAACCGCGATGTGGCAAACGACTATGCGACCACAAACGGAGGCGAAGGCAAGGTGTTTGAGGTCAACGTGACCTTGAAGAAACCTTACTACACCCTTGGTATTGCCAATTTCACCCCGGAAGAAGCCGCCGAGTTCACAGCGTCATTGCAGGCAAAAGGTCATGACGGCATTATAAACTATCAGAGCAAGGCAATGAGAGAAGCAGGCGCAATCCCCAACGAGGTCATTGTGTTTGATGTCAATAGCGTGACACCTGCTACAGGCGTTGCTCCTGCAAATGTTTCTTCCGAACAGCCCTCACAAGGCAACAAGGCTGACGGCATCGCTTCAAACCAAAGTGTGATCAATTCTGACGGCAAAGTCAGTGACTCTGCGGCAGATAAACAAACGGACGGATCAGAAAGTTCTGACTTTGAGAGAGGGCTTGCGGATTTTGCACGCAGGTATGGCGAGGGGAAAGAACGTGTTTCGGTTCTTGACCGCGAATTTTCGGAATGGATGTCGGGGCGTTCTGTCAAGGAGCTTGCGGATCTTGATGTAAACATGCTTAATGCGGTGTGCAATGCAGCGGGACTTGACGCGGGCAAGGCCTGGGCTTTCAGGATGTCGATTGATAAGGCTACGCCTAAGGAGAAGTTGTCGGAGGTGTTTGAGCTGCGCGGGCAGCGCAAAGCCGGAGAGATGAAAGGCAATGAGGAAGCTGAGGGCGATGTGCAGTTCCATGCCGAGTCGTCGGGTAATTCTCGGGACAATTCGGAGGTTTATGAGGCTGCAAAGGGGCTATTGGAGTCGGCCGGTATTGAGGTTATCGAGGTGGATAATGCCACTGCTCAGGAAAAGCTTGGAGGGCTTGACGATGTTCGTCTTATGGGTAGTCGGACGGATCGCAAGATGTCTCAAGTTGGAGAATATTATTCCGGGAAAGAGCTTGACGGAAATCAGCAGTCGGTGGTTGATGTGTTTTCGGGAAAGGAAGACAATGTTGCCGTAGATGTTGAGCGGGCCGAGGGTACTGCGCGGGTTGTTATGCGACAGGGTACGGAGAACCGTGCGGGTGCCAAGCATTCGCTGTTCCGTCATTTCGGAACGCGTGCAGCATGGGTTACGGAGGCTGATATTGCGATGATTCCTGAGATTATCGGCAAAGGCGAGCGTTCTGTGAAAGGGAATTCTGTGACATATGATTATGAGACCGCTGACGGTACTCGTTTACGAGTAACAACTATAAATAACAGAGGTCGTGAAGAGTTTACGAACTTTCTTTCAAACAGAAAACCCCTGTCATCGGAATCCCGTCAAGCCCAAAAAGGGAACACGCAATCAAGCGCACGGGCAACCAATGCAGAGGTTTCGGATGCAAAGTTAGGCAATAATTCCGAAAGCGGCAAGTCGGATGATTCTGTACGTGTTTTACGGACTTCGGGTGGTGTTGCGTACGGTTGGACTGAGGGCGGTAAGGTTTATCTTAACCGCGATGCGATGAATCCTGAGACGCCTTTGCACGAGTATACGCATTTGTGGGACGATATGGTGCGCCGGGAGAATCCTGAGCTGTGGGCCCGTGGCAAGGAGCTGATGAAACAGACTCCGCTGTGGGATGAGGTTGTGAATGATCCTGCGTATGCCGATATCCGTGATGATGAGGATGCGGTTGCGAGTGAGGTTCACAGTCGTCTGACGGGTAAACGTGGCGCTGAAGTGATGCAGGAAATGATAAACAGGGCTAAGGCAAAGGGAGCTATGGAGACTGCCGAGGCTGTAAGTCTTGTTGAGCGTCTGAAGCGTTGGCTTGGTGATATGTTCCGCGGTTTGAGAGCTACCTTGGGAAAATGGAGCAAAAAGGAGCTTGACGGGCTAACGTTGGAAGACTTCAACAATATGACACTGCGAGACCTGGCCGAGGGTGTAAATCCGAAGAGCGGGGAAAAGAACCTTGTCGCCGTCCATAATATCAGCGAGGAGAATCTGGTGAAGGCGTTGGATTTAGGGGGCTTTCCCATGCCGAGCATCGCCATAACAAAGGCGGGCACGGGACATACGGGTTTTGGGGAGATTTCCCTTGTATTCGGTAAAGAGAGTGTCAATCCCGCAGACCGACGCAACAAGGTGTATAGCGGAGATGCGTGGACGCCGACGTTCCCTGAAACAGGGTACAAGCTCAATGAAGCCAAAACTGCCCGGATATATGACAGAGCCAACAATGCAGGCAGGCTTCCGTTCCTGCGTGCTGTGGATTTTCATCCTGACAATTACGGGCGGAAGATCAGCGATGACCGGAGAAGCCTTATGGATGCGTTTCGTGAAGACTATGGAGCGAAGCAGCTGTTCCTGTCGGAACATGGCAATGCGGTAGAGAGTTTTGAAACGCGGGAAGTGGAGAAGTACACTGCCGAAGAGACCGGATTGTTTGAAAAGATGCTTGAGCAAATTGGCGTTGAGCGTCTTCGGAACGAGAGTGTGGAAGAACTTTTTGCGGAGCTGTCGCAGCTGATTGGAGCTCACACCGGAACGGATTTAAGTTCAAAGAAACCGTTTGTTGCCGCTTCGATAGTTAAAAATGCTGTTCGAAAAGCGCTGGACTATGCCGACACCGGCAATCTCAAGACAGAGAAAGACCTTGAGGCGACACGTGCGAAGATAGATGAGCGTCTCAATCCGGATGAGTATGAGGCCTGGCTTGAAGAGATGTTTGCGGATATTGTTGAAAAGAAGGGAATCCGCAACGAACGAGACATGTTCACACCGTCGGGAGAAAGCCGCCGGTGGGAGTCGCTTTATGATGCTGTAACGCTTGACAATGTTGTCAAGGCCATGCGCCGACAAGCCGACAAAGGCGGCACGGGCTTTTTTGGCGGCAGCATATTCGGGGCGGCTCATCGTGAGCTGAAGAATATGGAAGATATTCGCCGTGAGGCTGCCGCGCGTATCCGTTCAGTTTCCGATGAGGAGATTGAAACGGCAAAGAAGCGTGTGGAGGAACGACTTGGAAGTATAAGCCTGCCGTCGGTTGAGGGAAACTTCTCCGCTACAATGGACTTTGTGGAGAACGTGAGGGAGGCGGTTGTGAAATCGCATACCGCCGAGGGAATATATCGTTATCTGAGCGATATATATCCCGACATGACAATGGAAGTAGCTAAAGAGATATCCGATATTGTCGGCGAGATTCAGCAAATGAGTACCCGTTATCTTGAAGCGAAACCTCAAAGGGCTGTAACACCGGAAGAGGTAAGGCTTGCAGTGGTGCCGGAAGGGACACCTGCAGAGATTGTAAAGAGGCTTGAAAGCCATGGAATAGCGGTGCGCACTTATGAAAGGGGCAATGAACATGAACGAAATGCGATTATAAGCCGAGAGACTTCGGAAAGAGATTTGAGATTTCATGCGGCGATGTCGCGCGGGCGTGGAGACTTCGATGCGCTACGTGAGCGTGCGGTTTCGGAGCGCGGTATTGTTATGCCCGGACTCAACGAGGCTGAGGTTCGTGTTGTGGAAGTGCCCAGGCATGATTTTGCGGGTACCGGCAAGGAGGCTTTGCAGGCAGCTGAGAAATGGGGCAAAGAGAATATTACCGGAATGCACACGGCATTCGACAGCGAGGGAAATGCTTTTGAGTATTCCATTTCCAATGATGCAGTGGAGAAGTATGTGTCGCGCTCGGCGACAGCCAAGAGTGAGAATATCGGTGTGCATCTTGCTGTGCTGAAGAAGTTGCCGGAAGTCATTTCGGAGAGCATAGAGGCTGAGATACATCCTGACTATAAAAAATTCGGGGGCAAACGTGCAGCCTCCGGAGAAATAAACGCGGAATCGTTGGTTCATCGGTTCTATGGGGCGGTAATTATTGAAGATAAATCATACCGCGTAAAGACGACTATGCGAGAGTTCTCAGATGAAAATATGTCGACGGTAGCTCACAGTTATGAAGTAACAGAAATAGAGCTGTTGGAGGCGCCTTCCGACAATACTATTGGTACGGCCGAACCTTTGGCAATGACCTCTAACAGCTCAATTCCTGCTGCAAAATTACTACAAGGAGTTGAGAAATCCTATGATCCGGGGAAAAAGTTGCTTGACGAGAGTGAAATTGCATATCGGGAGGATAATTTGACAAATTCCGGAGCAGGCGGAACAGGAGTCCGCGACATCCGACGAGAAGGAGACACCTTAGACCGTCAGGCCGAGGGTTTAGGCGTATCCGTTTCCGAAGTTCGGGACAAAAACCGTTTCGGAGGGGAGCGGCAGGCAGAGTTTGCGGCTCGTGAGCGGGAGCGCATGGTTAAGCGTGTTGAGGAGCTTGCCGAGCGTATGCATCTTGATAATGTTGAGATTGTGACTGATGCTTCACAGCTTGAGGGCAAGCGAGCCAAAGCCAAAGGTTTCTACAACAAGCGCACGGGCAAAATCACTGTTGTGATTCCTAATAATGTGAGCATGATTGACGCGGAGCAGACTCTGTTGCATGAGGCTGTGGCGCACTATGGGCTGCGACAGTTATTCGGGGAGCAGTTTAATACATTCCTGGATAATGTTTATGAGTCGGCGGATGCGAGCATACGCCGCAAGATTGCGGAAATGGCTGCCAAGAACGGCTGGGATTTCCGCACGGCCACCGAGGAATATCTTGCGGGGTTGGCGGAAGATACGGATTTCAGCGAGGCGCGCCGTCATGCGGGCTGGTGGACGAACATCAAGCGGTTGTTCCTTGATATGCTTGACAAGATAGGTTTCAAGGGTTTCAGGGATAAGACGGGCGTTGTGTTGACCGACAATGAGCTTCGCTATATTTTGTGGCGGAGTTACGAGAATCTTGCAGAGTCCGGGCGTTCCCGTGGTATACTCGGCGAGGCTGCCGATGTGGCCAAGCAAAACGAGCTTAAGGTGGGTAACTTTGCCGAGCATGGTATTGAGGCGGAGTATGCGGCAGAGGTGACTGATATAGGAGAGATAAGTGAGCGGTTCAATAACGAGCTTGTTCAGTACGAGGAAAGTACACTTCCGCAAGGACACAGGTTTGAATTAGGTATGCCGTCGCGTTATCTACAGAGTGCGGGATTCCCGAATCTGCCGATATGTATGCGTGCGTCTCTTTTGGCTAGAAAGGCCGGCGATGAAAAACACCCGTTTGAAGCCTCTGATATAAAAGGTCTTGTAGATGCTATTCAGAAGCCAATAGCAATATTTGAGTATACAAAAGCGAATATGCGCAATCTTATAGTTGATGTAAAGAGAGGAGACAAACATTTTCTCGTAGGCGTGACCTTGAACTATAAGGCTGGCGACATAGAAATTAATAGCGTATCGGGGTTATTCCCAAAAGAAAGCCATGAATGGGTTAAGTGGATTCAGGACGGGAAAGCGGTTCGCATAGACCAAAAAGAAAAGGTTCAAACGATAATCGACAGTCTACGGACTAATCCCGCTGAGTCTGAACGTATCGGTCTGAACCTTGAAGATGTTGCAAAGATAGTAGAAAATTTTGAGAATCCAACAATTGAGGAAGAAGAATTGTTCCGACCGGGCGATTTTACACCTCGAGATCGCGCGATTGCACGCGATGCGTATAATCGTATATGTGCGTCGGGCGGGTATCAGTTCAAGGAGGCGCTACAAGACAGTATGCTTGGCTTAAAAGAGCTTTACAAGGCAATACTGGGAAAGGAAACCCGAATTGAAGATGTAGCAGGGTTTGAGAATGCGTATTTGTTCGAAAACCGAATGAACAGTGCAACAAAGGGTCAACAGCATGTTTATTTTATTCGTTATATGCAGCCGCTACTGAAAGAGATAGGGCGCATTGCAGGGGCGAATGAGCGCAAGCGCAGAGAACTGACGGATTACATTATGGCGAAGCATGGCCTTGAGCGCAATGAGTATATGCGCAGGGAGGCGGCTGCGAACGGAGAGAAGACTGAGCGTGATTTTGCGGGACTAACGGGATGGCGAAATGTGATTTATTGCGGGAAGTCTTCCAAGGGTGGCAAACCCATTTCTTTTCGCAGGGTGTTTACATTTTCGGGGTCTTCGAGTCTCCAAAGTACCAATTCTTTTGTAGTAGGGTCTTTTTGTACTTTTTGAGTACCATAGCGTTGAGGTTTGCCCGCGTACATTTGTTGACGGTCGTACATCTTGGCGTATAAACCTCTCGGGATTTCATTATCTTGGGCGGCTTTCTCAAAGATAGGAATATACTTTTCTATGATTTCGGGACTTGCATGCTGTATTACAAAGAATATGGCCTGATTTGCGTTTCCGACTTTAGATTTAGGAATCCACCCGTTAGCATCCAGTAACTCAACGCTTTTAGCAAGGTTGATGCTATCGTTCATTTGTATTTCTTGCCATGTACGACCTAATGCATCTTTATTCGAAGGGTCGGATTTGAATAGCGAAATCAGACGACCACGGGGATTTTGGTCGGTACTATATATTTCGAGCAATGTTTTTCTAAGAGGAATATCATAGCATGTCATAGAATTTGCCAAACGGCGTTCGTTCTCTGCTTGAATATCACTCCATTGCGGCAGTAAGCGACAATCTTCCAATAATTCAGTGACAGATATGCGTTCATCGAAAAATGTAGAGTCGGATTTGAGGGCTTGTGCAACAAATTCGAGGGCAAGAGAATCCTTATCGCATTGAGCTGCTGCGATTGCTGCATTCATTGCCGTGACTGATTCCATTGAGTCGATATTGTTGCGATATGCCGCAAGATACTCTTGCAGGGCTTCCGGGTATTTGAATTCCGAGAGGAATGTATCGCCCCGGGAAACTGACGCGTTTTGTGCATGGATTGACAATATGGTGACAATCGTTAAAGCCAATAGAAAGAATCGAATATTTTTCATGTTCTATAATTTTTTCGCAAAAATAATAACAATTCCTTTATTTGCTCTCAACATTTGTTGAAAGTAAGTGTGTGTTATTATGAAGAAATCTAACAGGTTGCAGCAGATGCTTCATAGCAAATAAATGCTACTACGAAGCTGTAATAACTCCGAGCTTATTAAACAGTTTCATTATTTTTGAACGGTATACTTCTATCGTCATGCGTGTACGTTCAAATTCCTTATCGATCCTTTCGCATTCATCCACAATATTTTGCTGTATATCGTGCGGTATATCAGGGATTGGAAATTTTACAAGGTCGGCTTTATAGAAATGCGGCTGTCCTGCTTGCTGCGGACGAATGGCATACAGTAACTCCTGATGTGCTTTTAGATAGTAACAAATGTACTTTGTTTTTATAATATCATCGGTTTGTATGGTAATGCAATCGGACGCAAAAATACGTTCGTTCCAATAGTTTACAAAACCTGCGTTGGCACCCGAAGCACTTATTGTAATAACATCGGCTTCACGGTTATATGTGTTATTTGTGTATGCAAAGCTAAGTCCTCCGGCAACAACTTTATAATCGCCCGGCTTTGTATTGCCTTTGGTTATTGCTTTTCCTTTTAGGATATTTTCGTCACCTGCGAATTGACCGAGTCGTGCGACAGGATACGAGCTTAATATAGATACCGATTTTTTTGCCGATGTGCGAAGTGATTTATCAAAGTCAGGTTGTGTGAAATCAATTAAATCTTTAAGATTGAAGTATTGAGCCGTATTACCCAATATATCATTGCTCACAGTTGTGCCATTGAACGAACACTTTACGGCATACGCCAATGTATCGGACGCATACCGGTCTTTATCGTTGTAAAGTTGTCCTCCGCGATTGGTAATTACAATGCCCTCGTTTCCTTTTCGGTTACTCCATTCGTAACCAAGAAAAGCTTTTTGGGCGGCATTGTCGGATGGAGCGGTAATAACAAGGGTGTTTTGTGTACGAACGAGGCCAAAGAAATGCAATTTTTCGTGTTCTATAGCCTTGACATATTCGTAAAACATGGATTGCAGCACATAGTGTTGCTCTTGTCTTGACAAATTTTTAAATTTCGGAGTTTTTTTCTTGGCAGTGACTACCGAGCTTTCTTTAAATGCAGTTATGTAGTTGTTAAAGTATTCAATTGAAGCAAACTGCATGTAGTCGCTTTTGGCAGATATGAATTCCTTATAATCGGATCCGGAGATACCGACATGAGCAAGATAGGCTTCTATAATATCGTTATCTTCCCAGTCGGAAAGAGATTCCCCTTTCCATATTGCATCTACGCTGTCTTTAAGCAATTTGAAGCGGGACGGCGGTTCGTCGAATTTTTCAAGAAAAAGAGCTACTGTGCCTGTCCCTGTCGCTCCGAATGTTTTATTGCCAAAGCAAACAATTGCCCTTACGAAGAAATTCTTCAGAATATGCTCCCGTGCTTTTATGTAACTTGAAGGTGTGCTGTTGGTAAGTATTGAGGACGGCAATATAACCGCAGCAACGCCACCGGGCTTTAACAGCTGGGCTAGCGTTCAACAAAAAGTGTTTCTATTTCCGATCCGGAATTTGAGATGTTCTCAAGAATCTCTAAATTATTATTTTTAAGATTGAGGTGACTCTTGAACGCATCCACAGAATAGGGCGGATTGGCTACAAGAACATCGAATTTGCCGTTTTCAATTCCTTTTTCAGGGTAACATTCCAGTCCGTCTCCGTATATAATGTTAGCCTCCCCTGCTCCATTCATAAAGAACGATACCTTGGAAACTCGTGCAAGGCGGTAATCTTTTTCAATGCCGTATATACATTTTTCCACCCATGAATTGTTTTCCGCAATTTGTTCTCCAATATGGCGGAAATAGCTGTTGACAGCTTCAACTGCTTCGGTCAAGAAATGCCCTGCTCCACAAGCATAATCCACCACCTTAGGCCTGTTATAGCGATTTTCCTGCTTAACGATACGTTCTATCGGAAGGCAGTCCCAAATGAAACGAGTGACAGGCATGGGTGTAAAAAATTGCCCTTCATTCTGTTTAAAACCTTTATTAAGAAGTTGCTCAAACAAATCGCCCAAAAACTGGTGTTTTGCTGTATATACAATGCGATAGCGTTCGAAAAGCTGCACTATTTCCACAAGAATTTTTCCGTTTTGGAAAAACAGATCCTCATTGTGAATGTCGCGGAAAGCGAAATCGTTGTTAGAGTAAAACTTAAGTGAGCGAATAGTATTATTCAATTGTTCTATAGCTTGCTCACGCATTTGACCTGTGAATTGGCAGAACAGTTTTTCGGCATAATCTGCAGGGACATAGAAAATATCTTCTTTCATAAATTCTTCCATGCCTTGCTTGTGAAGCCTCATCAGACGGTCTTGTAAGCTTTCGTAGGTATCGCTGCCTATACGGTACTGGAAATCTACAACATCGTTTTCGCCCTTGTATATTTCATCGACAAGTTTGCAAATAAAAAGTGCTATGAGACGATTGAAAGCATTTTCCTTATCGCTCACATTGTTGTGGCGGAGTATCTCCTCAAAACGATTTACTATTCGGTCGTCGGGAGTGAAATCCCTCAGATTCTTTTTTCGGAGCGGCTTTACGCCAATGTTGTACGCGACAGTATCTTCATCGAAAATGAGTTTGTCGTGCATGTCTTTTTTGTACGTTTCATTCCAAACTTCAAAAAGACTTCGTGCGTTGCCTGCGACTTTGGGATTTGAATAAATCAGTATAGACTCGTCTTTTCGGGCAAGTTTTTCGATATTTGCATCATCGGTACAATTTATAACAGGGCATTCATAAACGACCTCTCCGTTTTTGAAATCGGATGTATATAGCCCCAGCCATTTGCATGTACGTTCCTGTTGCCAATACGAGAATAGTTGGCCTCCGTCCTCTTTTGTCTGTTTAAGCGCTTTGGAGAATTCCGCAAATCTCTTGCACTCAAGAATAAAGAGCACAGTGTCACATTTGGAGCTTGTGTAAACAATAATATCGGCTCGGCCACCTTTCTGTTCATGCCCCAAAGTCCATAGCTTTTCAAGTTCGATTGTGTCGGGAGCATAACCTTTATCCAACAGGCGGTTCACACACTCAAAAACGACAAAATTCTCCTCTTTGTTGAATCCGGTATTGCGATCACGCCCCTTTATTTGTTCCGGATAAACAAGTTTTTCTGCCGACATATCCACTGCCATCCTGCAATTCGGTTGCTCAAATTCTTTAATGAAGGATGTCCCTTGTTTGCTAAAACCAAGGTGTAACAGTAATTCGGGTAACGATGATTTTGTTATCATTCGCCTGAGGATGAATAACATCTTCGGTCGGAGATGCGATGAAGACGTTTTGTATTAAACAATATTATATTTTGCATAAAGGACAAATTTGCCCGTTATGCAAAATTACGCAAAAAAACAGAGCTTTGGAACTAAATAACCAAACGTTCTGTATTTTTCTATATTAGCTTTTGAAAATCAGAATGTTAATCAGATAGTTCCATAATTACTTCCTCGCTTCCCGAATCTTCGCGATGTGTATATCGGAAGATCTTGTTAATTAGTGGTATAGAAAGATTGCACACCTCGATAGCACCTCCGGTTATAGAATTGTTAAGACGTGGAGCCATGAGAAATGTGCCGTCAATTTCTGTTACAATTATTTTTGTGACATTCTGTTCGGTAAAAGTCTGAAATGCATATGTTGTACTTGTGGGTTCACCGTTATCTAACCGAAAATGAACAATGGCCATATTATCGAACATTGGCTCAACAGTTACCGACGCTTCTGCAACTTTGGTTTTAAATGATTGAGAAGTATCTTTAATGCCAAATACGATTATGTCGGGATTTTCAATACCGATAAACCATGAAAACGGTTCGGGCAAAGGTGTTTTGCCGATGAATTGTTCAACTCTTTTCAAGTCATCCTCTGTACAGTTGTGCTGCTCGTACAACAATGAATACCCTACAAGTTGGCCGTCCTCCGATAATAAATTAATTGCAGCAACCATAGGCTTCAACAATTCCACGGAAGCTTGGCCGGCCGAAACGGCCGGAGTAAATGTCAATTCTCTGTCAATGGCATATTTGGTATTGAGTTCAACCTGCAAGGTATCCGGAAAATCAGGTAGCCCGATTTGAGCATGCGCACTACCAAAAACAAATATTAAAATATATGCAAGAATTTTCTTCATAACTCCACATTTTAAATGTTCACAAATATAGGGATTTCCAATTAGTTGGCAAAATTTCTGCCGGCACATAACATGCGGAATTTGTCGCATCGGTCGCTTATTCGGAATAAATTTCGTAATTTTGCCAAACCCTTGGAAAGAGACGCCGAGAATTAATGCTTAGTCATCAAAAAAAAGCCGATTGCTTGCAGCCCTCAAATAGGAAAATATACTTGTATGAATTGGTTAATACTTATTTTAGCAGGGCTTATGGAAGTAGGCTTTACGTTTTGTCTCGGGAAAACAAAATCAGCAACGGGACTCGAATTAGCTTTGTGGTGGACAGGATTCTTTATAACACTGTCGTTGAGCATGTATCTCATGTCTAAGGCGGCAGAATCTCTTCCTATCGGAACTGTTTATCCTGTTTGGACCGGTATCGGTGCATTTGGAGCTGTTGTAGTGGGAATTCTATTCTTTAACGAGCCTCTCACCTTTTGGCGTATTGTATTCCTTGTTACTTTGATTTTATCGGTTGTCGGACTTAAAACTTTAGGTTAATGGAAAGAAAAATGCGACGTTTCAAACAGCAACTCGATGTTGCGGCTGCCGAAGCGATTCTTTTGCAAGCCGGTAACGGAATATTGTCTCTTGTCGGTATCGACGGCGAACCTTACGGAGTACCTATAAGCTTTACTTTCGACGGCGAAAGATACATATATTTTCACAGTGCGGTAAAGGGCTATAAAATAGATTGTATAAAAAGCAATCCAAACTGCTCATTTTGTGTTGTCGGACAAGACCTTATTGTGCCCGAAGAGTTCACGTCATATTTCCGAAGCGTGATTGTTAACGGCACTATACAAATTCTTTCCGAGCATGATGAGATTTTAAAAGGCCTAAAATTGCTTTGCGAGAAATATTCGCCCGGAATTGACCCGACTTCCGAAATTTCAAAGTGCATTAATCATGTGGCCGTATTACGTCTTGATATAGAAAATATTACCGGGAAAGAAGCAATTGAATTGGTCAGGAATCGCAAAACATCTACGGAATGATACGTATACGCAAAGGGAGTTTACAGGACGTGGAAGCAATTATGTCGTGCTATGATATTGCACGTCGGCAAATGAGAGCTTCAGGAAACTTCAATCAATGGATAAACGGTTATCCGTCGCGCGACCTTGTCATCAGTGATATAAAATCCGGCATAAACTATGTGGGGGTTGATGATGAAAACGAAATAGTAATGACGTTCGTATTTGCAATTGGAGAAGATTCAACATATTCAGTTATTGAAGACGGTGAATGGCTCAGCAGCTTGCCTTATGGAACCATTCATCGACTCGGCTCCACAGGTAAACACAAAGGGATACTTGGATTATGTGTGGAATTCTGCCTGACTCTGATTTGCAACATACGACTCGACACTCATAATGATAATGTAACAATGCAACGAGCCGCCGAAAAACTCGGTTTTTCGCGTTGTGGTATCATTTATTGCAATGACGGAACTCCCAGAATAGCTTATCAAAAATATATCGTTTGATTTTCATATCATATACTTGTTGCTACTACTGCAGTTGAAGAGAATTTATTTTAGATTATTTAGAGTTTATATCCATTAAATTGCTTGACATTTGCCTCCGGTTTTTGTAACTTTGTAAGTTAAGATTGAAATTTAATGAAGCTAAGCAATATAAGCGTGCACGGTGCGCGCGTGAATAATCTCAAAAATATTTCGGTTGACATTCCCCGTAACACACTCACTGTTGTCACGGGCTTGTCGGGATCCGGCAAATCGTCTCTTGCATTCGACACATTGTATGCCGAAGGACGTCGCCGATATGTGGAAAGTCTTTCAGCCTATGCACGTCAGTTTCTTGGCAAACTCCGAAAACCGGAGTGCGATTTTATTCGAGGGCTTCCGCCGGCAATAGCTATTGAGCAGAAAGTAAACACGCGCAATCCTCGCTCGACGGTTGGAACAAGTACCGAGATTTACGATTATATGCGAATGCTGTTTGCTCGTATAGGGCGTACCGTCTCTCCTGTCAGCGGATGCGAAGTAAAGAAACACAGTGTTGAAGATGTTGTTGCTTTCGCCGCCGGAGTCCCCGAAGGAACACGAGCAGCCATAGCAAGCCCCATCATTGTTCCCGAAGGGCGCACTTTGGATGAACAACTCGCCATATATGTTAAAGAGGGGTATTCACGTCTTATAAATTCCAAAGGCGAATTTACTGAAATAGGAGAGTATGTGCAAAAAGGGAAGAAACTGCCCATGCTGTTGATTGACAGGTTTGTGATTAGTCGCGAAGCGGATGAGATTTCACGTCTTGCGGAATCGGCGGAAGCAGCGTTCTTTGAAGGCGACGGTTCCTGCATATTTTTTGTGTGGACCGATGGAAAACCCGTATGCACCGAATTTTCCAAACGATTCGAAGCCGATGGGATAACTTTTGCCGAACCAAGCGAACAGATGTTCAATTTCAACAATCCTATCGGAGCCTGTCCTGTCTGCGAAGGTTTTGGCAATACATTGGGAATAGCCGAGAATCTTGTCATTCCCAATCCATATCTCAGCGTTTTCGATAATGTTGTGGCGCCCTGGCGCGGCTCAAGTTCTTCCATATGGAAAAACAATTTTATTCATGCGGTTGCGCCGCTTCACTATCCTATCCACACTCCATATATTGAACTTTCTGAAGAACAGCGGAATCTGTTATGGAACGGCGATGGACGTACGGTAAAAGGCATAAACGACTATTTTGATTATGTTACATCCAAGCGCCAAGCGATTGAGTACCGCATGATTCTCAGCCGATACAGAGGCAAAACCATATGCCATGCCTGCGGAGGCTCTCGGTTGCGCAAGGAAGCGGAATATGTAAAAGTCGGCGGCTGCAGCATGTCACAGCTTGTGCGCATGTCGGTAGGAGACCTGCTCAAATGGTTCAACGCTCTTGAGTTGGATGAAAGAGAAACCAAAATAGCATCTCGCCTGATGGTAGAAATTACTCGTCGTCTCGGATTTCTCGTAGAAGTAGGTTTGAGCTATCTTACATTGGATCGTTTAAGCAACAGCCTTTCGGGTGGTGAAAGCCAGCGAATTAACCTGGCAACGTCTCTTGGTAGCAGTCTTGTAGGTTCCTTGTATATTTTGGACGAACCCTCTATAGGGCTTCACTCTCGCGATACCGAGCGTCTTATCGGTGTTTTGCGTAAGCTACAGCAGATTGGTAATACTGTTGTTGTAGTGGAACACGACGAGGATATAATGCGTGCCTCCGATAATATTATAGATATAGGTCCCGGAGCAGGACGACTTGGCGGGACTGTTGTATATTCCGGTAAACCCGAATCCCTTGACTCTGCTGCCGACAGCTATACAATGAAATATCTGAGCGGTAAACTATCCATCCCGGTTCCGGCTCAGCGACGCAAATGGCGCGATAAAATACGTGTAAACAATGCCTCCGAGCACAATCTGAAGGATGTCACCGTCGATTTTCCTCTTGGTGTAATGACAGTGGTTTCCGGGGTCAGCGGATCCGGAAAATCGACGCTTGTCCGCGACATTTTTTATAAAGCTCTTGCTCGAGAACTGTATTCCGAGGGAGATGCGCCGGGCTTGTTCAAAGGTCTTTCCGGCGATATTTCAAGAGTGAAAGAACTTGTATTCGTTGACCAAACCCCCATTGGCCGCTCTACCCGCTCCAATCCTGCCACCTATTTAAAAGCTTACGATGAAATACGAGCCCTTATGGCAGCTCAACAGGCCGCAAAGCAGCAGGATATGACTCCCGCATCATTTTCGTTCAATACCGAAGGCGGACGTTGCGAAGCTTGCAAAGGCGAAGGTTTCATAACCATTGAAATGCAATTCCTTGCCGATGTTACTATTGAATGTGATGAATGTCATGGGAAACGTTTCAAAAAAGAGGTTCTGGAAGTGATGTATCGAGGGAAAAACATTTTTGATATACTCGATATGACTGTTGACGAGTCAATTGAATTCTTCGGTGAATCCACCGGTTCTTCCGAAAGAAAAATTGTCAGCCGTCTTAAGCCTTTGCATGATGTCGGCTTGGGATATATCAAACTCGGACAAAGTTCTTCCACGCTTTCAGGAGGCGAAAATCAGCGCGTAAAACTTGCTTATTTCCTTGGAATGGAACGTGCCGAACCCACCGTGTTTATCTTTGACGAACCCACTACCGGTTTGCACTTTCACGATATAAGCATACTTCTGTCGGCATTTAACAGGCTTGTCGCCATGGGACATACTTTGATAATTGTGGAACACAATCTTGATGTACTCAAATGTGCCGACCACATAATTGATCTTGGGCCTGAAGGCGGTGACGGAGGCGGTCAAATTGTTGCGACAGGTACACCTGAGGATATTGCAGCGTCTCCTGACAGCATTACCGGCAAATACCTGCGTGAGAAATTATCGAATGTGTAATTATTTCAATTGTCGGTGTCTATTCCTGCGGGGGTTACCGATTCATGATAATAATTCTTGTCGGTAATCAATCGCATTACACCGTAGGATAAGGCCGATGCAAGAACCATGGGGAGAAACAAGGTGAAATTTCCTGTCATTTCTGCGGTAAGAAACATGGCCATGAACGGAGCCCTTATCACGCCTGAAAATACCGCGCACATTCCTATCAAGGCAAAATCGGATACCGGGAGAATGGCCAAGCCTGTCATGTTCACAACCATGGCGAATAACATTCCGGCAAGTGAGCCGGCAAATAACGCAGGGGCAAAATCTCCTGCCACTCCAACATATGTTGTTATCCCTACTACGACACATTTAAGAATCAGCAAGGCTCCGACTACCGCCACCAGTTCCCATTCTACAGCCCCGGCAAAAGAACCTGAAGCGCTAAGTGCGCCGAGGTCTCCATTCAGCATTCTATCCATCACTCCATAACCTTCACCATAGAATGCAGGGAGAATCATTATGATGATACCAAGACAAATTCCGGCTAAAGAAACCCGCATATACACATTCCTTATTTTTGTATATAGTCGTCCTGACAGGCGCGATATACTTGAATAATAAATGGAATAAACTCCAGAGAGTATACCAAAAACCATAACTCCCAAATAGAAGCGCGGTTCAAACTGAACAGTATGTTGCAAATATACATCGAATGTAAAGCCCGTCAGGATGAAACACGTAAGTGAAGATGCCACACAACTTAACAGCAATGTAAGGAATGTAAACGTGTTATAAGGCAACCGTAATATCTCCAGAGTAAAGAGCAAACCTCCGACGGGAGCTTTGAATATAGCTGCAATACCGGCACCTGCACCGCAACCAATAAGCATACGCACATGCTCCGGTTTCAATCCGAGAAGCAGACCAAGACGACTCCCCACGGCGGCTCCGGTAACAGCGATAGGAGATTCCGCACCTCCCGAACCTCCGAAGCCCAGTGTAAAGCTGTTGGCTATTATAGGTCCGAAAAGATATTTACATGACATCCCGTATCCCCCGCTTCTAAGAAAACCTATAAGATGCTCTGTGCCTCGAGAGAGTCTTGTCTTAAGCAGGAATCGTGAAAAAACATTTGCCAATACCAAACCTATTAACGGCAAAACAAGCAATTGCCAATGTAAGCCCTTTTCGGCAGGTATATCGACGGACAAAGAAATGAGCGATATAAGCAGCTTAAGTACAACGCAAAGTCCACCTGTTATGAAACCTACAATAGCAGCAGCAACCATTGCCAAGGCCGGTTTGGGCAATCGGCGTAACCAAAGTATTATTTTTACAGATGCATGCTTTTTCACAGGAAAACCAACGGAATATATTTATTAGAAAAACACAGCTCCGCAGTTTTTTGTTTAGTCTGCTTAAAAAGTAAGATGCAAAGCTACTCGCAAGCCTCTGCGGTCGATTTTATATGGTACATCAAGATAAGTCAGACGCCATACATATTCTAAGCGCAGGCATTTAAGTATATTGTCAAGTCCGGCAGAGATTTCCATGTAAGGTCCTCTCATGCGTGAAGTTGCCACACCTGCAGGGAAACAGAAAAGTTCCGGATTGTCGACGCCGGGGATATGCCTTTTGTCAAGTCGGCCGTACAGACCGTGAAAGCCTACAGTTTCGCGTAACCCGAGTTTCTTTACCCCTGGAATAAGATTGAAAACAGCTCCTCGCAAATGCCATGTGGCATGCCACGATACATAGCGAGAATTCACAAATTCCATAGGATTCATCAGCGCGAACGAGCCGGGCTGGATTGTGTAGGAAAGATTTGCATTAGGGATCTGGAGTTCTGTAAACGGAACGCTGCCCCACACAATCCCGGCTGCCACATCCGTTTCCAAAGCTCCGAGAACAGAGAGCCGGAACAACTTACTGAAACCGAATTCTGTCCTGTTGATTGTGAAATCTGAACCCAGGCCTTTTTTTGCCGTTCGATGCGAAAGTGTGAACGCCGGCACCGTTTCATCAACAGGAATGCGATAGCTCTTTGTCTGAAAATATTTTTCTCCCGGAGCATACCGAAAATCAACACCAATCTGAAATTGCGAATAGTGTCCCAAAGCCGTTCCGTCGGGCATAATAAACGGAACAAGAGGAGTGGATTCCTGCCTTATATGCAATGCGCTTGCAACTACCGAGAAATTATTCGCCAACTCTAATGTATATTCAAGGCTTGAGCAACGTCGATATGTAAATCGGGCATCCGACATTCGCGATAACGACAATACAAAATTGTCGGAATTGGTATAGAGATAATGTGTTCCAAGCCTGTCGATATCATATTCATGACTCAACCTGATGGAATGAACCGGAAATTCACGCGAATGATAATTTTTCTTATTGAACGAGTATTCCGCCTCGGCACGATACTTCCATTTATGGTCTTTGAATCCATAGGCAATATAACCGCGTCCGAACCAGTGCTCGCTCAGATTTGCCGTTGTCATGCCGCCGGCTCTCAGTCGGAGCCCTTCGAGAGAGTTATAACTCGCGGTTGTATTTACAGGACCTATATCAAAACGGCTGTTTGAAGAAGTGGATATATATCCCGAAAACAAAATACGAAGTATGCGTTCCGACCACAGGAAAAGCGGTTTTTGGCGCAATCTGTTCATCAGTAACGCCGCATTGGCCTCTCCTCTTGCAAGCGGAGTCTGCCGTTCTCTCTCCCAAAACAAACTGTCACGCGAATTACTGTTATCGGTTTTTATAGTATTGCCAAGTTGGTTGAATATATTTTCAAGGCTGTCGGGCCTTTCAAAACTGTGATTCTTGAAATCTATTATTCGGCTCACATATAATTGAGGGGTTCCGGGAACAAATTCCAATTCCATAAATAGTTTGTCGTTGTCCTTCAGTCGAGACCCGTCATTAGCCTTATGGTAATTCTGCTCTATTTTCAGAGCTTTTACAAAATTAAGCGTTGTTTCGTGGGGAACTTCCATCTCTACCTTACGCAGATTCATGGACGAATCAGAAACCTCAACATATATGTGTCCCGTAAATCCGAACGCCGATTTGTTTCGCGGATAAAATGCAAGCGCCGTGCAAGTAACACTGTCATTACCGACAACTGCAGCGGAGTCAACTAAATAGAATCTATAGAAATCCGGTGCAAGCGACGAAACAGGACTCACAAACTCATTGCGCATAAGTGTAATGTTAGGGTCGTATAAATCTATTTCACGCAACAGTTCATCTTGTAGTACTCTCACATTTTCCTCATCAAGGAACTCATCGACTCCCCCACCCGTTGTTCCTCGCACAAGTATTTTCTCGCTTCTCGGATTACGGCGTGACAACACTGTAGCAACTCGTTCTTTCAACGATAAATTAAGAACCGGCTTGCCGGAAATTTCCGAAGTGTCCACATGCTCGCTCAAAAAAGGCATTCGGCGCAACATGGCGTTTGAAGATGTGGTATCAAAATTATTGATACCCATCGAAACCCGATCATAACGGTCGTAGCTATACCATTCATTCCTTTTCGGGTCGGTGGCTGCGGACTCGTGTCGCAGCTTGTTCACAAAATCGACAGCCGGATTGTTGCGCTTTGAGTATTTTCGCTTTTTTACCACAAGCTCCTGTAACTCCGTTGTTGTCGATGTTAATTCTATATCATACAGATTAAATGAATTGCCGGACAATATGACTGTTTTAGGTGTATATCCTTGATAACTCACCCAAAGCTCTTCAACTCCGTTGGGGACAACAAGCTCAAAAATACCCCGATTATCGGCAACCGTTCCGGAACCTCCTTCGCCTAAACGCACCGAGGCGTATGGCAAACCCTCAGTGGTAAGGGAGTCGCGCACTATACCTCTAACAATAGTTTGTGCGGCTGTTGTTTGACATATCCCCGCCAAAATAGCCAAGCACAAAGCAATGGTCAATCTTAACCCGTAATTCCGCACAATGCGCCGTTGTGCAAAAAAATTACGGAATAAAATTATACATTGCGATGGCATATACTTCGTTTTTTTGTGCTACTTTTACAAAAAATAATTATTATGGCTAAAGAGATTGAACGCAAATTTTTAGTAACGGACAGTTCTTACCGCGACGTGGCTTCGGAAAGCCACGAAATAACTCAATTCTACCTGTCGACGAATCCCGACCGTACCGTAAGAGTGCGAATAATGGATGACCATGCATTTATAACTGTCAAAACCCGTAACAAAGGTTCTGTCCGGAACGAATGGGAGTTTGAAATCGACTCAGTTCAAGCACGTGAGATTCTGCACGAAACCGGAAGCGCCGAAAATTGCATTTCAAAAATCAGATATATAGTACCTGCCGGTGAACCCGGTCTTTGCTGGGAAGTTGATGAGTTTAAGGGCAAGCACAACGGATTGGTTGTCGCCGAAATTGAACTGCCTTCGCCGGATACCGGTTTTAACCTCCCCTCCTTTATAGGAGAAGAGGTAACAGGTAAGAAGGAATATTATAATTCCTCATTGGTTTCTACGACAGACGTCTGAGGTTTGTCGCGGCGTATCAGCTTCACAACATTTTCAACGTGTTGTGTGTGCGGGAACATATCAACGGGTTGCACTGCGACAACTCCATACTTGGAATCCATCAAGGCAAGATCGCGAGCCTGCGTAGCCGGGTTACAGCTTACGTAAACAATTACCGCCGGTTCTGCACGCATAATGGTGTCCACAACATCGTTATGCATACCTGCTCGCGGTGGATCCACAATCATTACGTCAGGTTTGCCGTGTATGCGTATAAAATCATCGGTAAGAACATCTTTCATATCACCGGCATAAAACAGAGTATTGTCAATTCCGTTAGCAGCCGAATTTAATTTAGCGTCTTCAATAGCCTCGGGAACATATTCTACACCAACGACTTTGCGAGCTTTACGGCTTACAAAGTTGGCTATTGTTCCGGTTCCGGTATACAAGTCGTAAACAAGTTCGTTGCCTGTCAATTCGGCAAAATCACGAGTCACTTTATAGAGTTCGTATGCCTGCAGTGAGTTTGTTTGATAAAAAGATTTCGGGCCGATACGGAAACGTAAGCCCTCCATTTCCTCCTCGATATAGTCTCGTCCTGCAAACAATTCAATCGGCAAATCCCCTATTGTATCGTTTACTTTGGTATTAACGACATACATGAGTGAAGTTGTTTCGGGGAATTCGGTCATAAATGCGCCAAGCAAGCCTTCAATCTGAGGCTTGTCATCATAACCAACAACTATAACAACCATGATTTCGCCAGTGGAGCTTATACGCACCATCATTGTGCGTATGAAACCTTCCTGCGCCTTGAGGTCGTAGAATGGCAGGCCGTGTTCCTTGCAATAGTGCTTTACAAACTTGCGCATGCGGTTGGAGATGTCGTCCTGCAAATGACATTTGTCTATATCAAGAACCTTGTCGAATGCACCGGGGATATGAAAACCTGCCGCATTGCGGTCGGGGAACTCTACACCGCTGTTCAGCTGTTCAAAAGTAAGCCAGCAACGGTTGGAGAAAGTATATTCCATTTTGTTGCGGTACTCCCAAATACGGTTGCTGCCCAACGTCATGGGAATTTCGGGAAGCTCTACCTTTGCAATCCGCTCCAATGCATCAACAACTTGCTGCCGTTTGTATCGGAGTTGATATTCATAAGGCAGATGCTGCCAACGGCAACCTCCGCAAACGGTAAAGTGTTCGCATCGGGGAGCAACACGTATATCACCGGCTTTTACAAGCCGTTCAATACGCCCTGTCGCATAATTCTTTTTTTTCTTTTCTATCTTTACATCCACTATATCACCGGGAGCGCAGAATGGTACAAAAACAACCATATCGTCAACTCTTCCAAGGGCATTTCCCTCGGCAGCGACATCGCATATCTCTACGTTCTCAAGCACCGGCTGAGGTTTTCTTTTTCTTGACACTTGATACTTCAATTTTATATTTACTCTGCAAATTTAGGCATTTTCCCGCTATTACCCTAACCTAAGCAGGGAATAACACACTGCCGGCATATACATTTCCGTCTTTTGCTTCCGACATAAATTCATCTGTAGTTACGCGGTCGAACCCGCAGCCCTCTGCAAGGAGAAAATGGCATAGCCCTATCCCCATGTCCAACGGGGCAAAGCGTCCGTTATCGGCATAGTAAAAATGAACGCCTCTACTATCGGCTACTGCTCGCCAGGGCTGGGCATTACGAGCTGAGGGGGCGAGACGGAGAAGCTCAAGCGATTTCTCGTATTTGTGAAGATACTCCTTTGCGCCCTTGAAGAGTTCGTCAAAATTCTTCCGGCTGCGACTGTGAACCATTTTTACCATTAGCTTGTCAAGGAGTCTGCGTTTTTCCGCAATATACCCTATTACTATAACAGCAACAGGGAATTCATCACCTTTACACTTGGCCTTTCGGCTCACGGAAGTATGGCGGAAGGTTCCTCCAAGCCAGCAAGTTCCGAGACCCGCTTCGGTAAGACGAAGAACTGCTTTTTCGCCCTCGTAACCGGCTCGCATAAGGGTTGAAGCTTCATCATCGGCACATATTACAGCAATAGCAGCTGCCGCGCCCTTTACCACCCCATATGTTCCTACGTGTCCGTCTACACCGTTTATCGCAACAAGACGACACTTTTCAAAAGTCTTCTCAAGGCTCTCAAGCAGCGCGGCATGCTCTGTCGAAAGAGGTGCGCCCATAAAACTGCGGGTTGAGACGCGTTCTTTTATAATATCAGCAAGTTCCATAATGCATAATATACCGCCGACACGGAAATCCGCGCCGGCGGCAAAATTTTTATTGATGCGTATTTTTAGATACCCAGATCTTTTTTCACTGCATCGATTTTCTTGGCAGCATCGGCATTGCAGCGGTCATAATCGGCTGCGTCGCGCATTGTGTCATGAACTTCGATGTAGAACTTGATTTTAGGCTCGGTTCCCGAGGGACGTACCGAAACCTTTGTTCCGTCGGCGGTAAAGAACTGAAGCACGTTGGAAGTTGCAGGGAAGTCCATTTTTGTAACGGTGCCGGTACGCAGATCGGTACAATTCAAATCGGAATAATCTTTGGTAAGCACAACTTCGCTTCCGCCGAGGGTCTTGGGAGGATTGGAACGGAAGTTCTTCATCATTTGCTGAATTTCGTCGGCACCAGTCTTGCCGGGACGAACTACAGAAATTCCTTCTTCGTGGCTGTAACCGTTCTTCAGGTAAATTTCCTGAAGCATTTGATTGAAGTCCATGCCGCGATCCTTGGCCCATGCGCATATTTCGGCCATTAGCGATATTGCCGAAACAGAGTCTTTGTCGCGGGCGAAATCTTCGGCAAGGAAGCCATAGCTTTCTTCGCCGCCGCCAAGATAACGACCGGTACCTTCAAGGTCGCGGATTACGCTTGCGATCCACTTGAAGCCAGTGTAGCAGTCGTACATCTTTATGTTCTGGTTCTCCGCAATAGCCTTGATTGTTTCGGTTGTAACGATTGTTTTTACAACATATTCGTTACCTTTCAGACGGCCCATTTCGCGATTGCGCAACATAATATAGTTGAGCAGGATCATAACAATCTGATTACCGTTCACAAGCTGGTACTCACCATTATTGTCGCGGATTACACAGCCAATACGGTCGGCATCGGGGTCGGAGGCTACAACAAGGTCGGCACCAACTTCTTTTGCTTTGGCAATAGCCATTGCCATAGCCGACGGATTTTCGGGATTGGGAGAATCCACAGTGGGGAAATCTCCGGAGGGAACATCCTGTTCGGGAACATGGATGATGTTGGTGAAGCCGTAGTTGCGCAGGCTATCGGGTATTAGTTTCACACCTGTACCGTGAATCGGGGTGTAAACAATCTTTAGATCCGACTGACGCTTGATGACTTCCGGGTCAAGCGAGAGGGTCTTGATTGCGGCAAGGAATTTGTTGTCCATGTCCTCGCCGATTATGGTGATGAGTTCGGGACGGCCTTCGAATTTGATATCGCTTACCTTGGTAATTTTGTTCACATTGTCGATAATGTTCACATCGTGAGGTGCGATAATCTGCGCGCCGTCGCTCCAATATGCTTTGTAACCGTTGTATTCTTTCGGGTTGTGAGATGCGGTGATGTTTACACCACTCTGGCAACCGAGTTCACGGATTGCGAACGACAGTTCGGGAGTAGGACGGAAATTCTCAAAGAGGTAAACCTTGATTCCATTTGCAGAGAAAATATTAGCAACCATCTCGGCAAACTTACGTGAGTTGTTGCGGACGTCATGACCCACTACAACACTTATTTCGGGGAGGTCGGCAAATGCTTCCTTAAGATAGTTGGCGAGGCCCTGAGTAGCAGCTCCAACGGTATAGATATTCATGCGGTTGGAACCTGCACCCATTATGCCGCGCAGACCGCCTGTGCCGAATTCAAGGTCTTTATAGAAACTTTCAATAAGTTCTGTTTTGTCGTCCGCATCAAGCATGCGGCGTACTTCTGCCTTGGTTTCTTCATCGTAACCTTCGCCCAGCCAGCCCTGTGCTTTGGCTGTTACCTGAGCAAGGAGTTCGTTGTTTTCCATATCAGTCAGTTATGTTATAAGTTATGAGGTATAAATTCATTAATAGGCAAAGATAAAACTTTCCTTTTGAATATACAAATAAATCCAAAAGAAGTTCTGTTTTTATTGTGTTTATAATGAATATGCGTGCGATTTTAGCATATTCGCACGCATATCATAAAACTTGTTGTTAAAATTTTTACTTAAGTACGCTTATGGCGCCTTTGTAATCGGGTTCATTGGTTATTTCCTCTACAAGATCCGAGTAAATGACTTTTCCGGTTTCGTCAAGAACAATCACAGCTCGGGCAAGCAAACCGGCAAGAGGCCCGTCGACGAGCATCAAGCCATATTCCTGTGCGAACAAAGGATTACGGAATGCAGAAGCGACGGTTACATTTTCAATACCTTCGGCAGTACAAAAGCGTGATGCTGCAAAAGGCAGGTCCATTGAAACGCACACAACTGAAGTATTGTCAAGTTTAGAAGCCTCTTCATTAAATCGGCGAACCGAAGCTGCACATACAGGAGTGTCGAGACTCGGGAATACATTTAAAACTACTCGTTTGCCTTCGTAGTTTTTACTGCTTACTTCTCCAAGGTCTTTACTGGTAAGTGTAAATGCGGGAGCCTGACTTCCTACAGCGGGAATATTTCCATATGTATGGCATGGTATTCCTTTAAAATAAACTGTTTCCATATTCAATTATAGTTATATTTGTGTTGCTGCAATACTTGCTTTCTTTATAACAATTGCAGGCATGTCATGGTTGTAGCCTACCTGTACATCACAAACTTTGCCATCCTTGCCTGCAAAAACAAGAATAGGTGTCAATGCCCCGACTCCGCATTCACGTGCCGCACTACGGGCATTGAAAAGCAGATGCTCTCCCGGAAATATATTCGGCACAATACTTTCCACATCATCAACACGGTGGTTAAGAAACGCCCATACAACATCTACCTGCATAGGCAGACAAGCCAATGCATTTCTGACATCATCGACAAGCTGCTTCGAAGAACCAACTTCCGCATCCATAAACACTACAATAGTTGGAGCGGCAAAGCTCTCGCCGGCTTCATGCATATAGCGTTCGCCGGTTGTTGTGGGGGCTACAATCCTTGGAAGAGGACGACCGGGGAGATTCTCAATGCTGAAAGTACTTTCCCGGAACTTCTCGAATACATCGGGTTCGGCATCGCGCAGCCGGTCAAGATCTATTCTGCATTCAGCAGGTACACTCGTTTCATACTTAACAGTGATGCTCTGCTCACCTATCTGACCCGGATTATTTTCCAGTTCAATTGATACAGGCATTAATGTGGAAGCTTCGAAAATATAATCGAATTCCGCGCCATCGTATCCGGCAACCCGCTGCACTCCTTTGAGCTGCACACTTTCCTTACCATTGCGAATAACGCCTGTGCGAAGTTCATATACATATGAACTGTCCTGTGTCATAGCAGCAATTCTTTGACCTATGAACTGAGGGAGTAAATCGCTGAACTGAGCCTGCATCTGGACTCCTTTTGCCACGCAACCTTGAGGCGCAAATGGAGATGCATCCCATTCTTGATGATATTCCTGAAGTACACCCCCATTTCTATACCTGAAGTGTGATCCCTCGTAATAAGCCGAAAAACCGGTTGAGCTCTTATCGGGCACATCAAGAGACCAACGAATATAGTAATTACATGGTGCTAAAGTGTCGCCCGATGAAACAGGTGCACTTTCAAGTTCCATGTCGTATGCTACCGGATTGGGCATTGTGGCAAGAGTCACGTCATAATGGACTTTGGCTGCATAACAGCCAACCGACTGCAATGTCTGTGCAAGCTCATCCACAGTAAGAGCGTGCATCGGAATTATAGATGACATACCGGCTAACAGCGCACATAATTTTTTCATAACGGTACAAATATTGTGATGAATCTATACATAGATATAAACGATTACAACGCCTGAAAGTTCAAAAAAAATCTTCAAAAAGGAGTAGCGTTATATCCGGCGCTAATAACATGAAAGAGGCATAAGGAAAATTCCTTACGCCTCTTTTAGAAGAGCCACACCAAAGGATGCGATGAAACTCCGAAAAGACAGGATTTGAGTGCTCATAGTCCTTTGTAATCCTCCGGCATAGAGTTTTGCAACTCGGCATGATAACGAATTATCATTGAGGCCCGCCATCGGGCTACTCGCTTGTCTCGGCATTTCATAAATAATTGACGAGTTTCCCAATCCACTTTGATGTGGTTTATGTTATGTCATATTGACTATGCATTGCATATTTGTATCGCGGCTCTCTTGCCTTTGATTTTATAACACAAAGATACTACAAAGAGTTTAAACGGCAAAATTTAGAGCGTATTTTTTTTGCTCAATTATGCCAATATGGTTACAAGCTCCTCAGCATCAACAAGTGACTGCTCGCCTGTAATCATATTTTTTAACGCTACTTTACCTGCTGCAAGTTCGCTCTCGCCAATCATGGCAAAATAAGGCACACTGAGTGCATTGGCGTAGCTTATTTGCTTTTTCATTTTGGAGGAGTCGGGATATATCTCAGCCGAAATTCCTGCCGCCCGCAGCTTCTTTATTATTGCCAAGGACGCCATTGCTTCGGTTTCTCCAAAATTGGCAAACAGCACTTTGGTAGAGCGGCCGGTTTCCTCTGGATACAACTCCAGGGTGTTCAAAACATCGTAAATACGGTCGGCTCCAAAGGAAATACCAACACCGGAAACACCTTGCATTCCAAATACACCTGTCAGGTTATCATAGCGCCCGCCTCCGGTAATGCTGCCGATTTCAACATCCAAAGCCTTGACTTCGATAATTGTTCCTGTATAATAGTTAAGTCCGCGGGCAAGTGATACATCAAGGTCAAGACGTGCGTCAAGCCCCAATTTCTCAGTGCCGGCGATAACAGTTCGCAACTCATCC
Organism: uncultured Porphyromonadaceae bacterium; assembly: GCA_947175425.1. Taxonomy (GTDB): domain Bacteria; phylum Bacteroidota; class Bacteroidia; order Bacteroidales; family Muribaculaceae; genus CAG-873. The sequence continues at coordinate 36,152 of CAMWMR010000013.1, forward strand.
ACTCCAAGACGTCCGGTTTCACTCGGAGCAAGAATAGCGGCAAGCTGTTCAAGACGCTCGCTTGTAGTACCTTCAATTTCAAGCAGAGGGCGAAGAGAGGCGATTGATTCAGGTGTAAGACCGCGCTCGGCCAACTCTTTTTCTACGTTCTCAATGCCGATTTTGTCAATCTTGTCAATGGCAACTGTAATGTCAATAAGTTTATCGGGCGCACCAATAAGCTCGGCTATACCTGCAAGAACTTTGCGGTTATTAAGCTTAATGGCAACGCGAATACGCAAGCGGCGGAAAACTTCATCAATAATCTGAAGAAGTTCTATTTCGTTAAATAGCGAATCGGAACCTACTACGTCGGCATCACATTGATAGAACTCGCGGTATCGTCCTTTCTGAGGTCGATCGGCACGCCAAACGGGCTGTATCTGGAAACGCTTGAACGGAAATTGAATTTCATCGCGATGCTGAACCACAAAACGGGCAAACGGAACAGTAAGGTCGTAGCGAAGCCCGCGGTCACAAAGTTTCGCAGCAAGCGCGGCGGAGCCTTCGGCAAGTTCATTTTCGCCAATACCGCGCATAAAATCGCCCGAATTAAGTATCTTGAACAAAAGCTTATCGCCTTCCTCGCCATATTTGCCCATTAAGGTGGACAGGTTTTCCATTGCGGGAGTTTCAATCTGGCGATAACCGTATAATCCGTATACCTGACGGATAGTATCGAATATATAGTTTCTACGCGACATTTCAACCGGACCGAAATCGCGCGTTCCTTTGGGTGTAGAAGGTTTGGTAGCCATGAAGTGTGCTTTTATTTTTTTGCAAAATTATCAAATCTATCCCAAATAAAAAAATAAAAGCGCCCTTTTGAGGACGCTTATACATTAATATAAAGTATAACTGTTATTGGGCAGCAGCCTGATTACCCTGTGCAGGTGTCTGATTGCGACGGTCGGGGCGCAGGCGGGGACCATTGTCTTTTGTACGCGAGTTAGCTTTGCCTTTTTGGTTCATTCCGGCCTGAGGACGACGAGTTCCTACAGTAGTGTAATTATTTTCAAGGAACTGGATATACTGCTCGGGAGTGAGAATTTCCTTGATTTTTGCGAGTTTTTCGGCTCGCTTCTGCTTCATTTGCTCCATTTTGGCAGTTTTTTGAGCTTTGCGTGCTTCTTTATCCGCCTTTTGTTTTGCGTTTGCACCGTCAGCTTTTTCGGTACGAAGAGCCTGCAGTTTGGCCTGCTGGTCTGCGGTCAGATTAAGACCTTCGAAGGGATTGGGGCGCTGATTAACACATTCTTTTCCTTGAGGAGCTTGTGCGGGTGCCACATCCTGAGCCATTGCGCCGGTGCTGAAAATACCGGCAAGTGCGATTACTGCTGCTGCAAAAATTTTCTTGTTCATAATTATATTCAATTTTGGGTTAGTATTCGTATTTTTGTTTGGTAAGCTCGTTTAGTTTGCTTACACTACTAAGACGCATAAATTAGCGCGGGGTTTAATCTGAATTTACGACTTAACACTCTTTAATACATTGCGTATCAATGCTTAATAAAATAGGAACACGCATGCGTGAGCTTCTATAATTGTTAAAATATTTCAAATTCGACGATACTGAAAGCGAATTTTTCGGTTTCAGAAAGTATATTGAATGAACGCAAACGAGCGCAATTTTTTCAGCAAACTAAAATTTTATATAACTTTACAGACTCAAATCAGATAATCTCTCCGATACTCTATATGAACCACAGCTCTAAGGACATAAACAAATTACTGAAAATTTACGCCAATGGCCATGCGACACCCGAGCAACGGCATATTGTTCGCAATGCCATTATGGACGACACATCGTTATTCGTAGATTTGCTCATGGCAATGCGCGAAAAAGCCATGATAGAGATAGGGCTTGACCCAAAAGACGATTTTTTACCGGCTCATCTCAAATCCTGCGCGCCGGAAGCTTTCAAGGAATGCAAAACTTTTGCATATTACGACGACGATTTGTCCATGTCGGCTCCCGGAGTATCGGCAAGCCCGGCAGCTTTTTTGGAAGAAAAAGATATTTTTGCATATCTGTGCGACGAACTGCTTGAGAAATAAAATCTTAACGCAAGCAGGAGCGTTGTTGCAATATTTTTTTCAACGTTTTTCTTATCGCGAATTTGGATGTGGAGCATAAAATGACTAATTTTGTGCCTTGAAAAGTAGCACGGAATGTTTTCAATATTCATTTATGCCCTTTGGCTTAAAAAAAACTCGTCGATGCCCGAATTTTGGTCCGGCATCGCAAAAAACTTCCGCTCTCATTCTTCATCCTGCGGCATAAAAATGCCTCTGAATATAACGCCCGCCGACATGCTTGCCGACGGGCGATTCTTTTGTATATCCAAATCCCAATAGTACAAAATAATGTCTACAAGCTTACGTTTCAAAATGGTTGAAGAGGCTTTCGATAGAAAAGCCGTCAATGTAGAAACTCCGGTTGAACGCCCCGAAGATTACTACGGGGAACTCGTTTTCGACCGTCGTAAAATGTTCAAGTATCTTCCGATGGATGCCTATGAGGCACTTATCGATGCTATCGAGAACAAAAAGCCTATCAGCCGACAACTTGCCGATGTCGTTGCCGACGGCATGAAAAAATGGGCCATTGACAACGGTGCCCGACACTATACCCACTGGTTTGCGCCATTGACCGGAGGTACCGCCGAAAAACACGATGCTTTCATTGAACATAACGGTAAAGGCGGAGTTGTGGAAGAATTTTCCGGAAAACTCCTCGTGCAGCAGGAACCCGATGCTTCAAGTTTTCCCAACGGTGGAATTCGCAACACCTTTGAAGCAAGAGGATATTCTGCTTGGGATATATCTTCGCCCGCTTTCATCCTTGACCAAACTCTTTGTATTCCTACCATATTCATATCCTACACGGGTGAATCTCTCGACTATAAGACTCCCCTGCTTAAAGCGCTTAACAGCGTTGACAAAGCAGCAACTTCCGTAGCCCGATACTTCGACCCCGAAGTTAAACATGTAACGTCATTTCTTGGCTGGGAACAGGAATATTTTCTTGTCGATGAATCCTTGTACAGTGCACGCCCCGACCTTGTAATGACAGGGCGTACACTTATGGGACATGAAAGCCCCAAGAACCAGCAGCTTGAAGACCACTATTTCGGTTCGATACCGTCGAGGGTTGAAGCTTTTATGCTCGACCTTGAAACACGTTGCCACCGATTGGGAATACCCGTAAAAACACGTCATAACGAAGTTGCTCCCAATCAGTTTGAATGCGCTCCTATATTCGAGGAAACGAATCTTGCCAACGACCATAACCTCCTTCTTATGTCGGTTATGGCTGAAACGGCACGCAAGCACAACTTCCGTGTTCTCATGCACGAAAAACCGTTTGCAGGCGTAAACGGCTCGGGCAAGCACAACAACTGGAGTCTTGGAACCGACCGAGGAGCCATGCTTTTCGCTCCCGGAAAAACTCCCATGGACAATCTTCAGTTCATTACATTCGTGGCCAATGTCATGGCTGCCGCCTATCGCCATAATGCTCTTTTAAAAGCATCAATAATGTCGGCAACGAATGCTCACCGCCTCGGCGCAAACGAAGCTCCTCCGGCAATAATTTCCATATTTACAGGCAGCCAGCTCGCCGGTATTATCGATAACATCAAGAACAGCCAGGGAACCGACCTCTCCGATCTCCGCTCCAAATCACAATATTCCCTCGGACTTGCTCAGATACCCGAGATTATGCTCGATAATACCGACCGCAACCGAACATCTCCATTTGCATTCACAGGAAACCGATTCGAATTCCGTGCAGTAGGATCGTCGGCAAACTGTGCTTCTGCAATGATTGTTCTCAATACTGCTGTTGCCGAGCAGCTTAACATGTTCCGTACCAAAGTGGACGCTCGAGTGGAAGCAGGTGAAAAACTTGTGGATGCAATTCTCGAAGAAGTTCGCGAACTCCTAAAGTACTCCGAGGCAATACACTTTGACGGAAACGGATACAGCGACGAGTGGAGAGAGGAAGCCATGCGCCGCGGATTGGATTGTGAGACATCGGCACCCGTAATGTTCGATGCCTATCTCAAGCCTGCTTCAATAAAAATGTTCACCGAAGCAGGAGTTCTGTCTGAAGTCGAACTCCACGCACGCAACGAAGTGAAGTGGGAAATGTATACTAAAAAAATTCAGATTGAAGCCAGGGTACTTGGCGACCTTGCTCTCAACCATATTATTCCCGTTGCAACCCGATACAGAGCCATGCTCATGGACAGTCTCGTGAAGCTTCGCGAATTGTTTGGAGATGAAGCAGCAAAAATGGGCAGCTCCGATCTGGAGACAATCCGCAAAATATCCTCTCACATGGACTCCATAAAAAAAATGGTAGCCGAAATGGTGGAGGCTCGCAAAAAAGCTAATGCAATTGCCGGTGAACGTGAAAAAGCCATTGCTTACCAACAGAATGTGGCTCCGGCAATGGAAAATATTCGCCGACATATCGACAAGCTTGAGCTTATGGTCGACAACGAAATGTGGCCGTTACCCAAATACCGCGAGTTGCTTTTTATTCGTTAAATGGAACAGCTTAAACATGAATGCGGCGTAGCTGTTATAAGGCTGCGCCGCCCCTTGCAATATTTCAAGGAAAAGTACGGAAGCTATACCTATGCGCTCGACCGGCTCTATCTTCTCATGGAGAAACAGCATAACCGAGGACAGGAAGCCGCCGGCATAGGTGTTGTAAAACTTAACAGCTCGCCCGGTAGCGAATATGTTTTCCGTGAACGTGCGCTCGGAAGCGGTGCGATTGATGAGATTTTCGCTTCGATAGGCGCTCGTGTTCCTGCCGATGTAAACACTTTGCCGCCCGAAACCGTCGAGAAACAGATTCCTTTCATCGGAGAGTTCTACATGGGGCATCTGCGCTACAGCACAACAGGGCGCAGCGGCTTGGAATACACCCATCCGTTCCTGCGGAGAAACAATTGGCGGTCGAGAGCGTTGATGTTATGCGGTAATTTCAACATGACAAACGTGGACGCTATTTTCCAACAGATACTGTCTACCGGCCAGCATCCCCGTATATACAGCGACACTGTGCTCCTTCTTGAACAGACCGGCAACGCTCTCGACAAGGAGAACCACCGGATATACCGAAAATACCGCGATACCCTTTCCGACCCGGAACTTGCGCAAAAAATTGAAAGCGAAATCGATTTTTCCAACGTTCTTTCCACAGTATCTCCTGCCTGGGACGGAGGCTACACAATCTGCGGAACAAGCGGATCGGGCTCGTCGTTTGTATTACGCGACCCCAAGGGTATCCGTCCTGCATTTTACTACATTGACGATGAAATTATTGTAGCTGCTTCGGAACGTCCCGTTATTCAAACGGTTTTCAATCTCCGCCATGAGCAAGTGAAAGAGCTGCAGCCGGGCTGTGCAATACTTATCGACCGGGATGGTTCTGTAGATGTAAAACGTATTCTTCCCGAGTCGGACAACCAACGCTGCTCATTCGAACGCGTTTACTTCTCCCGAGGCAGTGATGTGGATATTTATCGCGAACGCAAGAAGTTAGGCTCCAACATAGTTCCCGAACTTCTGGACATGATTGGACGCAAACTCGATACAACCGTTTTTTCTTTCATCCCTAATACAGCCGAGATTGCTTTTATGGGTATGACCGAGGAACTGACTCACTTGCTCGACAAACGAAGGAAAAAAGATATTTGGGAACTGTCGCAGAAAGGAGAATTGACCGAAGACAAACTTGAGGCAATCCTCAAACGAAAAGTCAGGACTGAAAAAGTTGCAATAAAGGATATTAAACTTCGTACTTTTATTGCAGAAGGCTCTTCTCGAAACGACTTGGCTACTCATGTCTACGATATAACCTACGGCAGTATTGTTCCCGGGGTGGATACACTTGTAATTATCGACGACAGTATTGTGCGCGGCACTACTCTACGCCAATCTATTCTCCGTATCCTGGATCGTCTGCAACCCGTCAGAATAATCATTGTATCTTCTTCGCCACAAGTACGTTATCCCGATTATTACGGCATTGACATGCCGCATCTCGAAGAACTTGCCGCTTTCCGTGCCGCAGTCTCGCTCCTATACAAGCACAATAAAGAACATGTTCTGAAGGAAGTATACGAACAGTGCCTTGAGCTGGCCGAAACAGGCAAAGACTGTACTGTAAATGCCGTGAAACAGATTTACAAATGTTTCACAGCACGGGAAATTTCCGAGGAAATGGCATGCATGCTCACACCTCCCGAGATTAATGCAAAGGTTGATTTGCTGTTCCAATCTATTGAGGGACTACATGACGCCGTCCCCGATTGTCCCGGCGACTGGTATTTCTCCGGCAACTACCCCACTCCGGGTGGAAACCATTTGGTTAATAAAGCGTTTATCAATTACTATAATTCACGTATCAACAATAATAATGCTTGATAATATGAAAAATTCAGTATTTGCAGCGATTGCTGTCCTGGCGCTGGCTTCATGTGCCACAACAGGTAAAGACGCCATAGAGCAACCCGAAAGTTCTGCTTCCGGTGTACTTGGCCAATGGTCTATCGAAAGCATCAACGTTAACGATACAACCATAATTGTTCCCAAGGAAATAAGTCCCGACGAACCACGCACAATATCATTCGAAGCCGACAGCTCATTCAATATCCAGACAAATTGCAATCTCATGGGTGGTCAGTATGTTGTCAATGCCGATTCAATTACCATGAGCAATATGTTCTCAACTCGGATGATGTGCCCCGATATGAGCGTTGAAGAAAGCCTTTCGGTTATACTTCCTCAAGTAAATACTTACTCAGTCGCCAACGACTCCACAATACTGCTCAATACCAACAATGCGAACCAATATGTAACCCTTCGCAAACTCGCCGAATAAAGTAGTATTAGACCTTATTTATAAAGCAACTGCGTCCTCAACGATTATATATCGTTGAGGACGCAGTTTTGTTAGAATGTGAAGAGAGCTTATTCAAGCGAGTGAATAACAAGGCCGGAGCGGAGTTTAGGCTCGAACCAAGTTGTTTTGGGAGGCATAATGTTGCCGGTGTCGGCAATGTTCATAAGCTGTTCCATGCTTACGGGATACAACGCAAGCGCAAAAGCCATTTCGCCGGAATCCACTCGGCGCTTGAGCTCTCCAAGTCCGCGAATACCGCCAACAAAGTCGATACGCTTGTCGGAGCGAAGGTCGGTAATGCCGATTATATCGCGAAGGATAAGGTCGGACGATATGGTGACATCGAGGACTCCGATTGGATCTTTGTCATCGTAAGTACCTTCTCGGGCTATGAGTGAGTACCAGTTTCCTCCCAGGTACAAAGCGAAGTTATGAAGATCTGCCGGAGCATATATTTCGGTTCCTTTAAGCTCTACGACAAAGTCTTTCTCCAGCCGTTTCAAAAACTCATCGGATGATAGTCCGTTCAGGTCTTTGACAACACGATTATAGTCGATAATATTCAGATGCGACGCGGGAAATGCCACAGCAAGGAAGTAGTTGTACTCCTCATCGCCTTTGTGAGCGGGGTTGGCGAGAGCCTTTTCATTGCCAACGAGAGCGGCGGCCGCGCTTCGGTGGTGTCCATCGGCAATATAGAGATATGGAATTTTGTCGAATTCGGCAGTTATGGCGGCAATTGTATCATTGTCGTCAATAACCCAGAAATGATGTCCGAAACCGTCAGGAGCCACGAAATCGTATTCGGGTTCACCGGCAGTAACCTTGCGGATTATTTCTTCCAAAGGTTCATTATCGGGGAAGGCGAAGAAAACGGGTTCGATGTTGGCATTGTTAATGCGCACATGCTTCATTCGGTCCTCCTCTTTGTCGCGACGTGTAAGCTCGTGCTTTTTTATTCGTCCTTCCATGTAATCGGCTACATTTGCCGCCACTACAATTCCGTACTGGGTGCGTCCGTTCATAGTTTGGGCATAAATGTAGTAATGCTCCTTATTATCCTGAACAAGCCAACCGTTTGTCTGAAAAGCCTTGAAATTTTCCACGGCTTTTTTATATACGTCGGGATGGTGTTCATCGGTTCCGGGAGCAAAATCGATTTCGGGTTTGATGATATGGTATAACGATTTCTCGTTACCTTCGGCTTCGGCGCGTGCTTCTTCGCTGTTCAGGACATCGTAGGGGCGAGATGCTACTTGCGTAACCATCTGCTTTGGCGGACGTATGCCGCGAAAAGGTTTTACTTTAGCCATTTTGAGTTTTTCAGATTAGGGTTAGTACAGATTTTGGGTATGGTGTTATCGTATAATTGTTTCGGTGCGGTCCGGACCTACCGATATAATACTAACGGGTACTCCGACCTCTTGTTCTATGAATTTCACATAATCGCGGAAAGTCTGAGGGAGATTCTCTTCCTCGCGAATATTATTGAGCGGTGTCATCCAGCCGTCGAATGTTTCATATAGCGGTTCTGCAATACCGGCGCCTTCGGCATTTTCACCAATTGAGAAGGGAAAATCGCGTGTAACAGTTCCGTCGGGCATGCGATAGGCTGTGCATACTTTGATTTTTTCAAAGCCGTCGAGCACATCGCTTTTCATCATTATAAGATTTGTGGCTCCGTTAATCATTACCGCATATCGCAAAGCAACAAGGTCCAGCCATCCGCAACGGCGTTCGCGTCCTGTCACAGCGCCGTATTCGTGGCCTATGCGACGTATTTCAGCGCCTGTTTCATCGAACAGTTCGGTGGGGAACGGGCCACTGCCTACGCGTGTACAGTATGCTTTGAAAATACCGTATACTTTTCCAATTCGGCCGGGAGCTATTCCAAGACCGGTACATGCTCCGGCGGCAACGGTATTGCTTGAAGTTACATAAGGATACGAGCCGAAATCCACATCAAGCATTGTACCCTGCGCACCTTCGCACAGTACACTGCGGTTTTCGTCCATAGCCTTGTTTATGTAATGTTCGGAGTCGACAAGCGAGAATGTTCGCAGATATTCTACAGCATTCATCCAGTCTTGTTCGGCTTTTGCAAAATCGGCGTTTCCTTCAGCAGGCATGCCGGCTGCACGGAGCATATCCATGTGAGCGTTGCGAATACGTGCATAGCGATCGGCGAAATCGTCGGCTACAGTATCTCCAACTCGCAAACCACGACGAGATACTTTATCGGTATATGTCGGGCCAATGCCTTTTCCCGTAGTTCCTATTTTTGATGCTCCTTTTGCTTTTTCATTAGCGGCATCAAGCAAACGGTGACTCGGAAGAATGAGGTGCGCTTTTTTCGAGATTCGAAGAATTGAATGGAGGTCGATACCTTCGTTTTCAAGAGCCTGTGCTTCATCGCGGAAGAGCACAGGATCAAGAACAACGCCATTGCCTATTACATCGGTTACTGAACCTGAGGCAAATATGCCCGAGGGAATCGAACGCAGCACATGTTTACGTCCATCGAATTCAAGGGTATGACCGGCATTGGGGCCACCCTGGAAACGTGCTACAATATCGTAGCCGGGCGCGAGCACGTCTACAATTTTACCTTTGCCTTCGTCGCCCCACTGGAGACCTAAAAGAATATCGGCTTTCATTGTTTTTTGCTTGGATAAGATATTGGTTTGGTAATTTTTTTAGTTTTTGCTTCGCTTTTAGCCTTGCGAGTACATGCTGCGCACATGCCTACCACCGTCAAAGAGAAATAAGCCGGAGAAAATGCCCGGAACTTCCGTTCGGAGAGCATGGCTTCGAGTTGCGGGTCGCGTACCTCCTTGATTTTTCCACAGGAAGAACAAACCAGATGAAGATGCGAAGATAACATGAACTCGTATCGCGTTGCTCCGTCGTTGAAACGGTGAGGCTGAATAAGTCCGCAATCAGCCAAAAGCTGAAGTGTGCTGTAAACTGTTGCAGTCGCCACACGCTTTCCCGAATTTTCAAGGAGGCGACACAACTCTTCTGCCGAGAAATGTCCGCTGCATGTTTCGGCACATTCCAGCACCATAAAACGTTCGGGAGTATGCCGACGCCCGGTGCGGTGCAGATATTCTGAAAAAATCTGCGAGCTGCTGCGGGTCTTTATATTTTCGGCTGTCATGAATACGGTCGATAACACGAATGTTTTGCAAAAATACAAAAAAACTTCAACCCCCGGTAAAAAACTTTCAAAAAAACCGCGAGTCATGTCGGAATACAGGCATTTTTGTGTTCTCGGGTAATTATTAACAAACGTTATTGAAAATAATTGACGGTTTTGTTGTCGTCTCTAAATATATTTCGCTAAATTTGCTCATTATTATCTGACAACTGTTACTTATCGAGCCATATTAAAGCATGAACGAGGAAGCTCTAAGCCGTATGTACCTGAAAGAAACATCGTTTCAGGATTTGATGCAGCACCGCATTTTCAACGTGTTGCTTATAGCCTCGCCCTACGATGCTTTTATGATGGAAGAGGACGGCCGTGTTGAAGAGCAACTCTATAATGAATATGTGGCCTTAAACCTGAGTTCGCCACCGCGAGTAGTGCGAGTCAATACGGTTTCGGAGGCTATGGAAGTTTTGCGCGGCAAACCTTTCGACCTTGTAATCGCCATGCCCGGCGGCGATATTTCGGAGACTTTCGACGGGGCTGCTGTAATTAAAGCCGAGTTCCCGTCGATACCTATTGTAGTGCTGACGCCTTTCAGCAAAGAAGTGTCACGAAGACTAGCTCAGCAAAATCTTGAGAATGTGGATTATGTGTTCAGCTGGCTGGGTAATATGGACTTGCTGCTTGCCATTATCAAACTGCTTGAGGACAAGCTCAACGCCAACGATATTACAGATGTCGGAGTACAAATGATTATGCTTGTGGAGGATTCGGTGAGATTTTATTCATCGGTTCTTCCTCATATATATAAGTTCTTGCTCAAACAGTCGCTGTTATTCTCCACCGAAGCCCTTAACCAGCATGAACAAATGTTGCGAATGCGCGGACGCCCCAAGGTTATGCTTGCCCGTACTTACGAGGAAGCTGTGGACCTTTACGAGAAATTCGGAAAAAAGATGCTCGGCGTTATCAGCGATGTTTCTTTCTCTCGCGACGGAATAAAAGATTCCAAAGCAGGAATCAGGCTGTCGCAGTGGATTCGCGAGCAAGATCCCTATCTACCTATAATAATAGAAAGCAGCGAAGCCTCGAATGCAAGCGATGTTGGTTCGTTCAACGGAGTTTTTATTGACAAAAACTCAAAGAAGCTGCCCGTTGACCTCGGAGAAGCCATTATGGCAAACTTCGGGTTCGGTGATTTTGTAATCCGGAATCCCAAGGATAACACCCCCATAACTACAATTCGGAATCTTAAAGATATGCAACAGCGTATATTCGAGATTCCGGCCGATGCTCTGCTCTATCATGCTTCGCGCAACGATATATCGCGGTGGCTTTACTCGCGCGCACTTTTTCCTATTGCCGATGTTGTAAAACGCCACCGTTTCACACGAATAGAGGAAGCTCCGGCGGTTAAACAACTGTTTTTCGACCTTATTGTCAAGTATCGAAAGATGAAGAACCGCGGTGTTGTGGCTGTTTTCCAGAAGGATCGTTTTGACCACTACTCCAACTTCGCCCGAATCGGACAAGGCAGTCTCGGAGGCAAGGGTAGAGGCTTGGCTTTTATTGATTCGATAATCAAGAAGAACCCCATATGCGATAACTTCTACGGCATGTCCATTTCAATTCCTCGAACCGTTGTGCTGTGCACCGATGTGTTCGATGAATTTATGAGCATGAACAAGCTCTATCCGCTTGCACTCAGCACCACGCCCGATGAGGAGATTCTGGATGCATTCCTTGCCGCCAAGCTCCCCGAAAGACTTACCGAAGACTTCCTGGCGTTGTTCGATGTTGTCGGGCGCCCGTTTGCAGTGCGTTCGTCAAGTCTGCTGGAGGATTCACATTATCAACCTTTTGCAGGCATTTACGCAACCTATATGGTTCCTTTTACAGCCAATCGTACCACAAGGCTTGAATGGTTGGAAAATGCCATAAAGGCCGTATATGCATCGGTATTTTATTCCGCCAGCAAAACCTACATGACAGCCACGAGCAATGTTATTGACCAGGAAAAGATGGCCGTAATAATCCAGGAAGTTATAGGCGAAGAATACAAAGGATATTATTTCCCGTCGTTTTCGGGAGTCGGGCGCTCTCTAAATTACTACCCTTTAGGAGACGAACTTCCCGAGGACGGTGTGGCTGAAGTTGCTGTAGGCCTTGGAAAATACATTGTTGACGGTGGTGGCGGTCTCCGTTTTTCGCCCCGTCATCCCGAGCACGCATTGCAGACATCCACGCTTGAACTTGCCTTGCGTGATACACAGAAAAAACTTTTTGTCCTCAAACCTGCGGCCGATGACAAGCCCGAGAGCTTCTCGGTACATCCTGACGAGGATGATAATCTCGAGCTGAAAAATGTACAGGATTTCGCCGATACCGGAGCTTTGCGGTATACAGCTTCAACTTACTGTGCTGCCGACGGCATTTTAAAGGATTACGAGGACGGTCACGGACGACGCGTGATAACTTTTGCCAACATACTCCGCGACAAGGCTTTCCCACTTGCCGAAGCTCTTGATTTTATGCTTAATCAGGGAGCCTTGGCAATGCAACGCCCGGTTGAAATAGAATTTGCCGGCAATGTTCTACGCCGTGCAAACGCACAGGGCGTCAAAGCAAATATGTACTGGTTACAGATACGTCCTATCATTGATACCAAAAACCTTGTCAATGATCAAGTGCTTGAGCGCGAGGACCGCGACCTTATCCTGCGGTCGGACTGTGCTTTGGGCAACGGAATGATTGAAAATGTTCGTCACATAATTTATGTGCGCCCCGATACATTCGATTCAGCATTCAATGCCGAACTTGTTCCGCAAATAAAACAATTAAACGATACATTCAGCTCAAAAGGAGAAGGTTATATTCTTATAGGCCCCGGTCGTTGGGGATCGTCCGACTCTGCATTGGGCATACCGGTTCGTTGGGCCGATATTTCAGCGGCGAGGGTAATTGTAGAGGCTTCCCCCGGAAATTACCGCATAGAACCTTCGCAAGGAACACATTTTTTCCAGAATCTCACCTCATTCGGCGTGGGTTATTTTACAGTTGATCCTGCCGCAGGAAACGGATTCTACGATTACGCGTTCCTTGACTCTCTCCCGCATATATTCGATGACGGCAAAATACGTGTTGTCGAATTCCCGTCACCTCTCGAAATTGCCGTAAACGGCCGCTCGGGACGTGCCACTATTCTTAAACCTGTCACACCACCCGAAAACACTCCACAGTCATGAGTTTTTCCTCTGCAGTACGACGTCTGTTCGGTTTCGGAGATTCCGAAGACGATGAAATAATAGAAAACTATATGTCGGAGAGCGATGAGTCTGTCGACGAACAAGTTCCCGAAGCAAACGCGACAAGCACCGATGTTCCGCAACTTGCTCCGCTTCCGACCATAGACCCGGAAATGAAAGCACGCATTTTCGATGGCGTGTTGGCTATCTTCAACGAAGCTCTTCCCGATTTTATCAGCAAAAGCATTGACCCGGCAGCTCAGCGGGCACGCTTGCTGGCTGCATTGGACAAATCGGCAGATGAATATCTTACAAATCTTGTGGCTGAAGCCGAACGGCACGCCGAGAGTAAACTTCGCGCCTCTTCCGATGCCGCTCATCGCGAGGCCGACAAACTCAAAGAACAAATGCAGCAGCTTGAGCAACAACGTCAGTCGCTGCGCGAACAACAGCTGAGTGCCGACCGTCGACGCAGGGCTTTGGCCGACAGAGTAAATGACCTTGAATCGCGTATTGCAAGTGCCGAAGCCGAACGTGAACAATATCAGCTCGAGAACAAGAGTTTGTTGAATAAACTCAAAGTCGCCGACATTCAGCCCGGTGTTGTAGATCAACTGACGCAGGAGATAGAACAGCTCAAGGCCCAACTTCAAGCCGGCAATTCCGCCGATACAGGAAACAAAGAGGTGGAATCTCTCAAAGAACAGCTTGCCGAGGCTTTGCAGAAAACTGAGGAAAGCGAAAAGCGTGTTATCGAGTTGCAGAATGAAATAACTACTCTGAACAATGAAGCCGATTCCACTCGTGCCGCCAACGAGAATCTGAAAGAGCAGCAGACTATGGGACAGGCAATGTACAACGACCTTCAGACCAAACTTGCCGAGGAACGCGAAAAGACTCGCGGCCTTGAGGCGGAACTGGATGAAGCGAATCAAATTATATCAAGCGTCACCGAAATGCAGAAACGCCTCGAGCAGGTTAGCGAACTAATTGCAAAACGTGACGAACGCATTGAAAAACTCAAAAACACAAATAAGAAACTGCGCGAAGAAATAGGCCGTCTCAAAGAGTGTGTTTCGGCCGGAGCTTTCGGCGGCCTGTTCGATATGGCAGATCAGGCAGTTGAGCCGGATACTAAAAAAGCAATTTCTCCCGAAATGGCCGCCATTGAGGAAGAATTTGAGTGTCCCGACTGGTTTGTATCGGAACCGCCTCCCGGCGAGAATCCTTTACGTCCGCAAAACACTGAATTCGGCTATGTGGAACCTCCCAAGAAACCGAAGCATCACGATAACGACGCGCAACTGTCTCTTTTTTAATCCACCTCTCTACTTCCTTTAAAATATTAAATGAAGTACATAAGCACAAACGGAACAACAGCGCCCGTGAACCTTTTACAGGCAACGGGCAATTGCATAGCTCCCGACGGCGGTTTATATTTACCGTCCGACATTCCCTCCATACCCACGGCTTTCTTCAACAACATATCGGAAATGACACTGAAAGACATCGCTTTTGTGGTGTGTTCAGCATTTCTGGATGAAGAAGTCCCCTCGCATGAGCTAAAAAACATTGTCGATTTTGCGTTCGCATTCGACTCACCTTTAATACGTTTAGACGAGCATACATTTATACTCGAACTTTTTCACGGTCCGACTCTTACATTCAAGGATTACGGCGCCCGTTTCCTCGCGCAGCTGCTTAAACTCTCGGACAAAAAAAGTGCGACACGCCGCAATATTCTCATTGCAACTTCAGGAAATACCGGTGCGGCTGCAGCAAACGGACTTTACAAATGCAGCGATACAATAGTTACCGTACTATACCCAAAAGGCAAGCTCTCGCGTGTACAGACATCACAGTTTGCAAGTCTTGGCGAAAACATTCATCCGCTGGAAGTAGCCGGCACCGTGGAAGATTGCAAGAAGCTCGTTTCGGCAGCTATGGCCGACGAGAGCCTGAGCCAATTCCACATCACCGGAGCCAACTCCATAAATATAGGGCGACTCATTCCGCAAATTTGTTTCGGACTGCATGCCTATGCACGCTTGCTTGAAATGGGAGTGGAGAATGCGGCAGAAGCAGCTTTCTCTATACCCACCGGCAATCTGAGTAATGTGGTAGCGTGTGCAATAGCTAAAAAAATGGGATTGCCGTGCGGAAAAATTATTGCGGCTACAAATACAAACAATCAGCTTGAACGAATAATGGCGGGAGAAATATCGAAACCCGAGGCTCCCGTGCGGACAATGGCACCGTCGATAGATATGACATTCCCCACAGGCTGGCCGCGGCTGAAAGCTCTATACAACGACTCGGCGGAAGCACTGCAAAAAGATATTCTTGTTGCAAGCCCGGTAGATGACGCCATGATAAGGGATACTGTCAATAGTCTCAGACAGATTTCCGGATATACCATGGATCCGCATACAGCTGTTGCCTATGCAGCGGCTGCAAAACATGCGCCGGCCGACAAACCCAAAGTCATATTCGCGACAGGCCACCCCGCCAAGCAGCTCAACATAATGACCGCAATTACAGGTGCCGCGATTGAACTTCCCGTACAGCTTACGCGTTTTATGAGCGGACGAACTCATCCAATGATGATTCCGCCTACATTACCAGCTTTAAAGAAATTCCTCACAGCAATAAACAATTAATACTCATCACTATGGCTAACAAACGACACCTCAAAAGCTTTATCCGTGAAATGTGCGGCACTCTTGCCGTGGAAATTGTAATGGCTCGCGAAGCTTTTCCTGAAATCGAACGTAAGCGAGTTCACGACATCCTTGTGAAAATCGCACGTCTGCAGTCGTTCACTCTGCGCTGCGCAAGTATTGGTTTCGAGCACACCCCTGCCGATTATAGCTCGCGCCACGAGTACAACAAAGCCCGCAGTGCATATTACCGTAATGCCTACAAAAAACTTATAGAAAAGTTCTATGTCGACTATTCCGACATTGTAAAAGAAATGAACAGCGCATTACCCGAAACGGTACGCGAACAAATTAAAGCTATAATAGCACAATGAGAAAACTTGCAGCATTGCTGCTACGGCTTTTCGGCTGGAAAGTTGAAATAAGTATTCCCGACATACCCAAGTTGCTTGTGTGCGTTGCTCCGCATACAAGCAATTGGGATTTTGTGTTGGGAAAGCTTGCCTATGCCACGACAGGACGTAAAGCCGGATTCCTGATGAAGGACACTTGGTTCTTTTGGCCCTTGGGTTCAATATTCCGTGCAATGGGAGGTATTGCGGTTCCCCGAAAAAGGAAAAGCAATGAATCGCTTACCGATATTATCGTGCGCAAATTCAAGGACTCAAAACGCCTTACTCTGGCTATCACCCCCGAAGGTACCCGCAGCCGTACCACACAATGGCACACAGGTTTTCTGCATATCGCACGCATGGCCGAAATTCCAATAGCCTTGGGAGTTATTGATTTCGGAACCAAAAAAATTATGATAAAAGAACTTTTTACGCCCACGGGTGATACCGAAGCCGATTTGCGTGCAATAAAACAGTTCTACAAACCGTTCAAAGGTAAGTACCCGCACAAATTCTCTGCTGAATGAACCGCTTTACCGATATTATCCGTGTTGCCGTGTTGCCTCTCGACATTGTTCAAGGCGACAAACATGCCAATCTCAAGGCTGTAGCCGATGCTATGGAGAAACTTCCGCAGCATACCGACCTCCTTGTTCTTCCCGAGCTTTTCAGCACAGGTTTTATCAATAACTCCGAGACGCTCAAGGAATTGAGCGAGCGCAATACAGGGAACACTATCGACAAACTTAAGGAGCTGGCCGACAAGCACTCTGTCGCAATTGCGGGTTCATATCTTGCATTTACAGCACCTCATGTCTATAACCGTGCTTTTATAATTGAACCGAACGGCGACGAAACTTTTTATGACAAGCGTCATGTTTTTTCCCTTGGCGGCGAGGCGGAGCATATTAAATCAGGAAACACCCATATCCCGGTTGTGCGTTTTCGCGGTTGGAACATAGCTATTGCCGTGTGCTACGATCTTCGCTTTCCGGTATGGTGCCGAGCACGCAATGCATCATACGACATGTTGCTGTTTCCGTCGAACTGGCCGCTATCCCGAGGATACGCATTCTCTCAACTGCTGATTGCCCGAGCTATTGAAAACCAATGCTGTGTGGTTGGCGCAAATCGGGGCGGCAGTGATGAATTCGGCAGTTATGACGGACTTTCTCAAATATACAACTGGCTCGGCAAACCCGTAGGCGAGCCGGCTGAAGACTCTCCTTTTATAGTGGCTGATTTAAGCAGGCAAAAGCAGGATGAATTCAGGGAGAAATTCCCCGCATTCCGCGATGCCGACAACTTTACCATAAGCATTTAATTATGCATAATACAATCACATTATCACAGTTAATTACCAGGGTAGCCACACTTACAGGTGTGGACAATAATACTGCGCGTCGCTTCCTCAAAGTGTTTTTTGAAACCATAAGCACTTCGTTAGAGGAAGGTGAATCGGTTACGATAAAAAATATAGGGACGTTCAGCCCGAGTTCCGATCCCGATTCGCCGACAAGAGTTCTATTTATTCCCGATGAATTGTTTGCCGACGATGTAAACAAACCTTTCCGCATGTTTGAACCTGTGGAACTCGCTCCCGATGTCGATTTTGAGGAAGTGACAACCGAAGAAAAACAAGAACCCAAACAAGCGGAGATAGAAACGGAATCAGAACCGACCAATGAAGATGTTGCGGAAGAAGCTGTAACTGACGCGGTGCCCGAATATGAAGTTGAGGAAAGTCAGGCACCGGTAATAACAGTAAAATATCCCCTTTACCCCGAGGAAGAAGAAGCCGCGGAAGAAGAAAGTCATGAAGAATCGGAAGTGATTCCGTCGGCGATACCCGAAACAGACAAACTTAATGTTGACGATGTCGAGGAAGAAGCCGAGGATAATGTGAGCGAAGAAGAAACCGGCGAAGATACTTCCCGCAAAACCGGCCGTCCATTGTGGTTGTGGGGTCTTATTGCGGTAATCGCAGTTGGTGTTCTTGCATGGATTGCCGCAGTTTTGCTGAATCCGATTCCCGATTATTATGACAGCGAGCTTCCCGAAGAAAATGTAGAGACACCTGCGCCGGCAATAGAAGAAATTACCGTAGAGGAAGTAACTGCGAACGCCGAAACACCTGCATTACAATCCGCTGAACCCAAAGAAAGTGTTGCCAAACCCGAAACTCCGGAAAAAGCACCGACACAGGTTAAGGAAAAAGTGTACGACACTGTGGACATCAGCCTTATACGTCTTGCAAAAAAACATTATGGCGAAGGGAACTACTGGGTGTTTATCTACGAGGCAAACACCGATATTGTAAGCAATCCAAACCGCATACGTCCCGGAACAAGAGTGCTTATACCCGACCGAGCATCATTCCCCGGCGCTTCGAGCGAGGAAACCCGACGAATAGCCAAGGAAAAGCAGTCGCAAATTCTCAGTCGTTTTAAATAAACAGAATTACCAATCTTATATTCCCGGCATCCTGTAATGTCGGGTTTAATATTATTATGTGGATACTTTTAGCCATAGGCTCGGCGCTCGGGCTGGGCTTTTATGATGTGATGAAGAAAATTTCGGTACGAGACAACAATGTGCTTCTCGTACTGCTGCTGAATACCTTGTTCGGCACACTACTGCTATCGCCGGTACTTATAGAGTCGATTATATCGGGAAATTTCGGTCCCGGTCCGGAGTTCGCCGACCATATCGCCATAGGCTTGAAAGCCGTTATCGTACTGAGTTCTTGGGTTCTCGGTTATTTTGCAATAAAACATCTGCCTCTCACAATTCAAGGCCCAATCAATGCTACTCGCCCGGTTCTTGTTCTCGTAGGGGCGCTGCTCATTTTCGGCGAGCGGTTGAATCTTTTGCAATGGGGCGGAATCCTTCTCGGCTTCGCCTCTCTTTTTCTTATCAGTCGCATAGGTTCGCGTGAAGGTTTTTCATTGAGAAACAGCCGTTGGCTATGGATGTCGATATGCGCGACAATACTCGGCGCTGTCAGTGCGCTATACGACAAGCACCTGCTGCAACATTACGAACCATTGCAAGTACAGGCATGGTATTCATTGTATCAGTTTGTGCTTATGAGTGTTATATGCTGTGTTCTGTTCCGTAGCGGTCACGGCCGTACATCTTTTCGCTGGCGATGGACTATTCCCGCCATAGCCGTGTTTCTCACCGCCGCCGATATAGCGTATTTCTACGCGCTGTCGCTCCCGGGTTCTATGATTGCCGTTGTTTCCATGATACGTCGCGGTAGTGTGCTCGTTTCATTTTTCTATGGAGTTGTTATTCTACGCGAACGCAATGTAAAGGCCAAACTGGTTGATTTGTCAATTCTCCTTGTCGGACTTATTCTGCTTGTAACAGGCTCGGCCACTTCCGTGCACTGAAAAGCACGAAAGTGGCCGGCAATAAAATCGTAATTATTATTTTAGATTGACAGACGTCGAAGTGTGTTGAGCAATTCCCGGTTTATGGGTTTGTCGTTCTTGATAGCTTTGGTGAAGGGCACGTAAACAATTTCATCGTTCTTAATGCCAATCATCACATTACGCTGGTCTTCCATGAGAGCGTCGATTGCAGCCGCACCCATTCGCGATGCCAGAATACGGTCGTGAGCAGTGGGAGAACCGCCTCGCTGCAAGTGTCCGAGAATTGATACTCGCACATCATAACCGGGATATTCGTTTTTAACACGTTCGGCCAATCCCATTGCGCCGCCTGTGACAGGACTCTCTGCTACAAGCACAATGGACGAGTTTTTGCTTTTTCGGAAGCCGTTCTGTATGAGTTCGGCCAACTGGTCGACTTCTGTTGAAATTTCGGGGATGATAGCGGCCTCTGCACCCGATGCAATTGCACCGTTAAGAGCGAGGAATCCGGCATCGCGACCCATAACTTCAATAAAGAACAGACGCTCGTGGCTTGTAGCAGTATCTCGAATCTTGTCGACGCACTCCATTATGGTGTTCAATGCGGTATCGTAACCTATAGTGGTGTCGGTACCATACAAGTCGTTGTCGATTGTTCCCGGCAAACCTATAATGGGGAAGTTGAACTCGTTGGCAAAAATACGAGCACCGGTCAAAGAACCGTCGCCGCCGATAACGACAAGGGCATCGATTTCGTGACGTCGTATAACATCGTATGCAAGCTGACGGCCTTCGGCAGTTTCAAATTCCTTGCAACGTGCCGTTTTAAGAATAGTGCCGCCCTGCTGTATGATATTGGACACATTCTGGGTACGGAAATCAACAATTTCATCGGTAATAAGACCTTTGTACCCTCTATATATACCTTTAACTTTCAAACCGTTGAAAATAGCTGCACGAGTAACGGCGCGTATTGCCGCGTTCATGCCCGGCGCATCACCTCCGGAAGTAAGTATGCCTACGCATTTTATTTCTGCCATGGTTGGTTTTAACATGATTATGAGTGAGCTGCAAAGTTACAATTTTTTCTTTGCAATAGAACCTCGTTTTAAAAATTTAATACTTTTTGTTGCTGTTTTAGTGAGTGATAGTGCGCTATTGGTCATAGCGCTTAACAACAGTACAATCTAAAACATCAATAATATTGAAAAAGTTTTGAACCTTACACACATATGTTTGTTTCTAATAGCGTAGACCTCGCAGGTCTGCATGGAATTATTCATTATTAAATCTCTTGAAAAGTATGTCTTATCTAACTAACGACAAACTCGTAATTATCGGTGCGGCCGGTATGATTGGCTCCAATATGGCACAGACAGCCATCATGATGGGTCTTACTCCTAATATATGTCTTTACGATCCATACGAACCCGGGCTGAAAGGTGTTGCCGAGGAACTTGCACATTGCGGTTTCCAAGGCCTTAATCTGACCTATACATCCGATGTTAAAGAAGCCCTTACAGGCGCCAAATATATTGTAAACTCCGGCGGTGCCGCCCGTAAGGCAGGCATGACCCGCGAGGATCTGCTCAAAGGCAATGCCGCCATTGCCGAGGAATTCGGCAAAAATGTAAAACAGTATTGTCCCGATGTAAAACATGTGGTTGTAATTTTCAATCCTGCCGATATTACCGGATTGATTACCCTGCTCTACTCGGGTCTCAAACCTTCGCAAGTATCCACTTTGGCTGCTTTGGATTCTACCCGACTCCGCAGTGAACTTGCAAAATACTTCAACATTCCTGCCGATGAAATTAAGAACTGCCGTACATATGGCGGCCATGGCGAGCAGATGGCTGTATTCGAATCTACCGCTACAGTCGACGGAACACCTCTTGAAAAGATTATCGGAACGGAACTTCTTCCCGAAAAAGATTGGGAAGAACTCAAAGTGCGCGTAGTTCAGGGCGGCAAAAACATTATCGACCTCCGCGGACGCAGCTCATTCCAGAGTCCTGCATATCTCTCGATTGAAATGATTGCTGCAGCCATGGGCGGGACTACTTTCCGTTGGCCTGTAGGTACTTATGTGAACAACGACCGTTTCTCGCATATCATGATGGCTATGGAAACAACCGTTAATAAGGACGGTGTTACCGTAACACCTGTAAAAGGAACTCCTGCCGAAGAAAAAGCCTTGGAAGAAAGCTACAAACACCTGTGCACGTTGCGCGACGAGGTAATTCAACTCGGGGTTATGCCTCCCATTTCGGAATGGAGTAAACTCAATCCCAATCTTGACGCAAAAACCTGCTGAAAACAAATCAACTTCGCATTAAACGAGCAGCCGACACCGATATTAAGTGCCGGCTGCTTTTTATAACATATATTTTCAGTTGTTTAACCTATTTCACAAACGGGGGGGGGTAATTTCTTGAGAAAACATTAATTTTGCAATATATTTCAGCAATATTAAACATTTAACAATGAAAAAATTTTTACTTGCCATTGCTACCGCTTGTATAGGCATGTCCTATGCAGCGGCACAGGACATTGTGGAGATAGACGGCCTGTATTACAGGCTTGCTCCGGAAACAGGCACAGCCACTCTTGCACGCCCGGACTCGGGAATGTATACCGGTGAAGTAACCCTCAATCCGGAAGTTGTTTGGGAAAACACTAAATACAATGTTAACGGAAGAACCGCATATGTGGCCCTTAATCCCTCGGAAATAACACATTTTACCTTAGGTGAGGGATGGGCAGAAAACTCCGTATCAGGACTGTCGTTTGTCCAAGACAGTAAGCTGGAACAAGTAACTGTGAAAAGTTTCAACATGATGAACTATATAAATGTAGGCAATAACCCTGTCGTGCAGGTGAACCTTCGTAAAATCAGCGAAACCGAAACGCAGCTAATTCTGGAAAATTGGAACGTATACGGCCCCGACGGCAAAAAACTCGTACCCTATCTTTACGAAGAATATTCCGGAGCCGAACCTGTTTATGCCGATAGCGACGGAGTTTTTCATCTTGGCGAAAACTGGAATACAAAAACAGGACAATATTGCGGCATTCTTCCAATGGGTATGAGCACATACAACGCCTCCTATTGGATTGTACTGTTACAGGCCGATTATAACGGACAGAAAATAACAATCCGCTGCCAGCCACCGGCAAATTATACCGGACAGTTTGTTGAAGACAATAGTCTCAAGTACATGTTCAACTACGACCACTTTGCTGTTTTTGGTATTGCAGAAGGCGCCGAATGGCCGGAAGAAGTAACAATGCCCGAGAGCCTGGAATATGAGGGTAAAAGCTACCCGGTAACCGCTTTATGCTATAACGCTTTCCTGAACAGTACTTCCCGCAAAGTAACCCTGCCTTCAGGCATTACGGATTTTGGCAATTATGCTTTTGAAAACTGCCAAAACCTTGTTGAAGCAGACTTGTCGGCTATAAAGGCATACTACCCCGACCTCACCACTCTTTTCTATAACTGCGCTTCCCTGGAAACAGTATCTTTACCCTCTCATTCACTATATTTCAATAAAACTTTCGTCAACTGCCCTGAGTTGAAAGATGTGATATTCCCCAATGAGTCGGGCTTGAACTATATGTGTTCCAACTGCCCTAAACTGATAGACTTTGAAATTCTGGAGAATTCCGATGAAACAGTACGAGGTCGGATTATATCCACAATCAAGTGGGGAAGTCGGCTAAAACCGATTTACTATCTGGAGTCGTCAGCCACTCTTAATATAATTAACGCCGATGATGAAGGTATTTTCACATTCCCGCGCACCGAATTATACAATTCATCGGGAAGATTTGGCGGTATTCTCAAAATATATGCCAAAGATGACGATGAAATGTTTGATGGTATCGTATGCCAAATAAGTATTCCTGAAGAGACATCGGGCGTAGAAACCGTTAACCCGTCGGACAGCGCCAACATGCCGGTTGAATACTTCACCATAAGCGGCATGCGAGTTAACGGAGAACCGTCGGCTGCCGGAGTTTACATCCTTCGCCAAGGCAGCAAAACCGAAAAAGTACTCATCAAATAAACTTCCATTATAATTTCTTCTCTGCATATCTTCGGGCCGGCAAATGTCGGCCCGAAGTGCTTATGTCAACAGAAAACTGCGGCTCAGTTCCACAGCTTTTCGCCGGGCACTTTCCTGTCCGGGGACAGTTATGAATAAATGAGATGTACCGGGAAGAACCACTCTTTTTACCCGCACGCCGTTCTCTTCAAGAACTCTTTCCATATCCGCGCCTTGATCGTGAAGAATATCGTGCTGAGCGTTCACTATCATAACCGGCGGTAAATTCCGCAACATATTTGAGGGAGCATAATATGGCGATATAAACGGATTTTCAGCATTATCCCCGCCAATATAGGCCTCGTTGAAAGCCTCCATTATTGACCCGTCGAGACCGAATCCTGTTTTATATTTGTTCCAGGAATCACTGCCATCATTAATTGCTTTGACAACGGGATAAAAAAGCAACACCGATTTTATTTTTCCATTGTATTCTTCTGCACTCCATTGCATAGCCGAGGCCAATGCAAGATTCCCTCCGGCACTGTCGCCACCGATTGATATTTTAGAAGTATCAATACCATAGTTCTCGGGCAGATTAAAGGCGAATTGCAATGCTTCGACACAGCTGTTCAAGGCAGCAGGGTAAGGATTTTCGGGCGCAAGAGGATACTCTACCGCAAGTACGGCAATGCTCCCTTCTGCCACAAGCTCGCTGCAAAAGCGCGAACAGCTGTTTATGCTGCCGAAACACCAGCCGCCCCCGTGAAGATATACCAAAAGAGGCAGCCTCCCCTCGGAAACACAATGCTTTGGAGTATACAGCCGATATATACCATTAATATCTTCCACATCTATATTTTCGGGAAATTCTATTGTTGCATTACGAGAGTTTCGCACAACTTTTAGAGCCGTATAATCACCCTCAATTGCCAGGCGAACAGCCTGTTCTTGTGCTGCTTGTAATCCGGGAGGCATTGAGCGGAGAAAACGTAATTCTTCTTCGGCCATACTTTGAGCAGAAGCCCAAACAGGAACAGCAAGTAAAAAACTTAAAGCGTGATGTAAAATATTTTTCATAAGTCCGACAAAATTACGAATAATCTTACATGAATCAATGCCTCTGCAGATATACAATATGCGGATTATTTTTATTAACTTCGTGGTATAATACCGGGCATTTGCAGATATAATCTGTAAATCTCAACTTAATGAATACTTTTTTATAATGGAAACCGACAGATTGATACTGAGACCGTGGAGAGAATCCGATGCAGAATCTCTTTACAAATATGCAAGCGATCCCGACATTGGGTCGATTGCCGGCTGGCCTTCTCATACCGATGTTGATAACAGCCTCGAAATTATACGCACTGTGTTTGCCGCTCCGGAAGTGTATGCGCTTGTATTAAAAGATACAAATGAACCCATAGGCAGTTGCGGGATAATGTTTTCCGACACTCTCCACTCTGCCGAAATGAAGCAGTGCGAAGCGGAAATAGGCTATTGGATTGGCAAACCTTATTGGGGGCGCGGTCTTGTCCCCGAGGCTGTTAAAGCGCTGCTTTTGCGTTGCTTCAATGATTTGAAACTTGCAGTTGTGTGGTGCGGACACTACGACGGCAACCATAAGTCGAAACGTGTATGTGAAAAATCCGGATTCAAATATCATCATACAAATCCTGACGTTATTTCACCTCTTGGCGACAGACGTACCGAGCATTTTTACAGGATGACTAAAGACGACTTTGACGCTATTGAACAGAAATTGCAATAGATTGAACACGGAATAGCCGTAAATTATTTTTTATAACTCATTATCAACTATGGGAAATATCACCCTTGAATCATTATGTGAGCTTCTTAAAAGCAACCGAAGCTATCGCCGTTTCAACGAATCAAAGGCCATTACCGACTCAACTTTGCAACAATTAGTGGGTTTGACAAGATATTGTGCCTCCGCACGGAATCTGCAGCCACTGCGCTATCGTATTGTAAGTTCTCAAAAAGAACGCGATGCCATATTTCCCGCCTTGAAATGGGCCGGCTATCTAAGCGACTGGGAAGGCCCGGCACCAAGCGAACGTCCGAGCGCCTATCTCATACAATGTCTTGACGTTAGTCTTACGACCAACTGCCTGTGTGACGACGGCCTTCAACTCGAAGCAATCACGCTGGGAGCTTCCGCTTTGGGAATTCACGGCTGCATTATCAAAGCTTTCAATGTACCGGAAATTATTGCGGCATTACATCTGCCCGAGCAATACAAACCTTTGTATGTGCTTGCGCTCGGCTATCCTGCGGAGAAAGTTGTCGTAACCGACACTGACGGCTCGCACGATGCCGACATCCGCTACTACCGCACTGCCGATTCTACTCATATTGTTCCAAAACGTCCGGTGAGTGAATTGATAATCAAATAATAATAGAAAACATACTGAATCAAAAAACGGCAGATTGAAAATTTATTGAAATAATAAACAAGGAAAAGAGACATAGCCAAAGGTTTTGTGATGATGCCTTTGTCTATCGACATGCAAATATTTTTTTGCATATGTGATGTACATTAAGTACCTTTGTTTGTTAAAACAGTCAATAATGAATAACACGGAAAAACAGGAACTTTTGGACAAGCGCTATCTGCGCATGGCTACCATTTGGGCTGAGAACTCCTACTGCCAACGCCGCAAGGTCGGAGCCATTCTCGTAAAGGATAAAATGATAATTTCCGATGGTTTCAACGGCACACCCGCCGGCTTTGAAAATGTTTGCGAGGACAGTACCGGCGTTACCAAGCCATATGTTCTGCACGCCGAGGCCAATGCAATAACCAAAGTGGCGCAAAGCAACAATTCCAGTGCCGGTTCCACTCTGTATGTAACGGCATCCCCGTGTCTGGAATGCTCCAAGCTCATTATTCAAGCGGGTATAAAACGAGTGGTTTTCAACGACCTTTACCGTCTTACCGACGGTGTTGACCTTTTGGCGCGCGCCGGTGTAGAATGTGTCCATATTTCGGAAATCGAATGAACAAGAATAACAAAACATTGCTGTGGCTGCCTGTTATTGCGGCCGCATTTCTTATAGCCGGATTATGGCTTGGCAGTTTTTTGAGCCGCAATCCTTTGCGCGAAGGGGCGCGTCAGAAACTTGACATGGTTCTGGACATAATTGCCGAGCAATACGTGGATCCGATAGCGTATGACAGTCTTATTGAGCTGACGCTTCCGGAATTGCTTAAAAATCTTGATCCTCATTCCGTTTACATTCCTGCAAGTTCCCGCACAGCAACCGACCGCGACCTTGAGGGAAGTTTCTACGGTATTGGCATACAGTTCCAAATGATGAACGACACGCTCTATGTACTTGAAGTTATAAGCTCGGGTGCTGCGGAGGAAGCCGGCATTATTCCGGGAGACAGGATTATTGAAGTGGACGGAACCAATATCGCCGGCGTGAATATCGACCAGGAAAAAATATTCGGTATGCTTCGCGGTCCCAAGGATACACATGTACAAGTAACCGTAAAACGCCACAGCTCGCCCGAGCCGTTGAAGTTCGACCTTGTACGCGCCGAAGTACCGGTGTCGCCTATTGATGCATCATACATAATTTCCGATTCAATCGGTTATATACGCCTTGGCAAATTTTCGGAAAACACCTACCCCGAATTTCTTAATACTCTGGGACAACTCCGCTACGATGGAGCGAAGTCTTATATCATTGACCTTCGCGGTAATGTTGGAGGATACATGAATCCGGCCGTTCTGGCGGCAAATGAATTCCTTCCCGAAGGACGCATAATTGTAATGACAAAAGGACGCGACGAAGATGACAAAATCATTCTGCCGTCCAGCGGAATGGGCTCGTTCACCGAAGAGGACGTTGTTGTGCTGATGGATGAATTTTCGGCAAGCTCAAGCGAAATTCTTGCCGGCGCTTTGCAGGATAATGACCGTGCTCTCATTATCGGTCGCCGTTCGTTCGGCAAAGGTCTTGTTCAACGACAATTCGACCTGCCCGATTCCAGCGAGTTCCGTCTTACTGTCCAGCGATACTATACCCCCTCGGGAAGATGTATACAAAAAAGCTACACGCCCGGAAATAACAACGAGTACGAACTTGAGATTCTTAACCGTTACGACCGCGGCGAAATCTTCTCGGCCGATTCACTGCAAGTGGACAGTGCCCTTATATTCCACACAGTTAACGGACGTCCTGTTTACGGCGGAGGCGGTATAATTCCGGATGTTTTTGTTCCATCGGATACATCGGGTGTAACAAGCTACTATATAAAAGTGGCGAATGCCGGACTGTTGCGCAAGTTCGCCTACGAGTATGCCGACCTTAACCGCGAGTCGCTGAACGAAAGCCGCGACACCAACGAACTTCTATCGAAACTCCCCTCCGATAACGTTCTGTTACAATCTTTTGTAAATTACGCAAGCTCCAAAGGCGGTATAGCTCCGCGATGGTACTACATCAACATTTCGCAACAATTAATTGTTAATCAATTAAAGGCATTGATTGCTCGAGACATTGTCGGAATCGACGGCTATTTCGAAATTGTCAATGCTTCCGACCCTGTTGTTCTCGAGGCTGTAAAACGCCTTAAGAACGGCGATGCAGCAAGTCCTGTCAAGGACACAAAACTAATTGATTAACAATGAATAAAGAGAGTATTCGCGAATACGTACGTGCCCGCAAAGCGCTCCTCGACAACGAGGAACGGCTAATTGCAGCCCGACGAGTTTTCGAGCAGGTTCGAAATCTTGCTCCTTTTGTATTGGCAAGGCGCATACTTATGTACCATTCCCTGCCCGATGAGCTATATACACATGAATTTCTTGACCAATATACCGGCGAAAAAGAATTTTTCCTGCCTCGGGTAAACGGTATAGATTTGGAAATACTCCCCTATCGCCGCACACGCATGCATTTGGGAGCGTTCCAAATCGAAGAACCCGATGGTGACGACACGGTGGATATAAGCGATATCGACCTTGTTATTGTACCTGCTGTTGCATTCGACAGAAAAGGGAACCGGGTAGGCAGGGGAAAAGGTTATTACGACCGACTTCTTTCCCGCTCAAAGGCAACTACAATAGGAGTGTGCTATAATTTTCAGTTAGTGGACGAAATAGATACGGAAGAACACGACATTCCGGTAGACTTCGTTGTTGCCGACGGCCATAACATAATTTTCAGCCGTCATTGATTCGGACTCTCTGCAAAAGTTTTCGTAACTTTGCAGAGTATGAAAACGACTGTACATGACGCCTGGGACAAAGAACATCTCTGGCATCCTTATACCTCTACTATAGACCCTCTGCCGACCTACAAAGTTGAGTCGGCGGAGGGAGCTGTTATTCGCCTTGTGGATGGCACCGAACTTATCGACGGCATGTCTTCATGGTGGTGCACAATCCACGGTTATAACAATGCGCGTTTAAACAATGCAGCAGCTGTGCAGCTGAACAAGATGAGCCATATCATGTTCGGCGGCCTTACCCATGAACCGGCAATTGAACTCGGCAAAGAGTTACTATCGGTTGCACCGCCGTCGATGAACAATATTTTTTATGCCGATTCCGGTTCTGTTGCCGTTGAAGTAGCAATGAAAATGGCCGTCCAGGCGGCAATATCAACATCCGGGTCGCACAAAAAAACGAATTTCGCCACAATTCGCAGCGGATATCATGGCGACACCTGGAACGCTATGAGCGTATGCGACCCGGTAACCGGCATGCACAATGCTTTTGGCGCTGCCCTCCCCGTGCGATATTTCGTTCCTCAACCGTCTTCGCGTTTTAACGGCGAATGGAACGCAGAAGACATTGAGCCTATGCGACAATTATTGCAAGAGAAACACGAAGAGATCGCAGCCGTTATTCTTGAACCGATAGTTCAGGGAGCCGGAGGAATGTGGTTCTATCATCCCGAATACCTGAGACAACTCCGAAGCCTGTGTACACAATACGGTGTTCTGCTCATTTTCGATGAAATAGCTACCGGCTTTTGGCGTACGGGACGTTTTTTTGCATGGGAACACGCCGGAGTCGAGCCGGATATTATGTGTATAGGAAAAGGACTCACGGCCGGATACCTTACTATGAGCGCTGTTCTCACTACCGCCGATGTTGCCACCTCCATTTCTAAAGGAGAAGCCGGAGTTCTGATGCATGGCCCCACTTTCATGGCAAATCCGTTAAGCTGCGCAATCGCTCTCGAGTCCCTGCGGATGCTCAAGGAACGAGATATGAAAACGCATCTTTTGAGTATGCAAAGCATAATGGAGGAACACCTTGCTCCGGCTCGAGAACTCCCCGGTGTTAATGATGTAAGAGTATTGGGCAGCATAGGCGTGATTGAGCTGAAGAGAAATGTTGATGTCGGCAAATTCCAAAAAGAATGCGTCAGGAAAGGTGTATGGATTAGGCCATTCGGAAAAAACGCCTACATTATGCCTTCCTATGTAGCGTCACCCGACCAAATTAAATTCCTTTGCAATACGCTTGTAGAGCTTGTTAGCGATGAAAACAATTATTGAGAATCTTGCCCGCCTCCGCGAAGAAGGGAATCTCCGAAGCATTCGCACGGATTCATCATGTAATGATTCGACAGACCTTAGCACGAACGATTATCTCGGGCTCAACGACCGTGCAGACTTGCGGGAAGAGTTCATGAACCTGTATCCTGTCGGTAGCCTGGCAATGTCGGCCTCTGCCTCCCGACTTTTGGCAAGCTCTCAAAAACCGTTCTCAACATTTGAGGCGACGTTAGAAAAATACTATCCAGGGAAAAAAGCTTTGATATTTAACAGCGGTTACCATGCAAATACCGGACTTGTTTCGGCTTTGGGAACAAAAGGAACACATATCATTGCCGATAAACTTGTACATGCAAGCATTATTGACGGGATAAAACTTTCCAATGCAACATTTGAACGTTTCCGTCATAACGACATTTCTCATCTTGACAGAATTCTTTCCAAATCGGCCGCATCTTCTCAACGCAACATTATAATCGTTGAAAGTGTGTATAGCATGGATGGCGACAAGGCCGATATCGAAGCATTGGTTGAAATAAAAGAACGATATCCCAACACCATTTTATATGTAGACGAAGCTCATGCCGTAGGCGTTGAAGGCCCGGGAGGACTCGGTGTATGCATGGCTTCAGGGAAGGTCGACAAAGTGGATATTATTGTCGGAACATTGGGTAAGGCGTTGTGTTCGTGCGGTGCTTTTGCTATTACATCGCCTGAAATTCGCGAATATGCCGTCAACAAGTCTCGAAGCTTCATTTTTTCCACAGCCCTGCCTCCCATTAACATTATGTGGAGCGATTTCATATTTCGCAAAGCACTTGAAATGGATACCGAACGAGAGCAACTATATGCTCTTGGGAGGCTCTTAGGAGAAGCTCTCGCTTCCGCCGGAGGTAGAGTCTCTTGTTCGCACATTCAACCGCTCATTATAGGTAATCCCAAAGATGCCAAGGAATTTTCGGAGCGCTTGGCAAAAGAAAACTTCACGGTTCTTCCAATCAGGACTCCTACCGTTCCTCCGGGAACCGACCGCCTCAGATTCAGTCTCTCAGCTTCTATAAATCCTAAAGAACTCGTAAGACTTAAAAATGTTTTGAGTAACCTCACAATTCATGAATAAAAGCAATATTTACAGACAGCGTCGAGCCAAACGACCGTTCGGTCTATCTCCGAAAGAACGCGGAGCCATAACCGTTACTCTTCTTGGCATAGGACTTATACTCTTTCTTGTCCTTGGCGGCCAGCTGAGTAAAGCAGGACGGACTGAAAAATTATTAACACCCGACTCTTTAACGTGTTTGGAACACGTAGTACTTCCAAAAGGCACTACGGAACAAATTGTTGACTATACCGGATTTACCGTTTCGTTCAACGCAGTATACCATTTACCAAATTATGTGGTGTGGGAACTCACCGGCGAGGAAGCTCAAGGAACTGAGCCGAGAAAATCTAAATTCAAGCCGGACTATAATGTCACAGGCACCCCACTCCTTTCGGATTACAAAAATTCGGGATACGACAGAGGACACATGGCTCCTGCCGGCGATATGAAATGGAGCGAGGAAGCAATGGACGATTCCCATTATCTCACCAATATGTGTCCGCAAGACCATTCCATCAATTCCGGACGCTGGAGCACATTGGAAACCAAATGTCGCCAATGGGCACTTAGAGACAGTGCATTGATAATTATTGCCGGACCTATACTTACCGACCACATGCCGGAGACAATAGGCGCCTCACGGGTTTCTGTGCCAAAACGCTTTTTCAAAGTAATCCTTGCTCCATTTAACAACCCTCCAACAGGAATAGCCTTCATAATGCCTAATTCCCCTACAAGCGACGGAATTGAAAGTATGGCGACTACAATCGACAAAGTTGAAGAAATTACCGGATACGACTTCTTTGCCTGCCTTCCCGACGACATAGAGAACTCTGTTGAAAGCGAATGCCGCTATCGTTACTGGAATCGTAAAAACCGCTGAAGAATCATTACAAAATGGACAAAGAAATATTTACCGACTCAACGGATGTTATTTGTGCAATAGCAACCGCTCCCGGCGTTGGAGGAATTGCAGTGGCACGTGTAAGCGGAAACGAGGCTTTTGCTGTCTGCTCTCGAATATGGCATGGAAAAGATATAGGACAAATGCCGAGCCATACCGCTCACTTCGGAACCATTAGAAGCAATAATGATGAAATTATTGATGAAGTTGTATTAACCGTTTTCCACGGGCCAAATTCCTTTACAGGCGAAAACACAGTGGAAATTGCTATGCATGGCTCGCGCTGGATACAACGCAAGATTATCGACCTGCTTATTGAAAACGGAGCACGAATGGCACTTCCCGGTGAATTTACACGCCGTGCTTTTAAAAACGGGAAAATGGATCTTTCGGAAGCGGAGGCAGTTGCCGATCTTATTGCATCGTCCTCGAGAGCTGCACATCGTGTGGCGCTTTCGCAAATGAGAGGCCATTATTCAAAAAAAATAAATGAGTTACGCGATAAAATGATTGAACTTGCAAGTCTGCTTGAACTTGAGCTTGACTTCTCGGAAGAAGATGTTGAATTCGCATCTCGGCAGAAGCTCTTAGACCTTGCGAAAGAAAATGCGTCAGTATTGCGTAAACTTGCATCCGGATTCAAAACAGGAAAAGCAATAAAGGATGGCATTCCGGTTGCAATTATTGGCCATACAAACGTTGGAAAATCATCGTTGATGAATGCGCTCATGGGCGATGACCGCGCAATTGTCAGCGACATTCATGGAACAACTCGAGATATCGTGGAAGATACAGCTGAAATAGGCGATTATCTCATCCGCTTCAAAGACACGGCAGGTTTGCGCGAAACCGACGACCCCATAGAAAACATGGGAATAGACCGGTCAAGAAACGCAGCATCAAATGCAACTGTAGTGCTATATGTTTACGACAGCAGTACTCCAACATCTATAGACGAAATAACGAGTGAGCTTGAAGGAATTGAGCCACAGTCGATAATCTTTGTTGAAAATAAATGCGATCTCCCAACTGCTAACGAAAATTTAAAAAATATAATCAACAATACTTTTCTGGGATCAGTACATATTGAAGTATCGGCTCGCCGAGAACAGAACCTCGAAGAACTCAAAAAGCTGATTGGCAGGCAAATCGAAAAAATCAACGCCGACATAAATGAAGACAGCGTAATGGTTACCAACGCCCGACATGCTCAGGCAATGATTGCTGCGGCCGACAATCTCGACACAGTAGCAGAAGGCATCACTACCCTACTTCCTCCCGACCTGATTGCCCAAGACCTACGTGAAGCCATCTACAACCTCTCCTCCATAACCGGCGCCATCACCACCCCCCAAATCCTCCAATCCATCTTCTCCTCATTCTGCATCGGAAAATGACTATATAGTTAGAAACGATTACAAAATAGCATAATCTGTTAGTATGGCACTCTTTACGGGGTGCCATTTTTGTTGCGTCATTTCTCGGTTTTAACCGTTTCTGCTCGATTTTACGCCCATTTTTGTATCCCGGTTGTATCTCGTTACTCAATCGGGGTTAACCTGTCAGAGAGGCAGTAGAGGGTTTAGACACCCTTAGACACCAATAAACGCGGTTAGACACTTTTAACAGAAAATTAACAGAAATAACAACGTAAAATGAGCAGTACAATCGAAATCACCAAGACCTGTGAATGGTGTAGCAGCACGTTCATAGCAAGAAAATGTACGACACGTTATTGCTGTAAAAGATGCGCCGAATACGCCTACAAGGATGCGAAGCGCAAACAGCATGTCGAGCGTGAACAAGCCAAGGCATCAATGCCTCAAATGAGCGATGACAAACGCCTGTTCATAACTCCGGCTCAATGTGCCAGACTTCTCGGAGTATGTCGTGCTTCCATCTACAATTATCTTGCCGCTAATTCTATCCCTTGTTTCCAGTTCAAGGGAAAAACTATTATCAGTAGAGACAGCCTTAATTCTCTTTTCGACGGTTCGCATCTCTATCAGTTACGTCCGGCAAAAGAGAAGCGACCTATAACGGAGTTCTATACCACAAAAGAGGTGCTGGAGAAATTCGGCATCAGTAATTCGTGGCTATTCAAGGCGGCGAAAGAAAACAATTTCCCAAAGCTAACCCAACGAGGAAAAACTTTGTGGAGCAAGCCGCATATAGATCGGTTCTTTGCCAAGTCTGCCCCGAAAGAAGAAATTACCGAATGGTACACGGCAGCGGAGATTCAGGAGCGTTATGGCATGACGCTCTCGGCAATCTACAATCTTGTCTCAAAGGAGAGAATCCCGAAAATGAAAGTTGGTTGCGAGGCCCGCTATTCAAAATGGCATTTCGACAAGGCGAAAGGTGTCGCAGTTGATGAACCGGAATACTATACAATTCCGGAGGCTATGGAAAAATACAGCATGACACGTGACCAGATTTATCATTATGTAAAGACCTACGGCATAAGCATAAGCAAAATCAAAGTCGGAAGAATCGTCAAAATATCAAAGCAAGAGCTTGATAAGCTGCTCGCTCCACCCAAGATTTGACGCGGCGGAACTACGGTGGGCTACGGTGGGAATAGCCCTGAACCGGGTGCTCAATTCCACCATTTATACACT
>CAMWMR010000014.1 GCA_947175425.1 uncultured Porphyromonadaceae bacterium
TGAGTAGTTGGTCTGGTTTCATTTTGCAAAGATAACTATATCCTCCGACATCCCCTGGCACCCACCGGAAAAATCCGCTGACCCCTTTTTCGAGGATCGAAAAAGTACTAAGCACTTGTACTTCACGCGATTATATAAAAATAAAATCGAGGCTCAAAAACCTCGATTTTACTTTGTTGCCTTGGAAGGATTCGAACCCTCACAGGCGGAACCAGAATCCGACGTGCTACCATTACACCACAAGGCAATTTTTGTATTGGGTTATTTCCCTTTTGCGAGTGCAAAGTTACTACCTTTTTTTATTCCTGCCAAATTTTTTTGCCACTTTTTTTAAATTATTTTTCGCCAATCTCAGCTGCTTAAGCTCAAACCATTAATTGTCAGTGTTATAAGTTAACAACGCATTTCGTAAACTCAGAATAAATATAATAGGTATACTTCCGGGGTGATTTTCTCCAAAGTATATAAAGAAAACTATCTAAATTTTTGAGACATAATGCGTATTGCGAAATTTTGTAAATTAGTGAAAATTCACTAATTTTGCAGCTCGTAAAATTAAAAATTTTCCTAATCATAAAATCAATGAAAAAACTGCAATGCATTCCTTTGCTGTTCTCCGTGTGCCTTATGGCTGGTTCAACAGC
Source organism: uncultured Porphyromonadaceae bacterium (assembly GCA_947175425.1). Classification (GTDB taxonomy): domain Bacteria; phylum Bacteroidota; class Bacteroidia; order Bacteroidales; family Muribaculaceae; genus CAG-873. The sequence goes on from CAMWMR010000014.1 coordinate 645, forward strand.
ATGCGTGGATCATGACTATGACCTTTCCGAGGACATTGACCTTACTGTTAAGTTCGGCGAAACCCTCACTCTTCCGGCAAGCAGCACCGAAGAACTATCTTTCAAAAAAATTCTCGACCTCGAAAGCGACAGCTCTATAAAAGCTGTTCAGAGCGATGGTGAGTATGGACTCAAAGCCGGCGACTACGTGCTCGTGCAAAACGGTAATTCCGAAGCCGCTACTATTGAAATCGGTACCGTGGAAATAGATAATCTTAGAGGAGAAAGCGCTTCCTCTGCTCTCGATCCGTTTATTGTGGGTACCGATGAGCTTATAACCGTTGCAGCGTCCCCTACTTTCAATGCAATAAATATTTCCGACGACAATGTTACCGATGAGATTGTACAAGTCGATGCAGCCGACCTTGACATCGTTATTCAATTCTCGGTTGGATATTCATCCCAAAACTTTAACGGTGTGGCATATATAAATGCCGGTTATACAGCTACTTTCGACGAATCGTGGACTGTGGAACTTGCCGGCACATCCGCCGCGGCTTATCTCGAAATGCTCGATGCTCACACTGCTCGTTTTACACGCGACTGTGAGGTATGGCCCGGCAAACCTTTTGTAGCCGATATGCGACTCACTCATGTGGATTGCACTAAACTCCCCGCAGGGCAAGGCCTTTATGCGCCCGGACACTTCAAGCTTTCTTCGCAAATTGAGTCGAAAGGAAACATTTCCATTCAGGCAAGCGACGTTACCGGAAATATCGCAAATCTTACTCTCGAAACAAGCACTTCGGTTAAAAACGCCGATATCCTTGCAGTTACCGGTATAGTAAATCCGCGTATCGATATTTCCCCGGTAAGTTTCGAAATTAACGACATCCCCGAATTCCTTGAAGCCGAAGGAAATAACCTCGATATCCAAAATCCTCAAATTCATTTCACGCTTACCAACACAGCTCCTGTCACACTCGACGTCAACGGTATGCTCTTGGCTCACTATTCTTCAAAGCCCGAGTTCAACGTGGGCCTCGGCGAGAAGTATGGAACCGCTCCAATTGTTGTTATGCCCGGTGCCACAACTAATTATGTGGTTTCTCGCGAACCCGTTTCCATTGCCGGAGTGCAAAATATAGTAGTCCCGGAACTCGGCGCGCTCATGAGCACTGTGCCCGAGGAAATTATGTTTGAAGACATCTCTGCACAAGTGCGTCAGGAACCCGTTACATTCACTCTCGGTACAAGCTATAGCTACAATTGTGATTACGAAGCAGTTGTTCCCCTTGCTTTCGGCAAGGATATGCGCCTTGAGTACAGCACCGATCAAGCCGACTGGGACAGCGACCTCGATAAATACAATTTCAACAAAGTACGCGTTGAGCTTAGCGTTACAAACACAATCCCCATGCAAATGGTACCTGCTGTTGAAGCTATTGACCGTGCCGGAAATGTAATCCCCGACATCACCGCTACTGTTGATGGAGTGGTAGGTGCCGGAATGATTGACAGCCCCGGTGTTTCGGAACTCGTAATCACTTTGGAATCCCGTGCCGCAAACCTCGGCAACCTCGATGGCGTCCGAATTAACTTTACAGGCACCACGCCCGAAGAATTCGTTGGCGTAAATCTTAACGAGAACCAGTCATTACGTTTCTCCGACATCAAAATTACAATCCTCGGAGGTATAACCATCGACTTAAACGACTAATCGGAAATGAAAGCAATTAAAAATACCATAATAGCTGCCGCCGCATTGTGCGCCGGTTTTGGTGCTTCGGCTCAGGAAGCTCCCCGCACAGCCTACTTCCTCGACGGTTATTCCTACCGTCACGAACTAAACCCCGCATTCGGAGGGGAACGAAACTATATCTCAATTCCCGTCCTCGCAAATATGAATATGGGACTGTTCTCCAATGTTGGTGTAAACACTTTCCTGTATCCCACAACAAGCGGCCCCTACAAGCTCACAACATTCATGAGCCCCACTGTCGACGCCAACGAGTTCCTTGGCAAGCTCAAGAATATGAACCACATAAACATGAGCAGCGACATTACGCTCCTTTCTGCCGGCTTCAAGGCCTTCAAGGGCTATAACACCATTACCGTCGGAGTCCATGCCGATATGGGTGTGGGATTGCCAAAGGATTTGTTCACATTCATGAAGCTGGGACAAACCGGAGAGGATACACACTATAATTTCAAGGATATCAACGCAAGCGCAAATGCTTGGGCTGAAATAGCACTCGGACACAGTCACAAAATCAACGAGAAACTCACCGTCGGCGCAAAAGTGAAGTTCCTCCTCGGAATCGCATCCCTAAAGGCCAAAATCGACAATATGGACGTGCGCATGAACAATAACGCCTGGACCATCAATGCACAAGGCTCAATGGAAATTGCCGCCGGCTCGGGACTTTACGTTCCCACAAAACAGGAAACCGGTGCCGATTACAGCACTCCGTCCGAAGCCGACCTCATTGAATGGAACGATGTGGAATACAACAACTTCAGCCTCTCGGGATTCGGCCTCGGCTTCGACCTCGGCGCTACATATCAACTCCTGCCCGACCTTCAGCTCTCCGCCGCTGTTACCGACCTCGGTTTCATGAACTACAGCCATGCCGTAAAGGGCGCCACATCGCAGACTTCGTGGGTGTTCGACGGCTTCCATAATATTGCCATTGATGACAATGCGCCCGATTACGAAGAAAACAAAATCGATGAACAAATCGACAGGCTTTGGGATGATCTTCAGGATGTTGTGAATTTTCACCGAACCGAGCAGGATGCGTCATTTAACCGCGCATTGTTTGCAAACATACGCCTCGGCGCCGAGTATAAAATGCCCTTCTACAAAAATCTTACCGGAGCATTCCTGTTCACATCTCACATTGCAGGCGTATCCACTTGGAACGAAGGACGTTTCTATGCAAACGTGAAACCCGTAAAATGGTTCGACGCAACTGTTAACTACGGTATTTCAACCTACGGTTCATCTTTCGGGTGGATGATTAACTTCCATCCAAAAGGATTCAATTTCTTTGTCGGTTCCGACCACCAGTGCTTCAATGTAACTCCTCAGGGGCTTCCTGTTGGAAAAGCCAACTTCAACCTCAATCTCGGCTTTAACGTAACTTTCGGTTCCTGAGAAACCGAATAAAATACTAAAAAAGGAGGCGGTGTCAATGCGACATCGCCTCCTTCCGTCTTGAAAAAGCCTATTGATATAATGGTTATGGATATTTCAACACTTATTTGTTGGGACTTGCGTATTCCTTTGTCTGTGTGCAGCTTATAACCTTGGAGAGCTTGCCGGCTGTCAGTCGGAAATCGCCTTCTTCAAGAATCCATTTTCCGTCATGCCCCACATAGGCAAGCTCCGATGCAGGCAGTTTAAAAGTGACTGTGCGCGTTTGCCCGGGAGCAAGTTCAATTTTTTCAAATGCCCGTAGACGTCGGTTGTCGGGAACTATACGCGATGCGACAAGGTCGGTCGAATAAAGCATCACGGTTTCTTTGCCTGCAACGTTTCCGGTATTGGTAACATCAACCGATACGCTTATTACATCGCCGTCAACGAATTTATCCTTTGATGTGCGCAGATTGCCGTACTCGAATGTTGTATAGCTCAGTCCGTAACCGAATGGCCACTGATTTGTTATTGACGCGTTGTAATCGTATGCTCCCGCCATGGTTCCAACTTGTTCCGATGCCTTGTAGTCGTAGGTCGAAAGCGAATTTACATCGCGGGGATAGGTATAAGGCAATCGTCCCGAAAAATTTTCTTCTCCTGCCATAAGCATTGCAAGCGCGTCGCCGCCCTCGCTGCCGGGAAGAAGAATATCTACAATCGCCGCTGCAAGAGGCTCTATATCAGATATTACGCGCGCACGCCCTTCGTTGAGTATCATCACAATCGGTTTTCCTGTCGCTGCGGCAATCCTTACAAGCTCTTTCTGATTGGCCGAAAGATTGAGATCCGAGAGGTTACCCGGTGTTTCGGTATAAGAATTTTCGCCCACGCACACAACTATTACATCGGCATTCTTGGCCGCTTCGGCAACAGGTTCAAAATCGGGAGCATTTTCATCGTTGTAGCCGCCGTTTTCGTTGTAAGTCACCCCGGGAACATAGCTCACGTTTTCGCTACCGAAAGTATTTGCCAAAGCCTCGTAAATTGTGTTCTTCTCGGCGAGTTCTTCGGGACTTAATTTGCCTTGCCAGGTAATTGTCCAGCCGCCGTTGAGCGAACGCATGCTGTTGGCATTCGGACCCGTCACAAGAATTTTTGTGCCTTTTTTCAGCGGAAGTATATCGCCGTCGTTTTTAAGAAGAATCATGGATTCCACGGCAGCTCGTCGGGCAGCTTCGGCATTCTTGGCCGAACCGAATTCGGGATAATCCTTAAGCTGCGGAACGGGGTTTTCAAACAGCCCCAGGCGATATTTCAGTCGCAGAACGCGGCGCGTTGCATCGTCAATACGTTCCATAGAAACCTCGCCTTCCTCCACAAGTTCTTTAAGCAGAGTGCAGTAATCCCACTGATACGGCTCCATAGCCATGTCAATACCTGCATTGATTGCCATTTTTATAGCTTCCTTTTTGTTTCTGGCAACTTTCTCGCGGGAATACAGATTGTTGATGTCGGACCAGTCGGTTACAATCATACCGTCCCATTGCAGCTCGTCTTTGAGCCAGTCGGTGAGCAGGCGTTTGTTTATGTGTGTTGGAATACCGTTCACACTTGCCGAATTTACCATTACCGTAAGTGCGCCGGCCTCAATACATTTTTTGTAAGGCTCAAAATGTTTTTCGCGCAGGTCGGCCTCGCTGACATAGGCCGGTGTACGGTCCTTGCCGCTGAAAGGCACCGAGTAGGCCATATAGTGTTTTACCGATGTGGCAATATTGTTTTTCCCTATTTTGTTGGGATTATCGCCCTGGAAGCCGCGAACCTGTGCGGCGCCCATTTCTCCCGAGAGATACGGATCCTCGCCGAAATTCTCCCATACGCGAGGCCACGAGGCAACGCGCACAAGGTCAACGGTAGGGGAGTAGGTCCACGGGCATGCCGAGGCCTTTGTCTCATAGGCTGTTATAGAAGCCGATTCTTTGGCAAGCTCGCGGTTGAATGTAGCCGCAAGCGATATGTTTTGCGGGAAGAGTGTGCCGCCGGTCGAGTAGGTCACACCGTGGTTCTGGTCAAGGCCGTAAATACATGGAATTCCAATCTCGCGCATCGAAACTTCCTGAATTTTACCTATTACCTCGTTCCATTCTTCGGGAGTGAGCGAATGCTGAGGTGCGTTGAGTATTGAACCTACTTTGTATTTGCTTATTATGGAATCGAGCATCCCGGGATGATATACAAGTTTTCCGTCGGGACCTCGGTGACAAATAAGGTCTATGGCAAGTTCGGTCATCTGGCCAATCTTTTCTTCAAGAGTCATCCGTGCCAGTGTTTCCTCTACTTTCTTTTCAAGTTTGTTGTCGCGGGGAATTGCCGGAACGGCGGCGCTTGCCGAAACAAGCGTCGCCATAAGGGCAATACCCGTCATTATTTTGCGGGTGCTTTTCATTTGGTTATGATTATCGTTTAAGAGTATTTATATCGGCGCAAGGGGCAAACAGGTTGTTTGTTGCCAGAGTGGCTGCAGAGGCATCTACATCCACTTTCTTGCGAATATCGCGGCTGGAAGCGCCAATCATCAGTTCATATTTGCCGGGATCAACCACCCATGCGGAGGCTTCCTCGTCGTATGAGGCCAGGTCCGAAGCTGCAAAGACAAGCTCAACAGTAGCGCTTTCGCCCGGCTGCAGTTCTGCCGTTTTGGCAAACGCACGCAACTCTTTTTCGGGTTTGTTGCGTTTTATACGCTCGGGTGCGGCGGCATAGAGCTGCACAATTTCCTTGCCGGGGAAATTGCCGCTGTTGCGGATATCCAAGGTAACTGTGTATTTGCCGTCGGCGTATTTTACCTCAGGCGTACCGTAGTCGAATGTGGTGTACGACAGTCCGTAACCGAAAGGATAGCTCACATTTTTATTGAAGCTGTCGAAATAGCGGTATCCTACGTATATATCCTCTTCGTAAGGAGTGTAGTGATAGTTGCGGACAGGGTTCTCAACGCTGTCGTTGCTGCCCCCGATTTTTATTTCCTCCTTCATGTCCTGCGGGAAGTTCGTGGACGAGGCATGGTCGGTGAAAGCAACAGGAAAAGTCATGGTGAGTTTGCCCGAGGGGTAAGCCTTGCCGGTCAGTACATCGGCAACAGAGTTGCCGCCTTCCTGTCCGCCCTGCCATGCGCAAAGTATTGCATCGGGCTTGTTTTTCCATGATTCGGTTTCAATTACGCCTCCGATATTCATAATAACCACAACCTTTTTACCTTTGGCATGGAATGCCCGAACCACGTCGTTGAGAAGACTTTTGTTGGCGGAGCTGAGATTGAAATCGGACGTTTCGCGGTCCAGGAATTCTCCCGAATTGCGGCCTATTGTCACAATTGCCAAATCGGCATCGGCGGCATGGCGGTTAAGTTCAGCGGAAGTAAATGTCATTTCCTCGGGACAAGGAATGGGAAGGAACTGACTGAATTTGCCTCCTGTGGGCTTGTTACGTTCGTTCTCTTTCTCGATGTGCTCGGCGTAGCGGCTTTCAAGTTCCGGAACGGCGAGCTCAAAACCGGCGTTTTTAAGGCCGTCGAGCAGCGAAACGGTGTAAGCGCGGTTTACATTGCCGCTGCCCGTACCTCCGGCAATCCAGTTGTACGACATACATCCGTAAAGAGCAACTTTTTTATTTCCGGCTGCAATGGGAAGTGTGTTGCCCTCGTTTTTAAGAAGCACCATGCCGTCGGCAGCGCTTGTACGGGTTACGGCGGCGTGGGCGGCAAGGTCGGGATTGTTGCTTGCCGTGTAGCCCTTGAAGCGCGGAGTCTGCATTATAAGATTGAGGATACGTCCCACATTGCGGTCCAGTACTTTCTCGTCCAGACTGCCGTTCTTCACAGCCGCAACAATGGCATCGTACTGCTTGTCGAGTCCCGGCTGGAGCATATCGTTGCCGGCAACCATTTGTGCCACGGCATCGCTGCCTCCGAACCAGTCGGTCATAACCATTCCTCCGTAGCCCCACTCATCGCGAAGCAGAGTCTGCAACAGTTCTTCGCTCTCCGATGTGTAGGTGCCGTTGATGCGGTTATAGGAGGTCATGACAGTCCAAGGCGCGCTTTCTTTGATAACGGTTTCAAAGCCTTTGAGATAAATTTCGCGGAGCGCACGTGGACTTACATGAGCGTCGTTGCCCATTCGGTTGGTTTCCTGGTTGTTTCCCGCGAAATGTTTTACCGATGTTCCCACTCCGTTGCTTTGAATGCCGCGGACGTAGGCAGCAGCTATTTTGCCGGCAACAAGAGGGTCTTCGGAATAATACTCGAAATTGCGTCCGCAAAGAGGGTTGCGGTGGATGTTGAGTGCCGGTGCCAGTAGTACGTCGGCACCATATTCAAGCACTTCTTCGCCAATGGCTTTGCCCACTTGCGCAACAAGGGTGGTATCCCAGGTACAGGCAAGCAGAGTGCCTATTGGAAAATGAGTGCAATAGTAAGTTGCGCTGTCTCCTTCGCGCGTGGGATTTATGCGCAGGCCGGCAGGGCCGTCGGCGAGCACAATGGAAGGTATGCCAAGGCGTGGCACCGGATAGGTAGTGCCGGCAGCTCCGGGGACAAGATTGCGGGTTTCGCCCACAACTGCGCTGTCGCCCTCGCTGAACCCTTCCATACCGGTTCCCACAACAAGGTGAGCCTTTTCCTCAAGAGTCATGGCGGCGATAACATCATCAAGGTCGGCTTTGCCGAGCTGAGGGGTTCTGTCGCCGCACGAGGCGAGCAAGAGGCATCCTGCAGCCGCCATATATGTCAGTTTGTTCATAATGAGTCGGTTATTGGATATTATTTTTTGAAGAGCTTGGGAGCGAACTCGGTGAGGTAGATGCGCCAGTTTTTCCATATATGCCCGTCAGGAGTCTCGTAGTAAGCATACTTGTAACCATTGTCGTCAAGCATTTTGCGGTACTCGGTATTGGCGTTGTAGAGGAAGTCCTTGTCGCCTATTGCAATCCAATAGAGAGCCGGCTTTTTGTCGAACTGGGTTTTGAGTTTGCCTTCAATATCATCGTAAACAGGCGATTTCACTTTTTTATCGGGCATGATTGCAGCCGAGAAAAGGCCAACATAGTCGAACATGTCGGGATATTGTTTCGAAATGTGCATGGAGTGGAAACCGCCCATGGAAAGACCGGCTATGGCGCGGGCTTTTTTTGCTTTTATGGTGCGGTAGTTTTTGTCGATGAACTTCACAACTTCGGGGAAATGCTGCTCGAAGCTGCCTTCCATAGTCTTGGGGAGCTGCAGAGTGGGAGCAGCGAATCCCAAATTCGATTCACCGGGAGCTGCCTGCAGGTCGGCGTTACCGTTTGTCATTACAACAATCATGGGCTCTGCTTTGCCTTGGGCAATAAGATTGTCAAGAATCTGCGATGCGCGGCCAAGTTCGGTCCATGCGTTCTCGTCGCCGCCCATACCATGGAGAAGATAGAAAACGGGATAACGTTTGCCGCTTGTTTCATAACCCGCGGGAGTATACACGGTGAGGCGGCGATCCATTCCCAGGGTGGGACTGTTATACCACACCTTCGATACGGTGCCGTGAGGCACATCGTTTATCTTATAGAGGTCGGCGCGTTCGCCCGGAATGATGAATACATCGGTAACGGATTGAACGTCGCGGATTCGGTGAACGTTGGAGGGATCGTTTATTTTAAGCCCGTCCACAAGCAAAGTGTAACTGTAGAGTTCGGGCGAGAGCGGTGCCGGAGTGGTGTACTCCCAAACACCGTCTTTTTCAACAAGGTCGGCGGCTCCGGGGGCATCGAATTCCCCGAAAGGTGTCTGCACTTTCTGAGTAGGAAGAAAATCGCCCGTAACCTGTACCTTTACAGCCTTGGGAGCTGCAAGACGGAATGTTACAGTGTGGTCTGGGTGTATTTCAGGCGATACAATTTGAGAAGCTCCCCAAAGAGCCTGCTGTGCCTGCGAGCCGATGCATGCCGATGCAAGGGCAAATAGCATTATATACTTTTTCATGAAGGTTTATTTAATTGGTTTCGTTATTAGAAGCGTTCATCAAAGAATTTGATAATCTTGGGCGAGCATGCGCTCCAGAAAGGCCAGTCGTGTGCCCCTGCGCGTTCTATGTATGTGAAGCCCGACAGCAGAGGAGAGTACTGCATAGTCTCGTAAAAGGCTTTGTTGACTTCGTAGAGAAAATCTTCCGTACCTATTTCAACTGCAATGTCCGAAGCTCCGGGTGTCCATATCATATCGAATATGTTGGGAGTTCCTTCAATGCCTATTCCGGGTGAGCAGGCATATATTCCGGAGAACATGTCGGCATATTTGAGGCCGTAATACAGTGCGCCGAAGCCGCCCATGGAAAGTCCCGAAACTCCGCGTTTGCCGTTGCCTTTGTACATGGCCTCTATTGCAGGCATAAATTCGGTTACAAAGAATGTTTCGTAGTTCATGCCGCCGTCCCGGAAGCCGTCGATGTAGAAGGAGTCAAAGCCCTCGAAAGAAGCCTGTGGCGATACAATTATCATTTCGGTTTCCACGCTCCCGGTGTGGCTTGCTATATTGCCGCTGTCGAGCCAGTCGTTGTTTCCTCCCGATGCTCCGTGCAGCATGTAGAGTACAGGGAATGTTTTTGTGCCGTCGAAGCTCTCGGGCAGCACAACCGAGTATTTTACCTCACGCCCAAGCACCGCACTTTGGAATGACAAGTCTTTAAGCTCTGTGCCGCTTTTTTTAAGGAACGACGAAAAACGAATGTTGAAACTGAAAGAACCGTCGTTGCCGGATGTGGTGATAAACGACAGATTTTCACCGCTGAAGCTGTAGAGAGTCTCGCCGGTTATACCTTCCACGGATTCAATGTTTATTTTACCTTGAGTGATGTACTGTTTCTCGCCGGTGGACGAAACCACGAATGCACCGCCGGCCATGCCGTACTCGGGAACAAGCCAGCCGTTGTCGATAAGCCACGGTTCCATGGGAGAACCGGCAATAGTGTAAGTGCCGACAAGCTCCTGCATAGTCATGTTATCCTTGTTTATGGCCTCGAAGAATGCGGCATCGTTGCCGTTGGGGTCGCTGATTGCGAGAGTATATTTGTTCACACCGGGGATTACTGTCTGCTGCCAGGTTGTATAGTCCATTATAACAACCGGTTCGGCTTTCATTGTAACTGTGTAGCCGCTCGGTTCGGGATCGTCGATACCGATTACAAATTCAATCGGGCCTCGATAGTTGAGTACATAACGTCGGCCGTCGTTACCGGTAAAAATACCGCTGATGTCGTAGTCGGTGCCAACCATGTTCACCTCGAGGTCGCCTTCGGTAATGGCGCCGTAAGTTTCCGTGCCGTTGGTGACGTATCCGTAAAATTCGTTGGCTGCGGCTTCTCCCGCTGCACTTTGAGCAGGTTTGTAAACACCGGGCTGTAATACCCATTCGCGGGAAACCACACCGAGACTGAACGTAGCACCGTTGCTATTGTCGAATTCTATGTTCAGTTGCTTAAGACCTTTCTTAAGTTTCTCGGTTTCACCGGTTTTCGCTATAGCGAAATTATACCGTTGCATATTTTCATCGTATATGCCGGTGAGATTGTCAATTACATTGTCGTTGCACGACCACAGCATGGCGGCCAATGGCAACAGCAACAGTTTATATGTATTTTTCATTGTAGTTTTTCTTGATATTGATTATCACCATCCGGTGTTTTGTGTCATGTTGCGGTTCAATTCCATTTCCTTGCGGGGAATAGGGAGCAGATTGTGTTTTGCCTTGAAACCGTAGGTAGCATTTGTGAATGCTTTGGGTTCAACACCGCTGCTGGAGAATGCAGGAACGCATGCACCCTTTTCGCCAAGGTATTTTTCGCCCTCTTTCCAGCGTACAATATCCTGGAAACGTACGCATTCGAGGCAAAGCTCAAGGCGTTTTTCTTCCTTGATGTCCTCAAGAGTAACACCGCTTACAGGCTGGAGGCGTGCGCGGGAGCGGATAGCGTTTACATATTCGTCGGCACGGGTACCTCCCGACATTACATGAGCTTCGGCGGCCAGAAGAAGAACTTCGGCATAGCGCATTACACGCAGGTTGGTATATTGGAGAGCCTGGAAATAGCTGGCGTCCATTACACAATCTTCCTTCAGTGCGCGGTTCTTCCAGTTGAACAGGCCTTCGTGTCCTACAAGACGCTCGCCGGCGTTGACGGTGAGACCGTACTCGGCGTTAAGCTCGTCGTAGGTGCGGATAGTGGATTTAAGGCGATAGCCGTTCTTGCCTTCACCGGCCACAAAAGCATCGTAAAGGGCTTCGGAGGGATTCAAAAATCCGTATGTACCGGAGGCGATTTCGCTCATAGAGCCCAAGTTGATAAGCGATGTTCGCCAGCCGTTCATAATGTACACCATTGTCATCTGCGCCCAGGCCTGTTCGGGGTCGTTGCGCTTCTGAACCTCAAGCATAGCCTCGCAACAGCCGTTTGTGGCGGCGTGGTGAAGCATGTCGTACTCACCCTGATAGAGTTCGTATTTTTTTGAGTCAATAACTTTATCGAGTTCGCTTGCCGCCTCGGCATACTTACCCTCGAAAAGCAGTGTCTTGCCAAGCATTGCATGGGCAACTTCGGTTGTAACGCGTATACCGCCTGTTGCGTCGGTTGCGCTGCTTTTTGTTGGAAGAGCGTTGCTTTCAATGGCAGTGCGAAAGTCGTTTTCGGTACGTGCCCACAGTTCTTCGGGAGTGCTGTTGCTTTGGTGGTATTCGTCGGGTTGCAGCAGGTGATCCACAACCGGCGCTGTTCCCCACATGGATGCGAGTTCAAAATGAGCCCAACCGCGGAAGAAATAGGCTTCGGCCACAGCCTGTGCCTTTACGGGAGTATCGGGGGTAACTTTTTCGATTATGAGGTTGGCTTTGTAGATTATAGAGTATAGACCGCTGTAGAGGCCGGCAATCATGCCGTGGTCGGTGTCGAAGGTATATTCGTTGAGGCGTTCCATATCGGCATTGTCGCCACGCGAACCGCCGCCCGTCCATGCGTCGTCGGAAAGGAGGTTTTTCACATAGTACCAGTTGTAATAGTTTCCGCCCCAGCTTGTAAGCAGGGAGGCAACAGCCTGTTCGGCTTCGGCATCGGTCTTGTAGAAATCGTCCTGACCGCCCATATTGCCGTGCTTTGGAATATCGAGGCCGTCTTCGCACGACGAGAAGAGCATTGCCGCTCCGGCGATGAATGCCGCCAGTATATATTTAAGTTTCATGTTGTTGGCGTATTAGAATGTGAGGTTGAATCCGAGAACTACTTTTTTGGCCGAGGGGTATGCGCCTTTGTCAATACCCATGCCGGAAGTTGCGTTGACAGCCACTTCGGGGTCGAAACCGGGATACTTGGTGAAGCAGAAGAAATCTTCAAGCGATGCGTAAACGCGCATATTGCTTACGAACACTTTGTTCGTCCATTTCTGCGGCAGGATGTATCCGAGCTGAATCTGCTTGATTTTGAAGAAAGAGCCGTCGTATACCAAAGCATCGGAAATCTGGTATTTATCCATATTCTGTGCTCCTGCGCGGGGAACAGTGCCGGCAGTGTTCGCCTCGGTCCAGCGGTTGTCGTAGAATACTTCTTTGAGTTTGTTGCACTGGGGGAAGTCGGCACGGTTGATGCAGTTGAAAACTTTGTTGCCGGCTGCTCCGGTTCCGAATACAGTGAGGTCCAGGCCTTTCCAGCCTACGTTAAGAGTAAGGCCGTAGGTTATGTCGGGAATTGCGTCGCCTATGTATGCGAGGTCACCGTCGTTGAGGTCGCCGCTGCCGTCAAGGTCTTTGAAGGTAGGATTGCCGTACTCATCGAGCCCGTCGAACTGATAGCCGCGGAAGTAGTATACGGGATAGCCTTTTTCAAAGTATGTAATGGTTGAAGTGTGGAAGTTGGAACCGCCTATGCGTGCAATGGAGGGGTCAAGATAAGTAACCTTGTTTTTGAGAGTGGCAAGGTTGAAAGTGGCGCTGTAGCGGAAGTCGCCGACGAAGTCGCGCCACGACAGCTCGAGTTCCCAGCCTTCGTTGCTCACATTACCGGCGTTCATGGGCGATGTGGTACCGCCGATGATAAGCGAAGGTATGGTGCCGTTTACAAGGAGGTCCTTTGTTTTCTTTTGATACCAGTCGAGAGTAACACCAAGGCGGTTGCGGAGGAAACGCATGTCAAGACCGATGTCGAATTGCTCGGAAGTTTCCCATTTGAGCTTGTTGTTACCCATGGTCGAGGGTGCAGCCGAGGTGGTGTAGATATTTCCGGGCACAAGAGGATATATGCCTCCGAGAGCCATGTCGGTACTGTAGGGATAGCCCGACAGCGCTGCAAGAGAACCGTTCTGACCCCAGCTTGCGCGAAGTTTGATAATGTCGGCGTAGCGGCGTGCGTCTTCAAAGAATTTTTCGTTCGAAATTGTCCAGCCTGCCGAGAATGCGGGGAAGTAACCCCAACGGTTTTCAAGCGGCAGTTTCGAGAGGTCGGCGGCGTCGGCACGCAAAGATGCCTGAATGTGGTAGCGGTTGTCGTATTCGTAGCTTACTCGGCCGAAGTACGACATCTGTGTGTTGCGGTTTTTTTCGCCTCCCACGCCTTTGGTTGCGGAAGCGGTACCGTAGTTGAGATACCAGAAAAGAGGATCGTTCTTTTTGAGAGCGTCTTCATTTTGTCCTGAAAGGCTGCCTTGTGTATATGAGCTTACCGATTCCTGATAGCTCATACCAACCATTGCAGCGATAGTGTTGGCTCCCACCTGCTTGAAATAGTTGGCGAAGTTTTCCCATTGCCAGTAAACCGACTGCGAGTTCTGGGCGTTCATGCCAACGTAGTCGCCGCTCTGGGTGGCGTTGCCGTAGAAAGGCAGGCTGACGTTCGACTGGTGGCTTGCCGACAGGCGGTAGCCGAGACGCGATGTGAAGGTGAATCCGTCGAAAGGTTTGAAATCGGCGAAGATACTGCCGTTTACATTGAATCCTCCGTTGCGGCTCACGCCGTTGTCGCGCATTACAAAGGGATGATAATTCTCGGAATTGAGGAATTTGGAAACTGCATAGTAATTGCCGTCTTTATCGGTGAGCAGGTGCTTGCCCTGCTGCATGGCGTTGATCATGTGCATGGGCAGATTGTCGGCACTGTAGAGGAACGGAGTGAGCGGATCCAGAAGAAGAGTGGCTGTAATGAGGCTGCCGTATTCGTTGTTCGACGACACCGACCGCACATTATATTTCTCAATTTGGTTTGTTGTACCAACTTTGAGCCAGTTCTTTATATAGTACTCCCCGTTTATAGCGGCTGTCAGGCGCTGGTAATAGTCGTTGTTGCCGCGAACAATACCGTCGTTGTCAAGGTATGACAAGGAGAGGTAGTAGTTGCCGCGGTCGTTTCCGTTTGTAAACGAAATGTTGTGACGTTGCATGTGTCCTGTTCCGAAAGCCTCGTCGATCCACGATGTGTTAGTGGTGCCGTCCCAGTTCTTGAGCAGATAGTCCTGAGTGAAGATATTGCCTTCGGTCATATACTCGATATACTGCTCGGCATTGAGCATTTTGGGAATTTTGGCGGTTCGTTCCCATGTGTACTGGAAGTCGTAGGATATTTTGCCGTTGCCTGCGCTGCCGCGTTTGGTAGTTATGAGAACTACACCGTTACCGGCCTCGGCACCGTAGATAGCTGCGGAAGCGGCGTCCTTGAGGATTTCCATAGAGGCGATGTCGTTGGGGTCGATACCGCTGATGTCGCTGAGGCGTACGCCGTCCACAACAAACAGGGGGTCGGACGATACGTTCGACGAATAGCCGCGAACTCGGATTGTCGGGGACGAACCGGGAGCTGCCGAAGTGCTTACTACCTGTACACCTGCGGTTTTGCCCTGAAGGGCGCTCTGCGGGTTGGTGATTGTACGGTTTTGGATGTCGTCGGCTTTTACCTGCGAAATCGCTCCGGTAACCGAGCTTTTTTTCTGTACACCGTAGCCCACGACAACAATGTCGTTAAGTTCGGTGGACGATTCTTTCAGGACTACATCGAGAACACCGCCTCGTAGAATCTGACGTTCGGTAGGATCGTAACCTACATAGGAATAGACAAGCGTTGTGCCTGTGTTTACTTGAATTTCGTAATTGCCGTCGATATCGGTTGTTACGCCGATGTTTTGACCTTTGGGAGTAATGCTCACGCCGATAAGAGGTTCCCCGGTGATGTCGGCGACGTTACCGGTAACTTTAACCGGTTGAGCGGCCGCCCACAGGGTACTGCACAGCATTAGCATTAGTAACGCTAATTTAGTTTTCATGTTGTATAGATTAAATGATTGGTTATCCGGTTTTAAGGTATTGTTCAGAAACTGCGTTTTCCTGCCATTTTCTCGGTGAGTTTGAGCAGATTGCGGTCGTGGTTATGAATAATGCGGCAGTCATTGTCGAACACCATTGTGGCGCCTCCGTCCTTGTTGTATTCGGGCCATTGGGGGAGTGTTTCGACGTTGGGATTGCCGTTGCGGGCAAACGCTATCCATGCATCGGACATGCGGTCGGCGAGTTTCATGGCTTCATCACCTCCGCCGGTCATTGATGCGTGTACATCGGCGTTATTGAACACAAAGGGTATTTCCATGCAGTGCGTGCTGCGGAGCATTCCTTCCATAACCGGTGATTCCCAGGTGAACAAGTACATATAGACGGGAGCGCCGTTCTGTGCCGATTTTAAATCGGCCTGTTCCACTGCACCGGGACGGAAGCGTGTGTCGAAGTCAATAAGGTCTTTAGGCTGATATCCGGGATATGCTTTTGCATATTCGGCAATGAATTCGTCGGTTTTGTCGCCGTAAATGCGTTCCACAAATTTTCGGGCTGTTTCCATATCGGCGTTGCGCAGCATGGGAACGTAGGTTGTGGGCGAGAACTCGCATTTTGTTGTGCCTATAATCATTGGAATATCGCGGCTTATTTCGGGAGCCTTTTTGTCGAACGGCTGTGCAGGCAGCGCTTTTCCGTCGACAACGGGAGCCCAGCCGAAAATGAACGCTCCTCCGGTTCCGCCTTCGGCCTCGACCTGTGCGCGAACCTTGGCGACAGCCTTATCGGCAGCCGAAAGGAGAACAGGGTAGGGGATAGTGTCGATAACCGCTATGTTGTTTTCAAGTCCGAGCTCTTCGACAACGGCGCGTCCAATACGGCGCGACATATTGGAAGTCATTGTTCTGCCGGCGGAGCCGCTTTGCACAATAGCTTTGTGGAACAGGCCTTTGGCCGACGGCATGGCAAGGAGTGTGGAAACCTTGCCACCGCCGCCGCTTTGGCCGAAAATGGTGACATTGTCCGGGTCACCGCCGAACTCCCCTATATTATTTTTTACCCATTGGAGCGCCGCTACTATATCGAGCATGCCGGCATTGGCCGAATTTGCGTATTTCTTGCCGTAATCGCTAAGGTCCAGAAATCCGAGTACGTTAAGACGGTGGTTGAGAGTTACAACTACAACATCGCCTTTGAGGGCAAGATTGGCGCCGTCGTAGCCGGGGAGTTCCTGTCCGCTGCCGGCTGAAAAACCGCCGCCGTGCAGCCATACCATTACGGGACGTTTTTTTCCGTCGTTACCGTCGGCTTTTGTCCATATGTTCAGCCGCTGGCAGTCCTCGCCGGCAAAACCGTCGTCCCAGTTGAATGCAAAGGCTATTGCATCGTTGTACCAGCCCTGTCGTGCGGCCTGCGGTGCGGTAGGCCCGAAATTTCGGCAACTGCGTGTTTCGTCCCATGCGCTTACCGGCACCGGAGCCTCAAAACGTTTTGCTGTGGCATAGGGTATTCCTTTATATGTATATATACCCTTTGAATCGCGATAGCCTGCAATTTTGCCTTGGCTCGTAACTGCTGTTATTCCATCGGTGCAAATTTGTCCGACGGGCGACTTGGACTCTGCCGGAAAAAATGAAAGAAGACCGAGTGTAATGATACTTACTATGTTTTTCATGGATTAGGGTGTATTGGATTTACGATGCAAAATTATAATCGATTTTTCGCTATCGTTTTCCGCATGGTTCAAACGATTTGCACAATTGACAATTCCGGTTGTTCTATTTGTTCATTTTATTTGCTCATGCGTACAAATGTCTATAAATGGCTCATGTAGCTCATGTTTTTATGAATTATTATTTTTATTTTTGCGGCGTTGATTAGCCTTAGCCATGAAAAATTTGCTCAGTGTTTTTATATGCCTGCTTATGCTGGCGGGATGCTGCCGGAGTACTGAAAAGGATGTCCGCCGCGCCAACAGCACACATCTGCTCGCGTCGGGACTTTCCAACCGGTGCGTATACGATATTCAGGAAGATACGTGCGGACAAATATGGTTCGCTACCTTCCGCGGGCTCAACCGATACGACTCGCGCGATTTCCACCAGTACTTTACGGACTGTGAGGATACTCTTTCCATTCCCGACAATCAGATTCGCGATATGATTGTGGATTGTAAAGGCCGCTTGTGGGTGGGGACTGTAGGAGGTTTGTGCCGATATACTGAAAATGACAATTTTAAACGTTATCCCGATGCAACTTCACGCGGAATGATTGTTCAGTTGGAGCAAGGCCCCGACTCCGTGATATTTTTTACCGAAAACACTTCGCTGAAGGCTCTGCACATAGGTCCCGATTCAATAGAGACTCTGCTGGAGAGAATGGATTTCCCTTATACGCTCACTCCCCGGCTTATTGTGGACAGGAGCAAGCGCCTGTGGATAGCCGGACGGACGTCGCTTCTGCGTTTTGATTTTGAAAACAGATGTGTGGCCGATTCCATGAATATTCCCGTGGGTGTAAACAACGGTTTTTTAGTAGGCGACGATATATGGTTCACCGGCGACCCGTATACTGTTGTGTTCAACACCGAAACCGGGATTTTCAGTGAGTTGCCCGAGCCTTTGAAAAGTCATCCGGTGCTCCGGAATGCCGAGTTCAGCTATATTCATCCCTATGATGAAAAATCATATCTTTTGCAGACGGCTACCGATGGGCTATACATATACAATCCCGAGGACAGTACGCTTATTCATCAGTATGACAAGGGATTCCCGCTTGAAGCTCCGGCATTTAAAATTTCCACTATCTATACCGATTCAAATCGTAACATTTGGTTCGGCGGTGTCGACCAGGGTTTTTGTGCTCACTACCGCTATATGGACCGGTTTAACAACGATAACCGCCTGCACCGCATTTTTTCGGAAAAGTCGGTTATTTCAACGGCATTCGATAAAGACGGAAATCTGTGGGCGTCGACCCGTAGCAACGGGCTGTTTTCGTATAATATAGCTTTGGGAACAACTCATAATTTCAACCCCAGGGATTTGTCGAACAAACTTCCGGGAAAAGATTTGAGGGTTCATTTTGTTTTTGTCGACAGCAAAAACTATATATGGCTGTTAATGACCAATCAGGAGGTTCTTAAATGCAAGTACGACGCGTCAAGCGGCCTCAAGGTAATTTCGCGCTATAACAATATATGGGCGCCAATGGAGGTGACAGAAGATAGTGACGGCACTATATGGATTGGAACGGCATCGCCTTATGTGGCTTATCTTTCCGAAGGCGAAACGGATTTTACGTTTTTGCAGGTTTTCGAAGGCTATTGCTTCATACCAAGTATAATACAGTACGATGACAGTTCTGTTCTTGCCGCGGGTTTTAATCAGCCGCTTAAGAAAATCGATATGAAATCGAAGGAGGTGAGTCTGCTGCCTGTTTCGGCGCCGCTCGATTCGGTTTTGACCAATTCGGTGTTCATTCCTACGGATATGTGCCGCGACGAAAACGGAGAGCTGTGGATAGGTACGGTAAGTAACGGACTGTTGCACTATTCTCCTGAAAGTACGGAAATAAGTCTCGTCGACGGAGCGGCATGCGCCGATATATCGGCAATAGAGCGCGATGCGTCGGGTGATTTGTGGATAAGCACTCTCTACGGGCTTAGTCATTATTCTCCTGAAAACAAGCGTTTCACAAACTATTTTGATTTCGATGGTATTGGAGGAAACCAGTTCTACGACCGCAGCTCGGCCTCCATGGCCGCCGGAGAGCTGCTGTTTTTCGGCGGCACGCATGGCGTTACGGCGTTCTATCCCGATAAGGTTACCCGGCCCGTGGACGCTCCGCTGATGTTCCAGTATCTTAAAGTGCACAATGACATTGTGCGACCGGGAAAGGATTCGCCCATTCCCTGTGCTTTGTCGCACAAACCCGATGTGACGCTGACAAACCGACAGAACAGTTTTTCAATCGGCTTTGTGGCGGTTGACTATTGCGAGAATCCTCGCGTGACATATCTGTATAAGCTCGAGGGTGTTGACCGCACATGGCGGGAGGCGTCCAGGAATCACGAAGCTTCGTATGCCAATGTGGATGCCGGCAATTATATATTCAGGGTACGTCTTTCCGATGATGTCGACGGACGGGGAGAAATTGCACTGCGCATAAAGGTGTTGCCGAGTATGTGGCTTTCGTGGTGGGCTATTGCAATATACATTATTATAGGTATACTCATTTCGGGAATTTGTGTTTATTTCTTTATGAAGATACGCGCGGAACGCAAGGCTCGCATGAGAGCTATAACGGAAAAAGAGCAGGAACGCCGTGTGAACGATATGAATATGCGCTTTTTTGCAAATGTATCGCATGAATTCCGTACGCCGCTGACAATGATTTCCGGGCCTATAAAGCAGCTTGCCGCATCAACGGATATTACCGAGGGTGACAAACAGCTGCTTTCGATTGCACAGACCAATGTGGACCGCATGCTTAAGCTTGTGAATCAGCTGCTTGATTTCAATAAGCTTGAGAACGATACCCTCAAGCTTGAGGTGGCCGATACCGATGTTGCGACACTTCTGCGCGATGTTACAATGTCGTTTGCTTTGGCGGCTAAATATAAGCAGATAGATTTTTCTACAGTAGGTCTTGAAGAGCCGTTTTTTGTTCCTGCCGATGCCGACAAGATTATTAAAATATATTGCAACCTGCTTTCCAACGCTTTGAAATTCACACCTAAAGGGGGACGTATAAAGGTGGAGTTCGACATAAAGGAATCGGATTCGGGGCGCCGAATTGTGCTTGTTGTGGAAAACAGCGGGCGCAGAATCCCCACGGACAAGCTTGAAAAGATATTCCAAAGATACTATCAGCTTGAAGACAACGGCACTCGGGAGGTGTCGGGAGCGGGGTCGGGCATAGGGCTGTACTATGCGCGAGCCTTGGCCGAATTGCATCATGGTACACTCAAAGCTGTCCAGCCCGATTTTGATGGTGCCCGTTTTATTCTTGAATTTCCTGCCGAGGATGTTTATTTGGCCGACGAACATCATGCCGAAGTTTCGGGCATTGGCGAGTATGCGGTGGAGGACGCCGTTTTTATGGAACAAAACGACGATAATGCCGATGTTCTTGACACAATACTTGTTGTGGACGACGACATTCAGGTTGCCAACTATATACGTGTGCTTCTTTCTCCGATTTACAAGGTTGTTACGATGTTCGACGCCGAAAGCGCCTTGCAGTGGCTCTCGGAGAATCAGCCGGCGTTGATTATCAGCGATGTTGTAATGCCCGGGATAAACGGTTATGAATTTTGCCGCAGTATAAAAGCGAACCTCGAGTTATGTCACATTCCCGTAATTCTGGTAACTGCCAAGGCCTCGGTCGAGAATCAGGTAGAGGGTTTTGATGCCGAAGCAAATGCGTATATCACAAAACCGTTTGATCCGGCGCTGCTTATGTCGCTAATCGGCTCCTTGTTGCGAAACCGCGATAAGGCTCGTCAGCTGGCTACAACTTCGACAAGTGTCGACGGCGTGGAACCCGATATTATGGCTCCTCAGGACAGTGCTTTCCTTTCGGAACTTTACCAATTGATGGAAAACGAATTATCCAATACGGAGCTTGACGTCAATAATATTTCTCGGCTGATGCGTATGTCGAGAACGAAATTTTATTATAAAGTAAAGAGCCTGACCGGGCAGACTCCGGCTGTATTTTTCCGTACCTATAAACTTAACCGTGCCACGGAACTTATTGCAACGCGCAATTATACATTATCGGAAATAGCGGACCGAACGGGATTTTCCACGCTGAGCCATTTCTCACGCTCTTTCAAAAAACAGTTCGGCGTCAACCCAAGCGACTATCAGCAGTAAATATTACTTGCTTGCATTGCGAATCGATTAAGTGTTTCTTCAACTCTTGCACGTGCTTGCAAAATTAGTCAAAAAATCCGAATTAGAAGTTTGGGGGTTATCGAAATTCACACCGTGTCAATAAGTTTCGCTGAATAGATGTCAAATAATCCAATATAATTCGCTAATTTTGCACATAGACTCACGCCGTGCGTCTTCCAAGAGAGGAAGCGAGGCGGGAGGTGAAAATAAAAGGCGTTTACTCGCGCTTTATTCTTGCTGACAGAAAACCGGCCAGTTTTTAATTGCAACCAAGAATACTGCTAAAGTAGATGCCCACGGGTATGTTCATACCTATCCGGGCTCATTCCTTGCCTTATGGCATGGGGTGAGTTTGGGATGGCTGTATAATACCGGCGTGGGTTTCTCGAAAAGCATATTTGGTTGCAAAGGGCCTTGGCCGGTGCCTCTGTGAGAGAATATGCCAAGTACAGATTCTCACGTCTTTTTTGTATAAACCGGCCAAACATTGTCGCGAGGAGAATCCGCGATTCCAATGAATCGCTATGAAAGCGACTGACCGACATAAACTAATCGACCGCATCAACACCTTGGAGGGGTTGACCGACGATGAACGCTCGGCATTGCTCGGACTTCTCCGCGAGCACAAGACCTATGGCCTTGTGTGGGAAGACAAGCCCGAAGAAGTCGAGGAACGGATGCGCAACGAGCTTCCTGTTCTCGTCGAAGTCAAAGACCGCGCATTGACCGATGCCGGTCCCGATGCTCCCAACCATATACTTATTGAGGGTGACAACCTCGAAGCTCTCGCCACCCTCGCATACACCCACTCCGAAAAAATCGACGTAATCTATATAGATCCACCTTACAACACAGGCAACAAGGACTTCGTCTATAACGATTCATACGTTGATAACGAGGACAGCTACCGCCACTCAAAATGGCTCTCCTTTATGTCT
This sequence comes from uncultured Porphyromonadaceae bacterium, assembly GCA_947175425.1. Taxonomy (GTDB): domain Bacteria; phylum Bacteroidota; class Bacteroidia; order Bacteroidales; family Muribaculaceae; genus CAG-873. Next base: position 22,932 of record CAMWMR010000014.1, read on the forward strand.
AAACGTCTCCGCATTGCAAGAAAACTACTTAGTGATAATGGCGTTATGTTCATCTCCATAGATGATAACGAACAAGCCAATTTGAAACTGCTTTGCGATGACCCTGATTTCGGATTTGGGGGTAATAAATTTGTCGGTCAATTAGTTTGGTTTAAGAAAAGAAAAGGATCCTTTCTTTCAAATAAAGTCGTATCTCTAACCGAGTATATCCTGATTTATACTCGTAATCCCAACATTCAGTTATTTGGGGGATTACCCAGTAATAATGAATCTCAACCTATTATTAAAAGGACTAATACTGCTAAAGTCCTTACTTTTCCTCCAAATATAATTAAGACGAAACTCCCTGATGGAGTTTATAAAAAAGGCGTTTATGGTGTAGGTACGAGCGCGAGCGAACTTATAGAAGATGTAATTGCAAAAGGAGGAACATTTATTACTCCAGTAATAATAAAAGCACCTTTTGTATGGGGGCAAGAATTTCTTGAACAAGAATTAAAAAATGGCACTGAGGTCATTGTTAATACTAAAAATTTCCAAGTTCGTGTCATTCGGCATAATAATGACTCTATTAAAGCAATGCCATCATTCATAGACGGGCGAGAAGAAGGTGCTACAAATGAAGATGCTTATGAACTTCTAAAAGAGGTTTTTGCAACAGATAGACCATTCCAATATTCCAAACCTGTAAATTTGGTCAAGAAATTGATATTGGCAAATAGTTATTTCAATAAAGCGGTTACAGTTCTTGACTTTTTTGCTGGTTCGGGCACCACTCTTCACGCTGTTATGCAGTTGAATGCAGAGGATGGTGGCAAACGCCAGTGTATCCTCTGTACCAACAACGAGAACGGCATTTGCGAGAATGTGACTTATGAGCGCAACAAGCGTGTTATCGAGGGTTATACGAAACCAAGTGGCGATTATGTCGAAGGCTTGCGAAACAACAATCTCCGCTATTACCGCACTGATTTTGTTGGTCGCAGTCGCTCCACTAAAAATATGCGTCGCTTGGTTCAGCTCTCAACCGATATGCTCTGCATCAAGGAAAACCTTTATACAGAGAAGAAATCCTTTGCAGGTCTGCCGACCTTCAAAAACATATATCGCTACTTTGAGCATGGCGAGCAGAAGATGCTTGTTATTTACGATGAGCGATATGTCGATGAAATAGTCAAGATGATAAACACGGTGGAAACCACCTCAAAAATCAAGGTGTACGTATTCTCGCCGAGCGAAGACCCGTGGGAGGCAAGCTTTGAACCTGTCAACGACAAAGTAGAACTCTGTGCGTTGCCCCAAGCCATCTATAACACCTACAAACGAATACTTCCCAAGTGTCGGCAGAAACCAATCGAGCCGACAGAGGAAGAAGATGCACTTGCGGTATCTTACGAAGAAGAAATCGGTGGACTGTTTGCAGAGGAAGGAGGCGACGAATGAAAACACTGAAATACCAACAGGACGCAATAAGCGAGCTGACCGACAAGACTGTCAAGCTGCTTAATCTCGGCGGTTCGCGCCGCAAGATTGTTTTTGAGGCTCCGACCGGAGCAGGTAAAACCGTTATGACCTGCCAAACACTCGCCAACATCGTTGACGAACTGCGCACACGCGGCGACAGTCGCTTCAAGGAGTGCGCCTTTATTTGGTTCGCTCCCCGAAAACTTCACCTCCAAAGTTACATGAGTCTCAAAGATGCTTTCGGTGAAACCCGTAAGCTCACCCCGGTAATGTTTGACGAACTCGACCAAAGCGAGGGTATTCAGCCGGGCGAGATATTGTTCGTGAACTGGGAGAGTGTCAATAAGGAGAAGAATATAATGGTGCGGGACAGCGAAAGCTCCGCTTCGCTCTATGAAATCACCCGGCGCACACAGCAGGAACTCGGTCTGCCCATCGTCGCAGTAATCGACGAGGAACATATGTTCTGGTCGAACACTGCCGACAAGACAAAGGCGGTGCTTGAACGTATCAATCCAGCCGTTGAACTCCGCATCTCGGCGACGCCAAAGACCTCTCACTCCGATGAGCGCACAAAAGTGTATCGTCAGGACGTAATCAAAGCCGAGATGATAAAGAAAGAGGTGGTGCTTAACCCCGAAATCGACATCAACGGCTCGGAGGACGAAATAGCTATGAACGAGCGATTGATTAAGGCGGCGCTCGAAAAGCGCAATCAAATCGCCGAGGCTTACCGGGCCGAGGGTATAAACATCAACCCTCTGCTGTTGATTCAGCTTCCCAACGATAAGAAAGAATCAATGACTACGGAAGATGAAAAGGTGGCGGAACAGGTCAAGACCTACCTCAAATATATGTGCGACATCACCGAGGAAAACGGCAAGCTCGCCGTTTGGCTCTCCAACGAGAAGTCAAACCTCGCCGGGCTTGAAAACCCCGACAATCTCGCACAGGTGCTATTGTTCAAGGAGGCCATCGCCCTGGGCTGGGACTGCCCGCGAGCCGCCGTGTTGCTCATCTTCCGCAAACTGCAAAGCGACCAGTTCACCATTCAGACCGTTGGCCGAATACTCCGTATGCCCCAGCAGAAGCATTATCCCAACGACCTGCTGAATGTGGGCTACGTCTATACCGACATCGCCAAAGATAAGATTGACATTGTAACGGCTGATGCCGGTTACATCTTGAACGATACGATTACCGCGCATCGCCGCGCCAATCTCTGCAACGTGTCCTTAAAATCCGTGTACTCTGAGCGTCCTAACATCGAGCGTAACTATCTCGGTCCCGACTTCCGCAAGGTGCTTTACGACGCCGCTACCGATTTCTGGAAACTCGAACAGGGTGCCGGTCTTTTCTCCATCGCCGAGCTTGCCGCTATGCGTAGCGACGATGAAGATTACCAGCCGCTTCCCGAAACCGACGATTTAACCATAAATGAAAATCGCCACCGCGTTCAGAACTCAATACGCCTCGATGTCAAGACGATTAACATTGAAATTCCTAAAGACGTTCACTTCCAAAACGATGTGCAGACCTTGACGGTGGAACGCGCGAAATTCGCCCGTACCTCCGGCGAGATTGACAGCGTTTTCATCGCCTATATCGACGGCAAGGGCGGTCAGTTCGAGCGCAAAGGTCGCACCGATAAGATAGCGAGCTTCCTCACGGAGCTTATCGCTGACTTCTTCGGTATCTACGAAACCGATGCGAAGAAAGTTGTGCTATACCACGAGAACCGCCCCAAGTTTGACAGGCTACTTGATACTGCACTCGAAAAATATGCTCGTCAGCGACAGGTTGCTGCCGGAAAAGCCGCCGCAGCGCGTGTTTATAAAGAACACGACTGGGAGGTGCCTGAGCTGCGCGTTTATGATGCAGAAACCAACCAAGTCGCTCCGGCTGAAAATCATGCGCTTTTGCCGTTCATTCAACTTAACACCGCTTCTAATCCCGAAAAGGAATTTGTCAAATTCCTTGAAGCCAACTCGCAATGGATTGACTGGTGGTATAAGAACGGCGATAGCGGCAAAGCCAACTATGCCATTGAATACCACAAGGGGCAAGGTGGCGAAACGGCACTCTTTTATGTTGACTTCGTTATCCGTATGAAAAACGGACACATCTATCTATTCGACACCAAGAGTGCCGGAAGTGATATATTTGCAGCCGACAAACATAACGCTCTCCTTGAATACATCAAAATCAACTCCACAGCAGAGCAGCCGCTTTTTGGTGGTGTGATTTTGCAGAAAGGTTCAAATTGGCTTTATTCTCCACTTCCTATCAAGAACACTACTGACACATTAAACTGGGATAGCTTCTATCCGCAACAGGCGTAAGATATGAGCAACAAAGGAATAGACCAAAAATTCGTTCACTACGGCATACGCCGCGATGCCCTCTCGATGATAGAGGGATGGTATTGACTTCGACTGGTTGAGCGAGGAAATCCTGAAAGCCTACCACGCTAAAAAAGTTGACGTGATAGAGATTGACGATGTTACTACGGAAGATATTCAAAAATCTGTAATGGTACAAAAATAAGCCAAAAATCGATATAAAACAAGAGTTTGACTAGAAATACAGATATAAAAATATGGTGCAACTCAACGAGTTGCACCATATTTTGTTATTGATTTTTATGTGTTACTTCACTTCCTCGAAGTCTACGTCGGTAACGTGGTCGTCGGGGTTTGCACCGCCGTTGTTTGCGTTACCTCCGAAGTCCTGAGGACCTTGCTGAGCCTGCTGGGCCTGCTGCTGTGCGTTGAGGATGTCCTGCTGAGCAGCTCCGAAGGTTGTTTCAATTTCCTTGATTGCGGCATCAATACCAGCGAGGTCGGCTGCTTTGTGAGCTTCTTTCAGTTTGGCAACTGCGGCTTCGATAGCTGCGCGTTTGTCGGCGGGAATCTTGTCGCCGAATTCGCCAAGCTGTTTTTCGGTCTGGAAAACGATGGCGTCGGCCTGGTTCATCTTGTCGGCTTTTTCTTTTTCGCGAGCGTCGGCTTCGGCGTTTGCTGCAGCTTCGTCTTTCATTCGTTTGATTTCGGCGTCGGTAAGGCCGCTTGAAGCTTCAATACGGATTGACTGTTCCTTGCCGGAGGCTTTGTCGCGAGCCGATACGTTGAGGATACCGTTGGCGTCGATTACGAATTTAACTTCAATCTGAGGAATACCGCGGGGAGCGGGTGCGATTCCGTCGAGGTGGAACTTGCCGAGGAGTTTGTCGTCCTTGGCCATGGGGCGTTCGCCCTGGAGAACGTTGATTTCTACAGAGGGCTGGTTATCGGCAGCTGTAGAGAATGTTTCAACTTTTTCGGTAGGAATTGTTGTGTTGGCTTCGATAAGTTTTGTCATTACGCCGCCAAGGGTTTCGATACCAACCGACAGAGGTACAACGTCGAGCAGAAGGACGTCTTTTACATCGCCGGAGAGAACACCGCCCTGGATTGCAGCACCGATTGCCACAACTTCGTCGGGGTTAACGCCTTTTGAAGGTGCTTTGCCGAATATTTTTTGAACTTCCTGCTGGATAGCGGGGATACGAGTGGAACCGCCCACGAGGATAACTTCGTCGATGTCGGAAGCGCTGAGGCCTGCATCGCGGAGAGCGTCCTGGCAAGGTTTGATTGTAGCGTGGATGAGTTTGTCGGCAAGCTGTTCGAATTTGGCACGGGTGAGTGTCATTTCGAGGTGCTTTGCAACTCCGTCTACTGCTACGATGTAGGGCAGGTTGATTTCGGTTTGAGTAGCGCTGGAGAGTTCGATTTTAGCTTTTTCGGCAGCGTCTTTAAGGCGCTGGAGAGCCATAGGATCCTTGCGGAGGTCCACACCTTCCTTGCTGAGGAATTCGTCGGCCATCCAGTCGATGATTACATGGTCGAAGTCGTCACCGCCGAGGTGAGTATCGCCGTTTGTGGATTTAACTTCGAACACGCCGTCGCCGAGTTCAAGGATTGAAATATCGAAAGTACCGCCACCGAGGTCGAATACGGCGATTTTCTTGTCCTGGTCGGTTTTGTCGAGACCGTAAGCAAGGGCAGCTGCAGTAGGTTCGTTTACGATACGGCGAACGGTGAGGCCTGCAATTTCGCCGGCTTCTTTGGTTGCCTGACGCTGTGCGTCGTTAAAGTATGCCGGAACGGTGATAACGGCTTCGGTAACGGGCTGGCCGAGGTATTCTTCGGCTGTTTTCTTCATTTTCTGAAGAATCATTGCCGAGATTTCCTGGGGAGAGTATTCGCGGCCGTCGATGTCGATACGGGGTGTATTGTTGGCTCCGCGTACAACTTTGTAGGGCACGCGTTCAATTTCGTTTTGTACTTGGTCGTAAGTTTCGCCCATGAAACGCTTGATAGAGTAGATTGTGCGTTTGGGGTTTGTCACGGCCTGACGTTTGGCGGGGTCACCCACTTTACGTTCGCCACCGTCGACAAAAGCGACGATTGAAGGAGTGGTGCGGCGGCCTTCGCTGTTAGGAATTACTTCGGGGTTGTTACCTTCGAGAACAGATACGCAAGAGTTGGTGGTTCCCAAGTCAATGCCAATTATTTTTCCCATAATGGTATATTTTTATAGTATTTATATTTATTATTGTTTCTGTTTGTATGTCGAATATAAAAACAAATCCTGTGCCAAAAATGTTCGTGGCCGATTTTATGACATGTATCTGACAAAGTGGCAGTGTTTTTGAAAAAACGAGTCACTCGTCCGTCGGCTTTGTCTTGAATTTCGTAACTTTGCAAATTCAAATACTTTTTGAAAAAAGATGAAAACCGAACAGATTTCCAAAAGTGTATATTATATAGGTGTAAACGACCGTACCACACATAAGTTCGAGGCAATGTGGCCTCTGCCATTTGGCGTGAGCTATAATTCCTATCTTGTCCGGGGTTCGGAAAAAAGTGCCGTTATCGACGGCGTTGAGCTGTCACATGCCTTGGAGCAGGTGGACGAGATTAAGGCGATTCTGGGCGATTGCGTGCCCGATTACCTTGTTATCAATCATATGGAGCCCGACCACAGCGGTGCCGTGCGTATTTTGCGACAGGCTTTTCCCGATATAAAAATTGTTGGCAACGCGCTCACTATTGGAATGGTAAAGGGCTTTTACGGCATTGAGGACGACACCATGACAGTTGCCGACGGCGATACTCTAAGCCTAGGTGATGCCACTCTGCGCTTTGTGCTCACTCCCATGGTTCACTGGCCCGAGACTATGATGACCGTACTCGAGGAAGAACGTGTGCTTTTTGCCGGGGATGCTTTCGGTTGTTTCGGCGCACTTAACGGCGCTGTTGTGGATGCCGATATGGAAACCGCGCGCTATTTTCCCGAAATGGTGCGCTATTACAGCAATATAGTGGGTAAATACGGAGCTTTTGTACAGCGTGCTTTTGCGCGACTCAAGGGAACGGAAGTTGAAACTATATGCTCCACTCACGGCCCTGTGTGGCGCGAGCAGGCGGCAAAGGTTATGGAACTGTACAATTCGCTGAGCAGCTACGAGCCGCTCGATAACGGTGTTACCGTGGTTTACGGTTCCATGTACGGCAATACCGAGGCAATGGCCGAGGCTGTGGCCGAAGGTTTGGCACAGGCGGGAGTGCGCGATATTGCTATGCACAATGTGGCATGTTCCGACCTCAGTTTTATTCTTGCCGATTTGTTCCGTCACCGCGGACTTGTAATTGCCGCCCCGACATATTCCGATTCAATTTTCCCACCGGTAGGGCAGTTTATGGATGCCATGGCATTGCGCGGTGTAAAGAACCGCCTGATAGCAGTTACCGGCTCGCATACATGGGCGCCCAAGGCTACCCGCATGCTTGCCGATTTTGCTGCAATGCCGGGAAACGAGCTTGTAGCCGAGGCCTTAGCTTTGAAACAAGCTCCTACAAACGAACTCCTGGAGGCTGCCCGAGGCATGGGACGCGTTTTGGGCGAGCGGCTTACGAACTGTTGATTCTTTGTTCACAGGCTTATTTGAGCCGGGGTTTAACACATTTTAATCCCGTATACTACCGTATGTTGCAAAAATGCAGTAATTTTGATGAATCATACCAATTTTAATACGAACATATAACCATGAAACCCTACGTACTTGGCATTGATATAGGCGGAACCAACACTGTTTTCGGCATTGTTGACACCCGCGGTAACGTAATTGCCAGCTCGTCTATCAAAACTCAAAAACATTCCGATTTCACCAACTATCTGGAAGAACTCCACTTCGAGGCTATTCGCCTTATGGAGGCTCACGATGCAGTAGATAAAATTCAAGGTATCGGTATAGGCGCTCCCAATGCAAACTATTATACAGGCCGTATTGACGATGCGGTGAATCTTCCCTGGCCTTCGTTGGAACTTTCCAAGCTTGTAAGTGAAAAATTCGGAATTCCCGTGGCAATTACCAACGATGCCAATGCCGCCGCACTGGGCGAAATGACCTACGGCGCTGCACGCGGTCTCAAGGATTTTATAATGATTACACTCGGTACCGGTGTTGGTTCGGGTATTGTTATCAACGGACAGGTTGTTTACGGACACGACGGTCTTGCCGGCGAGCTTGGCCATGTTATTGTAAAGCGTCATAACGGACGTCTTTGCGGTTGCGGACGCACCGGCTGTCTGGAGGCTTATTGCTCGGCTACGGGTGTTGCGCGTTCGGCCCGTGAGTTCCTTGAAATACGCACCGAACCCTCCTTGCTGCGCAATATCCCTGTGGAACAAATTACTTCCAAGGATGTTTACGATGCCGCAATGAACGGCGACCAGCTTGCAAAAGACATATTCACCTACACGGGAACCATACTTGGCGAGGCTATGGCCGACATGACAGTGTTCTCGTCGCCCGAGGCGTTCATTCTTTTCGGAGGTCTTGCCAAGAGCGGCGAACTCCTTCTCAAACCTCTGCGCGAAGCCATGGACCGCAATATGCTTTCCATGTTCAAAGGCAAGCCAAAGGTAATTCTGAGCGAACTTAAAGAGGCCGATGCCGCCGTTCTCGGTGCAAGTGCTCTCGGCTGGGAAGCAAAGTAAAACTGTTTAAAAGTAAATTTTTAAGGCCGTTCCTTTTGCAGGGACGGCCTTTTTTGATTGTCTCCGGTATTATCGGCTTGAATTCAAACGCACACTTAAACTCTTGAGTATCCGGCGTTGTTGTATAGTATATGCGATTATTAACGTTTTAACTATCGGCAGCGATGAAGGACATTACAACAAACTTATTTAAAGTGAAGAGTAAGCCGTCTATTCCGAATTGCGGCAATCTCTTGGTGGCCGAGCCTTTTACAAAAGAGGCATATTTTAACCACGGAGTGGTGTCCCTGCTGGATTATGTTCCCTCGGAGGGTGCCACCGGTGTGGTTATGAACAATCGCACTGAATTTATGCTTCCGGAGTTGCTTGACGGTGTGTTGCCAAAGCTTGATATTCCGGTTTTCTGCGGAGGGCCTATCGGACAGGATCGTATATTTTTCCTGCATACTCTCGGTTCCGATATTATTCGCGGTTCGCGCCGCTATGCACCCGGAATTTATGTGGGGGGCGATTTCGAAGCTATTGTTGAATATGTGAATTCGGGCTATCCAGTGGAGGGTGCAGTGCGTTTTTTTGTAGGATACAGCGCCTGGGACGAGGGGCAGCTTGAAAAGGAACTTGGCGATGAACGCTGGGCGTTGACTCAAGCACCATTGCAAGCATCACTGCTGCTTACAGGAACAGGCGATCGCTACTGGCACCGCACCGTCCGCAGCTTGGGCAGTTTGTACCGTTCATGGACTTTGCTGCCACGAAATGTCGAAGCCAACTAACAATGTGCTTTGCAGGTGTTTTGTAAAAATAATTAGTCCTCTAAAACTCAAAGAGTTATAGAGGACTTTTTGTGCGCATGAAGGGACTCGAACCCCCACGTCCTGAGACATTAGATCCTAAGTCTAACGCGGCTACCAATTACGCCACATGCGCAGGATTAACGGTGCAAAATTACTTATAATTCCCGACCTGTCCAAATTATTCATCTTAAAATCTTATAAAATCGGGGAAAGTAAAATAGCGGCGATGTCTGAATTGCCGGGTAATAATATAGCATGATTCGGCTTAACATGGTGCCGACTGTATAAATTGTTGGCACCTTGATAGTTGAGATGCCAACAGCCTGTTAAATATCTTTTATTTAGAAGTTATAACCAATACCAACGGATATTCCGGCGCGGCGAAGTTTGGTTTTCTTGGCGGAGTCAAAAAGTTCGGTTTCACCGAATTTCGACAGATTGTAAACTCCTTCTATATTTACGTGCCATTTTTTGAACAAGTCTGCGCCAATACCGAGACCCCATCCTACCTCCATGCCGGAAGTAGTGAAATCTTCATTGAGATGAGTACTTGTACTATTGTATTTGTAATCGCATATTATTTTGGAATCGATGTTGAAGAACAGTTTAGGGCCTGTATAAACGCCTAACGAAACAGGTTTGCTGTTTAATACTTTAACTCCGAAGTCGAAGGGAATGGAAAGGCCCATTGTGCGAATGTTGCCGTCGAATGTGCGGGGATTGTATTTGTTGTCGGTTGTTCCGTCCAACCGGATATTGTCGATATAGAATGCCAGGCCGGTTTGGAAAAATATTTTTTTTGAGAGATTGGAATAGTAGTTGGCGCCAATGGAGAATCCCGAACCCCAACCTGTTATAACAGATTCATTAGTAGCCGTAGTGGTGTTGTAGGATGCTCTTATTCCAAAATGACCTTTTTCGTTGGCTGAAGCTGAAATCGAAAGAAATAGAGCTACAAATGCGGAAATGACATACTTTAGAATTTTCATAGTTTATCAGGTTTATGGTTTGTCGGCAAAGATATACATAAATTTTAATATCTGCAATAAAGCGTAGGGAAAAACACTTATTGTCTTGTAAAATTGTTTAATAAGTGTTTTAAATGAGGTTTTGTATTGGCATATATTGGGGGATTTTGTTAATTTTGCATAACAATTTAAGGAGGTACATTTTCTATGCAGTGTAACAATCGCAGTCGTGGCGAGTTGACTCGCCGTTATGTTCTGTTTTTTATTTCGTTAGTTTTTATTTCGTTGGGGGTGAGTGTTGTTACGCGTTCTCTTGTAGGGACATCGCCAATTTCGGCACTTCCCTATGTTATGAGTCTTAACACCCCGGTGACGATGGGCACATATATTTTGCTGCTCAATATTTTGCTTATGGTGGCGCAGATGTTCATGCTTGGCAGCGAAGGGATTCGCCGATATAGTGCCGAACTGCTGTTGCAGATTCCCGTATCGGTGATGTTCGGCGCTTTTGTAGATGTTTTTATGGCTGTGCTTTCGTTCTGGAATCCCGATATATATGGTTTTCGCCTTATATCGTTGAGTATCGGCTGTATTTTCATGGCTATAGGTGTTTCGCTTGAAGTTATTGCCGATGTTGCCATGGTTTCGGGAGAGTATTTTGTGCATATAGCATCGCGTCGTTTCGATATTTCGTTTGGCACGCTCAAGCTTGTGTTCGATCTTTCGCTTGTTGGAATGGCCGTGCTTTGTTCGCTGATGTTCAAGGGTGCTGTGGAGGGTATACGTGAAGGGACTCTGATAACTGCTCTTGTAACAGGGCCGCTGGTTCGGTTGTTTATTCCGCGCCTTCGCAGACTGGCGCATGTGAATGTCGTGCGTGCACTGTGGAAAATTTAAGAGTGGGTTTGAAATTCAGCTGATAAAATCTTTAGAAGTCTTTTCGGCCTGTTTTTAGCTTTCATTCAGTCGTTATGGAACCCCATAACTCCTTCACTCAAGCAAAAAACATTCTCGAAAATCCATTCTAAATCTTTTTATCAGATGAATTCAAACCCACTCTAAGAGAGTGTTTGAATTCAAAGCCACTCCAAGTTCAATGTAAGAAAAAATAAGAAGTCCGCCGATTTTGTTTTCGGCGGACTTTTTTATTATTTGTCTTTTTCGTTTTCGGGTTTGTCGGCGGGCTTGTCCACTTCGGTAGCTTCGACATCGTCGATTGGCGGAGGAGTGGGGTTGGAAGAGTTTCCGTCGTGATGACCGAATAGCTCATCGGTGCGGGAAGTCCATTTTCTGGGGCCGAAAATGTGTTCGACGTCCTCGGTGAATATAACTTCACGAGTGATGAGGGTATCGGCCAGTTCGTGATGTCCTTTTGCATATTCGGTTAGAATATCCTTTGCGCGTTGGTATTGTTCGGCGATTATGCGGGATACTTCTTCATCGATAATTTTTGCACGTTCGTTGCTGTAGGGGTTTGTGAACATGCTGTTCTGACCGGTAGAGTCGTAGTAGCTCAAGTTGGGCATTCGGTCGCTCATACCGTAATAAACAACCATTGCATAAGCCTGCTTTGTGACGCGTTCGAGGTCGTTTGCAGCTCCGGTAGAAACGTGTCCAAGGAACAGTTCTTCGGCAGCACGGCCTCCAAGGAGTGAGCATATGTCGTCGAGCAGTACCTGAGCGGGTACAATCTGTCGTTCTTCGGGCATATACCAAGCGGCACCGAGAGCTTTTCCGCGAGGAACAATGGTTACTTTAACAAGGGGATTGCCGTATTGCAAGTGCCACGAAACGGTTGCATGTCCGGCTTCGTGAACAGCGATTGAGCGTTTTTCCTCATCGGTGAGTATTTTGTTGCGTTTTTCGAGGCCGCCAATAATACGGTCGACGGCAGCGTTGAAATCTTCCTTGCTGACCGAAGCTTTGTTATGACGTGCCGCAATAAGAGCCGCCTCGTTGCAAACATTGGCAATATCCGCTCCGGAGAAGCCGGGAGTCTGGCGTGCGAGCATTTCAACATCCAGGTCTTCGGCGGTTTTGATTTTGCGGAGGTGAACGTTGAAAATATCCTTGCGGTCGGGCAGGTCGGGGAGGTCTACGTATATCTGACGGTCGAAACGTCCTGCACGCATAAGAGCCTTGTCCAGAATATCGGCTCGGTTTGTGGCGGCAAGAATAATAACGCCGCTGTTAGTTCCGAAACCGTCCATTTCGGTGAGCAGCTGGTTTAGGGTGTTTTCGCGTTCATCGTTTGTACCCATTCCGGCATTGCGTCCGCGGGCACGTCCCACGGCATCGATTTCATCGATAAACACAATACATGGAGCTTTTTCCTTTGCCTGACGGAAGAGGTCGCGCACACGTGAAGCGCCTACGCCGACAAACATTTCCACAAAGTCGGAACCTGACATTGAGAAGAACGGAACATCGGCTTCGCCGGCAACAGCCTTGGCAAGGAGGGTTTTACCTGTTCCGGGAGGGCCGACAAGGAGCGCTCCCTTGGGAATTTTACCGCCGAGGTCGGTGTATCGGCTTGGATTCTTGAGGAATTCGACAATTTCTTCTATTTCTGTTTTTGCTTCGCTCAATCCTGCGACATCGCGGAAAGTGACTTTGTTGGCGTTGTTTTTGTCGAAGAGCATGGCCTTTGATTTGCCGACGCTGAAAATACCGCCGTTTCCACCGCCGCCTCCGGCACCGCCTCCCGACATTTTGCGCATTATGTAAATCCAAACGCCGATAAGGAGTATGAACGGGAGGAAGGACCACAGCATGTTGCCGAACTGGCTGCTTTGTTCGTATTCCACATCGCCGTTAAAGGCACCCATGGCACGCCATTGGTCGATTTTTTCGGAGAATTTATCGGCCGAGGGTATGGTAGTTTCCACCATGGCTTTAATACCTTCGTTTGATGCGTAGTTGGAGCCTTTGAACAGAACGGTTGCCAGAGAATCGCTGAGGAATCCCTTGGCTTCGCGTTTGTCGGTGTATACAATTATTTTTGTAATACCGTGGTCGTTCTCTATGTATTTTTCGAAATCGGTGTAGCTCACCGATTTGGACACAGTATTGTTGTCCAGAATAAATATGCCGGCCAAAAAGAGCAGCACAATGGCGTACATCCACCAAAGGCTGAAATTGAACGGTCCTTTTTTGGGAGTATTGGGATTTGAGGGAGGATTTGCCATAAATGTGAATTATATAGGCTTATGAAGTTGCTGATTAGTCGAGGTTGGGAATTTCGGTGATTTTGGCGTCGCTCCACAGTTCCTCGAGGTTGTAGCGGGTACGTGTTTCGGGAAGAAATATGTGCACGAACACATCGCCGTAGTCCATTACAACCCAGTCGGAACCTTCTTCGCCGTCGATAGCGTAAGGTTTGTAACCGCCATTAATGCGTGCGTAATCGCCCACGCATTCGGCAATTGCAGCGGTGTGAGTTGTGGAGTTGCCTTCGGCAATAATGAAAGCGGAAGTGGCGGCGGTGTCTATTGCCGACATGTCCACAACGGTTATGTTGTGGCCTTTACGTTCCTGTATTCCTTCTATAATGAGCTGACGCAGGTCTTTTTCTTGTGTCATTTAGGTTTAAGCTTTAATTTGTGCAAATATAATGAATAAAATTAACAAAAACGGCGAGGCTGTCGCTTGCCTGCGCGTTTGTATATATCTTTAACAATTAACGTGCCAAAAAGTGCGGAATCAATCGTAATTCATTGCTTTGGCAGGGTCGATGTTGGATGCCAGCCGCGCCGGACCAGTAAGTATGAGCCAGGAAAACAGCGCAGTACCTATGTTGAGGAGTATAAACCACACAACATTAATTTGTACCGGCACGGAGCTGAGATAGTACATTTCGGGGTTGAGAGGAATGACATGCGTGTATTTTTGTACGAGCAGCAATCCTATGCCTGTTACATTGCCAATTATCATTCCGCGGCCTACCAGACGCATGGTTATGTCCACGAAAATGCGGCGAACCGTGCTTTTGTCAGCACCCATGGCACGGAGTATGCCTATGGTGCGTATGCGTTCCAGAATAATGATGAACAGGCTGGAAACCAGCGTGAGGCCTGCCACGCAAAGCATGAGGAGCAGTATTATAATAACGTTAGTGTCGAGCAGCGAGAGCCAGTTGAAGTATACTGCACCTGTTTTTTTGATGTTTGTAACAGGATAATACGCATCCAAGGTTCCGTTTGCGGCTTCCTGCAGCAAAGCGCCTTGCAGCTCGGCGGCGGCAAGTTCAATGTCGCCGGGATGTGCGCCGCGGATATCCAGCCTGTTGCCGCCGAGGCTGTCGATTCCTGCCACACTTTGCAGTCCGGCCAGCGATGCGAATATAATTGTATTGTCGTATTCGCCGAAATTCGAGGTGTATAGAGCTGCAATGCGGTGACGGCGCATTTTCAAGGCGTCCGATACAAAGAATGTGGAATAAACCTTGTCGCCCGGATGCAGGTTGAGTTTGGCGGCTGTCTGCTCGGATATCACTATGTCGTTCCGGCATGAGTCGGAGGCGAAATCGGGCCATTCTCCTGTGGTGACAAGGCTCTTTTCAAAGCTGAAATCGGCATTGGGCTGCTGCCCGAGGTATACGGCTCCCTGAAAATTATCGTCGGTTTTGAGGAGGCCGGGCTGCCGCATTACAAGACGTGTTTCGGCATCGGGTAAAGTACTTGTCACTATTTCCGACAGTTGAGGAGTAAGTTCCAATATATCGTGTTTGGAGTCGCCTTGGTTGGATACGGGCGGCAACACGGTAATTTGAGCATCGAAGCCCATGAGTTTGTCGCGTATACCATCCTTGAAGCCTACAACTATGGCCAAAGTGAACTCCATTATTATGAGCGACAGTGCTACTCCGGCCACGGCAATGGCTACTCCGGCATTGCTGCCGTCGGAAGTTCCAAGTCGCAGGCGACGCGATATCCAAAGACTTACATTCATTGCATAAGCTTGTCTAAAATTGCATCCGACAGGAGGTTGCCCCACAGTCGGTAGCCGGTGGCGGTATAGTGAATGCCGTCGGCTCCGAGAACCTTGGCTTTGCTCATCTGTGCTGCACTTCCACTGCCTCCTGCAAGGGCGTAGTGGTTGTAGTAGGGTATGCCGTTGGCTTCGGCGCAAAGTCGGATTGTGCGTGCAACTTCGGCAATCTTGGTGTTTACCACTTTGCTTGAAACACGGCGTCGGCGACCGTTGCGGCGCACGTAGCGGTAACTCTTGCGGTAGCATTCCGCCGGTCCGACAATCATTATTTTTGCCTGAGGCATGTGAAGGCGTATGTTATTGAGCAGATTCTCCACATTGTTGGTGAGTGTTTCGGTGTTTACTCTTCCGAAAGCCTCGTTTGTGCCGAGCGCTATTATTATGAGGTCGGGGGAGAGTCGGGACAGGCCTGAGCCGAAGCGATCCACATTGCAGTAGGCCGAGTAGGTTGCTCCGTTGTTTCCTATGGAGTGTACAATTGTGCCCGTGCTGTCGCATAGCAGCTCCACGCCGGCAAAAACGGTGGATTTATCGCCGTCAAAATCAATATCGAAGGAGCAGCATGTTTGCTGCGGGAGTACGTGGCATAGTCCGATGCTGTCGATAAATGACTCGAAAGCAATATCTTTGCCGTTGCTGCGCACTGTTTTTACCTCGGGGATACTCCCTCGTGTGTGGAAGCGCAGCGCATTGGCGCCGTCCTCATGTTCGATATGCAGAGTAAAACGTCGGTCGAGAGGCTGAAGTCCTACTCCGCTGAAAGTCATTTCGGTACTCCACGGCATTTTCATGAGTTTGGATGCCAAATAATTGCTGCTCATGGAAAACGAGTAATCGTTGGGCTGGTTTGTCGCGGCCAATTTGAAAGGTATGATAATGCCGCGTCCAGCCGAGCCAGCTGCCTCCGCCATGCGTTTGCGAAGTACGTTGCCTCCGAAATCGGCCTGTATGTGAGAGTCGCCTAAATATACAATGGAAAAAACACTGTCGCCGGCAGCGGTGGCACGGAATTTCTCGGCGAGGCCGCTCCAGTCGTCGCCGTTCATGTGTATGGTGTTGTGTTTGAGCTTAAGAAACGGATAGGCGTCGTAGTTTAATCGGGACGGCCGTTCGTCGCTTATTTCCGGTGCCAGTCGCAGAGCTTCCTGATTGTCGTCGCTTGGGCGTGCCACAGCGGCAATAATTGTCATTACAACCGATAAAATGAATATCCACGCCGTCTTATTCATTGATAGCAATGTTTAGAGCCTTGTCGAAAAGTCGTGCGAGCTCACGACCTCCGGCATGGTTGAGATGAATATAATCGGCGTTGATAAGCTGACGTTTGCGCCATTCGGCTGCAGTGCCGTCGCCACCCATTGCCGCGCGGGTATCCCAGAAGTGAACGCCGGTTTCGGTTGCGCATTTTCGTTGAGCCTTTGTCATGGCCGATGCGGTGTGCAACGAATGAATTTCGCTGCCGTTTTTTATTCCTCGATCGCCTATGCCCATAACCAGGATGTCGGCATTGGGATACAGACTTTTCAGCCGTTCCACCGATTTGGCCATTGCGGCTCCGTAGGCATTGTAATTGGTTTGTTCGGCGCTGAGTGCGTTCATGCCGAATTCAAGTATTATGAGGCTGTAATCGGCCGTTTGTGTCATTTCACGGCACAACTGCCGGTTGAGCCTGCGCAAGCCAATACCCGAATTGCCGCGAATGGACATGCAGTCAACTTGCACGCCGGTGTTGCCGTCAAGATATACCCCAAGGCCGATAAGACCGGCAACATCGCTTGTTACGGTCAGAGACTCGGTTCGTCCGCTCACGCTTATGTTTTGAGGAGTGCGTGAACCGGTTACGGGCAATGTTTTGCTTGTGCCGTCGGCAAGCGTCAGAGTAACCGAGCCACTGTCGGGAGCGATGAAAACGAACGAGGAGCGCTCCCAGCCTTTTGTGCCGTCAAAGGTTTTGGAAGCTTTGTAGCTGCTGCGCACAGGAGCGTTGGCTATGGTATAGTCGCCCGAGAGTGTGCGAAGTGTATCGGAATTTCCCTGATTGCGGATGTCTTTAAGCGTCCAGCCGCTCGCACTCAGTCTTATACTTTGGCGGAAGCCGGGGAATTCGCTGTAGAGCGCCGAGAATCCTATGCCGCAACCTCCGTAGCGAGTCTGTAGAATATCGCGGAGGTCTTGACAAAAAATATCACCTTCAATAAATGAATCGCCTATAACGGCAATGCGCACCGTGCGCGAGGATGCCTGAGCAAGCGCTTTTTTGAATTTTGCGAGTGTGGGACCGCTGCCGTAGTTTTCTATGGCAACAATTCCGTCGATTATTGGCGCTTCCGATGCGGGTTCTTTTATATCGGCCTCTAAAACAGAATCAACAGTCAGCGAGTCGGCGGTAGCTGTGCCTGCGTCGGGAGCAGGAGTGTCGTTGCCGTCGGTTCCGGAGGAAGCGTTCATTAGAGCCTCCAGTTCCGGATCGACTATTGCCTGTGTGGATGCCGAAGCTATTTTAACTTCGGTTGGGAATAAATCTTCTAAAATATTGAAGTCTTTTATTACATTCCCTGTCAGCCGGCTCCAAGGCACCAGCGACAGCAGTAACAGTCCGCCTATGCCTGAGAGGAGAATGGCAAGAATATGTCGGGAGGAAGAGTCGTTCATTTTATTTGGAGAAAGGATAAAGTAAATCGAGAAGTCCGGCGGCTTTTGCTTCGGTTTCGTTCCACTCGTCATCGGGCGTGGAATCCGGTGTGAGTCCGCTTCCGGTGTATACGCACCAGCCGGTATTATCGAAATGCACACACCTAAGTACTACATATGCCAGCCCGGGAATACTTATATAGCCGCCATAGAGATTGCGCGGAAATGTTTCGAGACGAGCTATTTCGCTCAACGCGCGTTGTTTGGGGTAGCCGGCAATAGCGGCTGTCGGATGAATGGCCTCGATGAGCAGTTCCATGGGGAACTTTTTATCAAGTCCTGAATAATTTACTGTCACCGGCGTGCAAAGGTGCTCGATATTCCTGTAGGACAGCGTTCCTGCAGTGCCGGGAGTACATTTCCATTCATGTCCCAATGCTTCGGCTCGTGCGCATATGTCTTCGACTACAACAGCATGCTCGTGCAAGTTTTTTGAGTCCCAAGGCTTATTGTGTTCTGTTATGCTGCGTGTTCCGGCCAAAGCGCGGGTGTGTGCCGTGTGAGAATCGCGGCATTCCGCGAGCAGTTCGGGACTTGCGCCCATCCACCAGCCTGTTTGCGGGGTGTACAGTATAAAACGGAACATATCGGGAAAGGCCGTTCTATATCGTTCCCACATGAGCATTGGCGAAAAATCGGAAAATTCACCGCATATCTGCCTGCACAACACCGTTTTGCCTCCGTCGGTTTTAAGTACATCCACTGCGCTTGCAACCGCGCGTGTGTAATCATTGCGGTTTGTGGATGTGCGGCATACCGGCATTTCAGCAGGCATGGAGTCCCACGCATGGAGCGTCACATCGCCGAATCGCAGCACTCCGTTATTGTCTCTGCTGAGTTCAGAGCGCACCGCTTCGACAGCCCCGGGAGCCTGATATATGATGAAACTATTGTCGGTCATCGGTTTACAGTGAACCCCAAAGGTCGAAATCCTCAACAGAATCTATCGTTACCGAATGTATGCTTCCGGGCTGCAGATTTTTTTCGCTGCGTACATATACCACGCAATCCACTTCGGGAGAATCGTATTGAGTGCGCCCCACATAAGCGTCAAGCGAAGCATCGTATTCATCGATTATAACACGCTGTGTTGTCCCTGCTTTGGCTTGAGCTACCTCACAGCCTATTTCGTGCTGAAGAGCCATGAGTTTGTCCAGGCGCTCTTGCTTGACTTCCTCGGGGATATTGTCATCAAGATGTCGGGCGGCGAAAGTTCCGTCCTCTTCGCAATAGGCAAATGCGCCCATGCGTTCGAACTTCTGTTCGGACACAAATTGCATAAGCTCCTCAAAAGCCTGTTCGTCCTCGCCGGGGAAACCAACCATAAGAGTGGTGCGGATATGTATTCCCGGAACTTCGCGGCGGATTCGTTCAAGCAATTCGCGTGTCTCCTTGCCGGTAATGTGGCGACGCATGTTTTCAAGCACCTTGTCGCTTATGTGTTGCAGAGCGATGTCGAGGTACTTGCATATATTTTCGTGCCGCGCCATTACGGGAAGAATAGAGTAGGGGAAGTCGGACGGATAGGCGTAGTGCAGTCGTATCATTTCCACACCCTCAATGTTTGCCATGCTGTCAAGCAGCGATGCCAACGCATTTTCGCCCTCGTCAAGGTCGCGTCCGTACGACGAAAGATCCTGCGCTATTATATTGAACTCTACCGTTCCTTTTGAAACGAGGTCGCTCACTTCGGCCAATATTTCATCGGCAGGACGCGAGTGATGACGCCCGGTAATGAGCGGTATGGCGCAGAAGGCGCAGAAGCGGTTACAGCCTTCCGATATTTTAATATAGGTGTAATGTGGTGCACCCGACAGAATACGTTCCCACGGACGAACGGTATTGCCGGCATGCAGTTTCTCGATTTCACCAACGATTGCTTTCCAGTCGAATTTACCGTAAATGCCGTCAAGTTCGGGAAGTTCGGTCGTAAGTTCTTCGCGATAGCGCTCGGTAAGACATCCCATTGCATACACTCCGCGGATATATCCCTCTTTCTTGAGGTTGATAAGTTCCAAAATGGTGTTTATAGACTCCTCTTTTGCATCGCCGATAAAACCGCAGGTGTTAACCACTGCTAACGAGCCCTCGGCGGGTTTGTCCTCGGTGAACTTAACCGATATTCCGGCGCTGTCGAAAAGACGTGCAAGGCGTTCGCTGTCCACAAGATTTTTGGAACAGCCCAGACTGATTATGGAAACAAGCTTGCGCTGTTCTTTCATCGGTTACCGAAAAGAGATTCAACAAAAGCACGCTTGTTGAAAAGCTGCAAATCTTCTATTCCCTCGCCTATGCCTATGTATTTCACGGGAATTTTGAACTGGTCGCTTATACCGATAACCACACCTCCGCGGGCAGTGCCGTCGAGTTTTGTTATGGCAAGGTGCGTTACCTGTGTTGCGGCAGAGAACTGGCGTGCCTGCTCAAAGGCGTTTTGTCCGGTAGAGCCGTCGAGCACAAGCAAAACCTCGTGAGGAGCACCGGGAACAACACGGTCCATAACCTTTTTAATTTTGGAAAGCTCGTCCATAAGCCCCTTCTTGTTGTGAAGTCGGCCTGCTGTATCAATAATTACAACATCCACATTGTTTGCCACGGCGCTCTGTAATGTATCGAAAGCCACGGCGGCAGCATCGGAACCGAGTTTTTGCTTTACAATGGCAACATCGGCGCGTCGTGCCCATTCGTCAAGCTGCTCAACGGCAGCCGCACGGAAAGTGTCGGCGGCACCGAGCATAACCTTGTTTCCTGCGGCCTTGTAGTGATAGGCAAGTTTGCCTATGGTGGTTGTCTTTCCAACGCCGTTAACGCCGACAACCATAATTACATAGGGCTTTTTACCGGCGGGAGGCATGAAACGCCCCGAGTTGGTTTCGGTATCGTTTTCGGCAAGAAGCTCGCTGATTTCCTCGCACAGAAGCTCGTTGAGCTCATCCATACCCACGTACTTGTCGCGGGCGGCGCGAGCCTGTATGCGGTCGATAATTTTCAGTGTCGTTTCCGCGCCTACATCGCTGGTAATGAAAATTTCCTCAAGTTCGTCGAGGAAGTCGTCGTCGATGCTGCGGCGTCCTGCAAAAGCACGTTTGAGTTTGCTAAAGACACCTTCTTTAGTCTTTTGCAGCCCGCGGTCCAGATTCTGCTTTTTATCGCGGTTAAAGAAATCGAAAAATCCCATAGATTATCCTATCATATTTTAGAGTGCAAATTTACTAACTTTCTGCGATATTTTAGCTAAATTTGCACCCGCATTTCAAATAAATGCCGCCCGAGGGGCTGTATTAACCGAAATATGACGTATAAATAAGCATGAACGTACTCGTAACAGGATGCAATGGCCAGCTTGGTCGCTCTCTTCGGAATATTCTGGAGAACAACGCCGACATACAATGTACTTTCGTGGGTAAAGAGCAGCTCGACATTACCGACCGCACTGCCGTAGAGGCCTTTCTCAAGGCTTCCGATTTTACACACATTATTAATTGTGCCGCATATACCGATGTAAACGGGGCCGAGGAAAACAAAAAACTTTGCCGCGACGTAAACATTGAGGCCGTGTCGAATCTGGCGCGCCTTGCCGAGGAACTCGATTACAAAATACTGCATATTTCAACCGATTATGTGTTCAACGGCCGCACATGGACGCCTTATAAAGAAAGCGACAAGCCCGAACCGCTCTCGGTTTACGGCGATACGAAACGCAAAGGCGAAACGGCTTTGTTGGGACTCGCTCCCAAAAGCATAATAATTCGCACGGGTTGGCTGTACTCGCCATACGGGCATAATTTCGTGAAAACAATTCTGCAACTGGCAAAAGACGGTAAGCCGCTAAAAGTGGTTGCCGACCAGATTGGCACTCCCACCTATGCCGCCGACCTTGCCGGTGCTATTGTTACAATTCTAAACTCCGGAAACTGGCGCGAGGGAATATATAACTACAGCAACGAAGGAACCGCCTCGTGGTATGATTTTGCAGTGGCTGTGTTGGAAGAAGCCGGCATGCCCGAAAAGGCTGCCGAAATTATTCCCGTCACAAGCGCCGATTTTCCAACCCCTGCCGCACGGCCTCCTTTCTCCGTCCTCGACAAACATTGTATAAAAGCTACTTACGGAATAAAAATTCCTCACTGGCATGAGGCGCTGCGCCGCTGCCTTGCAAATTTTTAATAATGGCAAATCTTAACGACGAAATCAGCAGGCGACGTACTTTCGCCATCATCTCTCACCCCGATGCCGGTAAAACAACCCTTACCGAGAAACTGCTCCTTTTTGGCGGTGCAATTCACATTGCAGGTGCCGTAAAGTCCAACAAAATCAAGAAAACAGCTACATCCGACTGGATGGAAATCGAGAAACAGCGCGGTATATCCGTGGCTACTTCCGTAATGGGATTCAATTACGGTGACTATAAAATCAATATTCTCGACACTCCGGGCCACCAGGATTTTGCAGAGGACACTTACCGCACGCTTACGGCTGTCGACAGCGTTATTATTGTAGTCGACGTGGCAAAAGGTGTGGAATCTCAGACTCGCAAACTTATGGAAGTGTGCCGAATGCGCAATACTCCCGTAATTATTTTTGTGAACAAGCTCGACCGCGAAGGCCGCGACCCCTTCGAAATCCTCGATGAACTCGAAGCCGAACTCAAAATAGCAGTGCGTCCTCTTTCTTGGCCTATAAATATAGGTGCAAAATTCAAAGGGGTATACAATATATACGAACACAGCCTCGACCTTTTCACGCCGGATAAACAAAAAGCTACCGAACGTGTGGAAATCGACAATCTCGACGACCCGCGTATTGACGAAGCTGTAGGCGAAACCGATGCCGCCCGTTTGCGCGAAGACCTCGACCTCATAGAAGGTGTTTATCCCGAGTTCAACGTGGACGAATACCTCAAGGGAAAACTTGCACCCGTTTTCTTCGGTTCGGCACTGAATACTTTCGGTGTAAAGGAACTCCTCGACTGTTTTGTGAAAATAGCTCCCGCACCGGGAAAAATCGATGCTCTCGAACGCACTGTAAGCCCGGAAGAAGAAGCTTTCAGCGGTTTCGTATTCAAGATTCACGCCAACATGGATCCCAACCACCGCAGCTGTATAGCCTTTGTGAAAGTATGCTCCGGCCGCTTCGAACGCAACGCGCCCTACAAGCACATGCGCACAGGCAAGACTCTTCGTTTTGCAGCACCCACGGCATTCATGGCTCAGAAAAAGAATATTGTGGACGAAGCATTCCCGGGCGATATCGTGGGTATACCCGATACAGGAAACTTTAAAATCGGCGATACTCTCACACAAGGCGAAGAACTGCACTACAAAGGTCTGCCGAGCTTCTCGCCCGAAATGTTCATGTACATCGAGAATACCGACCCCATGCGAGCCAAACAGCTCGACAAAGGTATTCAGCAACTAATGGACGAAGGTGTGGCTCAGTTGTTTACCCACACATTCAACGGCCGCCGAATTGTCGGAACCGTCGGACAGCTCCAGTTCGAGGTAATTCAATACCGTCTGTTGCACGAATATGGTGCCCAGTGCCGTTGGGAGCCGATGAGCATGTATAAAGCATGCTGGATTGAGAGCGATGAACCCGAGGCGCTCGAAGCTTTCAAAAAGCGCAAACACCAGTTCATGGCAATTGACCGCGAGGGACGCGATGTGTTCATGGCCGACTCCTCCTTTGTCCTTGCAATGGCTCAAAACGATTTCCCCAAAATAAGATTCCATTTTTCAAGCGAATTTTAGTGTTATGAAAATCTCTCCTTTCTCGCCGCTTGAATTGGGTGGTGCTACGGCAAAGAACCGTATAGCACGAAGTGCTACAAACGATCATCTCGGGAATACGGACGGAACCGTCAGCGATGCCCAGATTGAAATGTACTCCGAGCTCGGACGTAATAATGTGGGCATTGTAATTACAGGCCACATGAGCGTTGTACCCGATTTGGCTTTGCGTGCCGATATCGTGCAGCCGTCCATTGCCGACGACAGTTTTATTCCCGGCCTTTCCCGCATCCCGGCCGAACTGCACAGGTACGGGGCTTTGGCTGTAGCGCAAATTTCGCATGCAGGACCTAAAGGTATGGTGAAAGTTGATTATAACTCGCTGACTGTAGCGGAAATCGACCTTATCGTACAATGGTTTGTGGATGCTGCAGTGCGTGCCGCAAAAGCCGGTTTCGATGCCGTTGAGCTGCATGCCGCTCATTGGTATATGTTTGCCGTAGCTCTCAATTCCGATCTTAACAAGCGTAGCGATTGTTACGGCGGAGATAACGAGCGCCGCATCGCTCCGCTTCTACGCATGATAAAGGAAATTAAGCGTGTTACTGAAAACAGACTTGCCGTTTTCGTCAAGCTCAATGCTCACAATACATTGGCAGGTATTGATGATTACGATATGCTTGTAAGCTATGCAAGTGCTTTACATGAAGCAGGTGCCGATTTACTGGATATCAGCGGAATGAGTTTTGCCAAACAGGCTCGCGATGCTGAATGCTATTTTATTGATGCCGCTGCAGCAGTCCGAAACGCTTTGCCTGATGCAAAAATTGCATTGGTGGGAGGCATATTCTCAAGGGCTACCATAGAAAAGGCCTTGCAGGTTGCCGATGTGGCCGCCATGGGACGCACATTGCTCACTCAGCCCGATTTTGTTACACGTCTTCAGGCAGGCGAACTGGAAAAGTCGCGTTGTATCCGTTGCAACAAGTGCTTCGAAGTGTTCCGCACAAAATTCGAGCGTTGCATTTTCGGCCCCGTCAACAATAAACTTAAGGAAACTTTTGAGGATAAATAGAATATGTTTATAGCAGTTCTCTCTTACACAAAACCGCTGGAGTGTGTCGACAAATATCTTGCCGAACACAGAGCTTTCCTTGCCGAAGAATATGCAAAAGGAACTTTGTTAATGTCGGGACCCCGCAAAAATCGTGTGGGTGGAGTTATTATGATTAAAACCGATACTCTTGAGGAGGCCGAGGCGATTCTTTCCCGCGATCCGTTCCGCATTCATTTTATTGCCGACTACAATATTATAGAATTTACTCCAACACTCTTTTGCTCCGACGCACTCAGCGAGCTGCTGTAACAAGATTCCTGTTGTCGTATTTGCGGAATACACCATAAAATTCGGGGACATACAGAGTGTGACGTTTTCCCTCGGAATCGTAGAAGTCGTTTCGGGTGAAGCGTCGGTAACAAGCCGGTTTGCCGTCGCCGTAATCGGTCAGCAGCCATTCAATCGACGGATTATCTTCGGTAGCTTCGCCGATTATATATTTATCGAACAGACGCAGTTCGTTGCGGCTGCCGGGAATGAACGGCGCCAGCGAATCGTTGTAATTTTTCAAAGCCGGCGGAATATAGGACGGCGGACAAGCATCGGGACTGTAAAATTTATGCGCGCTCCGTTCAAATCCATGCGTTGCCAAATTTGCTATAAGCGGCTTTTGAAGTGCGATGAGCGGCATATCCTCACGCAAAGGAAATTCCATGTAGATTGTGGTGCATGGCGTTGCCATGTATGCGTCAACGGCTTCTTTGTAAACTTTTCGTTCAAGGCTGCATAAGTTGTTGACAACCGCAAGATGTACAAATGTGAAGGCAATACACAGAGCCGCAAGAATATTTGCGGTATTTTTAAGCTGTGGTTTCTTTTCCGTAATTTTGCCTGTGATGTAACATATTCCAATCCAGCCGCCTGTGCACGACCACCATCCGAGCCTCGGTCCGAATGGAAGTGCAATCATTACAACCGCGGAAACAACTGACGCAACGGAAAGAAAAACAAGCAGAGGAGCAGGTAAACGGCGTCTGCGCATTGCAACGCCCAAGCTTGCTGCGGCGAGCAGAAATGCCGGCAGCGCATAGGGCAAAATAAGGTGAATACGTTCGGCGAACACTCCCGTTCCGTTGCGGTATAACCGTCCGCCGGGCGACATGTACAGCCATACAAGACCGACGAAAAGCAATGCGGCGCAAACGAGCGAACGTCGTGTACGGAACTGCGGGAACAAAAGAACAAGCGTTGTAAGTCCCACAAGTACAGGCAATGCCAATGCTTCCTGATAAACTCCGGTGATAAATGCTAAAATATAAACGGCTGTATTGCTGCCTTTGTTATATAAAAGGCAGTAGCTTAGTGCAAGAGTAGGAACCAGGCCCCACAAATACGCAACCTGAAGTATAAAAACGTACATTTGGTCGGCCCAAGGAGTGAAGCATATGAACAGCATGCCCCATAATCCTGCCATTGTCCATGAATTACGGCAGTCGGCTATTTTAAGTCCGTACCAAAGAACGCAAATAAGAGATGCCACCGACAGCAGAGTCTGCACAATATTGGGCAAAAATATTGCAAAAACAGTCAGAAAGCTTGCGAGACGGCTGTTGTCGTACATATGCCTCCACACACATTCGTCCCACAGCAAAGAGAGTTCTACCGGCTTGCCCTCCACAAAATATTCGCGGAAACGATAGCGGTAAAACAAGTCGTCGTTGAGCCACGGGTAATCGAAAAGCCCTATTCCGGTTACTATGGCTAATATGGTTATAATGAGTAGCGAAAAAAGTGCAGGATAACGTCTGATAATGGCCGGCATAATAAAATGGAGCGGAGCCGTACCTCAACGGGCAGGCTCCGCTACGGGTTTATTCTATGGGTTTTACACTTAAAGTATATGTTCCAAGCGGAGCCAGTTTGCCGCTTACAGTTCCGTTCTTAACGGTGAATACCTCGCCGGAAACCGGAGCGGTATATTTTCCGTCGGGAAGTGTTACAGGCATTTTCACCTTTTGGTCCTTTTGCGAGAAGTTAACCAGTACGGCGGCTTCGTTGCCACGGCATACTTCGCCAACCGAGCCGTTATCGCTATAGTAAATTGTTTCGGGCTGTCCGGCAACGGCGTGGCGCAGTTTGTTGGACAGCACTACATAGGGATTGAAGAATTCATCGTTGCCGCGATGTCCTATGCGGTTGGTGCCCCAGTAATTCTCGCGTGTGCTTCCTTCGGGACGACTGAAGAACAGAGGACGGCCGTTTGCTCGTGCACTGAGGAAAACCCATGCTGCGCGGATTTGCTCGTCGCTGAGTCCTGCCGATTCGTGAGCGTTGCAGTATGTATCGTGGCTTTCAACCCATGTTACAAGGCGCGAAGGGTCGACGGGATGATACCAGTTTTCCAGGCCTGCCTCTTTGGCATTGCCGCTCTCGAGAGCTTTACGCAGGAAGTGGCCGTAGGAGCTTGCGGTCATGTCCATATACTCGGCATATTCTGTTTCCTTGGTATTCTTGTCCTGAAGCACTTCGCCGTAGATATAAAGGCTGTCGGGCATTAGAAGGCTCAGGCCTTTGACACCCTCGCGGCCGGTGGCAATATCCCAGAAGTTGTTACGTTCGGCTTTGGGATCGAGCGGGTCGGAAGGCAGACCGATGTGTTTGGCGGTATCGTAGCGGAAGCCTCGTGCGCCAAGGTTGATGAGGTCGTTGACGTACTGCAGATAATAGTACTGGAAATCGGGATTTTCGGTGTTCACGTCGGGCAGACCTCCCATTTGGCCGGTGGTACATTCCATGCGGTCGTTATAGTTTCTGATAGGTTTGAAACCGTTTGCGTGGAACAGATTTTCGTGTCCTCCCACGGCGTTGTCAAGTCCGGGAAGTACGGCGGTGTGGTCAATAGCGGTATGGTTGGGAAGAACATCCACAAGCACGCGCACGCCGTATTTGTATGCGCTGTCGCACATAGCTTTGAAATCTTCGCGGCTTCCGAGCATGTAGTTGCCTATAGTCCAGTCGGTAGGTTGATAGTAATAGTACCATTTGCCTTGAATGCTGTCGCCGGGTTTGCTGAAAAGAGCAGGGCCTCCGCCATCGCCTACAAAGCAAGCTTGTACCGGCGAGGTCTGCACCATGTCAAAGCCTGCCTCGGCAATTTTTTTCATGTTGTTGGCAATAGTGTCCAAATGCCAGGACCACGCATGCAAAATTACTTCGTCCTGAGTTGCCTGTGCCGGTTTGTTGGCCGAAGCCTGCAGTGTCAGCACTGCTACAGCGGCGCCTATTCCGGCAATTTTAAGTTTGTTCATGTCTCTTGGTTTAAGATGTAGTTATGAGTCAGTTAATTTCTGTCCATGTAAATCCTGCACTTATGGCACGGGTATTGTCGGCACCGATTATTTCACAATATTGGCGTCCGCTGTCGTCGCGCCGGCTAAGTCTCACGGCAACTGTCTCGTCGTAATGGCATTCGCTGTGGAACAGCAGGTCGAAACGTCCGGCAATGTATTTGTCGAAATGTTTCTGAGGCCAGGAGTTGAGCAGCAGCTGGATATAGCGCACGGTGTTGACGTGGCGGTTGAAATCCAAGTCGCAGTATTTGAACGTATAGCTTCGCTCCGAGTAGACATCCGTTATAGGCGCAATTCGTGGGATTTTTGAAATAGGACATTCGCGTGTGCCTATCGGAAAAGCTTCGCGTTCAAAGTCGGTAAGGTCGGCAAAAGTGCGTGTCTTGAAACTCATGGCCGACCATATGGTGCGTACGTAGCCCAACACTTCGCCGTTATCACCGGTAATCATGCAGTTGCGTTCGCTAAAGCGACGGTTATAGCTCTCTATCCATGTCACCAGTGAATAATGTTCGTTAATTTTCGGATACCGCGATATTTCAATGCTCATGCGGCTGAGCACCCATCCCATTCCCTCTCGGATAAGTGCATCGTAACCAATGCCAAGCGCATTGGCATGTTCCGTTGAAGCTTCAATAACCCTTTCGGCAAGCAATGAAAGCGGCAGCTGCCCCTCGGCATTGCTCTCGCCGGCGGTCAGAAAATAATCGTGCCGATACTCGGCTTCTCGTGTCATAGTGTGAGGAATTTCCATGCTTTGCAAAATTAACGCAAAAATTGCATTTTAACAATAGTCCGCAACCTTAATTAACAAGTAATAATATATTTACAAGGTCCGGAGACAGATTCTTAAGGTAAATATTCTTCGGTCAGCTGTCGGTAGCGTGGCGTGCTTTCAAAGTCGTCGAGCCATGTGTTAAGTGATTTGAGCAGGGTAGTGTCGTTTTTTGCCACAGCCCAGCACTGGAACTGATTGAAAGATATTGGTGTAGAAATATCCAGTGCCGGATATTGTTCTACAAGCTTTTTTCCGACGGCCTCGCTTATAACGGCATGGCGTATCTCGCCCAAAGCTGTGGCAATGCCAAGTTGTTCCTGGGAATAGCCTTCGGGGGATATTACATAAATGGTATCGCCCAGCTCATGAGCCATGTTTCGCAGACGTGTCTGTACCGATGAGCCGTTAACAACCCATATGCTGTCGCCAATAAGCTGTTCCTGCGATTCTACGGTCGGAAGCGAATCGTTTTCGCCGCGCCGTTGCACAAGTACCTGCCTGTCGAGATAAACCGGCTCGGTTACTCCGAAATATTCTTTAAGAACATTTGTGCTTGGAAATGAGGCCACAACAATATCATAAAGACCTTTGTCGAGGCCGCTGAAAGCCGGCTCAAGTTCCGAAACGGGATGAAAAACAACTGCTTTGTCATGGTCGGTGGCATATTGGCGAAGTATCGAATAATCGAAGCCCTCGGCAGTATCGTTGTGTAGAGAGTAGGTGAGACGCGACATTTCTATCGCTACCGACAGGGTATCTTTTCCGGGACGCCTGAAATCGTTGGCCAATGTAGATGCACTTTCCGAACATCGGCGGAATATTCCTACTCCCGTCAGCAATAGAATTATAATGATTACGAGCACCGGTACGCGCCCGTGAAGATTCAGCTTATTCATAATAATATTTAAATTCTCATAGTATTACAACACCTTTTCGGACTTTAAGTTTTTAATGCGATTAAATGTAGTAACTTTGTAAGTTAAAACTCGTATATCAATGGATTTCCGGCTAAATTCTTCATACAGTCCTACTGGTGACCAGCCCGAAGCAATACGTCAGCTCGTGAAAGGCGTGGAAGCCGAGCGCGACAGTCAGACTCTCCTCGGCGTAACAGGCTCCGGCAAAACTTTCACGATGGCTAACGTCATTGCGCAGGTTCAGCGTCCAACTCTCATTCTTAGCCATAACAAGACTCTCGCCGCGCAATTGTACAGCGAATTCAAGCAGTTTTTCCCCGATAATGCGGTGGAATACTTTGTTTCGTACTACGACTATTATCAGCCCGAGGCCTACATCCCCTCTGTCGACAAGTACATAGAGAAAGACCTCATGGTAAACGACGAGATTGAACGCCTGCGTCTTGCAACCGTGTCGGCACTCCTGTCGGGGCGGCGCGATGTGGTGGTGGTTTCATCTGTTTCGTGTCTGTACGGTATGGGAAATCCCGAGGACTTCAACGCCAATGTGGTGACTGTTAAAACGGGCGATAACATAGGACGCAACGCATTCCTGCGTAAACTGGTTGCCGCGCTCTACAGCCGTAACGAGGTGGAACTTGGCCGGGGTACTTTCCGTGTAAAAGGTGATACGGTGGATGTTCGTCTGGCATACGAGGACATTGTGGTTCGTGTGGTTTTCTGGGGCGAGGAAGTGGAAAAAATAATAACACTCCGTCCCGACGACAACTCTCACCTCGGCACACACAGCAGTTTCAACATTTACCCGGCAAACCAGTTTGTGACATCTCCGGCACGTCAGGCTTCGGCGATTGCCTCCATTCAGCTCGACCTCGGACGACAGGCCGATTTCTTCCGCAGCGAACTGAGAGAACTGGAAGCTCAGCGTCTGGAAGAACGCGTAACCTACGACGTGGAAATGATTAAGGAACTTGGCTATTGCCCCGGAATAGAGAATTATTCCCGTTATTTCGACGGCCGTAACGAAGGTGACCGTCCGTTCTGCCTCCTTGACTATTTCCCGAAGGACTATCTCACAATCATTGACGAAAGCCACGTAACAGTACCGCAAATCAGGGCAATGTATGGAGGCGACCGTTCCCGTAAAGAAAATCTCGTACAGTACGGATTCCGGCTACCTGCAGCCCTCGACAACCGTCCCCTTCGATTCGAAGAGTTCGAGCAGCTGTCGGGACAGACAATTTTCGTAAGCGCAACGCCTGCCGATTACGAACTCGAACGCTGCGAAGGTGTGGTGGTAGAGCAGGTTATCCGTCCCACAGGTCTGCTCGACCCGAAAATAACAGTCGTTCCCTCGGCAAACCAAATCGACCATTTGCTTGAGGAAATTCAGGTACGCATCGAACGAAACGAGCGAACCCTGGTAACAACTCTCACAAAGAGAATGGCCGAGGAACTTAACGACTACTTCACCAAACTCAAAATTAAAACGGCATATATTCACAGCGATGTGGAGACTCTCGACCGTATTAAAATTCTCGACGGTCTGCGCTCCGGCGAATTTGATGTGCTTATTGGAGTAAACCTCCTTCGCGAAGGACTCGACTTGCCCGAAGTTTCGCTTGTTGCCATTCTCGACGCCGACAAGGAAGGTTTTCTGCGTAGTCATCGCTCGCTAACCCAGACTGTTGGACGTGCTGCCCGTAA
Organism: uncultured Porphyromonadaceae bacterium; assembly: GCA_947175425.1. Lineage (GTDB taxonomy): Bacteria > Bacteroidota > Bacteroidia > Bacteroidales > Muribaculaceae > CAG-873. The sequence goes on from CAMWMR010000014.1 coordinate 54,423, forward strand.
TCTCAACGGCGAAGTAATAATGTACGCCGACAAGATTACCGACTCAATGCGCCGTACTATCGACGAAACCGAGCGTCGCCGTGCAATTCAGCTCGCCTATAACGAAAAGAACGGAATAACACCGCAGGCAATAGTAAAAGCCCGAAACGTTATTGTCGGGCTGGAAAAGGAACAAGTCGATATGGACGCTACAAGCGTAAGCTCGAAACGAAAGTCGAAAACCGATTCGTCCCGCACCCGTCAGGCTTCCGCTCCCTATGCCGAGGAATTTGCTGCTACGGTAAACATTGCCGCCGACCCCGTGGTAGCTTACATGAATGCCGACGAGCTGCAGCGCAACATTAATAAAATGCGAGCCGAAATGCTCAAGGCAGCCAAAGAAATGGAATTCATTACCGCCGCCAAGCTGCGCGATGAAATAATTCAGCTTGAACAACGATTGGAGAATTTGACAAATGGAAAATAACGCAGTACTCGATTACACGACTCTTCGCCCTACCGACTGGCTTCCGACATCCGTCAAGGAAATGAAAGCGCTCGGGTGGGATTATGTAGATGTTGTGCTCTTCTCCGGGGATGCCTATGTGGATCATCCCGCATTCGGCGCCGCTGTCATCGGACGAACTCTCCAAAAGGCCGGATATAGAGTTGCCATAGTGCCGCAGCCCAACTGGCAGGACGATTTGCGCGATTTCCGCAAATTCGGCGCTCCAAGGCTATTCTTCGGCGTAAGCCCCGGCGCAATGGATTCAATGGTAAACCATTATACGGCCAACCGTCGCCGCCGTTCCGATGATGCCTATACTCCCGGCGGTCGTCACGGCGCAAGGCCCGACTATCCCACTATTGTATATTCCCGTATTCTCCGCGACTTGTTCCCTGAAGTGCCGATAATAGGTGGCGGAATCGAAGCTTCGTTGCGTCGTGTATCGCATTACGACTATTGGGAAGACCGTCTTCGCCCTTCCATTCTCACCGATTCAAAGCTGGATATGATTATCTACGGAATGGGCGAGAAGTGCGTTCTTGAACTCGCCGCCCGACTTTACGCAGGGGAGAAAATAGCCGATATTCAAGACCTCAGGCAGACGGTTGTTCTGCGTCCGGTAAACGAAATTCCCGAGCCCGATGCGCAAAACATAATCCTTTCATCCTACGAGGATTGTCTTCGCGACAAAAAATTGCAGTCGTTCAATTTCAAGCATGTCGAGCAGCAAAGCAACCGCATGGACGGCGGCGCCACCCTGTGGCAGCCCACAGGCAACTGTGTTGTGAAGGTAAACCCTATGTTCCCGGCCATGTCGCAAGGTGAAATAGATGCCTCCTTCGACCTGCCGTACACACGTCTTCCGCACCCGCGTTACAAAGGAAAGGCAATCCCGGCCTACGAAATGATTCGCCATTCCATAAACATGCACCGCGGATGCTTTGGCGGTTGCGCATTCTGCACAATATCAGCTCATCAGGGAAAATTCATCGCCTCACGTTCCCGCGACTCTATCCTTCGCGAAGCAAGGCAGGTAATTGCCATGCCCGATTTCAAAGGATATATAAGCGACCTCGGAGGTCCGTCGGCAAATATGTATGCAATGGGTGGAAAGGACAAATCGAAGTGCGCAAAATGCCTCCGCCCCTCATGTCTTCATCCTTCACCGTGCCCGAATCTTAACACCGATCACGGACCGCTCCTCGAAATTTATCGTGCCGTGGATGCATTGCCGGGTGTTAAAAAATCGTTTGTGGGAAGCGGTGTCCGCTACGACCTCTCCATGCACCGTACCGGGAATGCCCGCATCGACGCTGTAAATGAACAATATAATGCCGAGCTTATAGCACGCCATGTATCGGGACGTCTCAAAGTAGCACCCGAACACACTTCCGAGGCAGTGCTATCCGTAATGCGCAAGCCCTCATTTGAGCTTTTTGGAAAATTCAAAAAGGTTTTCGACCGCGAGAACGAACGCAACGGACTTCGCCAGCAGCTAATCCCGTATTTTATATCGTCACATCCCGGATGCCGACTCGAGGACATGGCTGCACTTGCCGCCGAAACCAAAGACCTCAACTTTCATCTTGAACAGGTGCAGGACTTTACGCCAACGCCAATGACAGTGGCTACCGAAATATATTATTCAGGAGTCCACCCGTATACCGGCGCCGAAGTATACACCGCAAGCACACCCGAGCAGAAACTCGATCAGCGGATGTTCTTCTTTTGGTACGACCCCGAGTATTGCACCGCTATAACCCGAGCCCTGCACCGCATAGGACATCCCGAACTTATTTCCAGACTGTTTGGCGACAGGCCTCCTCATCACCGACAGGCCAATATCACAAAAAGAGAAAAAACAAAATCAACAGGAGCACGAAAGCCTCGCCCAAAACGTCGTTGACGCTCCCGCCTTTCGCATAATTACGCAAGGGAACATTTGAGCGTAATGAATTGTTATAAGAGCATAAAAGCAATTAACAAAACATTAACGTTTCAAACTTTGCGTAATTATGAAAACTCTCAACTCTTATCTCGGACAGACGCGCCTGTGGTGGCTTGTCCTGATTGTTGGCATTCTATTGGTAATCGGGGGCTTCGCTTACTGGTTCTGGCCACAGGCCGGATACGCCGTTGCTTCGCAGATATTCGGCTGGCTCCTTGTGCTCGCCGGCATTGTTCAGTTGTGTGTGGCTGCAGGGCCTAATCATGCAAAGGCATGGGGCTGGTGGATAGCCGGAGGCATTATCGACCTTTTCATCGGTTTCATGCTTGTTCGCAGTGTAATACTTTCCGAACTCGTTTTCCCCTATTTTCTCGCTTTGATATTCATCTTCTGGGGCTTGGAATCCTTTGTAGGCGCCGGTGTCGGACGACGAGGCAAATACTGGTGGCTCGGACTTATTAACGGTATACTGCTGTGTCTCATCGGATTCTTCTTCTTCGAAGCCGGATATGTGAGCGATATGCTCATGGTATCGTTCCTCTCCGCCATTGCATTCATTTACTGGGGTTTCACAATTGCCATTGCCGCCTTGGAAATGAAACCCGAGCAGAAATAACCCTCGGTGGTTGCATCCTGACCTGTGATTTCCTCTGCGGGTACAGCCTACTCGCAGAGGATTATTCTAAAAATATTTAACAGGGTCGTTATTCATGTCGTAATTCGGTAATTTTGTGTATATTTGCCAAATAGATTCTAAACCATTCCGCATGGACGGAGTCTAACTGTAAAATGATTGTTCCACATTTAAGGCAACTCCGATGAAAATACTTCGAATATTCAGCCTCGTCAGCATAGCCGCCGCTTGTGCGGCCCTCCCTATGAGCGCCTTTGCCTCGGGTTACGACGATGACGACCTCTATTACTCTCCGTCGAAGGAAGCGAAAAAGAAACAGCAGGAACAGGCAAAAATTGCAGAGCAGGCTAAAGCCGCCGCAGTAGCACAATCGTACTCTTACGACTATTACAACGCCGAAGTTCCCGCTGCTACACGTCCGCTCAATGTTGATGTGGATGCCTATAACCGACGCGGCGAAACCGTTGCGCCTCAGGATTCCGCCGATACCGATTTTGCTTACACCCGGCGTATCGAGAAATTCCATAATCCCGATATTGTGGCCGAATCGGGCGACGAAGAACTTATGCAATATTATTATTCCACTCCCTCCGAGCAGGATATTAATATATACGTAATTAACAATATCGACCCTTACATCTACGGCTACAATGCCTGGAACTGGGCATATCCGTCATACTGGTCATGGTCGTACCCCTACTACCGTTGGTCCTTCGCTTACTCGCCTTGGTCCTTCGGCTGGTACGATCCCTGGTTCGACCCCTGGTGCGGTCCCTCATGGGGCTGGAGCTGGGGCTGGACAGGCGGACATTTCCGCCCGCATCCTCCTGTTGGCGGCTGGCATCCAGCACCTCCGCGTCCCGGCAATTCATGGGCTTCTCATTCTCCCGGTGCTTCAACTCCGCATCGTCCCGCTGTGGGAGGCGTTTCGTCAACACGCGGTCCCTCCTCGTCGTGGGGTAACAATACGGGTTCTTACCGTCCCGGCAATAACGGTCGTCCCGGCAACAGCGGTCGCCCCACTTATGCAACTCCCGGAACAACTGGCACAAACAATGCCTATAACCGTCCCGGCAACAGCGGAAGCTCTGCAGCTTCCTCGGGCACTACTACCGCACGCCCCTCTACCAACAGCAGCCGTGGCAGCGGCTCTCACAGCTCCGGTACATCAACGGTAAACAACAACCGAAACAACAACAGCAACAACTCATCGTCAAGCTATCGCAACAACTCTTCCTCGTCGGTTCGTTCGAGTGGAAGCTCTTTCGGAGGCAGCAACAGCAGCCGTGGTTCCGGAATGGGTTCAACCCGTGGCGGAGGTGGAGCGGGAAGTTCGGGACGGGGACGCCGCTAATTTTCCCTTCTTCGTTTTCAACTCGTTTATTTACAGAAATTTCTTCGAATCATGAATATCCGCAGCATACTCACACTGTCTCTCATTGGCCTCGGCGCTTCCGGCGCCCTCGCTCAATCGGCTGTCGATGCTTATAACATAACTCCAACCCAATTGCGCGGAACTGCACGTTTCGTCGCAATGGGTGGAGCTTTCACCTCCCTCGGCAGCGATATATCTTGTATGACACAGAACCCGGCGGGTCTCGGACTGTATCGCAAAAGCGACCTCGGACTTACGTTCGATATCAGCATGCGTAACTATGGCTCGGAAACTTCGTCAGGCAAATATTCCGATAACGAAACCCGGGCAAAGTTCGATAACATCGGATATGTAGGCGTTATAAACCTCAACGGCGCACTGAGCGCTATACAATGGGGCGTCGGATATAACCGCCTCGCTGTCACCGACAGGCTTGTAAACGGCTACAATTATCCCACATCCGGTTCTCTGACAAATTACATTGCAGGTTATACCAACGGTACAAATGCTGCCGATATTCTCGATGAACAGGGATACGACCCCTTCTTCAGCTCTAACAACGATTGGCTATCTATCCTGGCATATAACTCCTACATGATTAATACCAACGGCGATGAGCAAACTTACTCGGGCCTTTATGGTAACGGAACAGTCGGCGATGCCCTCTACAACATCCGCGAAAGAGGATATACCGATGAGTACGACATCAACATTGCCGGTAACGTCAAAGATATCGTATACTGGGGTTTCGGAATCGGTATTATGGACGTTAACTACACCCGCGAGGCATATTACAGCGAAAGCATGGAAAAAGCTCTTGTATACGATACACGATATGATATGCTTACCTCCGGAAACGCAGGTTTCGACCTCAACAACGTAAGCACAATCAACGGTACGGGAGCAAACCTCAAATTCGGTCTCATTATTCGCCCCGTCGACGACTTCCGTGTAGGCTTTGCAATTCACACACCCACATGGCTGCACCTCAGCCACTCCGGTGCAGCTACTGTCGATTACAATTACACTCCCGACGGCGTCAGCGGTAGCCGTCCTCTTAACTCCGGTTCATTCTCTTCGCCGGTCTACGACTATACCTCGCGCCTCAACACTCCCTGGCGTTTCATGGTTGGTGCTTCCTACACCATTGGCGGACGTGCAATTATCAGCGCCGATTACGAGCGTGTTGCATATGCCGACATGAAAATGAAAAAAGAAAACGATTCATGGGGCAGGGGATACGTGGAAAATACCTATGCCAACGAGGATATTAAAAACTACTATAAAGCCGCCAACATTTTCCGAATCGGTGCCGAAGTACGCCTCAGCAACAATTTCAGCGCAAGGGCAGGTTACAACCGGCAGGGCTCCAATGTTACCTCACAGGCTTACAACAACAAAACCGAAATATTCACATCAGGCATGGATCCGAGCTATTCGTTCGATAACACTACTCAAAACATTTGCCTCGGACTCGGTTTTCACGTAAGCGGCTGGTATCTCGACCTCACTTATCAGCACACTCGCCGAACAGGAACTTTCTCGGCATACACACCTTCGGCCGCGAACAGCTACGCACCCACGGCTTCATTGACCGACAAGTACAACAACATTGTTGTAACAACCGGCTTCCGCTTCTAAACATTTTATCCAAAACATACACCACCGCAAGGCCGATCCTTTCAATGAGGTATCGGCCTTGTTGCATGACACACGGCAAGTCGGGCACGATTTTTGTTTGTAGATTTTTTTGTTTACCTTTGCATTAGTACAAATCCAATTTCAAATGTTTCTAATGAAAGTTAAGCTGCAACGAACACTATCGTTAATTCTTTTAACACTCTCTTCTTTATTAAGCATGCAAGCTCAAAACCCGCTTTACAAACCCTTTGACTCTACCGTCCACGGAACCGCTCCATTCTCGGCAATAGACGATACAATGTGGATGCCCGCAATCGACCGTGGCATTGAACTCGCTCGTCAGGAAGTGGACGCTATTACACGTCAGCGCACCCGTCCCGATTTCGAAAACACAATTGTGGCGCTTGACCGCACCGGACAGGATCTCAACCGCGTACTCAATATTTTTTATCCCTTGCTTTCGGCCAACAGCACCGATGCAATGATGCAGGTGGCCATGGAATCGTCGCAAAAACTCAGCGATTACTCAACTTCAATAATTCTTAACGAGGAGTTGTGGAACCGTGTGAAACAGGTATACGATTCCCGCGAACTCTTCAACCTCGATGCCGAGGACATGACTCTGCTGCAAAAGACCTACGATTCCTTTGCACTTTCCGGTGCCAAGCTTCAGGGTGAGGATCGCGAGAAGTATCGTGCCCTCACAGCCGAACTGTCGGCACGCACCACCGAGTTCGGACAGAATGTGCTCAAGGAAATGAACGAGTACGAAATCTATCTCGGTAAAGACGACCTCGACGGACTCCCCGAAAGCTCTGTTGCAGCCGCTGCCGAAGCCGCCGCACAAAAGGGACGCGAAGGCGAGTATCTTTTCACTCTGCAATACCCCGACTACGGACCGTTCATGAAATATTCCTCGCGCCGCGATTTGCGTGAAAAAATGTACCGCCTCTATAACGGCCGTAACATGCAGGGACAATATTCCAACCTGGAAAACATTAAGGAAATTGCCCGCCTGCGAATGGAAATCGCCCGTCTGTTAGGAAGTGATACTTATTCCCGCCATGCCCTGCAGCGTACAATGGCCGAGAATCCCGAAGCCGTTTACGCGCTTCTCGACAAGCTCCGCGACGCATATCGTCCCGCCGCCGAAAAAGAAATGAAAGAACTGGCCGATTTTGCCTGTCAGCTGGAAGGAAAACCCGTCGACCTCAAACCTTGGGATTTCTCCTACTACTCCAACAAGCTCAATGCTGCCAAGTATTCTTTCGACGAAGAAGCACTCCGCCCCTATTTCTCCCTTGATAATGTGATTGAAGGCGTATTCGGCCTTGCAACAAAACTCTACGGATTGCAGTTCAAGGTAAATCCCGACATCGAGGTATATCATCCCGATGTGAAAGCTTACGATGTAAACGATGCCGACGGTCGATACATCGGTGTTCTCTACACCGACTTCTTCCCCCGCGCTTCTAAACGCCCCGGCGCCTGGATGACAGGTTTCAAGGATCAATATGTGGACGAAAACGGTCAAAACTCCCGTCCGCATGTTTCCATTGTAATGAATTTCACCAAACCCACAGCCGACAAACCTTCGTTGCTCACACCCTCCGAAGTGGAAACTTTCCTTCACGAATTCGGACACTCGCTCCACGGTCTGCTTGCCGATTCAAAATATGCTTCGCTCTCGGGAACGGCCGTTTATCGTGACTTTGTGGAACTCCCCTCGCAGTTCAACGAAAACTATCTGACCGAAAAAGAATTCCTCGACGGTTTCGCACGCCACTATCAGACCGGTGAGACAATTCCCGCCGAACTTGTCGAAAGCCTTGTGCGCTCGTCGCAGTTCCAGGCCGCTTATTCGTGCATGCGCCAGCTGGGATTCGGTTATCTCGACATGGCATGGCACTCAATAACCGAACCCGTCGGTGATGCCGTGGCTTTCGAAAACAAAGCAGTGGAATCCGTGAAACTTATGGACGAAATTGAAAACACAATGATTTCGCCCCAGTTCAGCCACATCTTCTCCGGAGGTTACGCTTCGGGCTACTACAGCTACAAATGGGCCGAAGTTTTGGATGCCGATGCCTTCGCATTCTTCAAGGAAAAAGGCATTTTCAACAAAGAGGCAGCCGACAGCTTCCGCAATAACATTCTTTCCAAAGGTGGTACCGAGCATCCCGCCGAACTCTATCGTCGTTTCCGTGGACAGGACCCCACAATCGACGCTCTGTTGGAACGCGATGGTATTAAAAAACATGAAACTCCCAAAGTAGCTCCCATTCAAAAAGACTGATGACCGAGCCTGCCGCCCGCATTCTCTCAGCCGATTTCAGGGTACCCGCCTCGGCATATGCCGGGGCTCGTGCCCGTAAAGCTGTGAGCAGGTGGGTGCTTCCGCTTGTTATATTTTTGCTTGCTACTGTCGTTGCCGGATTTTTCGATTCACGACTGTGGATTCTCGGGTTTATGTTTCTAATGATAGCATATACCGTAGTCGTTTGGCTCGTATGGCTCAAACTTATGGACCGGCACGGCATGCAATGGGCTTTACGCCCGCAGAAATGGACTGTAGATACATCTGCCGGGTGTATCTACATCGATTTCATGCCTTTGGAAACTCCCGAAGATGAGGAGCCCGTGCCCGACAACAGTATTGTACTGTCCCGCAAGAACGTACATTCGTTTTCGCAAGGCTCGTCTTTCCATTCTATCCGACTTCATAAAAACCCTCTTGATATTCAATTTCTCCTTGTACCTGCGGATGCCTTTCCCGACATCCGCGTTTTTGAATTTTTAGAATGAACGCGCAACATAAGCATACACTTCAGGAACTTGTCGAACGTTTCGGCAAAAATATTGGTTCGGGCAATTATAAGGAATTGTTCGGTTTGGCTCGTTCTGTAGCCGATATTTTGCAAGACAGCAGTATTCGGGATGAAGTGGATCGCCGCGAGGCAAACTATTTTTATATGCTACGTTTCTTGGTTGGAGGAACAGCACCCGTTAATGCAGCCGAAATGGAAAAACTCAACACTTTTTTCCGCTCCCTGCATTGCTTGTTTGCCGCCGCTTTGGAAAAAAACAATGCTGCAAGTCAGCGGGGTGCGCGATACCGATATGAGGATTTGCGCCCCGAGGAAAATATCGAAAGCCTGTTCAGCGATTTTCTTGCCGAACTTTCACGAGTGAGAACCGATTTGAGCGCGCTCACCGATTCGGCGGCAAATAAAAAACTGGAGCAGATTGCCGGCGATATATTTCTGCGTCTGTGGGTGATTCCGGTGCTCAAAAACGATGTGGCCGCTCTTGTCAGAGAAATGCTTTTTGACACCGACATCCCTCAGGTATACCGTTTGTTCTGGCTCAATGCCATTGGGCTTGGCTTGATTGTTCCGCCCGACGAGGCTCGAATGAAACTGCTTATGGATGTCTGTGCCGCCGACGATGAACGAATGGCAGTATATGCGGCTGCATGGCTGCTCTTGGCTTGCAATGACTTTTCCAAAACGTGGGCGGCGCCGATAATGGAGAAATTCGTCAAGGATAACATTCTGCGCTTTGAGGATTTGCTCCTTGCCATGTGTCTCACATCTACATTAAAGGAAAGCGATGCCACAAACGCATTCTCGGAACTGATGCAGATGGGGCGAAATTTCCGTGATAAGTTCGGTGACAAAGTTGCCGACCTAAAACCCGAGGATTTGATTAACGCCGACCTCTCGGCCGAAGACTACGAGAAAATAAAAAACTTCACGGAATCGCAACTCGGCGGCGAAGATGTTTTCGCGTTCACATTAGGCAAAATGAGGCACGGCGAGTTCTTCAACGTCATGCCTAACTGGCTCATGCCTTTCACTCCTTCGCACAGCTCGCTTGCTCCTCTGAATCAAGGCGAAGGGGCTGCGTTTATAGAGTCGGTGAGCATGATGAATCATTTGTGCGACAGCGATAAATATGCTTTGTTGATGTCAATGATGGCTATGCCTCCTTCCATGCGGCAGCCGGCTTTGGAACAAATGGTGGACAGTCTGCGTGCAATGTCCGATTCACCCGAATTTGAACAGGCAATGGAACAGGCCGCACGGCCTACACGAAGGAACATCGTTGCCGATTGTGTGCAGAATCTTTTCCGCTTTTTCAATTTCTTGCCCGGGCACGAGGCTTTCGGAAATCGTCTTGCAGTTTTTGCAAACAATTATCCCGAAAAATTCGGTGCGGATGTTGTCAACGAACAAGTATATCTCACCTTGGGCGATAAATGTTTTGCAAAAAAAGATTTTTCAAATGCCGCAAAACATTACTCCATGCTTGACCACGCGGCCATAGACAATGTGGAATTGCTGGAGCGTATAATTGTGGCATATATTGGCAGCGGCGATAAAAACCGAAGTGCGCAAATCGAATCCTTGTGCGAGCTGGTGCTTTCGCTCGACCCCGAAAACAAGCAGGCGCTCTTGCGTATTGCCCGAATGCGAAAGGCTGCTTCCTTGCCGCTTGTCGACATGCTGAAGTCTTATTGCACGCAATTCGGCGACGACGCCGGTTTCCTCAAAATATATGCCGAAGCATGTATTGCCGAAAAAGATTACGTTACGGCTCTCGATATACTCCACAAGCTGGATTATATGCTCCCCGCGGAGGACAAGGAGGTTAAATCGCTGTTGCCGTGGATGCATCTGTTGAATGGAAATTTCGATGAAGCGGTAATTCTGTACGAGACAAACGAGCGCGACGGCGACTCTGCCCAAATTGAAAAACTGCGCTATGGAGTTGCCCTGTGGCTTGCCGGCCAACGAAGCAGCGCCGTTCAGGTATTTGCACTCGCGCATAGAACTCCTTTCTCTTATTCTTCTGCATCTGCTCTCTTGCTCGATATTCTTGAAATCGTTAAAGATGCCGTTCCGGCATTTGAAAGTGATGCGATGCTTATTCCCGAAATTATTCGGTATAACGAGAACGTATCCGATTTCGGACCTATTGTTTAAGAATCTAATCGTTTAAATTAATATTGTTTTTAAAATGGTAATTCAACGTTGGCAGAGTGTTCTGCTGTTTTTGGCTGCCGTGCTCACAGGTATTTTCTGCGTGTGCCCTTTCGGACAGCTTACTTTCAATGATGGAGTAGTAATGCAGTTGACCCCTGCGTATAACACTGTATATCTCATCCTCAATATTTTTATATCGCTGCTGCTCTTCGTAACAATCTTCCTCTACAAGAACCTTAAATTGCAGATTAAAGTTACCCTGTGCGCGATTGTGCTGTTGGTGGCTTCGCTTGTTGTGGGCATAATAATGCCTTTGCTTGCACATGCAATTCCTTCGCACATGCTTGTTGGAGGGCTTTGGCTTGTTGTACTGGCTGCCGTACTTGCTGTTGCAGCTCGACGCTTGATGAAGAAAGACTATCGCCGCCTGCACTACGCCGACCGTATCCGCGGTTGATACGCCACAAAATAAAAAACGTTCCAAAAGTATCGTAAGAAAACTTTTGGAACGTTTTTGTTTTTGTTCGCCCGACATGGGCATAATCTAACGGGTGAAAGTCCCGAGCGCGCCC